>DATJFM010000001.1:0-8021 GCA_035495655.1 Steroidobacteraceae bacterium
CTCGTCTCCAGATACTCATCGACGAGCACCCCGCGATCGATTGCAAGTCCCGCCTTCTCGGCGAGCGCGAGGCGTGGGCGTACACCGATGCCTACAACCACGAGCTCAGCATCGATGCGCGTGCCATCGCTGAGGTGAACGCACTGCGGCTCGACAGCAGCGACGGTACGCTCGAGGTGGAACACGACACCGTGCGATTCGTGCAGCGAGCGCACGAACTCGCCCATCGCCGGACCGAGCACGCGCTCCATGGGCCGGGGCTCGGGTGCGACGACGTGGACCTCGGCTCGCCGCTGGCTAAGCGAGGCGGCTGCCTCGAGGCCGATGAAGCTCGCGCCGACGATCACGACGCGACTGCCTTCCTTTGCCCTATCGATGATGGCCCGGCAATCAGCGAGTGAGCGCAGCGTGCGCACCTGGGGGAGATTCCCGCCGGGTACCTCGAGTCGCACCGGCTCAGCGCCGGTGGCGATCAGCAGTTTCGTGTATGCGAGTGCTTCGTTCCCGGGGAGTCTCAGCCGATGCTCCTCGATATCGATGGCGGTCACCTCCGTGCCAAGCCGCAGATCGATGTTGTTCTGCGCATAGAACTCCGGTGGTCGAAGCGGAATCCACTCTTCCGGTGCAGAACCCGCAAGATAGTCCTTCGAGAGATTGGGGCGGTCGTAAGGCGCGGACTGGTCCGCGCTGACGACGGTGAGCGGGCCGCTGAAACCCTCGCGGCGCAGCATCTCGGCGGCCGCGAAGCCCGCCGCGCCACCGCCGAGGATGACGATGCGCTCAGCCGTTTCCGCTGCGGCACGCGGCGTCGCCGCCTGAGGCGGCGCCTTTTTTTCGACCTTCTCGCGTACCCGCACCAAACCATTCGCGCGATCGATACGCCAGCAGTGCACTGGCGCGAGTGCAGGTGCCCTCAGTGCTTCCCCCGATCGCAGGCTGAAGCAGGCGTGGTGCCAAGGGCAGCGTACCGTCTCCCCCACCAGCAGACCTTCCCCGAGCGGTCCGCCGTAGTGGGTGCAGGTCGCGTCGATGGCAAAGAGCTCCTGGCCACGGCGCGCGATGAGCACCAAAGTCTGCCCCACGTGTCCCACCAGCATGCTGCCATCGGCAATATCCTGCTCGGCGACGCCGACCTGCAGATCTGGACCTACCGGCTGCTGTGTCTCACCCATGGCGATGCCCTCGATGCAGTTTCGCTGCAGACCGCTCACGCATCTTGCGGAGCGTAATGCGTAAGTATCGTTCATAGCCCTGCGGGCTCATCCAACCCTTCGGACAGTCCACCTTGGTCAAGCTCTTTGGCTCGCACATGAGGAACTGATGAGTCTCGCTCGATGCACGCCGCACACGCACCTTGACGAGTGGACCTTTTCGACCGCGGACTCGACCGATGCGGCCATCGGGCAATCGAACACAGTCGCCGCTATGCGGCGCGGACAGAGGTGCGCGGGCCTTTGCAGCGCTTTGGTTCAAGCTGCTTTACCCAGCTCAACCGCCATGGCGTCGGCAAGCTGACCTAACAGTAGGCTCATCCCTTGGGCCTGCTCTGCGGAGTCGCTGCCGACCGCGCCCCGGCTCAGTTGAAAATGATGGCTCGCCACCGACACATCGCTGCCGCTCGGCACGATCGACCAATTTCCCTCGAGCACCAGGCTGCCGCTGGCATTGACGCCGAACTCGAGAACATCCACGGAGATCACCTGAGTCCCACCGGGAGCTGGTTCACCCGGGAGGACCACCCGCGCGGGCGAAAGCCGCAGCATGAGATCCTTACTCAGCACGCGTTGTGTCATGTCCGCCAAGGGCGCTCCCCAACGATCCTGCTTGCTGACGGTCAACTGGTTGGGGGCCTCTTCGCGCACTACCTGCCGGCGGTCGAGCGTCGGGGGTAGCCGCACGCTGACGATCTGTACGGGATCTCCATGGGGCGTGGCGACCGCTCGCGCCGGCGCGACAGGGTCCAGAATGAAATAGCGGACAGGGGGACTCGAGGCACAGGCACAGATCAGCAACGAGGTAAGGGAAATCGCCGCCTCTCTCATGATACGGTCATCGACCCCTGATGAGGCTCTCGGGCCGTTCATCGAGCTGATCGGCCAGTGATCGAGCCGCACGCGCTGCCTGCGTGAGCTCCCGCAGAGCGTCCTGAATATTCGCCCCCTGTTCGGCTCCGCGCGAGCCAATAGTGTGCTTCGCTATTGCCGCGGTCTCATCGATCTGCACCGCGGCACTGCGCAAGCTGTCGACCGCGGCGTGCACGCTGTCAATCGTCGCCGGTAGGCGCGGCCCGACTGCATGGATGGTGCGCTCGAGCTCCGAGAGCGAACTATCCAGCCGTACGATGCTGTCCTTGAGCTGCGGGGATGAGACCAGCTGCTGGAGACGTGCGGTGACATCGCGTACGTTACGGCCAATCTCGCCCAGCGGTACTCCGCGCGCCTGCGCCAGGAGCTCATCGAAGCCCCGGTCGTCGGAGGCGGGAATCTCCGGATATGAGCCCTGGAAGGTCAGCTTCGCCGGCGCTGCGTTCGCTTCATGCTCGAGCGCCACTTCGCGGACGCCCAGTAACGGTGGAACTTGTGCGAGTCGCGCGCGGAAGCCCCGTTGGATGAGCTCGGCCAGCGTCGCGTTCAGAATGCCGCGCCAGTCATTATCCGCTGGATTGGCAGCGCGGATATGAAAGCGGGTGGGATCGAGCGTCAGCACCACCGGTGTGACCACAGCACCGGTTGCATCGATTGCCAGACCTACATCGGTTACTTCGCCGACCGTGAAACCGCGCACCGTCACGCGGGCACCGCGCTTCAACTCGCCAGCGTCCCCCGCGCTGAACACCACCAGATACGGCAACCTGACTTTGAAGCTCTCCGGTGGCTTGCCGAGCACGCCGACGAAATGATGCGTCGGCGTTCCCGGTCCCGGTACCAGCACGATCGATGATCCGCCGATTATGGCTTTCAGGGAGGACACATCCTCGAGGCTTGGCTGCGGCAGATAGAAGCGGGTACCAGTGTGCAGAAACCTCTCCACGGTTCGATCCAGATCGACCTGCGCGGTGAGGTGCACACCATCGCGCTCCAGCGTTACCGCACGGACCTCACCGACGTTCAAGCCACGATAGAGCACCTTGGTGTCACCGGGCTTTAGCTCCGCTGCGTCTTCGAAGGCAATGGTCACGGCGATGCCGCGGGTGGTGACGGCGCGCAACACCAGCCAGATGACTATCGCGACCGCTGCCAGCGGGATGCCCCAGATCCATCCGGGCCACCAGCTCTTGTGTGCCTCCGAAACCGTGCGGCGCGGCGCGGCTGGGGGTTCAGGGGGTGTCGTGCTCACGAGTCCTCGCTGGCAGCCGCATCCCACATCAAACGCGGGTCGAAGGTGCGCGATGCCCACATGGTCAGCACCACCACCAGAATGAAAGCGACGGCACCCGGCGCCGCCTGCGAAGTGAGCAGGCCATCGAACTGGAGCAGCGGCAGGAACACGGCGATGGTGAACACATCGATGCACGACCACCGGCCGATCTCGTCGATGAAGCGATAGGTCGCCGTCTTGAAGGGGAGCGCCCGGCCGGACCGCCGCCAGATCGACAGCGCGAACCAGCTGAGGCCCGCGAGCTTCAAGAGCGGGATCGCGATGCTCGTGCAGAAGATCAACACGCCGAGCGGCCAGAGTCCGGCCGAGAACAATTCACTTATTCCGTCCACTATGCGGTGCGGGACGCGCTCGCCCAACTGAATGTCGGTACTCATGGGAAACACGTTTGCCGGCAGATAGAGCACAAACCCCGCAATCACCAGTGCAAGCGTGCGAATGACGGCATAGGGTTTGCGCGCGCTCAGGCGCAGTCCGCAGCGTGGGCAGGCGCGCCCATGTGCTTCGAGCGGGAGCACCAGCTCGCAGGCGACGCAGGATATGACCTGTGAGGGCTCCGCGGGTGCCGAACGCTCTGGTGCTATTGCGCGCCAGACGGTGCGTCGATCGAGAGTCGCGCGCGTGAGCATGCAGAGGACCGCCGCGAGAATGATCGATATGCCGCCCCACTCTATCGTCACGGGCAGATTCGCCCGGATGCGGCTGTAGCCGACGGCGCATCCGAGCAGAAACACATCCGGCATCGCCCAGGCGTCCAATTGCAATGTCCACCGAAAGGCTTTGCCGAGCCAGCGCGGGCGCGCGCCGGTACGCACCAAGCCGAGCACCACGCTCAGCAAGGCGAAGCGCAGCAGCGGCAGCGCGATGACCAGCACCGCCACCAGTATGGCGATGATTACCCACTGATGATTCCACAGCTCGCGAACGCCGGAGGCGATTCGGCTCTCCCGGGTCATGCCAAGCATCGACACGTGCATGACGGGCAAGATGTTGGCCGGAATCAACAACGCGAAAGTACCCGTAGCGCAGATCCAGGCGACGACGAGATTGCGGCCCGTGCGGACTTCCATGCGATTGCGGCAGATGGGACAGGTTGCGACCGAGCGCGGACCTAACGCAGGCAGGTCCTGTAGCGTGCCGCAATCGGCGCAGGCGATTGTCATGGCGGCCGCCGCCTCGTCAGCCACAGACGAAACCAACTTATGGCTAACGTTGTCACCTCACGGGCCAGCTTGGGTTCTGCACGACTTGACCTCTAACTTATGCTCAAAGAGTCGCTGGCGCTGTCAGCCCCTTTCCACTCTATTTGCCAGAGGGAGCAACGGAACACCCTTCCCGGGCGCAAGGTTGGAATGGCGTCGATACAGTTGAAGCCGGCACAAGCTGACGCTCAGCGGCCGAGTTACAGCTATGCGGCAGTGCCCAACATAACAGCACGGTCAACATTCGATGGCACGTGTGTGCAGATGGGTGCGCCGTTTGCTCACGGAGCCGTGCCGCTGCGCGCTGGACGCGCGCGGTGCAGCTCGTCGGCTTAACTCGCTACGCCAGGCGTCCGAGCACGGTGGCCGTCAAATCATCGCAGTCCGGGCCACCAAACTCGAAGATATCGCCCTCCGCAAGGTCGATTTCTCTCGCCAGCAGTTCCCGCAGCATGCCTTTGGCGCGGAAGTGGCGCGTGCGCACGGCCTCCGCCCCAATCGACAGGGTGGCCGCAGTTTCCTCCACGCTCAGTTCCTCGATCGAGCGCAGCACGAACACCACACGCAACGCTTCCGGCAGCTCCCCGACCTTTTGTTCGAGCACATGGCGAATTTGTGCCCGCGCCGTGAGCTGATCCGGCGACCGACCCGAGTCGGCAGCGGCGGAAACCCGGTCCATACTTGCACCCGCGCGCTCGATTGGAATGATGTTTTCCCGCCGGCTGGAACGGCGGAGTCTTGCGCTGCACTCGTTCAGCACTAATCGCGACAGCCACGTCGAAAGGGCCGCCTCGCCGCGAAACTGTCCGATCGAGCGAAAGGCACGCAAATACGCATCCTGCAGCGCGTCCTTTGCGTCGGCCTCATCACGCAATGCTGCGCGCGCCAGCCGGTAGAGCCGGCGGTTGTAGCGGCGCATGAGCAGCTCGAAAGCCGCCTTGTCGCCAGCCGCAATGCGGATAGCCAGCGCCCGGTCATCGAGCGATGAGTGCTGTAACTGCTCGGGACGCGTCGCCACAGGTTTTTCCTCACTGCACCGTGAGCGTGCCCTTCATCGTAGGATGAAAGGTACACGAATAGCCAAACTTGCCGGCTTTGTCCGCGACAAAACTCCAGGAGCTGCCGGCATTGATGGCGCCGGAATCGAAACTCTTGTTGTCGGCGGTCGCGGTGTGGGGGAAAAGGTCCTTGTTCACCCATACGATTCGATCGCCGCGATGAACCGACAACTGTGGCGGATTGAACTGCATATTCTCGATCGTCACCGTATGCGAGCTCGTCGACCCTGCCACAGTTGTCTCCGCTCCAGCCGAGCCCAGCAGCGCCACTACCCACACCCAGCGGGCACCGCCGCGCGTCGAGCTCAGCATGCCTCAGCCGCTCGTCGCGAGCTCGGACTGGATCTTCTTTGCATGCGCCAGATGTGCCTCGAATGCCGGCCGCACCTTCACCAGCAGCGCCTTGAGCTCCGAGTTCTTGGCGCTCGGTATCAGGGTTTTATCTAGCGCGCCGATCACGGCCTCGTGATAGCTGACTTCGTGATCGATGTACGCCTTGTCGAAGGCAGCCCCGGAGAGCGTCTTCAACTTCGCGACATTCTGATCGCCGCCCTGCTGCAAGCTTTCGCTGGTGGAATTCGGCTCGGGCGTGACGTTAAGCTTCTGCACAAGCTCCTTGGCCGACTTATTCACTGCACTGTGGTCGCTGACCATCTGCTTCCCGAACGCCTTGACATCCGCCGAATGACCCTTGGACTCCGCGAGCTTCCCGGCGTCGATATCGACCTGATTGGCCGTGACCACGATCGCGGCGATTTGTGCGTCGGTGGGTCCGGCACTCTGTCCCCAGACCGCCGCAGCGCAGAGCAGCGCCATGGACCCCGCAAATAGCACGAATTGCGACTTCATCTTCCCTCTCCTCGTTGATGGTGAAAGGTGTCCTGCAGTTTAGAAAGTAGCTGCGTCATTAGACGCCACGAGGTAGCGATCCGTTACCGATTCGGGCCCATGCTGCAACGCGGCGGTGCAGCCCTCACACCCGCCGGCACTTGCTCTGCTTCCGTCAGAGCCAAGGCGGTTCAAACACCGCATGGGTTGATCCGGGAACGGCAACGTTGCCGCCTCTGCAGCTCCTTCTGCTGCCGCGCACGGAATGCAGCCGACTGTTAGAGTTGGAAGTTGTATAGTCAGGTAGCGCTTCTATCTAACACGCGAGCAAACACATACCTAAGCCGAATCAGAAGGAGGTCGCGCTCATATGGACAGCTTTACCATGATGAAAACGGCTGCCGTCCTGCTGGCCCTGGCAGCCATCGGTGGTCTGACCATGGCGGTAGTACGGTTCAGAGGCGCCGACCGCCCGCCCTCATCGATCGCCATGGCTCACGGCCTGTTGGCGGCAGCCGCGCTCACATTACTCATCTACGCTGCAGCTGTGGCCGGGTTACCCGCGTTGGGTCTGGTGGCCCTCGTTATTCTGATCATTGTGGCGTTGGTTGGCGTCGCGCTCAATCTGATGTACCACGTCAAGCTCGTGCCTCTGCCGAAATCAACCATAGTGATTCATGGGATAGTGGCGGTCATTGGCTTTGTGCTGTTGCTGCTTGCCTTACATCACTAGACGCGGCGGGCGGCTCGAGGCCCGGGGTCAGTGACAGCCGCTGACCCCGAGCTTCATGCAGAAGCCTGCCTACATACCTGGCATGTCCTGCATACCATCCACTTTCGACTTGAAGAACAGGAAGAAGTTGGACCCCACCTCGACAGCTCTTCCAGCTGCTTCCGCCGCGTCCATCTTCTCCGACGATGTGATGCCGCTGCTGCCGTTGGCAGCGGGCCAGTCCTTCCGGTCCATGATCAGGATGGGCCTGACCTCCCACCAGATAGGCCGGGTATTCACGAAATCATCGTCAACGATGTGGCTGTGGTTCGGCGTCGGCAGGAATAGAGGAAACAGAGGGGGCTTGGGAATTCCCGGACTGCCTGCCAGCAGCACGGACAGATCGACCGACGAGGCATGCATGGTGCAGGTTCCCGGGACGCGATGGCTCGGGTCTGGACACTGGGTCGCCACCGTGGGCTTACTCATCCAGGCTTCCGGGATATGACCGAATAGTCTGATCAGCGTCTGCCCCAGCTCAACCCCACAGAGCTCTCCCTGTCGCCCACCATCGGGGCAATCCATCGCCTCACGCGGATTCTTCGAATTACCGAACATCGGGACCAACACGTAGAGGTGCGCAGTCTTGGCGATGCTGCCACCGGTCGGGTCCTGCGTCGGTTCGGTCACCACCTGGCAGATCGGATTCTGCATCTCATTCGGATCGGACTGCGCCGGGATTCCGTTGAAGTCCAGATCCAGTTTCGGCTGATCGACGCAGTCGAAGTTCTGCAGATACGTGAAGGTGACCAATTGTCCAGCGCCAAAGCCGTGTGTTTGATC
>DATJFM010000002.1:0-30882 GCA_035495655.1 Steroidobacteraceae bacterium
AATCGGCGCTCGCTGCAGCGGACGCGCTCAGCGCCCGGCTCACGCCGCTCATCGACGCCGGTGTGCTCGGCGGCTTCGCATCGCCGACCCAGTTTCTGCCCGCACGCGCGACCCAGGAGTCCCGCCGCGCGAGTTTGCCGAGCGCTGAGACCTTGCAAACTCGTCTCACGCAGGCGCTCGCCGGATTGCCGCTGAGTGCGGCGCGGCTCGAGCCCTTCGTGCAGGACATCGAGCGTGCGCGCACCGGAGGGCTCCTGAGCGAAGCTGATCTCCAGAACACCTCTCTCGGCCGCGCCTTCGCCGCACTTCTCGTCAGGACCCCACCCGGGTGGTCGGCACTGCTGCCACTGTCCGCGCGCAGCACGGGCGATCTCTCGCCGCAGGCCGTCGCAGCGGTGCGCTCCGCCGTGGCCAGCGTTGCGGTGCGGGCCGAGCTGCTCGACCTCAAGGGCGAGGCCGATCGGCTCTACTCGGCCTACCTGCGGGACGCGGTGCGCCTCGCCTGTTGCGGGCTCATCGCCATCGTGGCGCTGCTGGCCATCGCCTTGCGCTCGGCTCGGCGGGTGCTGCGAGTCATGGCCCCGCTGCTTCTTTCCGTACTGACCGTCGCGGCTCTGCTGGTGGCGCTCGGTCATGCGCTCACCATCCTGCATGTCATCGGCATGCTGCTCATCGTTGCGGTGGGCTCCAACTACGCGCTCTTCTTCGATCGCGCGGCGAGGCAGCCCGGCGAAGGCTCGGTGCCGCTCATCCTGGCGTCGCTCCTGACCGCGAACCTCGCGACGGTCATTGCCTTCGGTGTGCTGGGGCTCTCGAGTGTCCCCGTGCTCGCGGACCTCGGCTCCACGGTCGCACCCGGCACGCTGCTCGCGCTGCTGTTCGCGGCGATGCTGGCAGATCGGCCTGCGCCGGGCACGGAAGCTTGAGCGCATGATCCCGACTATCCTCGAGCCCGCGCAGCCAGGACGCAGCGCACCGACCCGCGTGGTGATGTTGCCGGCGGCCTACACCGGCCCAGCCGATTTCGTGCACCGCGGTTTCGTTCGCGCGGTGCGCGAGCGCTCGCTGGAGGTCGACCTGGTGTTCGCCGGCTTCACCCTCGAGGAGGTCATCGACCGCACTGTGTTCGTGCGGCTGCAGGAGGAGATCCTCTCCCCCGCGCGTGCGCTCGGCTGCGCCCTGTGGATCGGAGGGATCTCCCTCGGCGGTTATCTCGCGCTCGGCTGCGCCGAGCGGCGACCACGTGAGTTCGCCGGTCTGTGTCTCCTCGCCCCCTACCTGGGAAGCTACCTGATCACTGGTGAGATCGAGCGTGCGCAGGGCATCGAGGGCTGGCGACCCGAAGAAGCCGGCAAGGCGGATGAGGAGCGCAGCATCTGGCGGTTCATCCGCACGCTGCGCACCCGATCGCTCCCGGTCCATCTTGGCCTCGGCCGCGAGGACCGCTTCGGCCGGCGGCAGGAACTGCTGGCGGCGGCCCTTTCGCCGCAGAGCGTGGACATCGTACCGGGGGGGCACGACTGGGCGACCTGGCGCGCCCTGTGGGACCGGTTTCTGGAGGTAAGGCTCGGGCCAGAGGTACGAGCACTGAGAAGCGTAACCTGAAGCGAACGCGCCCTCGCGGGATCCGCGCGCGCACGGCAGAATTTCCCGCATGGATCGATCGGTCTACGGTTCCCCCGCTCCCCGCTCAGCCCCTCGGCCCTGGCGGCCGTCACCGCTCATTCGGGCGTCTGTGGCGCTGCACGTGGGTGCCGCTGGCGTGACACTTCTGCGACCGCACTGGTGGCCCTGGACCCTTGCGGCGCTGCTCGCCGATCACTTTTTGCTGGCGGGCAGCGGTCTGTGGCCGCGCAGTCACCTGCTGGGCCCTAACTGGACCCATCTCCCGCCGGTCGCGAGCACCGTAGGCAATAACCGTACTCCGCCCGCCGCGGTTGCTATAACCATCGACGACGGGCCGGACCCGGAAGTCACCGCTCGTGTGCTCGATGTGCTCGATGAGCACGGGGCCAGCGCCACCTTCTTCTGTATCGGCGAGCGCGTGGAGCGCCATGGGGCGCTCGCGCGCGCCATAGTCGCGCGCGGCCACGAAATCGCGAATCACAGCTACCGCCATCTCATGAGCTTCTCACTCCTTGGACCTCGGGGCGTGGCGCGCGAGATCGCCCGCGCGCAGCAGGTGATCGGCGAGACGACCGGCGAAACTGCGCGCTTCTTCCGTGCCCCCGCAGGACTGCGTAATCCGTTCCTCGAGCCCGCTCTGACACGGGCCAATCTGCAGCTCGTGAGCTGGACACGCCGCGGTTTCGACACCGTCTACGGTAGCGCCGGCCGCGTCCTCGGCAGCCTGACGCGGGGCCTGCGGGCGGGCGATATCCTGCTGTTGCACGACGGTCACGCCGCGCGCACGCCATCGGGCGAGCCGGTAATCCTCGAGGTGCTGCCGCGCCTCCTGCAGGCATTCACCCAGGCGCGGCTCGCCCCGATCACCCTGCGCGCAGCACTCGAGCGGGCCGCCATGCCGGTGTCCGCTGTCAGTGGGGCACGCCCGTGAGCAACGCCAGGCTTGCGCCGCTCGTCGACGCCGCCAGCGCTTACTATCGCGGAGCGGGACGCTTTGCCTGGCAGTTTGCGCGCGCCAAGCTTGCGAGCGATCCGGCGTTCGCCGAAATACTCGCGCGCGGACTGCTGAGTGGCCGCGCACGCATCCTCGACCTCGGTTGTGGCCAGGGACTGCTCGCCGCCTGGCTGCTCGCAGCACGTGGGTTGCACGCGAGTGATGCGCCGGGCGCGTGGCCGGAGCGGTGGCCCGTGCCACCCATGCTGCAGCAATACACCGGAATCGAAATCAATCTGCGGGAGGTCGAGCGCGCTCGCCACGCATTCACGCTCGACCCGGGCGCAAAGGTGCAGATCGTACACGGCGATATCCGCAACGCCGACTACGGCAGCGCCGATGCCGTGGTGATCCTCGACGTGCTCCACTACCTCGATCGGCTGGCACAGGAGCAGGTGCTGCGCCGCGTACGCAGCGTTCTCGGCCCACAGGGTCTGCTGCTGCTGCGCGTAGGCGATGCCGCAGGGGGCGTGCGCTTCACCCTGAGTAAGGCCGTCGACCAGACGGTGGCGCTTGCGCGCCGCCGCCGCTGGATACGGCTCGAATGCCGGCCGCTGGGCGCCTGGGAGCGTCTGTTGAGCGGTTGCGGTTTCCGCACGCACGCGCTGCCGATGCAAAAGGGCACGACCTACGTCAACGTCATGCTGCGTGCGGAACTCGCGTGAGCGCCCTCGCCCTCACCAGCTTCACCGCAACGAGCGCCATCGGTCGCGGACTGGAGGCGACCCTCGCGAGTCTGCGCGCGCAGCGCTCGGGGCTCACGCCCTGCCGTTTCGAGACCGCGGCGCTCGAGACCTGCGTGGGTGAGGTCGCAGGTGTCGATGAGGTCAGGCTGCCGCGGGAGCTGTGCGAGTTCGATTGCCGCAACAATCGCCTCGCCTGGCTGGCGCTGGCTCAGGATGGGTTCACGGCGGCGGTCGCACGGTGCGTGGCGCACCACGGAGCGCGCCGCATCGGCGTGTTCCTCGGTACGAGCACCTCGGGCATCCTTGAGACCGAGATCGCCTACCGTCATCGCGACTCCACAAGCGGTGCGCTGCCGCGGGAGTTTCGCTATCGCGGCGCGCACAACACCTTCTCGCTCGCGGCCTTCACGAAGCGCGCGCTCGAGCTTGCGGGACCTGCGGCTGTGATCTCGTGCGCCTGCTCCTCGAGTGCCAAGGTGTTCGCCTCGGCAGGGCGCGCGATCGAGGCGGGACTCATCGATGCCGCGGTCGTGGGCGGGGTGGACTCGCTGTGCCTCACGACGCTCTATGGCTTTCATGCGCTGCAGCTCGTGGCGCGCACGCCCTGCCGGCCTTTCGATGCGGCACGCGATGGCATCTCCATCGGTGAAGCGGCGGCGTTCGCACTTCTCGAGCGGCCGACAGACGACTTCGATTCCGCCGGCGTACTGCTGCTCGGCACCGGCGAATCGAGCGATGCCTATCACATGTCGAGCCCGCCGCCAGACGGTCGCGGAGCACGCGCCGCGATGCTGCAAGCACTTGCCGCCGCCGGGCTCGAGCCCGGCGATATCGGCTACATCAATTTCCACGGCACCGGGACCCCGAGCAACGATGCTGCCGAGGGATTGGCCGTCGCGAGTGTGCTCGGCGAGGAGGTGCCCGGCAGCTCGACCAAGGGTGCGACCGGGCATACCCTCGGCGCCGCCGGCGCACTCGAGGCGGTGATCTGCGCTTTGGCGCTGAGGGCGGGCCTCATGCCTGGCGGCATCAACACCACGCAGGTCGACCCGACGGTCCCCGTCAGCTATCTGCGCGAGAATCGCCGCGTGCCGCTCGCGCGCGTCATGAGCAACTCCTTTGGGTTCGGCGGCGCCAATTGCAGCCTGATCCTCGCACTGGCGGGATGAGCATGGACCCACTGCGTGTCGCAATCGAAAGCGTCGGCGTTCTCGGCCCGGGACTGCCTGACTGGCCGACGACGGCGGACGTTCTGCGCGACAGCTCGGCCTGGGCGCGCTCACCGACGGTGCTCCCGCAACCACTCGCTCTACCCGGCGCGGAGCGGCGGCGTACCGGAGCTGTGGTGCGGCTCACGCTCGCCGCAGGACTCGAAGCGACGGGCAGGGCCGAGATCGACGCGGCCAAGCTGCCGACAGTCTTCTCTTCCTCCAGTGGCGACGGACAGAACTGCCACGAAATCTGTGCGACGTTAGCTTCAGCCGATCGACAGCTCTCACCAACACGCTTCCACAATTCGGTGCACAATGCGCCCGCGGGCTACTGGGGGATAGCTACCGGAGCCACTGCCGCCGCCAACTCATTGTGTGCGCACGATGCGAGCTTTGGTGCGGGCTTGCTCGAGGCGATGTGCCAGGTGAATGTCGAGCGCACACACGTGCTACTCATTGCTTATGACACCAGCTATCCAGAGCCGATGCACAGCGTGCGTGCGATTCCCGACGCCTTCGCGGTGGCGCTGCTGCTCGCGCCCGCGCGCGCGGCGCCGGCGCTCGCCCACATCGAGCTCTCCCTGGTCGATGAGCCCGCCGATCGTTTGCGCGACGCGCAGCTCGAGCAGTTGCGCGCGGCGGTTCCGGCGGCGCGCAGTCTGCCGCTGCTTGCGCATTTGGCGCGCAGCACCGGCGGGCGCGTGTGCATCGACTATCTGGACGACAGCAGCATCGCGCTCGAGGTAAGCCGTGCCCCTGGATCATGAGTGGATCGAGCAGCACATCCCGCACAAGGGCCGGATGTGCCTGCTCGATGAGGTGCTTTCCTGGGATGCGGTGCGCATCCGTTGCCGCAGCTCGAGCCATCGCGCGACCGACAATCCACTGCGCGCACATGGACGTCTCGGCGCGGCCTGTGGCATCGAGTATGCGGCGCAGGCCATGGCGGTGCACGGCGCCCTCATTGCCTCGAGTGCACCGCTCGCGAGTACGGTCTCGAGGAGCGTGCGCGGCAGCATCGGCGCATCCGTAGGCTACCTCGCCAGTGTGCGCAACGTCGCACTGCACGTCGCAAGGCTCGATGACCTGGCGGTCGATCTGATCGCGACCGCCGAGCGCATCACCGGCGATGGACGCACGGTGCTCTATGAGTTCTCGGTGTGGGGCGCGCCGCAGCTGCTGCTGAGCGGCCGCGCCAGCATCGTGTTCGATGCCGCCTTCGGCGCAAGCACCGGCGGCGCCTCATGAGCGCGGCACGGCGGGCGCTGGTCACTGGCGGGAGCGGCGGCATCGGGGCGGTGATTTGCCGTCGTCTCGCGCGTGCCGGCCACTTCGTGTACGTGCATTCGCACCGCGGCAACGAAGTGGCTGCGGCGCTCGTCCGCGCGATCACGGATGAGGGCGGTACGGCGTCGCTGGTGAGCTTCGATGTGACCGACGGCGGCGCGACGCGCGCCGCACTCGAGGAGGTACTCGAGACCGGCCCCATCCAGATCCTCGTGAACAACGCTGGCGTGCACGATGACGCCGTACTTCCGGGAATGAGCGCCGCCCAGTGGCACCGCGTGATCGACGTATCGGTGAATGGCTTCTTCAACGCCACCCAACCGCTGCTGTTGCCCATGATCCGCACCCGCTGGGGCCGCATCGTCAATGTCTCCTCGGTCGCTGCCAGCATGGGCAATCGCGGCCAGGTTAACTACGCGGCGGCCAAGGGTGCGCTCAACTCCGCGACCAAGGCGTTGGCGCTGGAGGTCGCGACGCGCGGCATCACGGTAAACGCGGTGGCTCCGGGTATCATCGCTACGCCAATGACGGCCGCACTGTTCGATGCGGCAGCGATCGAGCGGCTGGTGCCGCTCAATCGCGCCGGTCTCCCGGAGGAGGTGGCTGCGGTAGTCGCGTTCCTCGTCTCGGATGAGGCCTCTTACGTGACGGCGCAAATCATCTCGGTGAGTGGGGGCATGGCGTAGACTGCCCGCCCGCATCTGAGGGGAGAGTTTCATGAACTGCCGCACGGCGCTCGGCGCGGTCCTGACGTGGTGTGCCTCCGCTGTGATCCTGGCAGCGATGCCGGCGGTACCGCCACCTGCGGGCTCCACCAGCGCGACTGAGCTCATCGACAAGCTCGGGTTGCACGTCGCGGCGCAGCCGGTGCGCGAGCGCCCCGGCTGGCGGCCACCCCACATCGTGCTGATCAACAAGGAGATGCTCGATCTGCGACCGGCCCTGCAGCAGGCGGCTCCCAGGGTGAAACTCATCGACGTCTCCGCCGCCACGCCCAAGGAAATCGCGGCCGCCGATGCCGCGATCGGGGTGTGCTCCGCAGAGGTGCTTGCACAGGCCAGGCAGCTGCAGTGGATCCAGTGGCCCGCCGCAGGAGTCGATCGCTGCGTACAGCAGCCGGCGATACACGAGCGCCACCTGCTGCTCACCAACCTGCAGCGCACCATGGGTCCGAGCATGGCCGAGCACGTACTCGGCATGATGCTCGCCCTCAGCCGGCACTTCGACTATTTCCTGAGGCAGCAGCAACAGGCTCAGTGGGCGAGTGAGAGCACTGCGCCTCAGCTCGTCGACCTCGAAGGCAAGACCGTGCTGATCGTCGGACTCGGCGGCATCGGCACTGAGGTCGCGCGGCGCGCCCATGCATTCGGCATGCGGGTGACTGCCACCCGTGCGACCGGGCGCAGTGGACCGGATTTCGTAAGCTACGTCGGACTGCCGGAGGAGCTGCCGAAGCTGGCGCGCGAGGCCGACTTCATCGTGAACTGTGCGCCGCTCACTGCCCAGACCACCGGCATTTTCAATCGGGAATTCTTCGAAACGCTCAAACCCGGCACGTACTTCATCAGCGTCGGCCGCGGCAAGAGCACCGTCACTGCGGACCTGATCGCGGCACTCAGCAGTGGACGGCTCGCCGGCGCCGGGCTCGATGTCGTCGATCCCGAGCCGCTTCCCGCGGACAGTCCGTTGTGGCATCTGCCGAATGTGATCATCACCCCGCACGTCTCGGCAGACACACAGGTGTCGGCCGAGCAGCGCAACTTCGTGCTGGTCGAAAATCTGCGCCGCTACAATGCCGGTGAACCGATGATCTCGGTCGTCGACGTCGAGCGCGGTTACTGAGCCGGAGCCGCTGCCAGTCGATCAGCTGCGCTGCCTGAGCCAGGAGATGATCCGGGCCGGAACCTCGGCCCCCCCTGCCCGGCTCACGTACATACCGATGTGTCCGGTCGGGATGGCGCAGCCGGTGTAGTCGCGGCTGCCGATGTGCTCACCGAGCGCCATCGAGGCGGACGCCGGCACGATGTGATCTTCGAGGGCGTAGAGGTTGAGAACAGGGACGCGGATATCGCGCAGGCTCACACGCTGCCCGCCGATGCGCAATGTGTCGCGCACCAGGCAGTTTTCCTGGTAGAACCAGCGCACAAACTGCGCGAGCGCCGCGGCGTTTTGCGGCGGGCTGTCGAAGATCCATTTCTCCATCCGCACGAAGTCCTCGAGCGCGCGCTGATCCGGCTGGCTCGTGAGCAGGCGCACGTACTTCTGCTGCGTGAGCCGCAGCGGCATGAGCGCAAGGAACAGGCCGTTCAGCAATGACCCCGGCACGTTGCCGCAGCGCTCGAGCAGAGCGGTGTCGAGACCGCGCACCCACTTGGAGAGCAGATTTTCCGGCGTGTGGAAGTCGATGGGCGTCGTAAGGGTAATGAGATTGGCTACCGCCTGCGCATGGCGCGCGGTGTAGCACAGGCCCAGCACCCCACCCTGACAGACGCCGAGGAGATTCAGCGGCGCGCCGCCAGATTGGCTGCGAATGTGCTTGACGCTGCCCCCCAGGTGCTGCTCGATGTACTGCTCGAGATCGGTATGCCGGTCGGCATCGTCAGGATCACCCCAGTCGATGAGGTAAACGTCGAGGCCCGCCTCGAGCAGCCGCCGCAGGAGCGAGCGATCCGGTTGCAGGTCGAGCACGTAAGGCCGGTTGACGAGCGCAAAGCACACGAGCAACGGTGCCGATCCTCTGCTCGCCGTGAGCGGCACGTAGCGGTAGAGCGTGGTCTTGCCGCACTTCCACACCGGCTCTTTCGCCGAGCAGCCAACGGCCACCTCGGCCGCGGCCCGCAAACGGGTGAGCGTCGCGCCGACCTGTAGGGCGAGCTCGGTGAATGCCGCGCCCGCTGCCGCACCCGATACGTTCAACGACGCGGCCCGCGCCCGCGCTTGGCTTTGCTTGCCCGGGGCGCCCGGCCGCGCGCTGGTCGCTTCGTGGCCGCGGCCGGCTTCGCCGCGGCGCTCTTCGCGGCACGCTCAGGTGGGGAGCTGCGTTGCGCGCTCCGATCCGCCTGCGATACCGCAGCGGATCCGCCAAGGTCTGCGAGCTGCTGACGCAGCTCTTTCAACTGTCTATAGAGCGCATCGACCTCGTCGCGTGTCGGCAGCCCGAACGCGCGCACCATCTTTTCCGCCTGCTGACGCTGCTCTGCGAGCAGCGCGGCGGTAGTGTTGGTGAGCTCTGCCTGGAGGTGGGCGAAATCTGCCTTGTGCACCGTCGCCGCATAGGCCTCTTCGGCGCAGCTCACCCATTGCTCATACAGCTTCAGCGCCTGTTGCGGCGTCGTAGGTACCGTCGGTGTGGCGCCGGCGCGCGCGATGAAACGCTGCGCCGCGGTCGCGGCAATCTCGCTCCAGTGCTTGGCAAGCTCGCCCTGCAGCTGCGCGAGCCGACCGAGCAGCTCGAAGCTGTGCGGCATCAGTGTGCCCGGCACCGCAGCCGGTCCAAGTGGTAGTGGCCCGAAAGGGGCGGCCGCCGGCGAGCCGAACGAGAAGCCAGCCGGCGCTCCCCGCGCTGCGCTGAGCCACGGCGCCGCCGCCTGCGACATCTGCAGCCATCGCTCGAACTGCGAAGCCAGCGGGCCGGCGAGCGCCGACCAGTCGCCCGCTTTGCCGCTCCCCATGCCGAAGGTCTTCATCAGCTCGAAGAAGCGCTCCGCCGCTGCGGCATACGCCTCTTCGGGCTTGAACGGCGTGCTGTTTCCAGGGCTTTGCATGGTGTTGTGCGCTGCCAAAATGAGGTGGATCGCCGTCAGCGGGCAGCGCCGTCAACCCGCGGAATCACCGAGTAAAATATGCGCTTTTGGTCGAGCACCCGAAGGAAATCCGTGAAGCACATCGTTGTGCGCTGCATACACAAACGCTACTATCAGTCGCAGCCGCGGCCGAGCTCAAGACCAAAAGCCACGCCGGGGCTGCTGCGCGAGTCAGCTAACATGGCCGAAGAACGCCTCATACGCAAATACGCCAATCGGCGGCTGTACGATGCACACGATAGCCGCCACGTCACGCTCGACGATCTGCGCAAGTTGATCGGGGGCGGGCACCGCATCAAGGTGGTGGACGACAAGAGCGGCGAGGACATCACCCGCAGCATCCTGCTGCAGATCATTGCAAGTCAGGAGCAGTTCGGCACCCCGGTCCTGAGCACACAGCTGCTCGAGGCGATCATCCGCTTCTACGGCAATCCGATCCAACAGATGCTCACCAGTTACCTCGAGCAGAGCATCGGCACGCTGCTGCGCCAGCAGAGTGTGCTGCAGGCGGAGATGGCCAAGGCGCTAGAGACGCCGATGGCGCCGATTGCGGAAATGGCGCGTCAGAACATGGAAATGTGGGCAAAGATGCAGGCATCGATGCTCTCGGCGTTCTCGCCGCAAAGCGGCAGCGCCGAAAAGGGCGAGCGCCCGGAGCGAGCTGAGAAGCCGGAGAAGCCTCCCCGGCCCGAGCCTGGCCGGCGCCGCAGCTGAGGGTGCATTGCTGTTAAACCCACGCCCTCGCAACCCGACCCCAACCAGCTTTCTTTCGAGTTATGTGGAGAACCATTCCGTGGATGTTCGTGGGAAGACGATTCTCGTAACCGGTGCCGGGCGAGGCATTGGCCGCTCGCTCGCCACGCATTTCGCCGGCAAGGGTGCCAATCTGGCCCTGCTCGATGTGAACGGCGACGATATGAGCGAAACGCGCGACCGCTGCACTCAGCTCGGCGTCACCGCGCGCAGCTACATCGCCGACGCCGCCAATGAAGACAGCGTCGTGGGCGCTCTCGATAAAGTGATCGCCGATTTCGGCACGCTCGAGGGTCTCATCAACAACGCCGGTATCGTACGTGATGGCATGTTGGTGAAAGTGAAGAACGGCCAGGTGATCGGCAAGATGTCACTGTCACAGTGGCAGGCGGTAATCGACACCAACCTCACCGGGGTATTCCTGTGTGCGCGCGAAGCCGCACAACGCATGATCAGCCACAACACCCACGGCGTGATCGTGAACGTTTCCAGTATCTCGCGCGCCGGCAACGCCGGGCAGACCAACTACAGCGCCGCCAAAGCAGGCGTCGCCGCGATGACGGTCGTGTGGGCGAAAGAGCTCGCGCGCTACGGCATCCGCGTCGGTGCAGTGGCCCCGGGCTTCATCCGCACGCCATTGGTCGAGGCGATGAAGCCCGAGGCGCTCGCGCGCATGACCTCGCCGATACCTCTCGGCCGGCTCGGCGAACCCGCGGAGATCGCTCACGCGGTGGGCTTTATTTTCGAGAATGACCTCTTCACGGGCCGCTGCGTAGAAGTGGACGCCGGGCTGCGATTGTGAGGTCCTTTCTCTTATGCGCCGCAAAATTTTGTGCCAAGACTGGCTTACGATTTAGATTGGATTAATGCGATTTTTCACGCGAATATTCATGTGCTTAGGTCGATACGTAACCATCGCATTCCTGCGCTGAATTATTTCTCTTGCAGTGCATACAAACATGTGTAGAATGCCTCCCTGCAGGAAGCAACCTGCCACGGGAGTTGCCACATGACCGACCGCACCTTTGACACCAATCAGATGCTTGCTGCCGCCCGGGAGGCGTTCGCGCCGCTCCTGAAGGCGCAGCAGGAAGGCTTCAGGACTTTCGAGCGCC
Source organism: Steroidobacteraceae bacterium (assembly GCA_035495655.1). GTDB lineage: Bacteria > Pseudomonadota > Gammaproteobacteria > Steroidobacterales > Steroidobacteraceae > 13-2-20CM-66-19. The sequence continues at coordinate 11,476 of DATJFM010000002.1, forward strand.
TCGCGCGGCTGCAGTACGCCGTCGCCGGCGATGTGCTCGAGACCGGCATCGCGCGCATGCACGCCGCGTTTGCCGCGTCGACCCCGGTTGAGCTCTTCAGCAAACACACCGAGATCAACACCCAGTTCGTCGACAAGCTGCGTGCCCGCGCCGAGGAGTTCGCGACGGTGACGTCCGAGATCCAGGCCAAGTTCAACCAGTTTGGCCACGAGATCGCCGCAAAAGCCGTACCGACACGGAAGGCGGCCTGATAGTTTGGCGGGATCCCGCACCCGGCCGTCATGAAGGCGGCCGGGTGCGGCTTGCTGTTTTAAAGGAGACTTCCGTTGACCGCCCGCCGCAGGAAGAAGACTCAGAGAAGGAAGAATAAGAAGCGACCGATCAGCAAGACCGGTACGACCAGGAAGTCTCGTACCACAGCGGCTGGTGCGACCGCTGATCCCGTCGGTTCCGTCCCGAACGCGACCGCGAAGGCGGAAGTACTACGCGACCTGCGTGCGCAGATGGCGGCCCTCACTGGCGGCATGGCTCCCGATGACTACCTGAAAGCCTGGTGGGAGTGGTATCTCAATCTCGCCACTCACCCGCCCCGTCAGGCACAGCTCGCGCAAAGCGCATACGAGAAACTTCTCGACAGCTGGCAGTTCCTGACTCGCGCCGCGGGTGGAGACCCGTTGCCCCCCGGCCACGAGAATTTCGGCTTCGCCGACGCCGCCTGGAACGTCTGGCCTTTCAATGTCTACGCACACACCTACGCTAACTGGGCCTCCTGGTGGCAGCAGGCGCTTTCTCCGCCTGCGGCCAGCCAGGACCCAGATCTCGCGCGCGTCAATTTTCTCGGCCGCATGCTGCTAGAGTCGGCCTCACCCGCCAATTTTTTGCACACCAATCCCGAGCTGCTCAAGCGCACGGCGGCGGAGTCCGGCCACAACCTGATACGAGGCCTCAAGCACTGGCTCGAGGACGCGCAACGCGCCGTGAGCGGCAATGGGCGGGTCCCGGGCACTGAGCAGTTCGAGGTCGGCCGCGACGTGGCCATCACCCCGGGCAAGGTGGTCTTTCGTAATCGCTTGATCGAGCTGCTGCAGTACTCGCCGCAGACTCCCACCGTGTACGCCGAGCCCGTGCTGATCACTCCGGCATGGATCATGAAGTACTACATTCTCGATCTCTCGCCGCGCAATTCACTGGTGCGTTATCTGGTCGAGAAGGGCCACACGGTATTCATGATCTCGTGGAAGAATCCGGAGGCCGCCGACCGCGAGCTGAGCCTCGCGGACTATGTGAGACTTGGCTTCCTCGATGCGCTCGCGGAAGTGCGCCGCATCCTTCCCAGGCAGCGTGTGCACGCCGTCGGTTACTGCATCGGCGGCACCCTGCTTGCCGTGGCGGCGGCGCTGCTCGCCGCGCAGGGTGACTCCTCACTCGCCTCCCTTACGCTGCTCGCCGCGCAGGTGGACTTCAGTGAGCCCGGGGAGCTCTCGGTGTTCATCACCCCGAGCCAGATTGCGATGCTCGAGGCCATGATGAGCAAGAGCGGGGTGCTCGAAAGCGAGCGCATGGGCGCCGCGTTCGCCATGCTGCGCTCGCGCGATCTCATGTGGAATCCGGCGGTCAACCAGTACGTACGCGGCGAGCGGCCGCAGCTCAATGACCTCATGGCCTGGAACGCGGACGGGACGCGCATGCCCTGGCGCATGCACAGCGAGTACCTCGAGCGGCTCTACCTCAAGAACGAGCTGGCGCAGGGGAGTTTCACGTTGGATGGCGCGCGTGTAGACCTGAGCCGCATCCAGCTGCCGATGTTCGTGGTCGGAACCGAGACCGACCATGTCGCGCCATGGCGCTCGGCCTACAAGATCCGTGGCCTCACACGCAGCGCGGACTACACGTTTCTGCTCACGAGTGGCGGCCACAATGCCGGCATCGTGAGCGGTCCAGTGCACCCCAAGCGCCGGCATCGGGTGCTCAGCTGGAAGAACGTCAACGCCAGGATCACTGCGGATGAGTGGCTGAAGAAAGCGCCGCTGCACGAGGGTTCCTGGTGGCCCGCCTGGCAGCGCTGGCTCGCGGATCACTCCGCCGCGCGGCAGATTCCGGCGCGCATGCCCGCGACGCGCGGCAGCGATGGCGCGAGCATCGCGGATGCTCCCGGGACCTACGTACGCGGCTGAACGGTTGCGCTCGGCTGAACGGTCGCGCTGCCGGCGTTTGCCTCAGACACACCGACTGATATACGAGAGCGCATCGACGGAATATTCTGGTTGCGATTCCAGATGACGCTGTGATGGATCAGGTCCCGTATGAAGTGTGGGATCCCACTGCGAGGTCGGCCCTGAATCAGGCGTTTGCAAGCACCCAGGGAATGTGCGACCAGAGCCACGATATCGATCAGCATGGCTTGCGCAAGCCCATAGGTGACGGCGAAATAACGTCGCCGCGACTCGAACCAATATGAGGGACGTCGCTTCCTGACCTTAGTGGCATCACCACCAATGTGCATGACGCGACTCTCCGGCACGTACCATGTCGTGAAGCCGGCGCCACGCGCACGCTTACACAGATCGGTCTCTTCAAAGAACAGGAAATAGTTCTCGTCCATACCGCCAACGGTCGCGAAGACCTCTGGCCGGATCATCATTGCGGCTCCGGAGATCCAGTCCACGGGCTCGCTGCGATCGCCCATGTGGCGCACGACAGCCCAGCGGCTGAGTGCACGCGTGGCAATACCGAGCCCGAGTCCCTGCTCGAGCTCACCCAGGAGCGTCGGAAAGCGAAAAGCGGTCTTCCAATCATCGCCCATCGCAGTCTCGAAGCTGGGGCCGGCAATTCCGACTTCGGGATGTGCCTCGAGGAATTTGACTAAAGCTGTCACGGCGCCGGGCCGAACCTCGGTGTCCGGATTCAGCAGAAGGAAATACGACGGGGCGCCTGCCGCACAGGCATATTCGATCCCGAGGTTGTTTCCATAAGCGAAGCCGCCATTCTTCGGCGATTCGACCAGGGTGACCCAGGACGACCAGCCTCTGTCATCAACAACCCTGGAGATCTGCGCAAGGTCGCCCGAGGCATTATCGACGACTATTACCTTAATCTGCAGCAAGGGATTCGAGCGCTCCGCCACGAGCGATTGCAGGCAAGCGATGGTGAATTGGGCTGACTTGTAAGTGACGATCACCACGGCCACCTGGAGTAACGGCAACGGAGATTGCTGCTCGCCAGGCTCGGGGCACGCGTTTACCGCAGAAGCGATTTGTGGCGGGCCCGGAATGGTCATCCTTTCTTTGCCTTGCTGCGTAACCGAGCTTGAGACCTCTGCCAGAGGACCGTAGACATACGCGCCTGTCACGCGCGGTCACCTCAGTTTATGATTTCATGGTTCCTTGCGGGGAACACCTTCAGACACGCGTCGGAGCACATTGGAACAATAACATGACGGTCTCGTTCTTGAGCTCGTATGGCGCCCGCGTCTAAAGGCAACCACGGTGGTGTCTCGACCGACCTCGGACTGCTACCAGGCGGCCGCGGCAATGACACAGCGTTGCCACAGGACTGGCTGCTCATTGCCACACCGCATCTGCAGCTCCGCGGCAACTCGCTTTTCTCGATAGGAGTACCCGGCCGCGGGCGAGTGCTTTCGCCGCCTGAGTTGGAGCTGTTCAAGGTATCGCAGCAGGCGGTGACAGTGCGGGAGGCCCTGCAGCGCTGCGGTCCAGCTGCCGATTTGCTGATCCGCGATTTCCTGCGTGAGCGGCTTTTTGTATTGGTTGAGGCCTCTTTCCCTGCAAACCGGCCCCGAGTACTGGTGATCGAACCGCATGCGGATGATGCCGTACTGAGCGTGGGTGGCACGATGTGGCTGCGGCGACATGAATGCGCTTTCGTGATCGCTACGATGGCGAGCCGCAGCAATCACACACGGTACCGCGATCTGGGCGGTAACCACGACATCCGCGCCGTCATGGAAATTCGCCGCCGCGAATCAGATTTGGCCGCACGCATGCTCGGAGGCACGTACGTCTCGGTCGGAATGACCGATGCCGCGCTTCGCTATCGTGATACGGAGTGGACTGCCGAATTTTACCGCCGTCATCGCATGGCCATACGCGCGAGCATTTCGCGCGCTGCCGATGAGGCGGAGCTGCGGCGCTGGACGGAGGCGGTACAACGGTTGGTGATCGAGCACCAGCCGACAGAGGTTTGGTTTCCCCTTGGCGGGCCGCACGCGGATCATATGCTGACGACGGACTCGTGCTTTGCGGCATTCGCAGCCGATCGTACCCTGCTGCACGAGCGCAGCCTGCGGATTTACCAGGAGGTGCCCTACGCAGTGCGGTTCCCGCGCCACATGCGGTCGGCTCTCCTCGCTGTCAAGCAGTCCGGCGCTGCGCTGCAAGAAGAAACGGTATCGATCGAAGCAGTGCAGAACCACAAGCGCCGATTGACATCGGTGTATGACTCTCAAGACACGGACGAGCTGTTCGAGGCAGGAGGCAACCTTCCAGAGTTGTTCTGGAAGGTGACAGATATGCCGCAACAGATCGCGCCCAGAGGCATCGTGTCACAAGCAATTTCCGCACCGGCGTCTGCTGCAGACTCTCTCGCCACATGGATGGCGAGAAACCGCGATGCCTCGGTGATACGGGTGCTGCTCACCACCCCTGCCGGCCGGTGGCAGGCGGATCTGGGCGTGCTCAGCATGGCATTTCCGCGCGCCCGCTTCGAAGTCTGGACCGCGAGCGTCGCGGAGGCGGAAGTGATGGAGGTGCCCTCAACACGCGTCGCCATACGGAGTGTTGCGGGTGGCACCCGGGCCTGGCTGCTGCAAAGCCTGCGGCTTTCTCTGTCTCGGCCAGCTCCAACTCTCCTGTACGCATCCGCGTCGCGCGTATCGCAAGCGCGTCTGGTGTCTCGGCTATGGTTCGGTAGCGACACGGTGGTCCTCACATCGATGGACCAACTCCCTGGGGCGCTACGGATAGCAGCCGGTGAACGCTGAACACCTGGACCAGGCGGCACGGAGAGCGATCGGTGCAGTCGTCATAGGTCGCAACGAAGGCGAGCGGCTCGGCAAATGCCTGACCTCTGCGGTTCGCCAGGCCTCCTGTCTTTTGTACGTCGATTCCGATTCATCGGACGGCTCAGTCGCGCTCGCGCAGTCACTCGGCATCGAGACCCACGCGCTTGACCCCACCAAGCCGCTCTCCGCGGCGCGAGCACGCAACGAGGGACGCGAGCGGTTGCGATTGTCGCGACACGACCCGCAGTACCTGCAATTCGTGGATGGAGACTGCGAATTGTGCGATGGATGGCTGGAAGCGGCGGCGGAATTTCTCGACAGCCATGCCGATGTCGCTGTCGTCTCTGGGCGGCTGCGTGAGAAGTACCCTGACAGCTCCGTGTTCAATCTCGCGACTGAGTTCGAGTGGGACCTGCCCGCCGGTGAGGCCAGGAGCTGCGGCGGCATTGCGATGATGCGGACCAGCGCCTTCGATCAGGTGCATGGTTTCCGCACCGACCTGATTGCAGGCGAAGAGCCGGAGCTATGTGTACGGTTGCGCGCCATGGGGTGGCGCGTATGGCGGCTGGACAGGGACATGGCAGTTCACGACCTCGCCATGTCGCGGTTCAGTCAATGGTGGAAGCGCTCGCTGCGTGCCGGCCACACCTTTGCCGAGGGTGTGGCTCTGCATGGGGCGCCTCCTGAAAGACATTATGTGCGCGAGTATCGCAGTGCGCTCACGTGGGGTCTCTGCATCCCATTGAGTACGCTGGCTCTCATGGCCCTTGTCGGTCCGTTGGGCGCGCTACTGCTGACGCTTTACCCACTGCAGGTCGTACGACTGGCGATGCTCGGCAACCGCTCGGCGCGTGCGAACTGGTGGCGGGGGCTCTTCCTGGTGGTAGCTAAGTTCCCTGAAGTGCTCGGGGTGCTGCTCTTCCACGTTCGCCGGGTACTCGGTCAGCGGGCCCGTCTCATCGACTACAAGTAGCATGGGTCGCGCCTTCGCCGCCGCGCGCCTTGCGAGCGTCACTATATCGGCGTACTAATATCGGCAAACTCTCGAACTCTCGAGCACACCGACGCAGTGGGGACACGCCGTGGCATCCAAGTCAAAGCGCATTGCTTACGTTACCGGAGGAATGGGCGGCATCGGCACAGCCATCTGTCGCCGCCTGTGCAGCGATGGCGTCACGGTCATCGCCGGTTGTGGGCCCGGATCGACGCGCAAGGACCGCTGGCTGGCCGATATGCGCGGGGCGGGCCTCGATATCCACGCCTCCGAGGGCAACGTCTCCGACTGGGACTCGACCAAACGCGCCCTTGATGCGGCGCGTGCGGAAATCGGTGAAATCGACATCCTGGTGAACAACGCCGGCATCACGCGCGACAGTACGTTCCAGAAGATGACTAACGAGGCCTGGCACACCGTCATCGAGACCAACCTCAATTCGCTCTTCCACGTTACCAAGCAGGTGATCGACGGCATGATCGAGCGCGGCTGGGGGCGCGTCATCAACATCTCCTCGGTGAACGGGCAGAAGGGGCAGTTCGGGCAGACCAACTATTCGACCGCCAAGGCGGGCATTCACGGGTTCACCATGGCGCTCGCGCAGGAAGTCGCGGCGCGCGGAGTGACGGTCAACACGGTCTCACCTGGATATATCGGTACGGACATGGTTCGTGCCATCAAGCCCGACCGGCTGGAGAAAATCGTGAGCGGTATCCCGGTGAAGCGCCTCGGCGAGCCCGCGGAGATCGCCTCCATCGTCGCCTGGCTTGCGAGCGATGAATCTGCGTTCGCGACCGGCGCCGATTTCTCCCTGAACGGTGGACTGCACATGGGCTGAGCCGGTCGCCTGTAGGGAGCGGCACGGTTGAAAATCTGCGTGGTCGGCGCCGGCGCCATCGGGTGCTTTCTCGGTGCGCGTCTGGCGCTCGAGAAGGGTTCCGAGGTTTCGGCACTCGCACGCGGTGCGACGCTCGTTGCGTTGCGCGACCACGGCTGGCGACTGCAGGAAGCCGCTGGCCTGGTGCAGGCTCCCGCCGCACTCGCAGCCGATGATCCGCGCGAGCTCGGTCCGCAAGATCTCCTCGTCATTGCGGTAAAGAGTCCGGCGCTGCCCGCACTCGCGCCGACGCTCGCTCCACTCCTCGGAGCAGATACGGTGGTGCTGCCGGCCATGAATGGCGTTCCCTGGTGGTTCGGCTCGGGCATCGCAGCACTCGAGCAGCGTCCTCTCGAAAGCGTGGACCCCGGCGGCGCCATCGCCAGGGCGCTTCCCGTAGCGCGAGTCGTTGGGTGCGTGGTGCATGCCGCAGTCAGCACTGCTGCGCCAGGCATCGGTGTACATCGCATGGGGCGCGGCCTCATCCTGGGTGAGGCAGCGGGCGCTGAGTCTGCGCGCCTCACGGAACTTGCCACGCTCTTCGGCCGCGCGGGCTTCGAGACGCGCACCTCGGCGAGCATTCGCCACGACCTCTGGTACAAGCTGTGGGGCAACATGACCATGAACCCGGTGTCCGCCATCACCGGGGCGACGCTCGATCGGGTGCTGGATGATGAGCTCGTGCGCGCTTTCTGCTCCGCGGCCATGCGCGAAGCAGCGGCGGTCGGCGCGAGCATCGGCTGCGATGTGCACGAGTCCCCGGAGGACCGGCACGCGGTCACACGTAAGCTCGGCGCCGCCAGGACCTCAATGCTCCAGGATGTCGAGGCCCTGCGTCCGCTCGAGCTCGATGCTCTGGTTGGCGCGGTACGCGAGATCGGCGCGCGCGTCGGGATGGCAACCCCCGCGATCGACGCGCTCTTCGGCCTCGCCAGGCTGTTCGGGCGGGTGCACGGACTGTATCCGACGGATGTCTAATTGCCGTGCTCGAGCACCCTGCTCCCGAGGGGTGGCCGGCGCCTCAATTGGCGGGTGCTTCATCCTTACCTCTACGGATCCATCGTAGCGGCCCCGGCAGGCCAATCGCCAAGGCACGCGACTCGAGAAAGTGCCAAGAGAGAGCGGCGAGGGGCACTACCAGAAGCAATGTCCACACGAGATTCAGCAGCGGCGAACTTTCATGAAGAGCAAGCCAGACCTGAATCGGCCCCGCAAGAATGTAGGTCCCATATGAATAATCGCCTAACGCGTTATATCGCCTGATCGGTCCGGCCGGCACAAAGCTGAGCCACAATACTGCGTAAGGTAACGCGGCTGCCAGTACCAGCCGATGGATGGCATGGTTGGTGGTTGCCAGCGCCGCAACGATGCACAGCACAACACCCGCGAGAGCGAGACTACCTCGCATCGGCACGCGATCGCGCAACAAGTAGAACGTAGTTCCACTAAAGAAGAGGAAGATAAACCGCGCGCGATCCACGTCCATCAGATGCGCCCACCCCAGCACACCGATGGCGAATGCGCAGCCGCCAAACAGCATGAGTGCGATCGCCGTGAAGGGTCGCCGCAGCAACCCGCAGACACCCACGAGCGCAAGCAGCAGGTACATCAGCAACTCAAGTGGTAACGTCCACAGGGACTCATTGAAATTGCTGGTGACCCGGTCGAAGGCGAACGGCAGGTGACTCTGAAAGCCAATGCCAGGAAGCATCGTCGCGTTCTTGCCGATATAGGTCAGCGTGTCGTGGCGGAGCCAGAACTCCCTGGCAGGGAGAGGAGTGAAGAACAGACCGATCACCAATATGAGAACGCCTGTTGAGACCCACAGCGCCGGGAAGATGCGCATGATCCGCGCCCACGCAAAGCTAATGAGATCTTTCCTCACGAAGCTCTTGGCGATCAGAAAGCCACTGACAATAAAGAACGCGTCGACTCCGACATCACCCACCCCGATCCCGAAGATGTGATTGAAGGGCTCGCTGACCGTGTGCTGCGTGTAACCGAAAGCGTGCCCATACACCACCGCCGATGCGGCCAGCATCCTCAGGAGCAAGAGGTTGTTGTCCCGTCCATGGGACACCGCACCAAGTGTGATGATGGGCCTCGTCATCTGATCCATGCCTTGTGGATCATGCGGCCATTCATACACAGGTGGCATGCCGCGCCCAGCGGCCACATGTATGCGGTGCCCGCGACGCAGCCGGCACGGTGCCGGTAAATATGATGCGTCATGCCTCCTCGCACGAAAGTAGCGACTTCGGCACGTCGCGGTATCGAGACACTTGCGCTGAGCGCTGCGACAAGTTCTACTGCGGCCCGCCTCGCTGCAGGTTAAGTAATTCACTCAGCGGGAAGCAGTCTAGCGCGGTGCCCTCCACCAGACACCAGCGTAGCCAGGTAGCTACGCCGTCGGGCGGGTTTGCGATCGTAAGGGTGCGATGCGCTGGGTGAAGGGCGCGAGGTTCTCAGTTCAGGGAGGCTCAATGGACTCGATACCGCTCTTAAAGCGCACGCCGCTGCGCCAGCATTTAGTTCGCACGGTGATCGTTGGTGCCCTGTGCGCCACCACCACGGCTCGTGCGACGAACGACGGATCCGACAGACCAACGATCTCGGGTACCCCCGCAACCAGGGCTATCGCCGGCAGCCCCTACGCGTTTCAACCCTCCGCGCACGACGCAGACGGCAAAACTCTGTCGTTCTCGGTGAAGAATAAGCCCGCGTGGGCGAATTTCAGCATTGCGACCGGTAGTCTTTACGGCGTACCCACGAGCGCGCAGGGTGGGACATACGACAACATCGAGATTTCCGTGAGCAATGGAGAACTCGCGGCAGCCCTGCCGGCGTTCACCATCACGGTCGACGGTGGTACGACGGACGGGCTCGGCACCGGCAACGCCACGCTAAATTGGTTCGTACCGACGGAGAATACCAATGGCACGTCGCTTACCGATCTTGCCGGTGTCTTCATATACTACGGTCCCTCCGCATCGGATTTGACCCAAGTGATCCAGGTGTCGAGTCCAAGTGAGACCAGTTACACAATCAGCAACCTGGCGGCGGGAACCTGGTACTTCGCTGCCAGCGCGTACACCACCGAGGGTACCGAGAGCACACTCTCGTCGGTCGTCAGCAAGAGCATTCCATAACGCCGCCGACGGCGAGCGGGACGTCTGGGGTTGCCCGCCACCGGGTCAAGCGGCAGTCAGCCGCCACGCGCCGCGTCCGCACGGATGGTACGACCGCTCCTCCACAGGTGCCAGGCCGCCCACAAGCCCGTCGGCGCGAGCACCAGCAGCGCCCAGCGCAACGACTCCGCACCGGCACCGAAGGATGCCGCGAACCAGTCGCTGAGAGCTCCGACGAGCTGCGGCGCGAGCAAAAGGTTCGCGATGTTGGCGAAGAACAGCAGGATGGCACAGACGGTGGCACGCATCTGTGGAGGCACGACGTTCTGCAGCAGGCCGAGGATCGGGCCGATGTAGAAATAGACCGCCGGCACGAAGATCCACAAGAGCACCACTGCGGCACGTTCCGGCACCACCCAGTAGAGGAGCACCGACGGGATAGTCGTGAGCGCCGTAACCCAGCCGAGCAACCGCGTCACGTAACGGGGGTCGTCCGCGGCGCGCCGCGCCATGAGCCAGCCGGCAAGCAGAGTGCTGGCCGTTCCCGCAATGAGGTGCATCGGGCCGAGCAGTTGGCCCGCCTGCCCCACCGTCAAATGATGCGAGCGCTGCAGAAACGCGGGCGTCCACCACATGAGACCCCAGCTCCAGAAGGTCGCCACGGAGCCCCCGACAAGCAGATGCACGGCGGAGCGCTGGTGCGCGATGAAGCGCAGCGTTTCAGTGAATGTGCTGCGCGCATCCGGTAAATGCCCCGCATCGAGCTGCCCGCGCGTCGGCTCGCGCACGGTGAGGTATACGATCAGCGCCAGCACCACGCCGGGAATACCAAGCACCACAAAAGCGATCCGCCAACCGCCGCGTTCGGCCGCCGTGCCGGCGACCGATGAACCCAGCCAGGCGCCGAGACAGGTGCCGAGCGCGAAGATGGTGAGCGCCATCGGTCTGCGGCCCGGTGGAAACATGTCCGCCAGGATGGAGGTGGATGGTGGAGTGCCGCCCGCCTCGCCGATGCCGACCCCAAAACGCGCCAGCGTCAGTTGCATGAGGTTCTGAGCCACGCCACACAGTGCCGTCATCGCTGACCAGGCTGCGAGCGACAGCGCAAGGATGTTGCGTCGGTTGGCCCGATCCGCAAGCGCCGCCACCGGGATGCCCACGGTGACGTAGAACATGGCAAGAGCACCTCCGGTGAGGAAGGCCATCCTGGCATCGCTCAGGTGCAGCTCTGCCCGGATCGGCTCGATGAGCGTGGAGATCGAGAATCGGTCTGCGATGTTGAGCGCGTAGACGGCCGTCAGCATGCCGAGCACGTACCAGCGATCACTCGGCGCCGCTGTCACCGGCAAGCTGGTGCACGACGACGCGGTAGCCGCGGGAGCAACGCTCATGGTGAGCTGCGCGCGGATTGCGGATTGCGGTGATTCGCGGACATCTGTTACAGGCGTATTGCACGCTGATGCTTATCGCCCCGCATCATAGCAACGTCAGCATTGGCTGCGCAGGAGATCAAGGTGCGGGCACGCCGTGCGAGCTACCGATAGAAGTATGGATCGAGCACTCTTACTTCCGTGATACGTGCCACCGGCAGCCGGCTGCGGCTCGCCGCCCGACGAATCGCCTCGGGAGACGGTGCATCGTACACGCAGAAGCTGCGGGTCCGATCCGTGCTCACGTACGAGTGCACCCAGGTCACCTGATCGGCCAGATTACTCTGCACGACCGCCAGGCAGCTGTTGGCGCCGGTCTCATCGACCGGAATGCGCAGCCCCGCAGGGAAGTCTCTTTCGACGACATAACGCGGCATGACGCCCCCCGTAATTCGCAGTTTGCTGTGGGAACGATAGCGGGCGTGTGGCGGGCGCACATCGGGGCGAGCCACCCAGATTGCGGGCGATGCCTCCCAGATTGGAGCGCCCGTACCCAATTACCGCGCGTTGTCCGATACTCGCGCCGTGGAGCTGCTCGAACGCCAGGCTCAACTCGATGAACTTGCGCAACACCTGCGCTCAGCCGCAGCGGGGGTCGGCAAGCTCGTGTTCGTGAGCGGCGAGGCAGGTGCCGGCAAGAGTGCACTGGTCGAGCAGTTCGCACAACAGGCCCCGCGCGGTGCGCTCTTGCTGTGGGGCCACTGTGATGCGCTGCAGACCTCGCGCGTACTCGGACCAGTCAACGAGGTCGCGAGCGGTCTATCGCTCGCAGGTCCATCGCGCACCGAAGGCATGTCGCGCGAGCCCCTCTTCGGCCGTCTGCTCGAGCGTCTGTCGCCTCCGCAACCGCCGAGTCTGGTGGTGCTCGAAGACGTTCACTGGGCCGATGAGGCCACGCTCGACTTCGTGCGCTTTCTCGGCCGCCGCATCCAGCGCACACGCTGCCTGCTGATCGCGACCCACCGTGACGATGAGTTGTCGACGACGCATCCGTTACGCGCGGTGCTCGGCGAGCTGACTGGCCAGCACAGCGCGCGGCTGCGCATTCCGCCGCTGTCGCTCGCCGCCGTTGAGCAGCTCGCCCACGGCACCCGCCATGATGCGCAGCACATTTACCAGGTCACCGGCGGCAATGCGTTCTTCGTACGCGAGTTGCTGTCCGCGCCGCCGGCCACCGTACCGGAGACCGTGCGCGATGCCGTGCTCGCGCGCCTCATGGGGTGCTCTGCGGATGCCCGCGCACTGACCGAGCTGGTGTCGCTGCTGCCGGGCAGAACGCCCTCCTGGCTCGTGCGCACGCTGCTTGGCGATGTTGGCGCCGCCGCTGACGAAGCGGTTGCACGTGGCCTGCTGCGCTACCAGGAGGAAACGCTCAGGTTTCGCCATGAGCTCGGCCGCCTCGCGGTCGAGGGAGCGGTGCCGCACGCGCGCGCGCAGGAGCTGCACGCGGCGATCCTGCGTGCCATGGCGGCGCACGACGTTGATCTATCGCAGCTCGTTCACCACGCCTCGCATGCACAGGACGTGCCGGCGGTGTTGCAGTACGCCCCGCAGGCCGCTGCGCGCGCGATGGTCGCAGGGGCGCATCGCGAAGCCGTCGCGCACCTCGCAACAGCGCTGCGCCATGCCGGCTCGCTGAGTCCAGCCGAACGTGCCACGCTGCTCGAGCAGCACGCTGCCGGCTGCAACATGACCAATGAGGTCGCGGCTGCCATCGCCTCTGCGGGCGAAGCGCTGGCGCTCTGGAAGGAACTCGGCGATGTCACGGCACAGGCACGTCTGCAGCTGTTGCTGGCGCAGCAATACTGGAAGGCGGGCCAGAAGGCGCTCGTGGACCAACACGTAAGCGGCGCCATCGCCCTGCTCGAGACGCAGCCGCCGTCGTCGGCACTGGCAATGGCCTACAGCAATCGCTCCCGCTTCGCTATGACCAGCCAGCACATCGAAGCGGCTCTCGAGTATGGCCAGCGGGCACTGGAGTTGGCCGAGCGTTTCGGCGATAACAACGTGCGCGCGCATGCGCTGACCAACGTGGGCGCCGCCCTGCTCAGCGCGGGCGACCCGCTGGGGCTGGAAAATCTCGAGCGCGGCCTGAGTGTCGCCCTGCAGCACGGATTGTCGGAACATGCGGGACGGGCCTATGCCAACCTGGTAGAGCTGGCAGTCACCCAGCGCCGCCCCGATCTTGCTGCGCGGCATCTCGCCCCGAGCCTCGAGTACTGCGAGACGCACGAGGTGCAGGATTGTCTTTCGTACAACCGCGCCTACGGAGCCTATTTTGAGCTGAGCAGCGGCCGCTGGGATGAGGCCGCGCGGACGGCGATGGAGCTCATCGAGTACCACGCGCTCGCGACGGCGCAACGCATTCCCGCTCTCACCGTGCTGGCCATCGTGCGCGCACGCCGCGGCGATCCCGGCGTCGATACGCTGCTCGATGAGGCACTGCGGCTCGCATTGCCGACGCAGGAGATTCCACGTATCGGGCCGGTGGCAGCGGTGCGGGCGGAAGTCGCCTGGTATCGCGGCGACCGCAACCGCATGGCGCACGAGGCCGCTGTGGGGCTGGAAGCGGCACGCGGAAGCGGCGATGCATGGATTTACGGCGAGCTCGCCTGGTGGGCAAGCCGCGCCGATCCGGCCTTCGAGCCACCGGCGCGCCTCGCCAGGCCCTACGAGCGCATGATCGCGGGCGACTGGAGGGGCGCGGCTGCGATCTGGAAGGAACTCGGCATGCCGTACGAACGCGCATTGGCACTAGCCGAGGGGCCGGAAGCGGCGTTGCGTGAGTCGCTGTCGATACTCGAAACCCTCGGCGCCGGACCGCTCGCCGCCATAGTGCGTCAGCGCCTGCGCGAGCTCGGTGTGCACGGCATTCCGCGCGGCCCGCGAGCTTCGACGCGTGCCAATCCGGCGGGCCTGACGGCGCGCGAGATCCAGGTGCTGAGACTGCTAGTGCAGGGTCACACCAACAGCGAGCTCGCGAACCGGCTGCACGTCGCGACCAAGACCGTTGACCACCACGTGTCGTCCATCCTCGCGAAGCTCGAGGTGAGCTCGCGCACCGAGGCTGTGGCAGCGGCGTTCGGACTCGGCATCAGTCAGGCGCCGGACTGAGCGCATCCGGTGGAGGATGCCGCAGGCGCGCCGACATCCTCCCCGGAGCGGCTCAGCGGCGCGCAACGACCAGCAGGCCGGTTTCTGTCTCATGGTACTGCGAGAGCTTCGGGGCGTTGACCTCGGTGACGGCGCGCGCTATCGCGTCCTGAACACACGAACGCGTGAGCTCGGCAACGGCCAGGTCACGCTCGCTAGTGGGACGGCAAACCTCGCGCGCCGCAGCGCGAATGCGCTGGTAGAGAACCGCGGCACCGGCCGGATGGTTGATATCGAGGTCGGCGAAGCTGACAGTGCGCTGCAGGGACCGATCAGGGCTGCCGGCGCTGGCGAGTGCGCACACCGAGACCATGCAAACGGCGGCGAGCGTGCGACGGACTGCGGACTTCATAATGTATCTCCAGGTTGGGTGAACTGCGGACCAGAGATACCCTATGCCGTCTGCGCTTCGCGCAAACCGGTGACTCTGCCTATATTTTCCTGGGTACTATCCCCAGATCACGCAACCCGCGCGTTCCCCGCGCCGCCGGATTACCGACTCCAGCTCCAATCGCGCGCGCTCGCCCGGCAGCCTCCGCCGCCGGCGCCGTTCCACGCGCGCCCGCGAACCGCTCGGCCGCTCGCCGCCCCGGTGGCGACACCCTGACGCAAGGCCCGCATGCCGTTGATCCATACGTCGTCGACGCCGGTTGCGAGCTGATGCGGGCGCTCGTAGGTCGCATGATCCTGGATGGTCGCGGGGTCGAACAGCACGATGTCGGCGAAATAGCCGCTTTTCAACTGACCGCGGTCGGTGAGGGAGAGCGTCGCGGCGGGCAGCGCTGCCAGCTTGTGAATCGCCTTCGGGAGGGTCAGCGCCTTCTCCTCGCGCACGTACTTAGCGAGCACACGGGCGAAGTTGCCGTAGGCGCGCGGATGTGAGTTGGACTTCAGGAAAACGCCTTCGGGTGCGGGGGCAGCCTCATCAGAGTCGAAGCTCACCCAGGGCAGCGCCACCTCGCGCCGGACGTTGTCCTCGGACATGAGGAAATACGCTACCCCGACACGTGAGCCATCCTCGATGACCAGGTCGATCGCGGCGTCCTCGGGCGACACTCCGCGCATACGTGCCACCTCCGCGATTGTCTTGCCCGTGAGCTGTTTGAGCTTTGGGTTCTTGAAGGCGAGGAGCAGGGTGCCCTTCGCTCCCGCCGCCGCGAACAGGTTCTCCCACGAAGGATTGGGCTCGCGCATGTCCGCGATCACACGGGCCCGCATCTTGGGATCGCGTAGCCGTTCGATCCAGGCTTCGAGACCACCATCCAGCACCCACGGAGGCATCGCCGCATCGAGTCCGGTTGCACCGGCGGTATAGACATACATGTCCGCGGTGATGCGCGTGCCGCCGGCCCGCGCCTTCTCCACGGCGGTGATGAGCGCGGGCAGCTTGTCCCAGTTGCGCCGCCCGGCGGCCTTGAGATGGTAGATCTCCGCGGGGCCACCGGAGGCGTGTGCGATGTCCACTGTCTCCTGTACCGCTTCCAGCAACCGGTCGCCCTCGCTACGCATGTGGGCACTGTAGATGCCACCGCAGCGCGCGGACTCGGTAGCGAGCGCGATCAACTCCGGCGTTTTGGCGTATTGATTCGGACTGTAGATCAGCGCCGTGGTTACCCCCATCGCGCCCTGCTCCATGGCCTCACGCACCAAGGTGCGCATTTGCGCCAGCTGCTCGGCGGTCGGCTGGACGTCACGCTCGCCCAGAACATAGGTGCGCACGGTACCGGCACCTACGAAGGAGGCGACGTTCGGAGCTATGCCGCGGCGCTCGAGATGTTGCAAGTACTCGCCGAGCGTCGACCAGTCGATCGCATAGTGGATGTCTCCCTGCCGCTGGAGCGCTCGCTCCTTCATCTTCGGAGTCAGCGGCCCCATCGAGTCCTCACCCAGCACCTCGAGTGTCACACCCTGGCGTAGATCGCTGAGCGCGCGACCATCGATGAGAAGTGATTCCTCAGGGTGCGCGAGCATGTTGGTAAAGCCGGGGGCCACAGCCTTGCCGTGGGCGTCAACGCGCTCGCGGGCTGCATGCGGAGCGTGCGGCCCGACATAGGCGATACGGTCCCCGCGGATCGCCACATCACCCACGAACGGCTCAGCGCCGCTGCCGTCGTAGACCGTCCCACCGGTAATCAGCACATCGTAACCGGCGTCGCCTTGTGTCGCGGCGAATGCGCCCGAGATGGAAAATCCGGATACGAGGAGGAGGATCGGCCACCAGGCGGCGCTGGGCTTCATCATGCTGGCTCCCTTGGCGCGGCGGTGCGGCGCCTGCTACCCATTCTACGCGCATCTGTTTCACTAACTGCTCCGCTGCACGTGAGCATCATGACCCAACCGGACGCGGAGAAGTACGCCTGCAAAGCGGATCTGCGCGAGCGTAACAGTCCTAACTCTCCACGCGCCGGGGCACGCACTGAGCGCGCGCAGCTTGGCTATGTACCGTCAGCTTTGCCGCCAACGTAGTCTCAGCCGCGCCGTCAACCGTTTGTTACATGCGACCTCCCGCACCGCGATCGCAGCCGCTATGATGGTGAGCACACGATCTTCCGCGTCAGGCACCGCGGTCATGCGCGTTTACACAACATGTTGAAGCCCTCAGCCGACCGCGCGGCGCGCGCCGCGCAAGACGCATCCGGAGCCGTTTGGCTGAAATCCGCTGTGTTTGCCCTCGACCGTTGTATTCGACGCCGCATTGGCGTCTACGAATACACGCTCCATCCGCAGTGCCTGTTTCGTGTCCAGGTCGTGCGCCTCGATGACACACTTGTGCTCGCGGGCGGCACGTCGGTCGAGCGCGGCAGCCGTGTCCTCGTGCTCCACCTCTGGAATGAGCAGATGCCTGTGATCGGCCCTACAGGGCCGACGCTTGCCTGGGCGCGCAAAGCGGATCGCGCAATGGACATCTCGCTACGGGAGCTTGCCGGCTACCTCGCCGCGCAACCCAACCTGCGGGATATCGAAGTCATCTGCGGCAACATGCCGGTGATCGGCAGTGCACAGGCTGAGCAGCTCGCACGCATACTGGCACGCTACGGTTTCGAAGCGGCGGTCGATGACGCCGACCGGCGCAGTCTGCTGCACCGGTTTGGGGATGGAGTGCTGGTACTGATGCTCGTGTGGGCGGCCAATCCCCGAGCCGTACGCAGTGCGATGCTGCGGTGCTGCAACATGTGCTTCTGCGTCTCGCGCACGGCTCTCGAGCATCGCTACATGACTCCCCTGAGGACGGCCAGCGGCGCTTGAGACGTTTCGTCACGGGCCGCGCTCGCGTGCCTGCTCGCCTACCGTAACGTGCCAGTGCTACAGCGAGAGTAAAACGGAGCGGATGGCTGTAACGATCGCGTAGCACGTCCGCTTGAGGCGCACAGCGCTGGTCAGCTCAACCTGAACTCCGGCGGCGCGACGTCCGCGATTACAAATGTTTTGCGGGTGAATCCCGGGGTATTGGTGGCCGGCCACGCGCGCTTCGATGCCGGTCGTAGCGATGGCGCTACCAATCTGCCTGCTCAGTGGGCGATCCAGGCCACCGAGCAGGACTTGTGGCACATCGCCCCGACAACCGTGTATGGCGATGACATGATCGCAGCGGGCGAGGAGCGTGAGACACCTTGGCTCGTCGAAGCGGTGACTGGTCAAATGCAGCGCCGCGTAATTGCTCGATGCTCGCAGCCCCTCGAACAGATACAGGTTGAATTCCGATCCGGCGACCGCGCTTGCGATCTCCGAGGTTCCTACCTCGATTTCACCGCCATGCGGCGCGAGGATGGCGATCTTCGACTCCGGCCTGTGCTCGATATGGACGTGGAAATCAGCGCCTTCCACGTGCGCCGCGGCAAGGTGTGCATAGCATGCGTGTCCGGCGTCGGGGCGCCTCATCTTGCGCCATTGTAGCCACGACCTGCGCAATCAGCGAAGGCCAGCCGGCCTGCTCAATCGGAAGAGGTATCGTTCCACGCACCAGCCGGTGGCGTGTTCCGCACTGGCTCGCTCTTCGAGCCGGTACGCGCTTTCTTGTCCGCCTCGGCTATCTCCTTTTCGACGCCGCGCGGTTCCCGTGGGTCAGACGTGTGAGCATCTTCGCGGTCGGGCTTCTCGCGGTCGTCGCCCTGGCTTTTATCGCCTGCCTCGACGCGCGGGCGCGCTACTCGCGAATCAGCGGATTGCATCCGTCTTCCCGTCAGCTGCGCCGGCGAGCGCTGCGAGTTCGGGCCGCCTTCCTGGCCGCCGCGGAGCGCTCTGCCCTCCCCTTGGTGCGTGACGCCTGGCGTGCTGCAGCAGAGCGCTGCGACTTGCTGCGGCGGCCAGCCGCGGTGTGCGCCTGTCTGGAAAGCGAGCGCCTCGACGCCGAGGCGTGCGGTTCACGCTTCAGTGCGCGACTCGTGGCCGTGCGACGGCGCGCGCTCGCGCGCGTCGAATCGCCTTCACCGTGGCCACGCTCGTAGTCTTGCTCAGCTTTCCGGCGGGTTCGTTCCGAGGTCTCACCTCGTCCAGGTGGCTTGAGCTCGATCCCTGCGCGGCGCGCCTTGGACAGACCAATGGCGATGGCCTGCTGCGGCGACCGCGCGCCATGCTTGCCCTCGCGCACGTGGTGAAT
Source organism: Steroidobacteraceae bacterium (assembly GCA_035495655.1). Lineage (GTDB taxonomy): Bacteria > Pseudomonadota > Gammaproteobacteria > Steroidobacterales > Steroidobacteraceae > 13-2-20CM-66-19. The sequence continues at coordinate 30,675 of DATJFM010000002.1, forward strand.
CTCCTCGCGCACGAACTCACCAGCCTGTGTTGATGGTGATTTGCCTTCGCGTTTGTCCTGCTCTGCACGCTCCAGCGTCTTAGGGTCTGGCATGGTTGACCTCCGCCGCCAAGGAGGCTTGATGCTACGGCGGCATTCGCTCCGCGGCTGTCGGCGTAGTCTGATTCTGTCAGAGTGCAAGACGAGTTGCGGCGCGGGCGCCAGCTTC
>DATJFM010000003.1:0-43270 GCA_035495655.1 Steroidobacteraceae bacterium
CGCCAACGTTACGCGCGTGCACCTGGACGACAGCGTGGTGTGGAAGTACTACGACGCCAGGGACCATCCGGGCATCGGCATCTCGAAGATGGCGCTGTCGTTCACACTGGACCTCGGTTGCGAGTACGGTGGCGGAGTGCATTGCTCGCACGGGCCCAACAAGGCGAATTTCTTCGGCGCGATGCTCTACAACCGTGCGTGGTTCGATCACGACCTGTTCGCGGCGACGCTCGGCGGCGGCTTCATGAACAATCCCGGGCGCTACCTGGTGCTGCTGCCGCCGATAAACGGCGCCACCGCTGCCACCGGGACCCCGTACTTCACCGCGAACCCCGGGCAGAAGATCTATCAGTGGGACATGCAGCTCAACCTGCAGTACATGCCGCGTGACTGGATTACCTGGTGGACCGAGGCCACGTTCCGCCACTCGGATGTGCCCTACTGGAGCGGGCCCGGCGGGGTGACCCCGCCGCTCGGCAACACCGGCGCCCCGGCGAGCCTCGTGTGCAACAGCGGCAGCGTGATCGGCAGTGATGCCTGCGCGGGCGAAGGCGGCATCTGGTACCCCGATCTGCGCAGCCGCGAAGTGATCTGGGGCGCGGGCGTTATGGTCAAGTTCTGACGCCCCACAACGGCCGCTGCCGTGCCCGGAAGCACGTCACGATCGTGTCACCGGTCGCTGAATCGGGGCGTAGACTCGGCCAGGGCCTTAAAAACGCTGACGCAGCCCCACATCCGACCCCCAGGCATGCTAAGTTACTGCGCCCTCTGGCCCTCTCCCGAGGGCCGGTAACCGGGCCATCGAACGCGGGCGCGCCGCCATCACCCGAGGAATCCACACGCGACATGACCGCATCCTCACTCAGAGAACCGCACGCCCCCATCCTCTGGGCCAATCTGCTGATGTTCGCGCTCACCTTCGCGGCCGCTGTGGTGCTGGTGCCCTGGTACGGCCTGACCCACGGCTTCAGCACCGCCGACTGGGTCGTGTTCGTCATCTTCCTGGCCGCCAACGGTATGGCGATCACCGCGGGCTACCATCGCCTGTGGGCGCATCGCACCTACGAGGCACACTGGAGCCTGCGGCTGTGCTATCTGGTGTTCGGCACCATGGCGCTGCAGAACAGCGTGTTCGCCTGGTGCAGTGGCCACCGCACGCATCACCTCCACGTGGATGACGAGGAGCGCGACCCCTATTCGGCGCGGCGCGGGTTCTGGTTCTCACACATCGGCTGGATGCTGCGTCGGTATCCGAGCGGCCGCGACGACTTCAGCAATATTCCGGACCTGAAGAAGGATCCCATGCTGAGGTTCCAGCACCGTTTTTACGTGCCGCTGGCGCTGCTCGCCAACTTCGGTCTGCCGCTCGCTGCGGGACTGCTGTTCCACGATGTCCTGGGCATGTTGATTCTCGCCGGTGTGTTGCGCCTGGTGTGGAGCCACCACGTCACCTTCTTCATCAACTCCCTTGCCCACATGTGGGGCAGCCGCCCCTACACCGAGGACAATTCCGCGCGCGACAATCCGGTGCTCGCCGTCGTCACCTACGGCGAGGGCTATCACAACTTCCACCATATCTTCGCGCACGACTATCGCAACGGCGTGCGCTGGTGGCAGTGGGATCCCACCAAATGGCTGATCGCCGCGCTGCAGCCGTTCGGCCTGACGCGCCGCCTGAAGCGTACCCCGGTATTCCAGATACAGCGGGCACTGCTCGCGATGCAGTTCAAGCGCGCTCAGGCGCGGCTCGCGCGCCTGCCGGCGACCGGCGCCGCGGCACACATCGAGTCGTTGCGTGCGCGCCTCGCGCACGAATACGAGAGCTTCCTCGCGGCGATGGCCGAGTGGGCACGTGTCAAAGAGCACTGGCTGGGCGAGAAAAAGCGCGCCGTGCGCGAGCAGTGGGAGCAGGTTCAGCTGCAGCACTGTCTGCGCGAGATCGAGCGCCGTCTGAGCCTGCAGCTGCGGCGCATGCGCCTGCTGCAGGCGCAACTGGTCTGAGCGCGGCGTAAAGCCGCAAAACCCACTCCGGGCGGCGCCGCTACTGAGCGGCAGCCGGGCGCTGCCGCACGCTGCGCCGCCGGCGGTTGGCACGGTCTGACCGCTTCGTGCACCATGCACTGCATGGGGCGCATCTTCGAAGTCCGCAAGCACACCATGTTCGCGCGCTGGAACCGCATGGCGAAGCAGTTCGCGCGCATCGCCAAGGACATCACCATGGCGGTGAAGTCCGGCGGTCCGGACCCATCCTCGAATCCGACCCTGCGACGCGTCATCCAGAATGCCCGCGCCGTCAACATGCCGAAAGAGAAGATCGAGGCGGCCATCAGGCGCGCCTCCGGCCGCGACGCCACTCACTACCAGGAAGTGCTCTACGAGGGCTATGCGCCTTACGGTGTGGCATTACTGGTGGAGACCGCTACCGACAACCCGACGCGCACCGTGGCTGCGGTGCGCAACGTCATCACCAAGGGCGGTGGAAATCTCGCCACCAACGGCAGTGTCAGCTTCATGTTCCGCAAGATGGGAGTGTTCCGCCTCAATCCGCAGGGCCTCGACCAGGACGAGCTGGAGCTGTATCTGATCGATCATGGCCTGGACGAGATGGGCGAGAGCACCGGCGAGAAGGGCGAGCCGCAGCTGGTGATCCGCTGCGAATTCGCCGACTTTGGGCGGATGCAGGAGGCACTGGAGGCGCGCGGCATCGCTCCGCTCTCCGCCGAGCACGAGTACATCTGCACCGTGCCGACCGAGCTTGCCGAGGAGAAAGCGACCGAGGTGCTCACACTGATCGATCGTCTCGAGCAGGATGATGACGTGCAGAAGGTCTTCCACACCCTCGCGTGATGAGGACCACAGCATGCCGGCCAATCTTCGTGCCTACCGCGTCGAGCCCGCCCGCGCCGGCGATGCCGCAATGCTCGCCGCGATGTCGCAGGCATACGTCGAGCAGGGCCTGAAACCGGCTTGGGGAGCGGCGCGCATCCGCTGGCACGTGCGCGATGCCGACAGCGTGGTGCTCACGGCGCGGCTCGGACCCACGACTGTGGGCTTTGCGATCATGCGCTACGGGGACGATGTCGCGCACCTCAACCTGCTCGCTGTCGCGCCCGCCCATCGCCGGCGCGGCGTGGCCCGCGCTCTGCTGCAGTGGCTCGAGGAAACCGCACTCACCGCGGGTACCTTCGTCATCGGTCTCGAGCTGCGCGAAGGCAACGCTGCGGCACGCGCCTTCTATCGTCTGCTCGGCTACCGTGAGCTCGGCCAGATACCGGGTTACTACCAGGGGGTCGAAAACGCCATACGCATGGTGCGCGATGTGCGGCCGCAGCGCGCGAGCACACCCGGAGCGCACCAGCAAACGCCCTGAGGGCGCAGCCCGCGCAAGCTCAGCTGCCGGAGATGTAATCGAACTCGTAGGAGTGCGAGCCGTCCGCGCCGACGGTAATGGTCATCGTACCGCTGAGGCCGAGCAGCTCGCCGGTGCCGGAATCCGGCACCACGGATATGGTCGCCTTCGGGGTGCCGCGAGTCATGGTGGCACTGTGCTGCAGCACGAAGCTGCCGCTGCGGCCTTTGAGGCTACCGGTTACCCGCTCCATTGCGACGTAGCCTGCGGATCCCGGCACCTCGGTGTGCGTCGCGAGCATCTCGCCCTTGCTGATGCCTTCGAGGTCGCCATGAAAGCGCTTGTCGATCGTGAGGCGACCGAGGTTCGCCGCACGCGCGACCTGGGTATCGGGCTTCTGCGGGGTGACCTTGACGTCGAAAGCACCCGCGGCGCGCTGACTCATCTTGCCTCTCCCTTGATTGCGGTCGCTCACGTGCCCGTCAGTCTGGCATGGGCGTCATGCGCGCGGCGAGCACATCCTCGAACCCGAACTCGCGCAGATCCCGCACGCGCTGCGGGAACAGGATCCCGTCGAGATGATCGACCTCGTGCTGCACCACGCGCGCGTGAAAGCCTTCCACCGTGCGGTCGATCGGCGCGCCGTGCTGATCGTACCCGCGATAGCGCACGCGCCGATGGCGCGGCACCAGCCCGCGCATGCCGGGCACGGACAGGCACCCTTCCCAGCCTTCATCCTCCTCGGCCGTGAGCGGCGTGACAAGCGGATTCACCAACACCGTGTAGGGCACCGGCGCAATGTGCGGGTAACGCGGGTTGTCGGCGAGCTCGAAGATGACCACGCGCTGGCTGACGCCGATCTGTGGAGCCGCGATGCCGGCGCCGTTGAGCGCGCGCATGGTGTCGTCCATGTCGGTGAGCAGCGCGTGCAGCTCCGCATCGAACCGGGCAACCGGAGCGGCGATCCGCTGCAACAGCGGCTCACCCATCCTCAGTACCGGGCGGATCGCCATGGCCGCCGAGAATAGCGCGCGCTAGCGCTCACCGCCGCCATCTTCGGTGACCACGGGTATGGAGGTGCGATGGTCGCGGAAGATCAGCACGTGCTCGCGCGCGCCGCCCGGCGACTGCGCGCTACGCTCTGCCCGCGCCACCGCTGCAGTCACCAGCGCATGCTGCGGCGAGAGCTCGCACACCGGGTCGGTATTGTCGGGATCCCCGGTGAGCAGATACGCCTGGCAGCGGCAACCGCCGAAATCCTTGCTGCGCTCGGGACAGCTGCGGCAGGGCTCTTTCATCCACCCTTCGCCGCGAAAGCGATTGAACGCCGCGGACTCGTACCAGATGGTGCGCACGTCCGCCTCGCGCACACTCGGCAGCTCGAGTCCGGGCAGCATGCGCGCCGCATGGCAGGGCATGGCGATCCCATCGGGCGCGATCGCGAGAAACACCGAGCCCAGGCCGTTCATGCACGGCTTCGGCCGCGTCTCGAAGTAGTCGGGAACCACGAAATAGATCTGCATGCGGCCCGCCACCCGCTCGCGAAAGCGCTGCGTCGCCGCTTCGGCGCGCTCGAGCTGCGCGCGGCTCGGCAGCAGTTGCTCGCGGTTGCGCCAGGCCCAGCCGTAGTACTGCGTGTTGGCGAGCTCCACGTACTGCGCTCCCAGCGCCTCCGCCATCGCGAGAATCTCGGCGACGTGATCGATGTTGAGCCGGTGCAGTACCACGTTCAGCACCATCGGGTAGCCAAACTCGCGGATGAGTGCCGCAACCTGCGCCTTCAGCTCGAAGGTGCGGGTGCTGCTCAGGAAATCGTTCATCTCGCGCGTGCTGTCCTGGAAGGAGAGCTGAATGTGATCGAGACCGGCTGCCTTGAGTGCGGCGATACGCGTGCGCGTAAGCCCCACCCCCGAGGTGATGAGATTGATGTAGAAGCCGAGGGCATGCGCCTCCGCGACGATGGCCTCCAGATCCTCGCGCAACAGCGGCTCACCGCCCGAGAGCCCGAGCTGCACCGCGCCGAGCGCGCGCGCCTCGCGCAGCACGCGCAGCCAGTCGGCCGTCGGCAGCTCGGGGCCTACGCGCGCGAAGTCCGTCGGGTTGTAGCAGAACACGCAGTGCAACGGGCAGCGGTACGTGAGCTCCAGCAGCAGCCACAGCGGTGGACCGATGGCAGGCGCGGCAGGCAGCGCCGCTGCGGCTTGCGTACCGCTGCTCACTCGCGCAACTCCAGCCAGCGCTTCTCGAGAGCCAGGGCCACGAAGGCGCGCACGTCGGCGGCGAGCCCGGTGAGGCCGTAGCTGCGCTCGAGATCGGCGACGATATCCGCGAGCGTACGCGCACCGTCGCAGCGGCTCATGATGGCGCCCGCGCTGCCGTTGAGCTTCACCATGCCCTCCGGATAGAGCAGCACGTGGGCGTCCTGCGCCGGCTCCCATTGCAGCTTAAGGCCCGAGGGTATGGCGGGCTTCACGGTGTCGGTGAGATCGGTCACTGCGACACTCCGTAGGCGAGTGCCATGGCGTCGTTCATCTGCCAGAGCACATCGAGCTTGAACTGCAGCACCTGCAGTGCACGCTCCTGCGCCGGGCGAGTCTCGAAGCGCTCGAGCGTGAGGGCGAGTCCGAACTCGACGTCACGGCGCGCCAGACTCACGCGGCTCTGGAAATAGCTCAGGCCGGCCGAGTCGATCCAGGGGTAGTGCTGCGGCCAGGTGGCGAGACGTTGCCGGTGGATCTCCGGAGCGAAGAGCTCGGTGAGCGAGGCGCACACCGCCTCGGGCCAGGGAGCGCGCCGCGCGAAATTCACGTAAGCATCGACCGCGAAGCGCACTCCGGGCAGCACCTGCTGCAGGCTCTCCACCTGCGCGCGCTCGAGCCCGACCGCCTCGGCGAGCCGCAGCCAGGACTCGATCCCGCCGGGGTCATCGCCGTAGCCATCGTGATCGAGAATGCGCTGCACCCAGTTGCGGCGCACGGCGCGCTCGGGACAGTTGGCGAGGATGGCGGCGTCCTTCACGGGGATATTGATCTGGTAGTAGAAGCGGTTCGCCACCCATCCACGGATCTGCTCACGGCTCGCCCTGCCACCGTTCAGCATGAGGTTGAAGGGATGATGAATATGGTAGGCGCGGCCGGCTTCGCGCAACCGCAGCTCGAACTCCGCGCGCGTCCACGGCTGAGTGCTCAAAGCTCGAGCTCCAGGCCGTCCCAGGCGACCTCGACGCCGCGGCGCGTGAGCTCGGCGCGCTCGGCGGAGTCCTCATCGAGGATCGGATTGCTGTTGTTCACGTGAATCAGGATCCGGCGCGTGGCGGACGGGAGTCTCTCGAGCCACTCCAGCATACCGCCGCTGCCGCTCTGCGGCAGATGACCGATCTCGCGTGCCCGCTTGCTCGATAAGCCGAGCGCGATCATCTCCTCATCGGTCCAGAACGTCCCATCCACCAGCACGCAGCTCGCCTCCTGCATCGCCTGCCATATCGTCGCTTCCATCGCTCCGAGTCCGGGCGCATAGAGGACCGAGCGCCGCGAGGTGCCATCGCGGATCACGAGCGCGACGTTGTCGCCTTGGACGGGCGCCTCACGGTGCGGGGAGTACGGCGCGGGCTTGCCCGGCACGGCGAGCGCCCGCCAGAGGACACCGCCCGCCCCATCGACCGCAAACTCGGACCCATCGGGCGTCATGGAGTGCCGGTCGATGCCGCAATAGTGCTGGAGCACGGCGAAGATCGGGTTGCCGCGCGTCAGGTCTGCGCCGGCGGCGTCCGTGCACCATACCGGCAGCGGACGGGTGGATTCGCGCAGCATGAAAAGACCGGTCGTGTGATCGACCTGCCCATCGACCAGCACGATGGCGCTCACGGCACTGTCGCGCGGCGCACGTGCCGGCTGCAGGTCGGGATACGCGGCGAGCTGCCCGAGGATATCGGGCGACGCATTGACGAGTACCCAGGAGTCTTTCGCATCGCCACGCACGGCGATCGATGACTGCGTGCGGCGCAACGCTCGCAGCCTGCCGGCGCGCACACCTGCGCAGTTACGGCAATTGCAGTTCCACTGGGGGAAACCGCCGCCTGCGGCCGACCCGAGGACACGGATCTTCACGGCTTCATCGGGCAGGGGTCAGCGCCCGCTCCCGGTGCGCGTGCGGAGCCCGGCGGCCAGGCTCCTCGCCTATTGTCTCTGAATTACTCTTCGCTCAGCGGTTCGCAATGTACATCGTGATTTCCATTCCGAACCGAAAATCAATGGCTTGTGGTGTTTCCCAGCGCATAGTCTATGTTCCTTTGTTGGATCGGGGTTGAATCGAGCGGTCGATGTGTATGCTTTACCTGGCGGGCGTGAGCGCGAAAGCAGAGGATCATGAAAGCGGCCTCATGATTTTCATGAGCACACCCGGCGCACCCGGCGCGAGCCGTCCAAGCCCCCGATGAAGCTACGCACCCGGCTCTACCTGGTGCTGACGGGGGTCACCGCGGTCTTCGTGGCCGTACTCATTGCGGATGAGGTCCGTGACGCCCGCTCCTCGGTGAGGGAGGAGATCGAGGCGGCCAATCGCGTGGCCGCTCACGTGCTGGAAAGTCTGATCGTCACCTATGCCGCGAGCGGCGGCACGCCGGCCGTGCAAACGATGCTCGAGCAGCTCGGGCACATACGTGCCAACGATCTCACCCTGCGCGATGCCTCCGGCAAGCTCCTGTATCACTCTCCCCCTGCCGTGTACAAGGCGGGGCGTGAGGCGCCGGCGTGGTTCATTCACCTGCTGGCACCGACTCCGGCGCGGCAGGTGTTCACACTGGGTGATGGCGCGCAGGTGGTAATCACCGCACAGCCCTCGCGCGCCATACTTGATGCCTGGGACGATTTCGCCCGGCTGCTCGCCATCGCCGCTACCATGATCGCAGTGCTCGGCGGAGTGGCCTTCTGGCTGGTGAATCGTGCGCTCGCGCCCTTTCCGGTGATCGCGGATGGGCTCGAGCGTCTGCAGCGCGGCGAGCTCGGCTTCCGGCTTCCGCCGCTGCACGGCTACGAGGCGCAGGCAATCGGTGCGGCCTTCAATCGCATGGCGCAGGCGCTGGAGGACAAAGTGCGCGCCGAGCGCGAGGCACACGAGGCGCGCACGCGGCTCGAAGAGGGCCGGGAGCTCGCGCAACTGGTGGAGCAGAGTGTGGAGGAGGAGCGGCACCTGATCGCGCACGAGCTGCACGATGAGTTCGGTCAGTCGGTCACGGCGATACGCAGCCTCGCCATGGCGATCGCGACCCAGTCCGGCGAGCCGGGCATGAGCGAGACCGCACGGCTGATCTCCGATGAGGCAGCACGTTTGTACGACGCCATGCACGGTCTCATCCCGCGCCTCGCTCCGCCCTCGCTCGATACGCTTGGATTGGCGGAGTCGCTCGAAACCCTGGTGCGCGACTGGCAGCAGCGCCACCCTGCGCCGCGCCTCGCGCTGCGGCATCAGGTGCCCTCCGACCTCGGCACCAGTGTGACGCTCGCGGCCTACCGCGTGGTGCAGGAGGGTCTGGTAAACGCCGTGCGTCACGCGCACGCGCAACAGGTGGCGATAGAGGTCGGGGTCGCGGACGATCGCATGATCGTCTCGGTGAGCGACGATGGCGTCGGTCTGCCGCAGAACTGGTCGCGGCCCGGTCATTTCGGCCTGCGCGGCCTCAGCGAGCGCGTGCAGCGTCTGGGTGGAACTCTGCAGGTGGGCAACTGCGAGCCTCGCGGAGCCCGCCTGCGGGCGGAAATTCCCCTGGCAGCGCGCGCATGATTCGCGTGCTGCTGGTCGACGATCACGCCGTGGTGCGCACCGGCTTTCGGCTGCTGCTACAGGCACATCCCGAAATCACCGTCGTGGGTGAGGCGGACTCCGGCGAGCTCGCCTACCAGCGCTATCTCGAGCTGACACCGGATGTCGTGGTCATGGATCTCGCCATGCCCGGCATGGGCGGGCTCGCCGCACTGCGGCGCATCCGCGCGCACCATCCGCAGGCGCGCGTGCTCACGCTGTCCGCGCACGACGACCCGCTGCACGCGCAGCGTGCACTGCGTGAGGGGGCGCGCGGGTTTCTCTCCAAACGCAGTGCACCCGAAGCGCTGCTCGAGGCCATCACCGCGGTGGCGGCAGGGCAGCGCTATCTCGATGTCAGCCTGGCGCAGAAGCTCGCGCTCGCAGAGGTGGAGCATGCCGGTAAATCTGCGGTCGAGCAGCTTTCGGAGCGCGAGTTTGAGGTTTTCGTGCGCCTCGCCGGCGGCTCGAGCGTGCAGCGCATCGCCGAGGACCTGAAGCTATCGGCCTCGACGGTCGGCACGCACCTGTACAACATCAAACAGAAGCTCGGCGTCTCGAACCAGGCCGAGCTGACACTGATCGCAATCCGCCTGGGTCTGATCGAGGCGTAAATGCCCGTTGACAGCCGTCGGCAGCGGCGCGCGCCGCGCGCTCTGCTGCGCGTGTCTCAGCGCTCGCTCTGCTCCCGGCTCACCGCCACGCGGCGCGTGAGGCGCTCGAGCGAGCGGCGCGCGGCAGCCTTGGCGATGTGCTTGCACCACAGCGGATCGCGGTGGCCGTTCTGGCGGCGAAATTTCTCGCAGTCGCACGTCCACAGGATGCGGTCATCCTGCGTCCGCAATACCTGTACCGTCCGGCTGGTGAAACTGTAGGTCCCTATGACTTCGTTCGGCACCGTGCGGCGCCGCCGGAAGCGAATGGCCATGGGGGGAGCCTAGCGCAGCTCGGCTGTGGATTGCTTGTGGATTACTTGTGTACAGCGCCGCTTCGGAGCCAAGAGCGACGCGGCGCCGGGTGGGTACGCAGCCCGCGGCTTCAGGGGGAGGAGATGATCTTGGCCTTGATCGCCTCATACTCGGCATCGGTGATCAGCCGCGCATCCAGCATCTGCTTCGCCTCCTGCAGGCGGCGCACCGCATCGCTCGCCCCGTTGGCGCCGAGTGCGGCGGGCGCCGAGCTCACCTGGATGCCGCCCGAGCGTGCACGCAGCTCTTCCAGCTCGCGCACACGGCGCTTCTCGCGCCACGCCTGATCCTGGCCCTGACAGATGCGATATACGGCCTGCGCCTGAGTGCGCTGCAAGCCACGGAACTGTACCTGCTGCGAGCCGCTGCTTCCGAGGGAAGCCAGGTCCGTCGCCTTGCCGGCGCGCAGGGCAAGGTCGGCGCTCAGCATACCGACGTGCAGCGTGACCTCCTCGAGATCCTGCCAGCGCACGGTGGTGACGTCGAAGCCGCCGAGGAGCTTGCGGGCGAGCACGATGAGGCGCCCGCTGGTCGCGGCGATCAGCACTCTGCGGTGCAGCAAGGCGAACAAGCGTATCTGGATGGCGTAGGCTTCGACGGTCTCACCGGGAATCAACACCGTGCGCAGCTGCGCGAGCGCGCGCGCGAGTCCCGCCTCATCCATTGCCGCTGTATCGTTCATGTCGATGCTTCGCTGTCGGTGCGCTGCAGCTGGTCACTGCTTGTTGACGATCTCGGCGCGGAACTCACGCAGCTTTGTCTTGATGATGCGTGCATTCTGCGGACCCATGCGGATCAGCAGCTTCTGTCCCGCCGGGCGGTTCTCGAGATTCGGGTCGGCGTACTCCCAGAACACTTTCGGCTGCAGCACCGCGATCGGCGCCGGCACCTCCGGCGTCTGCAACAGCTGATCGATCACTTGCACCAGACGGTCGTTGAAATATTTTCCAGGGTAACCGAGATCCTCGTACGCCCGTTGAAACAACGGGTACAACCGCTCATAGACCACCGCGAGCGCCTTGACGTCGGTCGCCTGCACCACCTTCGCGAGCGGCGCGTAGCGCTCGAAGTTCGCCTCGCCGAGGGTACTCATGTCCGCACGCGAGGCGACCACCGTCTCCCCCGCGGTCGGCTTCACCGGGCGCAGCTCCACGGCGACTTTGCGCCGCGCCAGGTTGTCCACTGTCACCACGATGTGGCGCACGATGTTCTGCGGTACCAGAAACTGCTCGATCGGAGTGCGGCCGAACACGCCGACCAGCGAATCGCGCACCACCGGATCGCTGTCGTTGAGCGGGGGCAGCGCTGCAGAGCCCGCGCCCTCTCCTGGAATGGGATGCGAGATGGAGGGCGCTTCGCTCGTCGCCGGCTGCGGCGCGGCGGCATGAATGGGCGGTGCTTCGGCTGCGGGATGCGCTCGACCCGAGTACCAGTACCAGCCGCCGGCGGCTATTGCCGCGGCAACGACGGCGCCGACCAGCCACATGAGCTTGCGGCGCGACGCATCCTCCAGATCCTGATCCCACATTGCGCGGTCCCCTCCACGCAGGGCCGAAGCGCCGACTCTACTCTCCTTTCGCCGCGCACGCGCCGCTGCAGGGAACATCCATACAGGGCGCCGCGCAGCCTGCGCTGTATGCCGTGTGAATTCATCGCCGGCCGACTCCTCGCAGCGCTCACACTGTGATTCAATCGCCTCATGCCCGGGAAGTTCCACCCCGCGGTCGCCAACTGGTTCGACCGTGCCTTCGATGCGCCCACTCCGGCGCAGCGCGCGGCCTGGCCGGAGATCGCCGCGCAGCGCCACGTGCTCATCGCGGCTCCCACCGGCTCCGGCAAGACGCTCGCCGCCTTTCTGGCGGTGATCGATGAGCTGGTGCACGAGGGCGTCGCCGACGGCGCGTTGCCCGATGAGACGCGCGTCGTCTACGTTTCGCCGCTCAAGGCGCTATCCAATGACATTCAGCGCAACCTCGAGTCGCCCCTGACGGGAATACGCGATGAGCTCGCCGCCCTCGCTCTGCCGGCGGTCGACATCCGCACGTTCGTGCGCACCGGCGACACTCCGCAGCGCGAGCGCGCCGCGAGTGCGCGCCGGCCGCCACACATCGTCGTGACGACGCCCGAGTCGCTGTACATCCTCATGGGCTCGGAGTCGGGCCGGCGCATGCTCGCGAGCACGCGCACGGTGATCGTGGATGAGATTCACGCCATGGTCGCTTCCAAGCGCGGCGCCCACCTGGCCATCACCCTCGAGCGGCTCGAGGCGCTCACCGGGCGAAGGCTCACACGCATCGGACTATCCGCCACGCAGAAACCGATCGCCGAGGTGGCACGGTTTCTCGTCGGCAGCGGCAATCTGCGCGCCGACGGCAGCGCGAACTGCACCATCATCGACACCGGGCACGTGCGCGCGCGCGATCTGCAGCTCGAGATCCCGCCAGCGCCGCTCGAGGCGGTGATGTCGGGCGAGGTATGGACACAGATCTACGATCGCCTGGCGGAGCTGGTGGCCGAGCACCGCACCACGCTGGTGTTCGTCAACACGCGCCGTCAGGCCGAGCGTGTCGCACGGCACCTCACCGAGCGGTTGCCCGCGGGGCAAGTCACCGCGCATCACGGCAGCATGGCGAAAGAGTCGCGGCTCGATGCCGAGGCGCGCCTCAAGCGCGGCGAGCTGCGCGCGCTGGTGGCGACCGCCTCCCTCGAGCTCGGCATCGACATCGGCGAGGTCGATCTCGTGTGCCAGCTGGGCTCGCCGCGCTCGATCGCCGCTTTCCTGCAGCGCGTCGGCCGCTCGGGTCATACCGTCGGCGGCACCCCCAAGGGGCGGCTGTTTCCGCTCTCGCGCGATGACCTGGTCGAATGCACGGCGCTGCTGCTGGCAGTGCGCCGCGCGGAGCTCGATCGATTGAGCCTGCCCGCCAAGCCTCTCGATGTGCTCGCGCAGCAGATCGTCGCAGAGGTTGCGGCACGCGAGTGGCAGAGCGCTGCACTCTATGAGCTGCTGCGGCGCGCCTGGCCTTATCAGGAGCTCACGCGCGCGGAGTTCGACGAGTTGGTGCACATGCTGGCCGAGGGTTACTCCACGCGGCGCGGTCGCCACGGCGCGCTCATCCATCACGACGCCGTCAACGAGCGGCTCAAGGGCCGGCGCGGCGCGCGGCTCACCGCCATTACCTCCGGCGGCACCATTCCCGATACGGCCGATTATCAGGTGATCCTCGAGCCGCAGGCGCAGTTCGTCGGTACGGTGAACGAGGACTTCGCGGTCGAGAGCCTGCAGGGCGACATCTTCCAGCTCGGCAACGTCTCTTACCGCATTCTGCGCGTCGAGCAGGGCCGCATTCGTGTGGAGGACGCTCGCGGCGAGCCGCCCTCCATCCCCTTCTGGCTCGGCGAGGCTCCGGGGCGGAGTGATGAGCTCTCCGCGAGCGTGTCGCGCCTGCGCGGCGACCTCGAGACGCAACTCGATGCGGGCATCGAGGCCGCGAGCGCGTGGCTCGCGAGCGAGGCAGCCATTGCGGCCCCCGCCGCCGTGCAGCTCGTCACTTATCTCGCCGCGGCGCGCGCGGCTCTGGGTGCGGTGCCGACGCAGCAGACCATCGTGTTCGAGCGCTTCTTCGATGAGGCCGGCGGGATGCAGCTCATCATCCACTCGCCCTTCGGCAGCCGCATCAATCGGGCCTGGGGACTGTCGCTGCGCAAGCGCTTCTGCCGCTCCTTCAATTTCGAGCTGCAGGCGGCCGCGACCGAGGACACGATCGTGCTGTCGCTCACCACCGCGCACAGCTTCGAGCTTGCCGAGGTCGCACGCTACCTGCACTCCAACAGCGTGCGGGCACTGCTGGTGCAGGCGCTGTGTGCGGCGCCGATGTTTCCGGTGCGCTGGCGCTGGACGGCAACGATCGCACTTGCGTTGCCTCGCTTTCGCGGTGGCAAGAAGGTACCGGCGCCGCTAGCGCGCATGGCCGCCGAGGATCTGCTCGCCGCCATCTTCCCCGACCAGGTCGCATGTGCCGAGAACCTTCCGGGAGAGATCGAGATTCCGGAGCATCCGCTCGTGCGCCAGGCGATGCGCGATTGCCTCGAGGACGCCATGGACGCCGCCGGGCTCGAGCGGCTGTTGCGCGCGCTCGAATCCGGCAGCATCCGCGTCATCGCGCGCGATCTCACCGAGCCCTCGCCGCTTGCGCTGGAGGTGCTGGTGGCCCGTCCCTACGCCTACCTCGATGATGCGCCGCTCGAGGAGCGCCGCACGCAGGCGGTAATGAGCCGGCGCTGGCTCGATCCGCAGAGCGCCGCCGACATCGGCCAGCTCGATGCTGATGCCATCCGTCGCGTGCGTGAGGAAGCATGGCCGGATGCCACCAACGCGGATGAGCTGCACGACGCGCTGCTGTGGCTCACCTGTCTCACTGCGGCCGAGGGGACTGCGGGGGCCGGATGGCCTGCACTGCTCACCGAGCTCGCGGCACAGCGGCGCATCACGCTGCTCGATGCCGGCCAGGTGCAGCTGTGGGTGACGGCCGAGCGGCTGCCGCTCTTCCAGGCGCTCTACCCCGGGGTAGGCGCAGAGCCCGCGGTGGCGACCCCGGCCGCACACCGCCGGGAATGGAATGCCGAGAGCGCGCTCATCGAGATCGTGCGCGGACGTCTCGAGGGCTCAGGGCCAATCACGGCTGCAACGATCGCGGCAGTGCTCGGCCTCCCCTTGGTGCGCGTCGATGCAGCCCTCAGCGCGCTGCAGGCCGAGGGCTTCGCCATGCGCGGCGCATTCACCCCGCCGGGGAGCATTCCCAACGAGTGGTGCGAACGGCGGCTGTTGGCGCGTATCCACCGTTACACCGTAAAGCGCCTGCGCGCCGAGATCGAGCCCATCGAGGCACGCGATTTCCTGCGCTTCCTCTTCGAGTGGCAACGGGTCACTCCGGGCGGACGCATGGAGGGACCGGATGCGGTCGGCGCCATGCTCGCGCAGCTCGAGGGGTTCGAGGCGCCGGCGAGCGCGTGGGAGACGGAGATACTGCCGGGCCGCATCAGTGAGTACGAGCCCACCTGGCTCGATGAGCAGTGTCTAGCGGGACGTTTCCTGTGGACACGGCTGTCCTCGCGGCGCAGCGATCCGGAGCGCGGGGCCGCGCCGGTGCGCGCGACGCCCATCGTGCTGCTCGCGCGGCGTAACCTGCGCCTGTGGTCTACGTTGACGGGCGCCAACGAGGCGGCGCACCTCTCGGCAAGTGCGCAGCGGGTTGCCGCTTTTCTCGGCACGCACGGTGCATCCTTCTTCGATGAGATCGCCTGCGGCAGCGCGTTGCTTCCCTCCCAGGCGGAGGAGGCGCTGGCAGAGCTGGTTGCGCTCGGCCTGGTGAATTCCGACAGCTTCGCCGGCCTGCGTGCACTCCTCGTGCCACAGGAGCGCCGCCGGCCCGCTATGGGCGGACGCCGCCGCCGGCGCCTCGCACTCTTCGGCATGGATGCCGCCGGACGCTGGTCGCGCATCGTGCCGCACACGGCTGCCGATGAGGCGAGCGTCATCGATGCGACCTCCGCCGCACGCGCGCTCGCCGATGAGACCGTCGAGCACGTGGTGCGTACGCTGCTGCGCCGCTGGGGAGTGCTGTTCTGGCGGCTGCTGGCGCGCGAGGCGTCATGGCTCCCGCCGTGGCGCGATCTGCTGATGTGCTGCCGCCGCCTCGAGGCGCGCGGCGAGATCCGCGGCGGACGCTTCGTAGCCGGCTTCAGTGGCGAGCAGTACGCGGCCCCGGAAGCAATTGCGCTGCTGCGCGAGGCGCGTCGGCGGCCGCAGCAAGGGGACTACGTCTCGCTCTCTGGCGCCGACCCGTTGAACCTCGTCGGCATTCTCACGCCGGGGGCGCGCCTGCCCTCACTCAGCGGCAATCGCCTGCTTTATCGGGACGGCGTGCCGGTAGCGCTGCTCGCGGGGGGCGAAGTCAGCTTCCTCATCGAGCTGCCGCCTCAGCAGCAGTGGGAAGCGCGCAACCTGCTGCTGCGGCGCCACGTGCCCGCGGTGCTCGAGGATCTCGCCTGACCGCGACCTCTCGATATTGAGCGCATGATAAAGAGCGGCGCCCTTGCGGGCGCCGCCTGTGAGCAAACCCGTCTCGAGACGGAGGTCAGGAACGCCGGCGCCGCGTGAGCGCGAGGCCGACGAGCCCGAGGCCGAAGAGCGAGAAGCTCGCCGGCTCCGGCACTCCCTCAACGCGCTGCGCAAAGTCGTTGGTGATCGAATTCAGCTGCGACCTGGAAGGTTGGGTAGCAGTGAGCGTTACCGTCTCAATGGTGTCACCCGGGGGTGTCAGCACTGCTAACGTATCGCCGTTTGTCGCCGTGAGGAGATGACTCCCGGAGTTGTTACCCGTGAAGCTATCGGTGGTCGTCACCGCAGGCATCAAGGTGGAAACATCGATCCCGAGCGTGTGTTCGACAATGCTCGAGCCTGGGGGGGCCGTAGAGGCCACGGTGACCGTGTACTCGAACGTATTGGTGCCAACCGGGTAGAGGTGCCCGTCCCGGCTGAACGTCACCACAACATCGCCCGTGGTGGGATTGATACTGAACAGGGCGTGCGTCGCGAGATTCGTGGTAAAAGCAAAATCACTGAAAATCTTGTCGCCCATCGTGCAGGTGAAGCCCGACGCCGCCAGGACAGTCAGCGGATCATCGGCAGGGCAAGCTGCCGCACTCGCCTGACCGCTCGCGATCAAGAGCGTGGTGGCGATACCGCCCAGCCCGATGCTGACCGTTTTCAACCTCGATGCGTTCATGAGCTCACTCCTTCCATTCCCTGCCGCCCATATCCTTATCGCCGGCTGCAACGCGCCTCTGTCAATGGCACGCGCCCCCAAGTGCGATCTCAGACCGGTAGCGCACCCGCAGCAATTATCCCCTATTTCGGGAATCGGTGCCTCTGCCGGTATTTCTTACGGTCGACTTGTCAGATCTACCGACTGCCACGGCCCAGCTGGAGCTCAACGGCGCAGCTCATGCCTCAGCTCTTCTTGTGCTCGTCCTGCCATTTCTTCACCGCGGCCATGGTGTTATCCACGTGCTTGTCCGGGCTCATCGCGGTATAGGAATAGATGATCTCCCCGGTCGGTGCGATCACGTAGGAGGTCCGGTTCGCGTACTCCGGGTGCGCCTCGAGAACCGAGTCATAAGCCTTCATGATGCTGCCGTCCGCATCCGAGGCGACCGGAAACTTGTTGCGGCACTCGCTCACCGAGAATCTGTCGAGCTTCTCGATCGGGTCGTGTGACACCCCGATCACGGTCGCCCCGAGCGCCTGGAATTGCGGGGTCGCCTCGGCGAACAGGTGTGCCTCCGTGGTGCAGCCCGGAGTGAAGGCAGCCGGATAGAAATAGAGCACGACCGGTCCCTTCTTGAGCGCGTCGGCAAGCGAGAACTTGAACTCCTTGCCCGCGAGCGTCGCCTGGGTGGTGATGGCCGGGGCGCGGGTGCCGTTCGATAACGCTGCAAGAGCGGGAATTGCGGCCAGCAGGGTGATGACAGCGCATACCAGGACGCGTCGCATGTTCATCTCCGTCATCAGGTTTGTTGTTGGGCTGCATCTTGAGTCAAGGCGCGCCTATACGCCAGCAGCCGGGTCTGATCAGCGTTCCTGTGCATAGCCGACCAACTCGACGTAACCGCGGCCGCCGAGAGCCCGACCGTTGCGCGTGCCGCTGACATCGACCGCACCTTCCCAGTAAGGCGGTGTGGTGCGCAATTCCTGGTCGGCGAGCGGCGGACGCACGGCCAGGTCGAGGGCAAGGGTGGGGACGCTCACGCGCCAGCCGCCAGGGTAGCGATCGCCGCTGCGATTTCGCCAGCTGGCGGTGACGGCGATGCTTACGTCCCGGTCCGCGAGTGCTCGCACGCCGCCGTCGGCCGCGATAAAGGAGCCGGCGCTGTGCGGATCGCGCGCGCCGCGCTCATTGCGCAACGCGTAAAACATCAGCGCCGAGCCATCATCCAGCTGCAGGCCAAACCAATCCCATCCGACCTCTCGCGGCCCCAATCCGCCGCTGCCCCACTCGCGATCGAGCCAGGCGAGGCCGTGGAGCTCGAGCGACTGTCCCTCGCGCCGCAGCTGCCCGTGCGCCGCCAGACGGGGAATGGAGTAGTAGTAGGTGGCATCCCCGGTCCGCTCCGATTTGCGCGACAGTCCCCCTGCACCATTCAGCACGGGCACGCCTTGCGGCTCGAGCCACAGCTCGATCGCGTAGCCCTCCTGCGCGGCATGCAGCCGCCATGGGCCCCCCTCGCCCTGCATTGGAGCCTCGAGGGACCAGTCGTCGAGCCATACGTGCAACGGCGCAGCCTGCGCGCCCGCAAGTCCCAGAGCTTCGCGTGAGAACCTCTGCTGAGAGCGAAAACGCGAGCGCGCTACATCGGTGATGGCGAAGTGGGCGACGTAGATCTCGCGGGTGCGCCAGGCGGATGCGAGCCCGGCAGAGCCGCTGGCGTCCGAGGCTTGCCCCGGCATCGGCGGCACGAGCGCCACGCGGAAGAAAGTCAGCTCGAAGCCAAAGCGCTCTCCATCGGCGGCGTCGAGATTACCGGTGAGATACCACCACTCCTGCCGGAACTCCGGGTGGGGTCCGTGATCCCGCGGGAACTCGAAGGCTCGTGGCTCGAGCACCTGGGCGAATCCTTCACTCTGCTCCGGTACTGCCGGACGCAGGATCTCCGGCGGCGCCGCCGCGCCGCTGCGCACATAGGCACAGGCCACCGCCAGCAGCAGCCGGCACCAGTGCATATGCCGCACTCCCACTCCCATCACTCCTCGCGCAGGCCCGCCGCGATGGGCAGATGCGCGCTGCGCCAGGCCGGGTAGAGTGCCGCCGCGAGTGCCGCCGCGAGCGCGAGCGTGAGTGCCTGGGTGAATTGCGCTGCGCGCAGGTGCAAGCCGATTTCCCAGCCGAACGCGCGCCGATTGATGACCTCGGTGAGCACCAGCGCGGTGAGCACCCCGGCAGGGACGGCGGCGAGCAGCGCCGCAAGGCCCATGAAGGTGGTTTGCGCGACGATGAGCACCGCGCTCCCGGCAGGTGTCAGTCCGAGTGAGCGCAGCAGCGCGAGCTCACGCGAGCGCTCGAGCTCCCAGGCCAGCAACGCGCTCAGCAGACCGACCGCCGCAACTCCGGCGGCGAGCCAATAGAGCACACGGGTGATGATGAAGGTGCGCTCGAAGATACGCATCGACAGCGCACGGATGTCGGCATTGGAACGGATCAGCAGGCCCTGGCGCCCGTGTGCCGCCGCGCGCAGCGCATTCGCTACCTGGATCGTGGAGCTGCCCGGTACGAGATACATGCCGAGCGCTGCGATGCCTTCATCCTGCCACCAGCGCTGATACTGGCCGAGGTCCATGAGCAGCTCGCCACGGTCATTGCCGTATTCGCGGTAGACGCCGGCGATGCTGAACGTCCGCAAGCCCACCGCCGTCTCGAGCGTCAACGCGCCCCCGACGCCAAGCGACAGCCGCCATGCGAGCGGCTCCGAGATGAGGATGGCGCCTGCGCGGAACTGTGGCCAGGCGCGCCTCGGGTCGCCCTGTGTAAAGCGGAACCCGGCGTAGCTCGCCGGCACGAGTCGCACCGCATTCAGGTCCACAGGTCCCGCCGGGGATGACACCGTCACGCGCCGCCCTTCGCTGTGCGCAGCGATGCCCGGCACGGCGAGCAGAGCCGCGATGACCTCCGGATCGAGGCGGCGCTCGAGGCTGTCGGCGACTCCCGGCGCGCTCACGTAGATGTCCGCGCGCACGGTCTGCGCGAGCCACTCGCGCAGCGACTCGCGGAAGCTCTCCACCATGATTGCAACGCCGATCATGGCGGCAAGCGCCATGCCGAGCGCTGCGATGGCGACCCCAGTGCGGCTGAGTGAGGCAGCGATGTCGGCGCAGGCGAGGCGCGCCGCGGGACTGACGCCGGCCACGACGCGCGCAGCCGCCGTTGCGAGCCCCTGCAACGCTGCGGGGGTCGCCGCCGCCACGCTGAGCAGCAACAGGAACAGCGCCGCGAAACCTGCGAGGAGGCTGCGCGTGGAGATGGCGATGGCGAGCCCGGCGCCGAACGCCAGCAGCAGGCTCGCGCCCAGCAGCGCGCGGGCCGAGTGCCGCGCGCGATGCTCGAGCACCGAGCGCGCGAGTGCGAGCCGTGGCGCGCTCGTCACCACCTCGAGCGCGGGCAGCAGAGCCGCCGCCAGCGCGGTGGCGAGCGCTGCGGCGAGCGCTTTGATGAGCGTGCCCGCGGGCAGCGTCACCGAATTGACGGCGAGCACGAAGTAGAGATCGTTGATGGTCTGCGATACGAGCCCCACGAGGCCGCGTCCGATGAGGAGTCCGAGCGCGATGCCGCAGATGCCGCCGGCGAGCCCCAGGAGCGCCGCCTCACCCAGCACGACCTCGAGCACCTCGCGACGCGTCGCGCCGAGCGCGCGCAGCACCCCAATGATCGAGCGCCGCTGCACGACCGCGAAGCTCACCGCGCCGTAGATGAGGAGCGTCCCCACCAGCAGGGCGAGCAGGCTCATGGCCTTGAGGTTGATGGTGAAGGCGTCGGTCATCGCGAAGCTCTCACGGGCCTGTGCGCGCGTGCCGCGCACGGAGAGACCGGGCGGCAACCAGGTTCGCAGCTGGCGCAGAAATTGCGCGGCCGGGACCGCGGGCGGTGCCCGCACGTCGATACGCGTCAGCCGGCCGCGTACCTCGAGCCACTCCTGCGCCTGAGCGACATCGGTGAGCAGCAGCGCGTCGAAGCCAGGTCCCGCTTCGGCATCCGCGATGCGCGCAATGAGCACCGCGGTGTGGCGCACACCGCCCACGGCGAGCTCGAACCGTTGTCCATCGACCACGCCGAGCTCGCGTGCCAGCGCTGCGCTCATCACTACCGCGCCCGGCTGCGTGAACCAGGCGCGCACTTCGCGCATGCCGTGGATCCCGAGCGCAGGCGCCTCAGGCTCGCTGTCGGCAGCGAGCGCCGCGCTCGCGAACGGGTCGATGCCGAGCAGCTGCAACACGCGATCGCCAATCGACACGTAGCCCGCCACCACCGGGGCGTAACGCGTGCCGTCAGCCGCTCCGCCCGGTGGCTCGGTGAGCAGTCGCGCGTACAGCCGCTCATCGATGCCGCGTGGCCCGCCGCCGACCTGGTGGGTGGCTGCACCGTTCACCGCCTGCAGTGACAGCTCGAACGCCCGCCGCGCGCTCGCCGTGGCGACGTCCACCGCCACGATGGTGCCGACACCGAGAGCCAGGCCCACCAGCGCCAGCGCAAGTTGTGCCGGATGACGCAGCAGGTGCCGCAGACTCGCCGCGCGCAGCGTTCTCATCGCTGCGCCACGCGCTGCGCCGCGGCGCGCTCGTGCAGACGTCCCTCACGCAGCTCCAGCACCCGATCGGCGGCCCCGGCGAGCGCCTCATCGTGGGTGGCCATCACCAGTGTCGTGGCACGCTCGCGTGTGAGATCGAGCAGCGCCGGCAGCACTTCCTGCGCGGTGGCAGCATCGAGATTGCCCGTCGGCTCATCGGCCAGCAGCAGCTTCGGCGCGTGTACCAGCGCGCGGGCGATCGCCACGCGCTGCTGCTCACCGCCCGATAGCGCATCGATGGCGCTGTGAGCCCGCCCCTGCAGCCCGACACGGGCGAGCGCCGCGAGGCTACGCTCACGCGCCGCCCGTCCGCGCACGCCATTCAACTCGAGCACCAGGCGCACGTTCTCCGCGACATCGAGTGTGGGAATCAGATTGAAGAACTGGTACACGAAGCCGATATGCGCGCGCCGGAAGAGCGTGCGCGCGGGCTCGCCGAGCGCGCTCAACTCCATCCCATCGACGTACACGGCGCCGCTATCCGGACGATCGATGCCGCTCAGCAGGTTGAGCAGGGTCGATTTCCCCGAGCCACTGCGGCCCATCACCGCGACACGCTCGCCCGTCCCTATGTCCGCATCGAGCCCCTCGAGCACGCGGTGGACGCGCTCGCCCTCGCGGAAACTGCGGCACAGTCGACGGACGCTGAGCATCGGAGGCTGGGAATCACCCGGTTGAGATGTGCATTGTAGAAATATCGATCATTTGGCAGTGTACCGGCATGTTTGACACGGAATGGCGCCTGCTCGCGACGCTCCCGGACCTGCCGTCCGCGCAATCCCTCGCCGAGATACTCGGGGCCGAGGGTATCGCGGTACGCGTGAGCTCGGATGCGGGTGTGCTCGGGCAAGCCGCTCCGTCCCGGCTGTACGTCGCGGCGGCACAGTTCTATCGGGCGAAGCACTCGATGGCACAGCGCCAGTTCAGCGACGAGGAGCTCGCCGTACTCTCCGCCGGCCTGATCGCGGCGGATCAACCTGACCCCTGAAGGGAGACTCATGACACTGCCAGCAAGGCGCCGCACACGCGCCCTGATCCTGTTCGGCGCGGCTGCCGCGCTCGCCAGCGCGCTTTGCGTGCATGCGCAGCAGCCGCCCGCGAGCGCCCCCGCCGCGGCGCCGCCCGCGAGCGCGCCCACCGCCGCACCGGCGGGCGCTCCTTCGCAGAAAACACCTGCAGCGCACAGCAGCCATCCGAGCGGCACCGCAGCCGCTGCCGCTGACGTCAACGCGGCCAGTTACAGCCTCGGTGTATCGATGGGCGATCAACTGCGCAGCACCGGTATCACCCCGGATGCGGTCAACAGCCAGCGGCTCGCGCAGGGCGTGCGCGATGCGCTCAGCGGCAAGGTGAAGCCGAGCGAAGCCGACCAGAAGAACATCAACCAGCTGCTGCGCACCTCCTTCCAGGGAGCGGCCGAGGCCAACCACCGCGCCGCGGCGAAATTCCTGGCCGAGAATGGCCAGAAGCCCGGTGTCGTCACCACGGCGAGCGGACTCCAGTATCGGGTGCTTGCGCCGGGAAACGGAGAGTCGCCGAAGGCGAGCGACGAGGCGACCGTGAACTACCGCGGAACGCTGCTCGATGGCACGGAGTTCGACAGCAGCTACAAGCGCGGCCAGCCGGCGACCTTCCCGGTGTCGCGGGTAATCCCCGGCTGGACCGAGGCACTGCAGCTGATGAAACCTGGCGCGAAATACCAGCTGTTCGTGCCGCCCCAGCTGGCTTATGACATGCAGCCGAAGTCGGGACTTCCGCCCGGGTCGCTCCTGATCTTCGAAGTGGAGCTGCTGAGCGTCAAGCCCGCTGCCGCCGCCGCGCCGCCCGCCCACCCGGCGGCGCCGAGCCCGCCGAAGTGAGGCGCGGCGAGGCGCACTGACACCGGTCAGCCGCCGGCGTTGGCACCCGGCTCGTAGCGCATCGGCTTGGTGACACCGAGCCGCGTCAGCTCGCGCAGCAGGCTGCTCGCGAGCTCCTGGTAGGCGGAACGCTCGAACGGCGGCGCCGCCGACCAGTCGTAGGCCCAGGGCTGCGCGGCGCGCAACGCTTGCGGCTCGTCCGCATAGCGCGGAATGACGTGTGCGTGCAGTGCGGGCTCCTGGTTACCGAAAATGGCGTAGTTGATGCGCACGGCGCCGGTGACCTTCAGCAACGCATCGCCGAGGCGCGACATGTCGGTAAGGAAGGCGATGCGCTCGTGCGCACCGAGCGCATTGAGATTCGGCACCACCGGATCGGGCAGCAGCAAGGTATAGCCGCGCACGAACTGCTGCGCACCGAACACCGCCCAACCGGAGAAAAGCCGCGCGATGACACTTGGATCGCGCCCCTCGCGCGCGGCGAGCACCTGGGTGTGGATCGCCGTGAGTGTCTCCGCCACGCCTTCGCTTTTCATCGATTGGTACCTGCGAGCCATCGTATCCCTAACCGGACAGGCTCAGCCAGATGATGCCCCATGTCAGTGTGAGCAGGGTGAGCGGCAGTCCCAGACGGAAGTAGTCGCGAAAGCCGATGTGCACCTGGGGTCTGGCGCGCTCGACTACGATGATGTTGGCTACCGAACCGGTAATCGTCAGATTTCCGGCGAGCGTGCTCGACATCGCGAGTGTCAGCCAGCCGAGCCGAGGGTCGGGGAAGCCCGGGACCAGCGATTTCAACAACACCACCGCGGGCACGTTGCTCACGATATTCGACAGTAACGCGGTGAGCGCCGAGTAGCTCCAGACCCGGTGCAGATTCCAGGCGAGAAACGGCTGCAGCAGCTTCTCGGTGAGACCCGCGCGCTCGGCGCCGCCTACGATGATGAACAGCCCGGTGAAAAACACGAGCAGTCCCCAATCCACCTCCTCATACACGAGCCGCGGCTCGGTGGTGCGGGTGATGAGCAGCAGCGCCGCGCCGACCGCTGCCATCAACGCTGGCGGCACCCCACTCACGAAGCCAACCAGCACGATGAGCAGCACGATCACCGGTTTCATGCTGACGGTGTGCGCCGCTGTCCGCCCGCCGGGCGCAACGGCCGGGCCTTGCGCCGGAGAGCTCCGGCGCAGGTATAGCCAGTGAAGCAGAGCCCAATCGATGAGCAGTCCGCCGAGGGCGACCGGACCTAAGTGTGCCAGGAAGTCGAGGTAGCCGATCTGGGATACCGAGCCGATGAGCATGTTCTGCGGGTTGCCCGTGATGGTGGCCACGCTGCCGACGTTCGATGCGGTTGCGAGCGCGAGCAGATAGGGGATTGGAGCCACGCCCAGGCGGCGGGTGATACCGACGATGAATGGAGTCAACACCAGACAGACGATGTCGTTCACCAGGAAGGCGGACAGGGCGCCGCTCACGAATATCACCACCGCCAGCAGCTGCCGCTCGTTCAGCCGCAGCACCGTCAGCTCCGCTATCCAATCGAAGAAGCCGCCAAGGTGCAGATGGGCGACGATCAGTGTCATGGAGAACAGCAGCACGATCGTGGAGAAATCGATGGCGCTCAGCGCCTGCTGCGCGGTCATGATTCGAAATGCCACCATCAGCACCGCCCCGATGATGGCCGCGCCCGGCCGGTCGATCTTCAGACCGGGAAACTTTCCCAGCGCAAAGACAAAGTAGCTAGCAAAGAAGATGCCGTACGCGGCAACGCTGCGTGCATCGGAAAGAACGCTCGGGCTGAGCGACAGCTCGCGCACGTTCAGCCGACCCCGAGACTCTGCAGACGCGCCAGAGTATCGGGGTAGCCCTGGTGCACGATTCCCTGCCAGCCGCGGCCGCGGGCCGTCGCCACATTGTCGGCGCGGTCATCGATGAACACTGTGCAGGGGGGCTCGAGTGCAAAGCGCCGTTCGGCTTCGGCGTAGATCCCCGGGTGCGGCTTCATGACTCCGGCCACGTAAGAGGGCAGCGCGCCGTGGCCGATGGCATGCAGGCGATATTCACGCGCGAGGTGCGCCCAATGCAGATCGCCGATGTTCGACAACAGAAACACGCGGTAGCGCTCGCTCAGGCGATGCGCCAGCTCGACCATCGGGCCTTCGAGCTCGAACATATCGAGCCACTTCGCCCGCAGCTCCTCGAGCGAGGCGCGCTCGGTGCGGGTGAGGCCGTGCAGCCGCTCGAGCAATCCATGCCCCGACAGCCGTCCGGTCTCATGGTCCTCGAGCCGGATGCCGCTCATGACGCTGTCACGGTCCGCGAGCTCAGCACCGTGGGCCTGCAGAAACTCGAGCAGCGGGCGATAGTTGAGCCGCACCAACACCCAGCCGACGTCGAACACGATGTTGCGGATAGGGGGCGGCGCCGGCATGTCTGGGCGTCGGCGGGAGTGCGCCTGGGTCATGGGGCTGTGCCGCTGAGCGCCTGCGGCGTGAGCGTGGTCACGCCCCCGGCGTCGCCGGGTCGACGATTCACCGCCACCACGGCCGGCTTGGGAAAGAAATTGAACTCCGTGGCACATGCCCAGGTGTATGCGCCCATGGCACGCCCCGCGAGCAGATCGCCCACCTGCAGTGGCGGCAGCATCAGCTTCTCGGCGATCACATCGATGCTGTCGCAGGTTGGACCGGCGAGCACCGAGGGCAGCCGCTCACCTTCCGCGCGCAGCGGCTCGACCGGATAGCGCGCCTTATCGAACAGCTGTCCGCTGTATGCGCCGTATAGCCCATCATCGAGGTAGTACCACCAGTGTCCTTCGCGACGTGCGCGTCCCATCACCGTAGCGATGCCGATGGCCGCGGGTCCGACGATGTAACGGCCCGGCTCGGCGATCACCCGCACCCGCGGCGGCAGCCTTGCGAGCGCGGCGCGCAGCGGGGCGCAGAAGCGGCCGATGTCCTGCACGGGCTCCGCATAATCGATCGGAAAGCCACCGCCGATGTCGAGGATGTCGAAGCTGCCGAGGCGCTCGCGGCGGGCGCGCGCCATGAGCTTCGTGCACGCAGCCACCGCCTCGACGTGCCTGGCGGCATCGCGCACCTGCGAGCCGACGTGGAACGAAAGCCCGCGCACGCGCACGCCGAGTCGTGCGGCGAGCCGCGCGAGCTCGAGCAGCTCCTCCGGGTCGCAGCCGAATTTACGCGACAGGTCGACCATGGCACCGGGATTGCGGAAGGAGACGCGCAGCAGTAGCTCCGCGCGCTGCGTGAGGTGCGCGAACTTGCGTACCTCATCGGGATTGTCCGCCACGAACAGGCGCACACCGAACTGCAGAGCGTTGGCGATGTCCTCGGGGCGCTTGATGGGGTGCGTGTGAATGCAACGCGCAGGATCGACACCGAGGCGCTGCGCGAGCTGCACTTCCCCGGTCGTCGCGAGATCGAGACCACCGTCCTCCGCCAGCACGGTCTCGATCACTGCCGGGTGCGGCATGGGCTTCAGCGCGTAGTGCAGCGCTACGCGCGGCAGCGCTCGCTTCAGCTTGCGCAGTTGAACACGCACGCGCTCGCAGTCGAGGATGACCAGCGGCGAGCCGTACTCCCTGACGAGGCGGCGAACTTCGGCGGGTTGAAACGGATCGATGAATCGCGCGCGGCGCACCTAGCGCGGCTCAGGGCAGCACCGCGCGAGTACCCGTGCCGTCGTCGCTTTCCGCCACGCTGCTCGCTGCGCGCAACAGCCGATCGCGTATCGCGTCCCAGCGCTCGCCATCCGGTACTGCCTGCACGAGAATCTGCTGGCAGCCAGCCTTATCGAGCGTGCGCAGATTGGTATAGAGGTCGCGCCCGTACATCTCCGGACGGCGCCCGGCATTGATCCAGGTGACGTACTTGTGTGAGCGCAGTGGCAGCCGCTGCGCGAGCACCGCGACGCGGCGGCCGCCAGTGGAGGCGGCCGCGGCCTGCGCATCGATCTCCCCTGCCGGGATGATCGTGAGCGGGGTGCGCGGCGCATAGTGCGTCGGCGGGCTGCCCGGCACGCGTGGCGAGGCGGCGTCGGCACCGACCAGCAGCTCGCCCACGGCCTCCCTGATCTGTGCTGCGGTCACGCTCCCGGGGCGCAGCAGACGCACCCCCTCGTCCTCGAACGCGACGATGGTCGATTCGAGGCCGATCTGGCATTCCCCGCCATCGAGCAGCACGCGCACGGTATCCGCGAACTCCTCGCGCACGTGCTCGGCACGTGTGGGCGAGAGACGGCCGTAGCGGTTGGCAGAGGGCGCAGCGATGCCGCCGCCGAAGGCGGTGAGCAACTGTTGAGCCATCGGGTGCGCCGGCACGCGGATCGCGATGGTGTCCTGACCGCCAGTGATCACATCGTGCACGTTGGGCGCGCGGCGCATCACCATGGTGAGTGGGCCCGGCCAGAACATCTCGGCGAGCCGTGCGGCACCGTCGGGCACGTTGCGCACCCAGCGATGGAGATATCGCGGGCTGTCGAGGTGCACGATCAGCGGGTGGGTCGGCGGGCGGCCCTTCACCTCGAAGATCCGGCGCACGGCGGCAGGGTTCTGCGCGTTGGCGCCGAGGCCATAGACCGTCTCGGTTGGAAAAGCCACGAGCTCGCCGTCGCGCAGCGCCTGCACGGCAGTCTCGATCTCAACCTGGGTGGCTCTGACGACACGGACCATAGATTGCGGCAGGATTCTAGCAAGCCATCGGCGATCGCTCCCGGCATGTTGCAGGAAAGCATCGCTGGGTGCACGTGCGCGGCGCACATGCGAGACGCAGGTCGCGACGCGCAGAGGAAAGTCAGCCGCTCTCTTGACAGAGCACGCGGCCGTGCGAGGCGTTACTCCAGAGATCTCCGCGCCCAGCTGCCATCGGCGCTGCGCGTCAGCTCGTACGCCGGCCAGTAGTGCTTGTCGAGCTTCAGCGTGATGACTTCGGGCGCGTTGTTCCAGGTGATCGTCTTCAGCCGCACCGAGGAGCGATCCGGGCGCCCCGTCACCACCTTGAGGAAGGTGTCGAGGTCCGGTGTCGGGAGACCGTCCACCTCCACGATGCGCCGTCCCGGATACAGTCCGTAACGCGTCGCCGGCGACCCATAGGCAAAATAGGCCACGTACACACCCTTGGGCTCGATGCCCCGCTGCACGCTCATCGCACGGTGCGGCGCCTGCAGGGTTGCTCCGCCCCATTCGACCAGGCGATCGACATCGGTGCCGGGGAGCTCGGTGGTCGCGACCTCGATCGTCTGCTCCGCCTTGCCGCGCCACACGGTGACCTTCACCCGATCCTTGTCTGCGGCGGCACGCTCCACCTCGCGAAAGCGCGTGACCACGGTGTCGTCTATGGCGAGCAGCAGGTCGCCTTGCTGCAGGCGCTCTGCGGCCGCCGAGCCACCGACCAGCCTTACTACCGTGAGCGCCTGCCGGCGCGTCGGGGTGTGCTGCGCCAGGCGTTGCGTCCAGGCATCGGAAAGGCCGAGCTGACGGGCGCTCGCGAGTGGCAACACACCGAGCTCCGCATCGAGTGAGTGCAGCGGGCGATGCGTGCGCACCCGTTCGATCATGTCGGCCACCAGATCGATCGGTACTCCCCGGGTGTCCTGCGCGATCTCCCGGCCATTCTCATAGGCGAAGCTCGACCACGTCCCGAGCACGTTGCCGCTCTTGTCGGTGAGCACCCCGTCGAACTCATTCGGCGGATTGACCAGCTGGATGGTTTCCAGGTTGCTGTCGCGGAAGCGCATGGTGCGCGACAGCGGCAGCTCGAGCGGCTCTATGCCGGCGATCTGGGTGCTGCGCGAGCGCATCTGGCTGTCTGCGCCGAGTCCTACCGCCCACAGCGACTCACCGGGTGCGAGCTCGCGTGGAGTGAGCTTCGCCGCGCGCACCGGAGTCGTGCCGATGAGTCGCGGGTCGTAGGCCACCACGGCGTAGTTATGGAGCGGGTGGACATAGACCACGCGTCCGGGCACCTGCACGGTACCGGCGAAGGTCACCGTCACATCACCGACCGTCACCGGGACGGTGTTGCGGTCGACCACGACCAACCCGCGCTCCGCATCCACCACCAGCCCGGTGCCGTGGTAGTTGCGTTCGGTGATGCCCGAGACCGAGTACGGCATGTCGAAGGTAACCAGGGCGAGCGAAGGTGCCAGTGCATTCATGCGCGGATCGCTGAAATGCGGAAAGGCCGTGGCGCTCACCGGCACGGGCTTCGGCGCCGGACCGGGAGCGAGATCACGGCAATCCCACAGGCCGCGATTGTCGTCCCGATCGCAGTGACGCGCCGGAAACCACAGCCGATCCATGCGCACGACGCGCAGGTCGGTGTTGTTGGGGTCATCGATGGTGAGATAGCGCACCGTGACGCGATCGCCGTCACCGAGTTGCGCGATGCCGGCTTCGAACTGCGGCAGCGTATCGGTGTGGTTGCCGTTCACATCGAGGATGACCGCGCCACGCGGAATGCTGGCGGCGCCGAATACATAACCCGGATTGGCGATGTAGATCCCGTGTGCCGGGACGTTGAAGTGCCGCGCCTGCTGGTAGGAGAGCCGGTTCACGACGGCATCGCCAAACTCCGCGTACGCGCTCGGAGTGATGGCGTGCAGATCCCCGACCGGCAGCTTTGCGGATACCAGCTTCCCGCCGCGCTCGAGCTCCAATTCGACCTCGTTGCCGGCGGAGGAATCGAGCACGTCCTCGAGAGGCTCGAACTGCGCGACGTAGTGGCCGTTGAGGCGCAGCAGAATATCCCCCGGTTGCAGCACCTTCTCGCTCGGCGAGCCGGGCAGCACCTCGGTGACTACCAGCATGCCGGTGTTGCGCGGAAAGTCCTTGCGCACCGCGGCCTCCGTGCCGGCATCGAGTCCGAGCCGCTCGAGCTCGTCGTACGGCATGTAGTTGAAGACCGTATAGAGCGTGCCACGGGGCACGGGTTTACCCTGCTGGATGAAATTCAATGCCCGCCGCACGCGCCCGAGCGGCAGGTAGAAGCTCGAGGCAGCGCCGTTGGCACCGCCGGCATTCAGCGCCACGACGCGCCCGCGGATGTCGATGACCGGCGAGCCGGATGAGCCGCCGGAGGTGCCGGAGGCGGCCTGCAGATAAAAGGTATTGAAGTCGTTGTACTTGGTGACGCCGTACTCCGGCGCGTCGCGGTCGAGCCGCGCCAGCGTGCCGGCGAGGATCGAAAGCTGCTCGCCGGCATTGTTGCCGACGACACGGATCTCGCGGCCGATCTGCGCTCCTTCAGGGTAGAGCGCCAGAGCACGCGGCTTGATGAAACGCAGCTTCTTGGGATCGTAGCGATAGAACCCGAAGTCGTGAACCGGATCCCGGTACACCGGGTACAACTGCACTTCCTCGCGGTTGAGAAAGGTGGCCTCCGCGGTGACCGGACCCGGAGTTACCACGTGACGGTTGGTGAGTATCAGTCCGTGCTCGGCATCGACCACGAAGCCGGTCGCCTGGGCGGTGTTGTTCCACTCGGTATCGAAGGCGCGGGTCTGATCGACGTCGATCGACACGACGCTGGTCGCAATGCGCTGCAACGTCACCGCCCAGTCCGGATTTTCCTCGGTTGCGGCGGCCTGCTCGGCGGCGACCTCTGCGGGACCTTCCGGCGTGCCGGGAGATGACGGGGTACGCGCGGGTGGCGGGGCAGCGGGCGGCGGCGGCGTGGCCTGGGGCGGCGGGCTTATCTCTGGTCCCGAGACCGGCGGTTCCGGGACGGCGGCAGTAGGCGTCGCCGGGGCCGTGCTCGTGGGCGTGGCAGGGGCGCCGTCCCCGGCCGCGACGGTGTGCGCAAAGGCCAGCAGCAGGCACAGAAAGGCGTAGCGCAGTTCGCGGACCATCGGCGCTCTACCCTAACGGCCGAGCAGCACCAGCAGCCACACTGAGATCAGCAGCACGAAGGACATGAGCACCGCGGCGGAGCCTATGTCCTTGGCGAGCCCGGCGAGCTTGTGCCGTTCGAAGCCGATGCGATCGACGGTCGCCTCGATTGCGCTGTTGAGCAGTTCCACGATGAGAATGAGCAGCATCGGCGCGATCAGCAGCGCCCGCTCCACCCCGTTGTGACCAAGCCAGAGAGCCAGAGGTATGACGAGGGTTGCCAGGGCGAGTTCCTGGCGAAATGCGGCTTCCTCGCGAAAGGCACCCGCCAGGCCGTTCGCGCTCGCAGCCAGCGCGCGCAGCATGCGCAGAATGCCGCGCGGCTTGTACCGGCCTACGGTTGTGCCGTCGGCTTCCACGTGAGATCCAGCTGGCGAGCCGCGCGTACATCGTCCAGGCGGCGTACCGGCATCGTATGGGGCGCGCTCGAGACGCGCCCGGGTTGCTCTTCCGCCTCCTTCTGAATCTGGGTCATCGCCGTCACGAAGGCATCCAGGGTTTCCTTGGTCTCGGTTTCGGTCGGCTCGATCAGCAGACATTCGGGCACGAGCAGCGGGAAGTAGGTCGTCGGGGCATGGAAACCGTAATCGAGCAGTCGTTTGGCGAAGTCCATGGCCGTCACATTCAGCTCGCGCGCCTGACGCTTGAGCGTCACGATGAACTCGTGGCTCGCGCGCCGCTGCGGGTAGGCAGCGTCGAACCCGGCAGCCTGCAGGCGTTTGAGCAGGTAGTTGGCATTGAGCGTAGCGTACTGGCCCACCTCGCGCATGCCATCACGCCCGAGCATGCGCATGTAGATGTAGGCGCGCAGCAGCACGCCTGCGTTGCCCATGAAGGCGGAGAGCCGGCCGATCGATTGCGGCATATCCGCTTCGGTGAGCCAACGGTAGCGCTCGCCCTCCTTCGCAACCAGGGGAATGGGCAGGAAGGGCAGCAGCCGCGCGCTCACACCGACCGCACCCGCTCCCGGGCCTCCGCCGCCGTGCGGCGTCGAGAAGGTTTTGTGCAGGTTCATGTGAATGACATCGAATCCCATCTCGCCGGGGCGGACCATGCCGAGAATGGCATTGAGATTGGCGCCATCGTAATAGAGCAGCCCGCCAGCGTCGTGAACGATGCGCGCCACCTCGGTGATGCGCCGCTCGAACACTCCGAGCGTCGAGGGGTTGGTGAGCATGATGCCGGCGGTCTGCGGTCCGACCGCGCTCTTGAGCGCCTCGATATCGACATCGCCGGAGCTCGCGACCGGAATCTCGCGTACCGCACAACCGCACATGGTGGCAGTCGCCGGGTTGGTGCCGTGCGCCGCCTCGGGAACGATGATCTCGTTGCGTTTCAGGTCGCCGCGCGCGCGGTGGTAGGCACGGATCATCGCAACACCGGCGAACTCGCCGTGCGCGCCGGCCATGGGCGAGAGCGCGACCCCCTCCATGCCCGATACCGCCTTCAGCATCTCCTGCAGCTCGTACAGGCAGGCGAGCAATCCCTGGCCGTGCGACTCCGGCGCGAGCGGATGACGGCTGAGGAACTCCGGCAGCATCGCGTACTGGTTACACGCCTTCGGGTTGTACTTCATGGTGCAGGAGCCAAGCGGATAGAAGTGAGTGTCGATGGAAAAATTGAGCTGTGAAAGGCGGGTGAAGTGGCGCACCGTCTCGAGCTCGCCCACCTCCGGCAGCTCGGGAAGACGCGTGCGCCGCAGCTTCGCCGGCAGGTCACTCAGGGCGGCGTCCGGGGTCGCGTGCGGCCACTGATCACGCGCCCCGCTACCCGGACGCGAGTGCTCGAAGATCACCTTCTCGGGCAGCGGCATGGCTCAATCCTCGCGACTTCGCGCCCCGCTCGCTTACGCGGCGCGCACATTCTGCAACGCCTCGCTCAATGCGTTGCGATAGCGCTCGATGTCGGCGCTGCTCTTGGTCTCGGTGGCGCACACCAGTAACGCATTGCCGAGCTCCGGGTAGTACGTTGCGAGGTCGAGCCCGCCGAGAATGCCACGAGCGCGCAGCGCCTCGAGCAGCGGCGCGACCGGACGATCGAGCTGCAGCACCGTCTCGTGAAAGTACGGTCCGGCGAACGCCGTGCGCACACCCGCTACGCGGCTGAGCGCCGCCACGAGCTCGCGCGCGCGCGCATGTGAGGCCGCGGCGGTGCGCGCGAGACCCTGCGGGCCGAGGAGCGAGAGGTAAATGGTCGCCGCCGTCATCAGCAGGCCCTGATTCGTGCAGATGTTGGAAGTCGCCTTGGCGCGCCGAATGTGCTGCTCGCGCGCCTGCAGCGTGAGGGTGAAGCCCTCCTTGCCCGCGGCATCGAGGGTGCGGCCGACGATCCGTCCGGGCATCTGGCGAACGTACTCCATGCGCGTCGTCATGAAACCGAAGTAAGGACCGCCCGAGGAAAGCGGCACGCCGAGCGGCTGTCCTTCGCCTACCGCGATATCCGCGCCGCGCGCGCCCCATTCCCCGGGGGGCTTGAGCAGCGCCAGCGCGGTGGGATTGACCACGGCAATGACCAGTATGCCGCGCGCGTGCGCCCAGTCGGTGAGCGCGTCCACATCCTCGAGCCGTCCGAAGAAATTAGGCTGCGGAACGATGAGCGCGGTGATGTCCTCGGTGTCGTAGTGCACGAGCGCACCGGGGAGCGTGATTCCTTCCTGCGCACCGTAGGCCAGCTCCTCGAACCTCACACCCTGGTTGGCGGCAGTTGCCACCGCGACGCGCCGATAGTGCGGATGGAGCGTCCGCGGCACGAGGATGCGCGCCGAGCTCGACTTGCGGTTGGCGCGCACGGCCATGAGTGCCGCTTCGGCGGTAGCGGAAGCCCCGTCGTACATCGAGGCGTTCGCCACCTGCATGCCGGTGAGCCGCGCGATCATGGTCTGAAACTCGTAGATGAGCTGCAGAGTTCCCTGGCTCGCTTCGGCCTGGTAGGGCGTGTAGGCGCTGTAGAATTCCCCGCGCGTGGTAAGGGCCCAGACAGCGGCCGGGATGTGGTGCTCGTAAGCGCCCGCGCCGATAAAACTGAGCGCGATCCCATCGCTGCGCGCGCGCTCGCTCATCAGTCGCCCGATCTCCATTTCATTGAGAGCCTCGGGTACACCGGCGAGGGATTTCACTCGCAGCTGCGGCGGGATCTCATCGAAGAGATCCTCGATGCGCGCTACGCCGATCGCGGCGAGCATGGCCGCGACCTCCGCCTCGGTATGGGGAATGAAGGCCATTCAGGCGCCCTCCGCCTCCAGGACCTTCTGATACTCCGGCGCCGACAACAGCGGCGCGGCGGCGAGCGCGCCGGCTGAGGGCCGCAATCGCATGAGCCACCCCTCGCCGTAAGGATCGGTATTTACCGTCTCGGGCTCGGCGGCGAGCTTGGGATTGCCTGCGGTGATCACTCCCCCGAGCGGCGCGTAGACATCTGATGCGGCCTTGACCGATTCGACGATGGCGCACGGTTCATCCGCCTTCACGGTACGCCCCGCCTCGGGCACTTCGATGAACACGAGATCGCCGAGGGCGTGCTGCGCATGATCGGTGATTCCGATCTCGACCGTGCCATCAGCGAGTGCGCGCACCCACTCGTGGGACTTGGTGTATTTGAGGTCCGCGGGAACGTTGCTCATTGAGTGTCCTTCGCCCTCAGATCAGGGATTGACCGGCGCGCACGAACGGTGGTTTCACGACGCGCGCGCCGAGCAGCTTGCCGCGAATCTCCACCTGCACGCGGCCGTTGGTGCCCGCCGGCACCCGGGCGAGTGCAATGGAGCGCTCGAGGGTCGGGGAGTAGGTGCCGCTGGTGATCTCGCCCTGCCCGGCCTCTGCAGATACCTTCTGGTGAGCGCGCAGCACACCCCGCTCCTCGAGCAGGAGGCCCGTGAGCTCGCGTGCAGAGCCCTCGCGCGCAATGGGCTCGAGCGCTGCGCGGCCGATGAACTCCCGCTCCTGCGGCGCGAGGGCCACCGTCCAGGCGAGACCGGACTCGAAGGGATGAGTGCTCTCGTCCATGTCACTGCCATAGAGATTCATGCCCGCCTCGAGGCGCAGCGTGTCGCGTGCGCCGAGTCCGCACGAGGCGACACCGAGCGAATTGAGGCCGCGCCACGCCGGCACGGCATCGGCTGCCGGCATCATGATCTCGAAGCCATCCTCGCCGGTGTAGCCGGTGCGCGCGACGAACCAGGAGCCGATCTCCTGGCCGACGAACTTCCCGAGTGCCAGCGCTGCCGCTCCCTCGCCAGGCGGCAGCAGCTGCGCCGCCTTGGTGCGTGCCTCCGGCCCCTGGATTGCGAGCATCGCCAGATCGGTGCGTTCGGTGACTTCCAAAGCGAACGGGCGTGCGTGCTCACGGATCCACGCCAGATCCTTGGCGCGTGTGCCGGCATTCACCACCAGGCGGAACCAATAGTCGTTGAGAAAGTAAACGATGAGATCGTCCAGCACCCCGCCGCGCTCGTTCAGCATGCAGCTGTAGAGCGCCTTGCCGGGCACTTTGAGCCTGGCGACGTCGTTGGCGAGCAGCTGCCGCAGAAACGCACGCGTACCCGCACCGCGCAGATCGAGGACTCCCATGTGTGAGACATCGAACACCCCCGCGGCGCGGCGCACCGCGTGGTGCTCGCCGATCTGCGAGCTGTACTGCACAGGCATGTCCCAGCCGCCGAAGTCGACCATTCGGGCGCCCAGCTCCTGGTGCAGTTTGTACAGCGGGGTCTGTCGCGCCACGACGGCGTCTCCCAGCAATAAATAGAGAGCGGCAGGCACGGCTTGCGCATGCAAGTCGACGCCTGCCGCCCTTCTGTCCTGTGACCTGAGAGATCAGGCGCGGCGCGCCGCTCCCCTTCGGTGGGCGGATCTCTGACGATCCACCGCTCTCCAGAAGCCCCGCGGCACGTGCCGCCGTCTGCCGTTCTTGTGCCTGAGCGTTTCCGGGCGGAAATTGCGCCTTCGGCGTTCCGGCTCGCGCCGGACCCTCTCCGGACAGACCGATTCGGGCGGGCGACATGATAGCAGTGTTCCGCCGTGCCGCCCCAGCGCGGCGACGTTAAAATCACGCACTCTTACATTACCTTACCCCCTCATGAGCCGTAATCGTCGTTCCAGCATCCAGGTAGCCATCGGCGAGGTCCGCGTCGGCGGCGATGCGCCGATCGTCGTTCAGTCGATGACCAATACCGACACCGCCGATGTCGAGGCAACGGCGCGGCAGGTGCAGGCACTTGCCCGCGCAGGCTCGGAGCTCGTGCGCATCACGGTGAATTCGGCCGAGGCAGCGGCGGCGGTAGCGCCGGTCCGCGCACGGCTCGATCGTGCCGGAATCAACGTGCCGCTCATCGGCGACTTCCACTTCAACGGTCACAAACTGCTGCGTGAGCACCCGGACTGTGCCGCTGCGCTCGCCAAGTACCGCATCAATCCCGGCAACGTCGGCCGTGGCAGCAAGCGCGATCCGCAGTTTGCCGAGATGATCGAAGTCGCGTGCCGCTACGACAAGCCGGTGCGTATCGGTGTGAACTGGGGCAGCCTCGACTCGGACTTGCTGACACGGCTCATGGACGAGAACTCTGCGCGCGCGGAGCCGTTGGATGCACAGCAGGTGATGCGCAGCGCGGTGGTGCTCTCGGCGCTCGGCAGCGCGCAGCGGGCCGAAGAGCTCGGTCTGCCGCACGATCGCATCGTGCTCTCCGCCAAGGTGAGCGGCGTGCAGGACCTGATTGCCATCTACCGCGACCTTGCCGCGCGCTGCGACTACCCGCTGCACCTCGGCCTCACCGAGGCCGGGATGGGATCGAAAGGCATCGTCGCGTCCACCGCCGGCATGGCAGTGCTGCTGCAGGAAGGTATCGGCGACACGATACGCGCCTCGCTCACTCCCGAGCCCAACGGTGACCGCACCCAGGAAGTCATCGTGGCGCAGGAGATCCTGCAGACCATGGGGCTACGTTCCTTCACCCCGCTCGTGGTCGCGTGTCCGGGGTGCGGGCGCACGACCAGCACTTTCTTCCAGGAGCTTGCCGCGCGTATCCAGTCACACATCCGTACGCGCATGCCGCAGTGGCGGCGCGAGTACCAGGGCGTCGAGGACATGACGGTAGCGGTGATGGGATGCGTCGTGAATGGACCGGGCGAGAGCAAGCACGCCAACGTCGGCATCAGCTTGCCGGGGACCGGTGAGCGCCCGGTAGCACCCGTATACGAGGATGGCGCCAAGACCGTGACGCTGAAGGGTGGGCGCATCGCCGAGGAGTTTCAGGAGATCGTCGAGCAGTACGTGGCGCGGCACTATGCCCGCCGGGAGGCCGATGCATGAGCCAGCTCGCCACACGGCGCTGTAAGCCCTGCGAAGGGGGCATCCCCCCGCTCAGCCCCACCGAGGCGGAGCGGCTGCTGGCGGAAATCTCCAGCTTCTGGGCACTGACGGAGAACGCCGGTGCGCTGCGGCGCGAGTTCAAGTTCCGCGACTTCTACCGCACGATGAGCTTCGTCAACGCGCTAGCGCACATGGCGAACATCGAGGACCATCACCCGGACCTCGAGGTCGGCTACAACTACTGCCGGGTGACCTACACGACGCACGCCATCCGCGGACTCTCCGAGAACGACTTCGTGTGCGCGGCGAAGGTCGATCTGATACCGCTAGCCTGAACGCCGGTCCCATACTTTGCGTCGCTGGGCGACCCAGTGGTGGAGTAGCTCGAGCGCGCGCGGCTCGATGCGGCAGATGCGGTCGCGGCCAACTTTCTGCGTGTGCATCAGACCATTCTTCTCCAGGCCCTGCAGGTGCTTGAGAATCGCCGAGCGGCTCAGCGCCAGATCCGCGGCGAGGCGGATCAGCGCGCCGCCTCCGGCAGCTCGCCACTGAGGCCGAGGGCGCGACGGATGAAAAATCGCCGCAGCTCCTGACTGGCATTCACCCAGGAGAGTCCACGCTGCGCCAGGCGCGCCACCGGACCCGCACCGTGCGCGAGCAGCCGGTCAAAAGTGTCGATCGAGATCGCCATGGCGGCGACTTCGCTCTTGCGCCAGCGCTCATACGCGCGCAGCGTCCGCAATGCCCCCGGATCCTCGCGCGCCGCGACGGCGTACTTGATCTGTTGCGCGAGTGCGGCGGCATCGAGCAGCCCGAGGTTCACTCCCTGGCCCGCAAGCGGATGGACCACGTGCGCGGCATCGCCGATGAGTGCCACCCGCTGCGCGACGTAGCGCTGCGCCGCAAGTCGCATCAGCGGAAAGGACAGGCGTTCGCTCAGCAGACGCGTGCTCCCGAGCGCGCCATCGGAAGCACGCTCGAGCTCAGCCGCGAAAGCCGCATCGCTCAGGCTCACGAGGCTGACCGCGCGCACATCATCCGCCGACCACACGATCGAGCTCGCGCCATCGGCGAGAGGAAGGAAGGCGAGCGTGCCATCGCGCATGAAGCGCTGCCAGGCGGTCGACTGGTGCGGTCTCTCGGTCGCGACGTTGGCGACGATGGCCGTCTGTCCGTAGGCGCGCACCTCTACAGTGAGTCCCGCAGCGGCACGCAGCACCGATTGCGCGCCATCGGCCCCGATCACCAGTCGCGCCGTGAGCACACCCTGCGGCGTACTCACCGTAACCTCGTCCGCCCCGATCGAGAGCGAGCTGAACGGTGCGGGCTCAATCTGACCGCCGGCCTCCGCGAACGCAGCGAGCAGCGCCGTCTGCAGTGCGCGACTCTCGGCGATGTAACCGAGGTTCGGCTCAGCGACGTCCGCGGCATCGAACACGAGCACATCGCCGCTCGTGGGGGCGATGCTCTCGTGCCAGATGCGCATGCGCTCGTACGCAGACAGCCGCTCGGAGGGTATCTGCGTCCAGGCACCCGCGCGTCTCAGGAGCCGCTCGCTGGCACGGGATAGCGCCACCACACGCGGATCGATGCGCGCATTTGCCGGCACCACCCCTGGAGGGCGAGGCTCGAGCAGCGCTACCGAGAGTCCGGCGACCCCTGGTGTGCCGCGGGCGAGCAAGGCGCCGGCGCAGGCACCCACCGGGCCGCCGCCTACTATGGCGACGTCAAACATTACGCAGTGGGAGCCCGCGCGCGAGGCGCGGCGTCGGACCACCGAAGCCCGCGCTGACGCGCGCCAGGGCATCCTTGGCCGGCGGCGCAAGATCGAACGCGAGCAGCCCGAGGTTGCGCAACAGAGCGACCCCCGGGCGTGAATCACCAAAGAGGCGGATGAGCCCGTCGGTGAAACCGACTACTCCGCGACGATCGCGCGCGCGCCATTCGATGAATTGACGGAGTACCGCAGGAGCGCCCACGTCGCCGCCGGTAGCTGAGATTACTTCGGCGAGCATCGCCGCATCGCGCAGCCCGAGATTGAAGCCCTGGCCGGCGACCGGGTGCAGCGACTGGGCCGCGTTCCCGATGAGGACGGTGCGCGCCGCGGTTCCCGCCATGGCACGCGTGAGCTTCAGCGGATAGGAGCTGCGATGCCCGGCGCGGAGGAATCGTCCGGCGCGCCAGCCAAACTGCGCCTGCAAGTGCGACAGGTACGACTGCTCATCGAGCGCGAGCAGCTCGCGCGCCTGCTCCGGAGCACAGGCCCAGATGACTGCGACCCCACCATCGTGCCGTGGCAGCACGGCAAGCGGGCCGCAACGGGTAAAGCGCTCGAAGGCGCGATCCTCGTGCGGACGATCGATGGCGACATTCGCCACCACCGCCACCTGCTGATAATCCACCACGTCCGCTGCGATGCCGCTGGCAGCGCGCACCTGTGAATGCGCCCCATCGGCAGCTACCAGCAGCCGGCTGCGCACAGCGATCGCAGGACCCGACTGATTGAGCACGCTGAAACGCACGCACTCTGATGTAACAGCGAGTTCCTCGATCCGCGCCGGGACCTGGAGGCTCAGCTCCGGCGCCGCGCGCAGCGCTCGCCAGAGCGCCGCACCGATGCAACGATTCGCCACGACGTAGCCGAAGGCGTCGATCCCCTGCTCTGCGGCGTTGAGGCGGGCAAAGCCGAAACGCCCTGCGTCGGAGACATGAATGCTGCGGATGGCGGCTGCCTCGGGCGCGATGCGGTCCCACACGCCCAGGCCCTCAAAAATGCGCCGGCTCGCGTTGCCAAGCGCAGTCGTGCGCTCATCGAAGCTCGGTTGCCCGGCCTCGCCGAAGGGGATGCTCTCGATGAGGAGCAGCCGCTGGCCGCTGCCGGCGAGTGCGGCAGCGAGGCTCGCTCCGACCATGCCCCCGCCGACGATGGCGACATCCACCTCGAGCTGCGAAGGAGCGGCTGCCGCGCACATGCTTCACGCAGCGCGGCGCGCCATGAGCGCTTCGATCTGATCGGGCTCCTTGGGTATGCGTGCGGTCAGCACCTCCGCCCCGCGCTTCGTGACCACCACATCATCCTCGATACGAATGCCGATGTTGCGCAAGCGGCGCGGTACGCCGCGGGCGCCGGCCGGCAGGTAGATTCCTGGCTCGACGGTCATCACCATGCCCGGCTCGAGCACCCGCCATTCATCGCCGATCTTGTAGTCGCCCACATCGTGTACATCGAGGCCCAGCCAATGGCCGGTGCGGTGCATGAAGAAGCGCCGGTACGCGCCACTCTTGATGAGCGCGGGCAGGCGGCCCTTGAGCAGGCCGAGTTTCATGAGCCCCTGGGTAATCACCCGCACGGCGGCCTCATGCGGCGCGTTCCAGTGATTCCCCGGACGCACGCAGGCGATAGCCGCACGGTTGGCCTCGAGTACGATCTCATAAACCGCGCGCTGCGGCGCCGTGAACCGACCGTTGACCGGGAACGTGCGAGTGACATCAGACGCATAACACTCGAACTCGCAGCCCGCATCGATGAGCAGCAGGTCCCCGCTGGCGAGCGGCTGATCGTTCTCACGGTAGTGCAGGATACAGCTGTTGGCGCCGCCCCCGACGATGGGTTGATAGGCGATGTCGGCATTGTGCCGCCGGAACTCGTGCAGCAACTCCGCCATGACCTGGTACTCGGTGGCTCCGGGTCGACAGAAGCGCATGGCGCGCAGGTGCGCCTGTGTGGCGATGTGCGCCGCGCGCCGCAGCAGCTCGAGCTCGCCGCGCGACTTGTACAGCCGCATGTCGTGCAGCAGGTAATCGAGCGCCACGAACTCCTGCGGCGGGTGGCGTCCGTTCTTCGCCTGGGTGCGCAGGCCGTTGACCCAGCCGAGCACGCGCTGGTCGAAGTCCGCGTAGACACCCATGGTGTAGTAGACCCGGGCGCGGTTCTCGAGCAGCCCGGGGAGAATCTCATCGATGTCCGTGACCGGAAAGGCGTCGTCCGCGCCGTAGTCGCGAGCGGCACCTGCTGGCCCGGCGCGCCGTCCGTCCCAGGTTTCGCGCGCCGGGTCGCGCTCGCGCACGAACAGGATGTATTCCGCCTGCGCGCGGCCGGGTACGAGCACCGCCACCGCTTCGGGCTCACCGAAGCCGGTGAGATAGTGAAAGTCGCTATCCTGGCGGAAGGCGTATTCGACATCGCTGTTGCGATGCCGGACGGGCGCCGCGGGCAAGACCGCGATGGAGTCGCGCCCCATGAGGCGCATGAGCTGGCGACGTCGGCGCGCGAATTCATCCCTCGCCATGGACGATGCAGTTCCTCAGTGCAGCGGCGCTGCCGCGGGCGCCGCTGGCGGCCGCAGCGCGGCGAGCTCTTCGAACAACAGCTGCACACCGACGCGCACGAACTCGACCAGCTCCGCGTACGCCGCCTCGTTCGATTCCGCCTCCTGCGTGGTATCGACCCCGGCGCGGCTGATCTCGGTGAAATCGCGCACGATCTCGCCCGCATCCCCCGGCAATCCGGTCGCGTCGGTAAGCGCGCCCGCACCGAGGCCGTAGAGGAAACCCTGGCACCATTGGGCCAGCGCCGCGGTACGCACCTCGATGGGCTGCTCATCCGCAGGCAGCAACAGCTCGAGCTCCATGTCCGGGTGCACCAGCGCAGCGACGGTCGCCGTGAACAACTCCCCGAGATCTGCAGTGCTCTCAGGCGCCGCCCGGCCCTCCGGCAGGATCTCGCGCAACCAGTCCTCGAGCCGATAACCCGCCGTGGCGCACAGGGACCCGGCCAGCGTGCCGTGTGCCTCGGCAGCGTCGGCAAGTGAGCGCTCCTGTCGCAGCAGCTGCTCGATGTGGTGATAGTCCGGTGCGATCATCATGAGCAAGCGCATTATATAATCGCCACCCGCAATTGACCGCGTCGAGAACGCGGCTCTATAGTCTTGCCATGAGCGACACCACAAAAACACAACTTGATCTCGAGCTCACGCGTCTTGGCAAACGTATCGAGGAGCTGCTCGCCATGGTGGAACACCTGCGCGAGGAAAATCGTGCGTTGCGCTCCCGTCACGAATCACTCGCCGGCGAGCGCGCCGCGCTCATGCACAAGAACGAGCAGGTGCGCACGCGCGTCGAGGCCATGATCGGACGGCTCAAGACTCTGGAGCACGGGGCATGACGCAGCCTGACCAGGCCCGGGTCAGCGTACGCATCATGGAGAAGGAATATGTCATCGCCTGCCCTTACGATGACCGTTCTGCCCTGCTCGATGCGGCCGAGTTCCTCAACGCACGCATGCGCGAGATACGCGACAGCGGGCGGGTGGTGGGCATCGACCGTATCGCCGTGATGGCCGCGCTCAACCTCGCGCACGAATACCTCAAGGGCAAGGACCGTGAATCGCGCCTCGACAACGGCGTGGGTCAGCGCATGCGTGCGTTGCGCGAGCGCGTCGAGGGCGCACTGGGAAAGGGCCAGCAGCTCGAGCTGTGACGCGCTCGAGCGCCTAAGGATCGACTAATTGGTGTAGAGTGCTTCTGGCGTCGCCTGCGGTGTTCGACAAGCGGGCCGGGTTACCTCGGACCCTAATTGAAACACCCTCGGGACTTCAGGCTTGCGCGCAGCGCTGTGCAAGTCCGCCCTCGAGCGGAAAGCCTTACCTGCCGCAGTTCGTCCCACTTGTTGCTCTGGTTCGAGAGCAACGGT
>DATJFM010000004.1:0-4945 GCA_035495655.1 Steroidobacteraceae bacterium
TGGGCGATGATGCTGCGGTTCTGCCAGGAAGTGGTGACGAGCGAGGTCGCCACCGCGCCCGACAGGGTGCGCACGAAGTTCATGAGTCCGGCGGCGGAGGCGGTCTCCTCTTCATTGACCGAGCCCATGGCAAGTCCGGTGAGTGGCACGTAGTACATCGGCATGCCGACTCCCATGAAGAACATCGGGATGCAGATCAGCAGGTAGCTCATGTCGGGGGTGGCGTACGCGCGCCAGAACGTAATGAGCCCGAGCCACAAGCAGCCGAAGAAGATGAGTTTGCGCGGATCGACCCGGTTCGCGAGCTTCGCCGCGATCGGGGAGAAGACGACCGACAGGAGGCCTCCCCAAGCGACCACAAGCCCGGCCCAGGTAGTCGTGTAGCCGAGGTTGTACTGCAGCCATTGCGGTGTCAGCACGTTGAGCCCGAAGAAGGCGCCGAAGGCGAGCCCGAGCACCAGCATGCAGGAGCTGAATCCGCGATGACGGAAGACGCGCAGATCGACGATCGGGTTCTTTTCCGTCAGTTCCCAGATCAGGAAGG
Source organism: Steroidobacteraceae bacterium (assembly GCA_035495655.1). GTDB lineage: Bacteria > Pseudomonadota > Gammaproteobacteria > Steroidobacterales > Steroidobacteraceae > 13-2-20CM-66-19. Next base: position 545 of record DATJFM010000004.1, read on the forward strand.
AAACAAAGCCGATAACCGCCACGATGGCGAGCACGCGGATCTCCATCGAGGAGAACCAGTCTTTGTCCTTGCCCTCATCCAGCATGATCTGCAGCGCCGCCACCCAGATGACGAGCAGCAACATGCCGATCTTGTCGATGGGCGTCCTGACGGTCGGGTCCTGATGCTGCTTGAGCAACGACCAGGCGATCACACCGAAAGCGAGCGCCATGGGCACGTTGATAAAGAATACCCAGGACCAGTTGTAGTTATCGCACAGCCAGCCACCGAGGACGGGACCGACGACCGGAGCGAGCAGTGTCGTCATCGCCCAGAGCCCCATGGCCTGCATGGACTGTTGCTTGGGGAATATGCGCAGCAACAGCGTCTGTGAGAGCGCCATCAGGGGGCCGCCTGCCATGCCCTGCAGCACGCGCATGCCGAGAAGCATGAAGAGCGAGGTGGACATGCCACAAAGGAGCGAGAAGACGCCAAAGAGCACCACGGACAGGCAAAAAAGCCTCACCGCGCCAAACCGACTCGACAGCCATCCGGTCAAGGGCACCGTGATGGCCTCGGCCACGGCGTAGGAGGTGATTACCCAGGTGCCCTGGCTCGAGCCTGCACCGAGCGCGCCAGCGATATTCGGCACGGTGACGTTGGCGATCGTCATGTTGAGCACCGCGACGAAGTTCGCGAGCGCCAGCACGATGGCGGCCACCCATAGCAGCGCGCCCTCCAGGGGGGGCGCGTGCTTTACGTCCATAGCAACGGTTGACATGAGCTGATCCCTTCAGGAGTTACCGCGCAGATCGGTCACGAACCGCTGCGGGCGAGTTGCTGCGGAGACGATTCGCTGCGAAGGTCGACTTTCGCCTTCATCGTCAGCCCGACCCGAAGCGGGTGAGCGGCCAATTCGTCCGCATTCAGACGGATGCGCACCGGAAGCCGCTGCACCACCTTGATCCAGTTGCCGGTCGCGTTCTGCGCCGGAATGATGGCGAAAGCTGCACCGGTACCACCGTCGAATCCCTCGATCACGCCGTGGAAGGGGACCTTCTTGCCATAGAGATCGCATTCGAGATCGACGCTCTGCCCGGGGTGCACCTTCTTCAGCTGCACTTCCTTGAAATTGGCATTGACGTACATCTCGCTGACCGGAACGACGGACAGAAGCGGCGTCGAGGGCTGCACACGCTGGCCGAGCTGCACGTTGCGCCGCGCGATCACACCGTCCACGGGCGAGTGAATCACCGTGCGACCCAGATCCACCTGCGCTTTATCGACACGCGCCTGCGCCTGTGCCACTGCGGCGCGGGCGCCATTCAGTGAGGCCGCCGCATTGCTCGACTCATTGATGACCTTCGTCAACTCATCGCCGGAGACGGAACCTGAGTCGACCAGGGCCTGGCGTCGCTTCAGATCGACGCCGGAGCGCTCGACATCGGCCCTCGCCGACGCCACCTGTGCCTGTGCGCGAGCCAGATCGGCCTCCGCCTGGCGCAGGGCGAGCTTCGCATCCGTGTCATCGATCACGACCAGGATGTCGCCGCGCTTCACCGCCTGGCTGTCGACGACGTTCACCGCGGCGATGGGGCCTTCGACCTCGGCGGTCACCTCAGCAACTTCGGCCGCCGTGTAGGCGTCGTCAGTCGACACATAGCGGGAAGCGACCCGCTTCCAGTAGGTGTAGCCGCCTGCTCCCGCCACCGCGATGGCGAGCGCCAGCAGCGCGAAGCCGAGGCGTCGTTTTCCCAGGCGCTTGGCGTCGGCCTCTTTGGAGGCCGCATCCGACGCAGGTGTATCCACAACTTTAATGGGCTCGTTCATTGCATTCTCCTCAAGAGTGCTTGGGTTCTACATTCGGGGTTTTCGATTGGGCAGCGCCGGCGCTCCCGGGGGAGAAGCCACCGCCGAGTGCGCGCACCAGCGCCACATCCAGAATCAGCGCGCGCGTCTCCAGCTCCGCGTCGGCTCGCTGAGCTGTGATCAGCTGATCTTCTGCGGTCAGTACATCGAGGTAGGTCGCGAGTGCACCCTTGTATCGCCGGCTGACGATGTCGTGGGCTTCAGCGGCCGCGGCGACCGCTGCGCGCGATGCGGCGAGCTCGCCATCGAGCGACCTGCGGCTGGTCGCGGCGTCAGCCACCTCGCGCAGTGCGTTCGACAGCGTCGCGTTATAGGTGGCGACGGCAGCGTCGTAATCCGCATGTGCGCCGCGCAGCTCACCCTGGAGCCGCTCCGTGTTGAAGATCGGCAGCGAAATCGCAGGACCGACGCTGCCGAGGTCCGAACCCGACTTGGTGAGATTAGCGATGCCGAGAGACTGGACGCCTATCAACCCGATCAGGTTCACGCTCGGATAAAAGCCCGCCTTGGCCTGATCGATGCGGCGTGCAGCCGCCTCGGTGCGCAGCTTTGCCGCGACGATGTCGGGGCGCCGTCCGAGCAAATCGAGCGCCAGATTGGCCGGCAAACCCTGCGACCCGGCGAATTGCGCCGTCGGGCGTGTGATGGCGAGGCCGCGATCGGGACCGGCACCGAGCAGCGCCGCAATAGCGTTGCGCTGCAGCCCGATACTCTCATCGATCGAAAGCAGGTCGGCTTGGGCTCCGTCCTGTCGGGCCTCCACCTCGCGCACGCTGGACAGGGTCTCGAGGCCGAATTGGTTGCGCTGGCGGAAGAGCGCCACGGTCTTGGTGCGCAGGTCCAGTGTCGCCGCCGCGTTATCGCGCAGCGTGTAGAGATTCACGAGCTCGGCGTAGGCGGAGGCGACCGAGGTCGAGATGATGAGGCGTGCCTCGTCTACTTCGACCTCCGCCGCGCGCTCCTCGGACAGGGCCGCGGCCAGCGCCGCGCGGTTCTTTCCCCAGAAATCGAGCTCATATGAAAGGTTCAGCGTCGCCACCCCGTAGTCATGCCAGCCCTGAGGCAGGGCCTCCTTCGGAATGAGGTTGTTGTAACTCTGCTTCTGCTGCGTGAAAGCCGCGGTGCCGGTGATCTCGGGCAGGCGGGCAGCATGGGCGCTTTTCACCATCGCCGCGGCGGCAGTGAGTCGTGCCTTCGCGAGGTCGAGGTCCGGAGAGCCGCGCAGGCCTTCATCGATGAGTCCATCGAGCTGCGGGTCGCCATAAGCGCGCCACCATCCATCCCCGGGCCAGGCCGCAACCGGCGCCGTGAAAGAGTCGGCGCTACCGAGCTGTTGCACCTTCTTCATGGTCGGGGCAGCGTCGGTGCGTGGAAGTGGCGCACAGCCGGCGGCGGCGAGCAGGCTGCCGGCGAGCAGCAGCCTGACGATGCGGCCGCAACGGCCGAAGCGGGTGGTGTCTTGCATTGCAGTCATCTCCCAGTACCGTACTGTTCGGTACAGTTTACTTCCAGTGGGAAGGCATGTCAACGGTACGTGCGGCGCGCGCAGTCCGTGCCTTGCTTGACCGGACCTCCCTGGATGCATAAACTGTACTACATAGTACGTTTATGAGAGATGCGCGCGCGCTCGAAGCTGACGCACCCGTGAAGAAGAGCGACACCAAACGGCAAGCCATCCTGGACACGGCCTACCGGTTATTCCGGACACAGGGGTTCGAACGGACCTCAGTTGCGGAGATCACCGCCGCGGTCGGCGGCTCCAAAGCCACCATCTACAGCCACTTCCCCTCCAAGGAAGAGCTGTTCGTCGAGTGCATGATGGCCGCCGCCGAGAATTACATGGCCGGGACACTGAAACACCTCGACTCATCGGGCGCCGATGCGGCGGTCACGCTCTTTGAGTTTGGCAGGAGCTTCCTCACCTTCATCTGCTCCCCCGAACAGCTCGAGGTGCGGCGGCTGATGATCGCGGAGGCTGCGCGCTCGGGCACCGGCAAACTGTTTTTCGACAAGATAAGCGTGCTGCGCAGCCACGTTTCCGCATTCATGTCCGGGTGTATGGCATCCGGCACGCTGCGCCGGGATGACCCGCTGCTGGCTGCCGATCATCTCGGAGCGTTGCTCGAAGCCGAGATTCTCGAACCCCTGCTGTTACAGGTGCGGGATGGTTCCCCCGGAGGGCAGGAGATTGAGCTGGCGGCCCGACATGCCGTCGCCGCCTTCCTCAGGGCATACGCGCCCGTTCACCGCCGGCTGAAGCCGGTGCCACTCGTTCGAAGCAGCGGCGAGTCGCCTGAAAGTTCCACGTTGAAGGTCCTTTAACGGACCAAAACGCGCGGCTCGGCGGCTCGAGAGCCCAACGTGCGATGGCGGTGCGCCGCCGCAGCCTCGCTGCTTGCGATTGCGCTGCGCACCCAATTAAACTGTACCGACCGGTTCACTCGGATGGGCTATGAAGACCAAAACCGAAGCGAAACGCCAGGCTATCCTGGAGGCGGCCGCCGAAGTCTTCCGGGAAGTCGGCTTCGAACGCGCCTCCATGTCAGAGATCCG
>DATJFM010000005.1:0-22852 GCA_035495655.1 Steroidobacteraceae bacterium
CAACGACTTCTCGATCGGTGTCGAGCTCGAAGGCACGGACGAGACGCCTTACGCCGATGCGCAGTATTACGCGCTCGCTGGCCTCATCAGCGCGCTGCTTTCGGTGTACCCCTCGCTGCGCAAGGAAGCCATCGTGGGCCATAGCGACATCGCGCCGGGACGCAAAACCGATCCCGGCCCGTCATTCGACTGGGCGCGCTTGCGAGCACTTCTTGATCAGACGCCGACCGAGGGCTAAGCGGCCCGCGCAGCGCCGCTACTTTCGCTTGTCGCGCTCGTGGCGCCACAGCACCTCGGCGCCGTGCTCGTGACGAGCGAGCACTCGCGCGAGCACGAACAGCAGATCCGAGAGACGATTGAGGTATTTGGCGGCCTCGGGACTGACACTCTCCGCTTTGGCGAGCGCCCACACGCGCCGCTCGGCGCGGCGGGCGATGGCGCGCGCGAGATGACACGCAGCCGCGGTGGCGCCTCCGCCGGGCAGAATGAACTCCTTGAGTGGCGGCAGAGTGTCGTTGAAATCATCGAGTGATTTTTCCAGGCGGGCCACGTGCTCGGCGGTGATGACTCGATGGCCGGGGATGCACAGCTCCCCACCCAGATCGAACAGCTCGTGCTGCACCTCGGTGAGGCACGCGGCCACCTCCGGCGGGACCTCGGGCGTCGCCAGCAGCACGCCGATGCTGCTGTTGAGCTCATCCACCGTACCGTAGGCTTCCACCCGCAGGCTGTCCTTGGCGACCCGGCTGCCGTCACCCAGACCGGTGGTGCCGTCATCGCCGGTGCGCGTGTAGATCTTGCTCAGGCGATTGCCCATGCAGCTATCGTAAGCCAGCCGGCTCAGGGCCGCGAACCCGGGCGCACCCCGCTGATTCGCGAGGCTCATCACAAAAAAAGCCCGAACTGGAAATCGAGTCCCACGCAGTTTCGCGCCAGTTCTCATTCTCCAGACAGTCCTCACAGAACACGAGCCGCATGCTGTGACGGCGGTCCCCCGGCTGTCTGCGGCCTATCGAATACTGGGCGTACCCCGAGAGTCCAGGAATAGAAGATGTCCCGCATCCGCTCCACTATCAGCACGCTCCATTCGATTGCGCGCCTTCTGGCCTTGGGAATGTCGGCCACCTTGGCGGCCTGCTCCGGTGGTGGTGGCGGCGGCGGCACGGGTCAGAGCACTACCACGGCCGCGACGATGCAATCGATCGAGGTCACGCCCAATAGTGCGCACGTGGCGGCAGGGACAACCGCCCAATTCACTGCGACGGCGATCTTCAGCGACAGCACCCATCGCGACATAACCTCGAAAGTCGCCTGGGCTTCCTCCAATATGCACACCGCGACGGTGAGCAACGGCGGTCTCGCGAGCGGGCTCAGCGCCGGTTCAACCACGATTTCCGCGAGCAGCGGCGGCATGATGGGCCAGACGACTTTGGCCGTGACACCGGCACTCCTCACGGCGATCGAGGTCACGCCTCCCAGTCCAAAAGTCGCGAAAGGCACGACAGCGCAGTTCCAAGCCACGGGTGTGTTTTCCGATAAATCCACCCAGAACCTCACTTCACAGGTGACCTGGATTTCGTCGGACCCAACGGTGGCTACCATCAGCGGTGCTGCCGGCTCCGCGGGCCTTGCCTCTGCGGCCGGCACGGGAGTGACCCAGGTAAGCGCTACTCTCGGGAGCGTGTCGTCGCCAGCTGCAACGCTGACCGTGACGGCCGCCACGCTGGTATCCATCCAGGTGACGCCCCCAAGCCGCAGCATCGTGAGGGGCCTCAGTCAGCAGTTCACTGCGACCGGCATCTTTACGGATAACTCGACTCAGGACCTCAGCTCGATGGTGACCTGGGAGTCATCCGATACGAGCATTGCAGCGATCAGCAATATGCCGGGCACGGCCGGGCTGGCTTTTGCCTCCGCTGTGGGATCGAGCAGCATCAGTGCGAGCCTCGGCGCCGTGACATCTCCGATGGTGATCCTGACGGTCTCCCCGGCCACACTGGTGTCGATCCAGGTCACACCTCCGAGCCCCTCGATCGCCAATGGTCTGACAAAGCAGTTCACTGCGACGGGTGTTTACACCGATAACTCCACGCAGGACCTGACGACCACGGTGACGTGGGCTTCAGATACCGCCAGCGTGGCGAGCATCAGCAACGCTGGCGGGTCAAACGGCCTCGCCACGGCCGTTGGCGTCGGGACGAGCCACATCAGCGCGTCTCTCAACGGAGTCACCTCCCCGAACGCCGTGCTGACCGTGACGGCCGCGACGCTGGTTTCGATCCAGGTCACACCTCCGAGCCCATCGATCGCCAACGGTCTGACGGAGCAGTTCACTGCAACCGGCATTTATACGGATACCTCCACGCAGGACCTGACGACCTCGGTGACCTGGGCTTCCGATACCGCCAGTGTGGCGACCATCAGCAATGCCGGCGGATCAAACGGCGTCGCCACGGCGGCGGGGGTCGGTACGAGCAACATCAGCGCGTCTCTCAACGGAGTCACTTCGCCCAACGCCTTACTGACCGTGACCGCCGCGACGCTGGTTTCGATACAGGTAACGCCTCCGAGCGCCTCGATCGCCAATGGTCTCACGGAGCAGTTCACGGCGACGGGTGTTTATACCGACAAGTCCACGCAGGACCTGACGACCTCGGTGACCTGGGCTTCCGATACCGCCAGTGTGGCGACCATCAGCAATGCTGGCGGCTCAAACGGTGTCGCAACGGCCGCTGGAGTTGGGACGAGCAACATCAGCGCGACTCTCAACGGTGTCACTTCGCCCAACGCCTTGCTGACCGTGACGGCGGCGACGCTGGCTTCGATCCAGGTCACGCCCCCGAGTCCGTCGATCGCCAATGGTCTGACGGAACAGTTCATTGCGACAGGTATTTACACCGACAAGTCCACGCAGGATCTTACGAGCGCGGTGACGTGGGCTTCCGATACCGCCAGCGTGGCGAGCATCAGCAACGCCGGCGGCTCCAACGGCGTCGCAACGGCCTCTGGCGTCGGGGCGAGCAACATCAGCGCGACTCTCAACGGAGTCACCTCGCCCAACGCCGTGCTGACCGTGACGGCGGCGACGCTGGTTTCGATCCAGGTCACACCTCCGAGCCCGTCGATTGCCAAGGGTCTGACGGAGCAGTTCACGGCGACGGGCGTATACACGGATAACTCCACGCAGGACCTGACGACCACGGTGACCTGGGCGTCCGATAATGCCAGCGTGGCGAGCATCAGCAACGCCGGCGGATCCAACGGCCTCGCAACGGCCTCTGGCGTCGGTACGAGCAACATCAGCGCCACTCTCAACGGAGTCACCTCCCCCAATGCCGTGCTGACCGTGACGGCGGCGACGCTGGTGTCGATCCAGGTCACACCTCCGAGCCCCTCGATCGCCAAGGGTCTGACGGAGCAGTTCACGGCGACGGGTGTTTACACCGATAACTCCACGCAGGACCTGACGACCGCGGTGACCTGGGCGTCTGATAACGCCAGCGTGGCGAGCATCAGCAACGCCGGCGGATCCAATGGCCTCGCCACGGCGGCGGGGGTCGGTACGAGCAACATCAGCGCGACTTTCAACGGAGTCACTTCGCCGAATGCCGTGCTGACGGTGACGGCCGCGACGTTGGTGTCTCTCCAGGTGACACCGCCAAGCCCATCGATTGCCAAGGGTCTGACACAGCAGTTCACCGCGACCGGCATTTATACGGATACCTCCACGCAGGACCTGACGACCGCGGTGACCTGGGCGTCCGATAGCGCCAGCGTAGCGAGCATCAGCAATGCTGGCGGATCCAACGGCGTCGCCACGGCGGTGGGGGTCGGCACGAGCAATATCAGCGCGGCTCTCAACGGAGTTACTTCGCCCAGCGCCGTACTGACTGTAACCGCGGCCACGCTGGTATCGATCCAGGTGGCGCCGTCGTCGCCGACCATCGCCAAGGGTCTGACGCAGCAGTTCACCGCTATTGGCACCTACACGGACAACTCTGTGCAGGACCTGACGACCGCGGTCACCTGGGCTTCCGATACCGCCAGCGTGGCGAGCATCAGCAATGCAGCCGGGTCCAACGGCCTCGCTACTGCCGCTGGCGTCGGGACGAGCAATGTCAGTGCAACGGTCAATGGGGTTTCATCACCCGCGGCAGTTCTGACCGTGACGGCTGCCTCCCTGGTGTCGATCCAGGTGTCCCCGCCGAGCCCGGCCATTGCCAAGGGGCTGACGCAGCAGTTCGCTGCGATCGGCACCTACACGGACAGCTCTACGCAGGACCTGACGACCGCCGTGACCTGGGCTTCCGATACCGCCAGCGTGGCGAGCATCAGCAACGCAGCCGGATCCAATGGCCTCGCCACGGCCGCGGGCGTCGGCACGACCAACATCAGCGCGGCTCTCAACGGAGTCACCTCACCCAGCGCTGTATTGACGGTAACCGCGGCGACGCTGGTGTCGATCCAGGTGGCGCCGTCCAGCGCGACCGTTGGTTATGGCTCCACGCAGCAATTCACGGCGACGGGCACTTATACGGACAACTCTGTACAGGACCTGACGGCGGTCGTGACCTGGGCTTCGTCTGCGGGCGGCGTCGCGACCATCAGCAACGCAGCGGGATCCAACGGCCTGGCCACGTCGGCGGGGGTGGGGTCGACCAATATCAGCGCGGGGCTCAACAACCTCAACTCGCCGGCGGCAACACTGACCGTAACAGCAGCAGCGACTGGGGTCGCGGGTGTCTGGCGCGCCACGCCGGCGGCCGGCACGACCGCCTTCATGATTTCCGATGGTGGAGACATCTTCTATTACACCTCGACCTTGACGTGCATGGGGCTTTACACGGGAACCATGACGGTGACCGGGTCAACGCTCAGCGGCGCCGGAGAATTCACGCCGGATGTCCTCGGGCCGACCTCAGGCTGTGCGGCAGCGGTGCACGAGAACTTTTCGGGTACGGTCGTTCCGGGTGCGTCCATGTCGCTCACTGCGACGCCGAGCGGCGGCGGCTCACCGTCCACCATCAACTGGACGTTCGATGCACTCTACGATCAGACCGCTAGTCTCGCGATGGTTGCCGGCACCTGGACGATGCCGGGTGGATCTACCGCCGTGATCAGCAGCAGCGGGGCGGTCACGGGATTCGACGCTAGCACCAACTGCACGATCAGCGGTCAGATGTCGATCGGCGATCCCACCGTCAACATCTACAACGTCTCGGCCAGCTACTCCGGCTGCAAGGGCTCGGCCAACTCGCTCAACGGCGTGGCTTTGACCGGTCTCGCCACGCTGGACACCTCCGTCGCCCCGAACCAGCTCGATGTCTTCCTGAGGTCGGCGAACAAGAAGACCATGGCCGCGTTCACCTGGGTGCAGTAGCCGGATCGAAGCGGCGTCACCAGCGAACGCAGGTCACAGCCGCTGAGAGCAATCTCAGCGGCTGGCGCCTGGTGAATCAACCGCGGAAAATTGGTAAATATCCGCGCAGAGCCCGGGGCTGCAGGCTAGTCGGCCCCGCGCGTCACAGGCGAATCAACATGCCATCGACAGAACTCACCACGGCGCTCGAGGCGGCGCGGGCAGCGGCCGACGTCATTCGCAGCTTCTACCGGCAGAACCCGGGCGTGCGGCTCAAGCCCGACGCCTCTCCCGTCACCGAGGCGGACGTTCGCGCCGAGGAAGTGATTCGTGCCACGCTGTCGAAGTCATTTCCCGGCTATGGCTTCTACGGCGAGGAGACCGGCCGGCATGCCATGGAGGCGGAGAACATCTGGCTGGTCGATCCGCTTGATGGCACCAAGTCCTTCGTGCGTGAGATGCCTTTTTTCTCCACGCAGATCGCGCTCATGCGCGCCGGCGAGCTGGTGCTCGGCGTCTCGAATGCACCGGCTTACGGTGAGCTCGCCTGGGCTGAGCGTGGCGGCGGTGCATATCTCAACGACCAGCGCATCCAGGTGAGTGCGGTCGCAACGCTCGAGCAGGCCTTCCTCTCCACCGGTAACATCAAGAGCCTCACGCAGCCACCGCATTGGGACCGCCTCGGCGCGCTCCTCGCGCGTGTCGGTCGGGTGCGCGGCTACGGCGACTTCGTGCACTACCACCTGCTGGCGCGCGGCTCGCTGGATGTCGTCATCGAGTCCGATGTCAACATTCTCGACATCGCTGCGCTCGCCGTCATCGTGCGCGAGTCGGGTGGCAAATTCACCGATCTCGACAATCGCGAGGTCGGACTGACGACCACGAGTGTGCTTGCGACCAACGGGCTGCTGCATGTGGCGCTGCTCGAGGCGCTCGTGTCCTGAGCCCGCCTGAAACCCGCCTGAGCGGCGGGTAAAATGTGCGACTGGCGAAGAGCGGACCTACCCGCTGACGAACACGCGCCGGCCGTCGTGGCCGAGCTCGATCATCGGCGCAACATAAAGCTCACTGAGTGCCGCAGCGTTCAACGCAGTGGCAGTGGGTCCCAGCGTCCAGCGGCCATCGCCGAAAAGCAGCAGCACCCGATCCGCGAAGCGTGCCGCAAGCGTCGGGTCGTGCAGGGTGGTGATCACCGTGCGCCCGGCGAGCGCCAGATCACGGAACAGCCCGAGGACTGCGAGCTGGTGATGCGGATCGAGGTGATTGGTCGGCTCATCCAGCAGGAAGATAGCCGGGTCCTGCGCCAGCAGCGCCGCCACCGCCACACGGCGCTGCTCACCCCCGGAGAGCGTGTCGGTGCGGCGCAACGCAAGGATCTCCATGTCCACAGCACGCAGCGCTGCGCGCGCGATCTGCTCGTCCTGCGCGCTTTCCCATTGCCACAGCGAAAGGTGTGGATGGCGCCCGATCAACACCGTTTCGAGGGCGGTGCTGACGAAGGCGTCCTCGAGATCCTGCGGCAGCAGGCCGAGCCTGAGGGCGAGTACGCGCCGGCGCAGCTGGGGCATCGGTACCCCATCGAGTGACATCGCGCCCGCGGCGGGCGGCCGCAGGCCGGCGAGCGTGTGCAGGGTGAGCGTCTTGCCCGAGCCGTTGCGACCGAGGATGGCGAGCACCTCACCACACGCGAACTCGACCGAGAGCGCGCGCACCAGCTCGCGTGCTCCCGCCCGCACGGTCACCTGCGCTGCACTTAGCCCGGCTGCGGCCGATACTCCGCGCGCCGCGCTCAATGCGTCCAATGGATCTCCTGCGCCGTCTCCGGGCCGATCACGACGCTTGCCAGCGTACGTGGCATTTCCCACTCAGCGGCGGAAACCGCGCGCCGCCCCGCCATGACCTCGGCCCGTTCCTGCGGGTACAGCGGGTCCTGGCCCCGGTCGCCGAAGCCGATCGGAAAAAGCGGTGTGCCGCTGGCGAGGTCGTACTTGTCGCTGGCACCAACGGTGTGCAGCAGCTCGTGGGCGATCACGATGTTGTTTCGTCCGGACATGCCGGAATCCGCGAACAGGTGCACGACCCCCACCAGTCCCTTCTGTAGCCCGTGCGAGTCGGGGGCACGCTCGAGTGCGGTGGGATCGTGGTACAGCAGATACAGCCGCACGCGCGGTGGGGCACGACCGGGTACATGGGTCGTGCGCGCCGCGAACCAGCGCAGCTTGAGGCTCCACCAGGCAATGCCGAGAGGCCCGGCGGCCGGATCGAGGGTTGGCGGAAGCTTCGAGCCCTGCGGGTAGAGCTCGACGTGCACCGGCTCCTCGAGCTTCAGCCCATAACGCTTCGCCTCGCGCGCAAAGAAATCCTCGATTGCGCCGAAGTCGCTGCCACGCAGACCAGTGAGGTAATCCGTGGTCGCAACACTGCCATCGCCGTTCAACGGGTAGAGCCCGACCCACAGCGGTTCCTTCCAGCTCTGCGTCGCGACGCGATCGAACCAGGCGTGGAGCGCGACCGCAAGCAGCACCAGCAGGAGCAGAGCGAGCCGGATGCTTTTCCACACCGCAGGAGCTCTCAGCTTGAATGGGTGGTGTACGGCGCGCGCGCTACGGCTGCAGCCGTGTCGCTGCCCACGCGTCGGCTTTGAAGGAGCCTCCCGAGGCGCGCAGCGCACGCTGCCAACGCGCGCGATCGTGAATGCGCGCTGCTCCCTGCACCCAGAGCTCCACGGCCTCTGCCCACAGCCGGTATCCGCCCCAGTGAGGCGGGCGAGGGATGGTCACCTTGAGTGAATCATCCGCCCCCGGTGAGCCGGGCGTCGGCGCACCAAAGCGTCGCGCCGTCTCTGTCACGGCTTCGAGCAGCAGCGCGCGCGAAGCAATCGGCTCGCTCTGCTCGCTGGCCCAGGCGCCGATGCGGCTCTGCCAGGCGCGCGTGGCGAAATACGTGTTGCTGTCGGATTCAGGAGCCGCGACGACCGGACCTTCTATACGCACCTGCCGATGCAGCACATCCCAGTGCATCACCACGGCCGCACGCGGATTGTCCTTGAGCTGCCGCCCCTTCACGGAGAGGTAGTTGGTGTAGAAAACGACGAAGCCAGGCTGCGGCACGATGTCCTTGCACAGCACGACGCGCGCGCTGGGACGACCTTCGCGGGTACTCGTGGCGAGCACCATGGCGTTGGGGTTCGGCTGGGTTCGCGCCGCCTCCGCCTGCGCGAGCCACTGACTCACGAGTGTGAGTGGCTCAGCCGGCAGGGGATCGGGCAGCAGCTCGGTGTAGTCCGCCATGGCCACCAATGGGACCATAGCAGCCGTGGATGAGGCAAACGGCGCCCAGCGTAACGAGGCGCACCTGCCGGGGGGAACGAGGGAAGCCCTTGCGGGGCCTGCCGCGCCCCGATAGAAAGGAGTGGGGACTTCAGGAGGCCCCTTCCATGACGCGCGATACCGCGACGCTGGAGGACCTGCGCCAGCGACTGAACGATCTCGACCGGCAAATCATCCAGCTCGTGGCCGAGCGCAAGGCGCTGAGCGAGGAGGTGGCGCGCGCCAAGCGTGCCACTGGCAAGCCGACGCGCGACTACGAGCGTGAGCGCGAGGTCATCATGAGCGTACGTGCGATGGCCACCGAGCGCGGGGTGTCGCCGGAGCTCGCCGAGCAGCTCTTGCGCCTGCTGATCCGCTCATCGCTCACCACCCAGGAGCAGGCGAGCGTCGTGGCACACGGCGCGGGCAGCGGCCGGCGCGCACTCGTCATCGGCGGCGCGGGCAAGATGGGTGGCTGGTTCGTGAACTTCCTTCACTCCCAGGGTTTTGAGGTCGAGGTCGCAGACCCGGCGGCCGCCGCCGCGGGAGTAGCGCGGGTCGAGGACTGGCGCCGTACCGATTTGAAGCACGACTTCATCGTGCTGGCAACGCCGCTTGGCATCACCGATGCGATCCTGCGGGATCTGGCGCTGCGCCGGCCCGCAGGGGTGATCTTCGATGTGGGCTCGCTCAAGTCGCCACTGCGCGCCGGCCTGCTCGCGCTCAAATCGCACGGCTGCAAGGTGACCTCGGTGCACCCGATGTTCGGGCCGGACACGGAGCTGCTCTCGGGCCGGCACGTTGTGTTCGTCGATCTCGGCAATGCCACGGCGCTGGGTGCAGCTCGTGAGCTGTTTGCCGCGACGATGGCCGAGCAGGTCGTGATGAGTCTCGATGATCACGATCGTCTCATCGCCTATGTGCTAGGGCTTTCGCACGCGCTCAACATCGCGTTTTTCACCGCGCTCGCCGACAGTGGCGAAGCGGCACCGAACCTCGCGCGCATGTCGAGTACCACCTTCGATGCGCAGCTCGACGTGGCGGCGCGCGTCGCCCAGGAGAGCCCGGAGCTGTATTATGAAATCCAGAGCCTCAATGACTACGGGGCAGAGTCGCTCGAGGCGCTCGTTCAGGCCGTGGAACGCCTGCGTGCCACCGTGCTGTCGCAGGATCACGATGCTTTCGTTGCGTTGATGCGCCGCGGGCGCGATTATCTTGCAGACCGGCGCAGCGTGACGGAGCGGCGCGCCTAGAGGAAGGGAGGCTCGCGGAATGCGCCGATCTCAGACTGAGCACAAAGCAGCGTCCGCCCCGCAGCGTGCCGCGTCCGAGCCGGAGGTGGTCCGGCTGGAGCGGGAAAATGCTCATCTGCAGGCGCGGCTGGCTGCGCTTACGGATGAGGTCGGCCGCAACGACTCGCTGCTGCGCAAGACTCAGGAACGCGAACTGGAGTTGCTGCGCGCCGGCTCGCTCACCCAGCTGTTCGAGCGGCTCATCATGGGCCTGCGCACCTCGTACCAGCTCGATGAGGTGGCACTCATCCTGCACGATCCGCAGCACGAGATCCGTCACCTGCTCTCGGGTGATGGCGTCACGGCCGATGAGCCGCCCGGGGTGTGCTTCGTCGATGCCCTGGTGAGCGTCGCCCCGCAGCTCGCCAATTTGGAGCGGCCCTGGCTCGGTCCGTACCGCAGAGCCGATCACGAGCTGCTCGTGCCCGGGGTCGCGGCGCCGCCCGGCAGCCTGGCACTCATCCCCATACGCCGCAGCGAACCGCTCGACGGCGTGCTGGTGTTCTCCAGCAGCGACCCGCAGCGCTTCACGCAGGAGCTCGCGAGCGACTTCCTCGCACACCTGGGGCTGGTTGCCGCGATCTGCGTCGAGAATGCCGTGAACCGTGCCCGGCTGCTGCGCAGCGGGCTCACCGATTTCCTCACCGGCTTCCACAACCGGCGCTACCTGCATGCCCGGTTGCGCGAGGAGCTGGCGCGCGCGCAGCGCGCCCGTCATTCGCTCATCTGTCTGATGATCGATGTGGATCACTTCAAGCGCATCAACGATCTCTATGGACACCTCGCAGGCGATACCGTGCTGCGCGAGGTCGCCCAGCGGATCGATGCCGAGATGCGCCTGAGCGACACCGGCGCACGCTTCGGCGGCGATGAATTTGCCATGGTGCTCTCGCAGGCCGCGATGAGCGATGGCGAGAAGGTCGCCGCGCGCGTGCTGCATGCGGTGCGCGCGGAGCCGATCCAGGTCGGTAAAGGCGCGAAGGAGACGGTGACGCTCTCGATCGGTGTGGCAGCGGCCAAGCCCGGCCAGGGACAGCGAGACTACAAGGTGCTCGCCGAGCGCCTCATTGCCGAAGCGGACGCGGCGCTCTATCGCGCCAAGAGTGCAGGCCGCAATCGAATCGCGATCTCGCCCAACGTCGTCGCCTGAGGCGCATCGACAGCCAGGCGCATCGACAACCAGGCGCATCGGCAATCAGGCGGGCTCGAGCTAGCGTGCTCGTCCCCGCAACAGCACGACGAACAAAGGAGCGCCCACCAGCGCCATGATGGCGCCGACGGGCAGCTGGCGTGGGGCAGCACAGGTGCGCGCGACGAGATCCGCTGCAGCAAGCAGCATCCCACCTGCGAGGGCGGCGGCCGGTGCGACGATGCGATGATCGCTGGTGCCGAAGCTCAGTCGCACCGCATGCGGTGTGATGAGACCGACGAATCCGACGGTACCCGCGCTCACCACCGCCAGCGCCGTGAGCGAGGCGCAGGCGATGAACAACACGGTGCGCCATGCCTCGAGCGCGAGGCCCACGGTACGCGCGCGCAACTCGCCGGCCGCGAGCACGTTCAACGGGCGCGCCACGATGAGCGCCACCGCAAGCGCGAGAAGCGCCGTCCCGGCGCTCAGCCACGGGCTCACGGCCCACTCCAGATCGCCGGCCAGCCAGAAAACCATGCCGCGTACGCGTGAGGAATCGGCGAGCGCGAGCAGCACGCTCACCAGCGCTCCGCAGGCGCTCGCCAGCACGACGCCTGTGAGCAGCAGCCGCGGGGTGCCGCCTCCCCGCGCGAGCAGATACACGAGCGCGATCGCGCCGAGCGCACCGGTCACGGCTGCCGACTGCACGACCACGGCGGCCGCACCGGCGATCATAGCGAGCAGTGCGCCGACCGCGGCACCGCCGGACACTCCGAGTACGTACGGATCTGCAAGCGGGTTGCGGAACAGTGCCTGCAGCAACACGCCCGACAGTGCCAACAGGCTCCCGACACCGAAGCCTGCGAGCACGCGCGGCAGCCGCACGGCGAGCAGCACCGTGCGCGTGGCTTCGTCGCCGCCGCCGGCGAGTACCGCGAGTGCGCTCGGCACGCTGATGCCGGAGCTACCGATGAGCAGCGCACACAGAAACACCCCGACCGCCAGCAGCAGCAGCACTATGAGACTTCGCAGGTTGGCGCGTGGCAGGAGGCTCGATGCCGGCACTGACGGCGGGCTCACATCCGGGGCTGACACGCCGCTAGCGTCACGGAATTTGTTGGAAAACGCCATCCCTACCTGATCAGACGGCAACGGCCATTCCCCAGTCTCGCCGCCGCGGCGCTTGTGGCAGACTGTCCGCCGACACATGAGTGACCTCATCGACGCCGACGGGTTTCGGGCGAACGTGGGCATCATCCTGATGCAGTACGACCAGGTGTTCCTCGGTCGGCGTACCGGCGGGCGGGGCTGGCAGTTTCCCCAGGGCGGTGTGCGCCGTGGCGAATCGCTCGAGCAGGCACTCTACCGCGAGCTCGAGGAGGAGATTGGCGTCGCGTCCGCCGACGTGTCACTGCTCGGGCAGACCGAGCGCTGGTTGCGCTATCGGCTACCGGCGCGCTATGTGCGACGCAACCAGCAGCCGGTCTGCATCGGCCAGAAGCAGCGTTGGTTTCTCCTGCGCCTGCAACGGGCGGACTTCCCGTTCGACTTCGCGCGCACTGCCGAGCCTGAATTCGACCAGTTTCGCTGGGCGTCGTACTGGGAGCCGGTGAAGGAAGTCATCTATTTCAAGCGCGCCGTGTACGCACGGGCGCTTACCGAGCTGGCTGACCTCGCCTTCCCGGGGGGCAAGCGTCCGCCGCAGCCGCAGTGGTGGGAACGCATGGCGGCCCGGCAGCGCCGGGCCGCGGCACGCGTCGATTGAAGCCGCGGTTGGGACCACTGGCATCCATGCTCGGTAAGGAGGGTACGCCCCTCGTGGTGCGGCAGCGCGCACCGGCGCTGCGCACGGCGCTGCTCGTCGCAGCGGTGCTGGTCGGCCTCTTTGGGATCTACGTGATCTACGAGCTCGGCCGCTACGACGCGGGCTACGACCGGCAGGCGGCCGCGCAGCAGCGCACCGTGCTCGAGGTGCGCATCGAGCACCTGGTGAAGGAGAACCGCGAGTTGCGTACGCGCGTTGCCGAAGCCGACACCATCCGCGCCGGGCGGGCACGCGAGCAGGCGGAGGTGGCGCGCGCAATGGGGGAATTGCAGGCGCAGGTGGCGCGGCAGTCGCAGCAGCTCGCGTTCTATCGCGGCGTGGTGGCGCAGAACGACAACGCCCTCGGCGTGAAGGTCGAGCAGCTGCACATCGCCGCCGGCAAGCGCCCGGCGACTTTCATGGTGCACATGGCGCTGGTGCGCTCGGGCCGAGTGGACAGCGCAGCCTCCGGCACGGTGCACCTGAGCCTCGATGGCACCTCTGATGGCAGTCCGCGCTCGCTCGATCTCGCCGCGCTCAGCGGCGGACAGGTGCACGAATTGCGATTTAACTTTCGCTACCTGCAGAATTTCGACCAGGAGCTCTCGGTGCCGCTCGCCTTCAAGCCCGAGCACCTGGTGGTCGAAGTGCAGTCGAGCCGCCACGACGTCGCGCCGGTGTCACAGACCTTTCTGTGGAGCATCGAGGCCTCGCCGTAGCCGTCGCCCCACAAGAATCGGAGCCAAGCCATGTTCACGCGTGATTCCCGCCAGGCCCGTATCGACACCTTGATCGGCAAGGACGCCAGGGTGCACGGCGACATCGATTTCCGCGGCGGCCTGCATCTCGATGGCCACATCGAAGGCGCGGTGCGCTCGGAGGAGATGCGCGGCTCGACCCTGTCGGTGAGCGAGACCGGGTCCATCCAGGGGGCGGTACAGGTGCCGAACCTGGTGCTGAACGGCACGATCCGTGGCGATATCCATGCGCTCGAGCGCGTGGTACTCGGCGCCACGGCACGCGTGGAGGGCAACGTGTACTACGGGATCATTGAAATGACGCTGGGCGCCCAGATCATCGGTAAGCTGGTGCGGCTCGAGCCGGAAACGCCCCCTGCCGCCCCCGCCACGGGGTCGGCGGCCTGATTGGCCGGCTCTGTGACGCCTTTACTTTGACGGGATCGGGGCTGCCTCTTAGACTCATTTTTATATGGATACCGTACCCATGACCGAAGCGCTGCAGGAAGCTCCTGCGCTCAAGTTCACCGATGCCGCCGCGCGCAAGGTCGGAGACCTGATCCGCGGCGAGGGTAACCCGAAGCTCATGCTGCGCGTCTTCGTGCAGGGCGGCGGTTGCTCGGGGCTGCAGTACGGCTTCGAGTTCGATGAGACCATCCAGGAAGGCGACACCTGCGTCGAGAATCTCGGCGTCAAGCTGCTCGTCGATCCGATGAGCGTGCAGTATCTGAGCGGCGCAGAGATCGACTACCGCGAAGGGTTGGAAGGCGCACAGTTCGTCATCCGCAACCCGCACGCAGTCACGACTTGTGGCTGCGGCTCGTCATTCACTGCGGCCTGAGCCCGCCGGCTGAGCGTGCCGCAGGTCACCGCTTCAGCCCGCGCCCCGGAGAACCGAGCCACCCCACGCAACGCCACCCGGCCCGTGCCTGACGTCTTTGCCGCGGTGGACCTCGGATCCAACAGCTTCCACATGGTGGTCGCGCGCCACTCGCACGGCCAGCTCGTCATCATCGACCGCCTGCGTGAGATGGTGCGCCTCGCGGCCGGCGTGGCGGAAAACGGCCGAATCGACAAGGATGTCGCTGCGCGCGCGCTCGGATGTCTGCAGCGCTTCGGGCAGCGCCTGCGCGACATGCACGCCGACAGTGTGCGCGTCGTTGGCACCAACGCCTTGCGCCTGGCGCACAAAAAGCAGGCGTTTCTCGAGCGAGCCCGCGAAGCGCTCGGCCATCCGATCGAGATCATCGCCGGGATGGAGGAGGCGCGGCTCATCTATTCGGGCGTCGCGCACACCATGCCGAGCGAGCCGGGCAAGCGCCTGGTGGCCGACATCGGTGGCGGCAGCACCGAGCTCATCATTGGCGAGGGACTGAACCCACTCGAGCTCGAGAGCCTGCAGATGGGCTGCGTATCGTGGAGTGAGCGTTTCTTCCGCGACGGCAAGATCTCGGCCAAGCGCTTCGAGCGTGCGCGCCTGGCGGCGCGCCTCGAGCTCGAGCCCGTGCAGGCGGAGTTCCGCCGGCGCGGCTGGGACAGCTGCGCAGGCAGCTCCGGCACGGTGCGCGCAATCGGCGATGCGATCCGCATTCTCGATCCAAGCGCACTCACCATCACGCCGGCGGGCATCGCAGGTGCGATCGAGTATTGCGTCGATGCGGAGCATACGCGCGAGCTCACTCTCGAGCCGATCACCGAAGACCGGCGTCCGGTTTTCCCGGGCGGCCTGGCGATTCTTGCCGAGATCTTCAGCGTCCTCGACATCAAGGAGATGCGCATCGCCGAGGGGGCGATGCGCGAGGGTCTGCTGTACGACATGCTCGGCCGTTATCGGCGGGAAGATGCGCGCGAGCGCACCGTGCGTGCCATGCAGCAGCGCTACCACGTGGACATCGCACAGGCGGAGCGGGTCGAAGCCACGGCCGGCAATTTCCTCGAGCAGGCCCGCGAGGCGTGGAAACTCGAGGAGCCGCTCGCGCATCTGGCTCTGAAGTGGGCGGCGCAACTGCACGAGATCGGACTAGACGTTTCGCACAGCGGCTACCATCGCCACGGCGCGTATCTGCTCGAGAATGGCGACATGCCCGGTTTCCCGCGCGAGGAGCAGCGATTGCTCGCGCGGCTGGTCGGTGCTCATCGCCGCAAGCTCGCGCTGGAAGGCGTGGAGGAGCTGGTGCCGCCCTGGGACCGGAGCGCTCTTTACCTGATCGTGCTGCTGCGTCTCGCGGTGCTGCTGCATCGGGGCCGCAGCTCCACCGCACTTCCATCCATCGAGCTCTCGGCGACCTCGCGCTCACTCGAGATGCGGTTTCCCGCCGGTTGGCTGCGCGAGCACCCGCTTACCTCCGCCGATCTGCAGCAGGAACTGGATTACCTGCGCCTGAGCGGCTTCCGGCTGCGGGTGTTCAGCGGCCGTTAGACTCAGCCGCCGTTAAACCGGTCGCGTCTGCGGCAGCCCGCCGCGCCAGGCGCCCCACAAATGAGAAGCCGTTCGCGGAATGGCGGCGCGCATCGGGGGACAGTGGCCCGGGCTCCTCGCTTGGGGGATGCCGCCATCCCGTGCGGACCGCAACCATGTTTCAGCTCGTTTTCAGCGCCCTCTCCGCCATCAATCAACTCGCAGTTTTCGCCGCCGGGCTCGTCTGTTGGGGACTCGGTGGGCTCCTGGTCGGCAACGCCATCTACTGGCGTCTGCACGCCGTGCGCGTGCAGGGCGAGGTCGTCGGTGTACGCCGCAACGGCAACTGCTTCAATTCGGTGTATCGCTACACCTCGGCGGCGGGCGCGACCATCGAGGCTACTTCGCTCGAAGGCTCTAGCAGTGTGAGCGGCAGAGAGACGGGCCGGCAGGTGCCGCTGTGGGTGATCCCGGAGAAACCCGATCAGGTGCAGGAGACGGGCAATCACGTGTTCACTCTGGTCGGGCTCGTGTTGCTCGGCGTCGGTGTCGTGTTCTTTTGGGTCGCGGTGCGCTCGTGGCGCACCGGCCCGATGACCTGGATCATGGCGGCAGTGCTCGGACTGCATCTGCTGGTGAGGCTACGCAAAGTCATCGCCCCGCGAGATAAGACACTGCCGCCTTCCGGCTGGCGCGCGCTGTCGGTGCTGCGTCAGGCCGCCCGGACAGCGAATGCGGCACCGGCACAGCCCATCGAGGAGCTCACTGCGCTGCCTGAATTTCGCGAGCGCCAGACCAAACAGCGAGCACAGCTCGCGCGCATGGCGCCGTTTCTGCTGCTCGCTGGTCTGGCGCTGCTCGCCTTCGGTGTGTATGCGAGCCGCATGCTGCTGAGCCTGGAGACTTCCGGAGTTCGCACTTCCGGATCGGTGACGTCCCTGAGCTCATCGAGCAGCTCCAACGGCGGTGTCAGCTACTATCCAGTCGTCCGCTACCGCGATGGCACTGGGCGTAGCGTCACCTTTCGCGACTCCACCGGCACGAATCCGCCCCTCTACCGCGTAGGCGAGGCGGTGACGGTACTCTACCTGCCCGGCGAGCCCGGCCGCGCCATCATCGATCGCGGTCCGTGGAACTGGCTGCCTTCGGTGATTCTCTACGTGTTGGGTGGCGCCACCTGCCTGGGTGCACTCGCCGCGCGCCGCGCACGTGGCGATGAGCCGGCATTCGCCGCTCAGAACTGAGCGGCCGGCATACGTGGGATCAGACGGTTACGCTCGGGCCTGCGGCGTAGGCGGCTAGCAGCTCCGCCTGTGCGTTGACGGCACGCTCGTTGCCGCGCTTGAGGCGCTCGTAGCCCGCATCGGGCTGCAGCAGCCACGCCTGACAGTTGTCCTGCAAACACAGCTCGAGGTCCCGCAGGATGCGCGCACGGTGCTCGGCCCGGCGGATAGGGAAGGCCACCTCCACCCGGCGAAAGAAGTTGCGCTCCATCCAGTCGGCGCTCCCACAGGACATGTCCGGCTCGCCGCCGTTCTCGAAGTAGAACACGCGCGAGTGCTCGAGGAACCGCCCGACGATCGAGCGCACGGTGATGTTCTCCGACACTCCGGGCACCCCGGGCCGCAGCGCACACACTCCACGTACGATGAGCTCGATCTTCACTCCGGCACGCGAGGCGCGGTACAGCGCCTCGATTGCCTGCGGGTCGACGAGCGCATTCATCTTGGCAATGACTCTTGCCGGGCGCCCGGCGCGCGCATGCTCGGCCTCGCGGGCGAGCTTCTCGAGCACCATCTCGTGCATGCCGAAGGGTGATTGCGTCAGGCGGTTGAGCTTTGGTGTCTGTGTGAGGCTGGTCAGCTGCAGGAACAACTCGTGCACATCCTGGCCGATCTCATCGTCGCAGGTGAACAGGCCGTAGTCGGTGTACTGACGCGCCGTGCGCGGGTGATAGTTGCCCGTGCCGAGGTGACAGTAGCGGCGGATGCCGTTCGCCTCGCGCCGCACGACGAGTGCGAGCTTAGCGTGGGTCTTGTATCCCACCACTCCATACATGACGTGCGCGCCAACTTCCTGCAGGCGGTTCGAGAGCTCGATATTCGCTTCCTCATCGAAGCGCGCCCGCAGCTCGACGATCACCGTGACGTCCTTGCCGGCATTCGCCGCCGCGACCAGCGCATCCACCAGCGGGGAATCGTGGCCCGCGCGGTACAGCGTCTGCTTGATGGCGAGCACCTGCGGATCGGCTGCGGCCTGGCGCAGAAAGTCCATGACCGGCGCAAAGCTCTGATAGGGATGGTGCAGCAGAATGTCCTTCTGCCGGATGCAGGCAAACAGATCGGTACTGCCCACCAGGCGCTTCGGTATTCCGGGAGTGAAAATCGGGTACTTCAGGTCCGGCCGCTGCACCAGGTCGTACACCGCCGACAGGCGGTTGAGATTCACCGGGCCGGCGACTGGATAGGTATCGAGACCGTTCGAGGCGAACTGGGCCTCGAGGAACCTGACCACGTCCTCGGGGCAGTCGCTGGAGGTCTCGAGCCGCACCGCCGCTCCATAGCGTCGATGCGCCAACTCGCCCTCGAGCGCCCTGCGCAGATCGTCGATCTCTTCGTCATCGACGAACAGGTCGCTGTTGCGCGTGACGCGGAACTGGTAACAACCCATCACCCGGATGCCGCTGAAGAGCTTGTGCACGAAGGCCTGCATGATGGTCGAGAGCAGCACGCAGGCGCGCGTCGCCCCGGCGCCGGGCAAGGGCACCACGCGCGGCAGCGAGCGCGGCGCCTGAACGATGGCGAGCTCGCTGTCACGGTGAAAGGCATCTTTTCCCTCGAGCCGCACGATGAAGTTGAGGCTCTTGTTCTGTATGCGCGGAAACGGACGCGCCGGATCCAGCCCGAGCGGCGAGAGCACGGGCTCGATCTCGCGCTCGAAGTACTGCTCGAGCCAGTCGGTCTGCTCGGCGCTCCAGTCGCAGCGACCGAGAAGCGGCACACCTTCCGCTGCCAGCTTCGGCAGCAGCAGCTCGTTCAGGCAGCGGTACTGATCCGCCACCAGGCGCGTGGTCCGATCGTGGATCGCAGCCAGCTGCTCCGGCACCGACATCGCGTCTGCCGACAGT
Source organism: Steroidobacteraceae bacterium (assembly GCA_035495655.1). Lineage (GTDB taxonomy): Bacteria > Pseudomonadota > Gammaproteobacteria > Steroidobacterales > Steroidobacteraceae > 13-2-20CM-66-19. The sequence continues at coordinate 19,158 of DATJFM010000005.1, forward strand.
TGACCGCCGCCGAGCTCCTGCAGCTGCTTGAGCCCCGCCACACGGATCTCGAAGAACTCATCCAGATTGCTGCAGGAGATGCACAGGAACCTGAGCCGCTCGAGCAAGGGCACCGACTCATCGAACGCCTGGTCGAGCACCCGCTGATTGAACTCGAGAAACGAGAGCTCGCGGTTGATGTAGTGCTGCGGTGCCTTTAGATCCGGCGCATCCATGGAGGCGGTGACTCGTCGGCCGCCGAGTGGCGGCGCTTTTCAAAGCATACCAGCACGGGATCGACGGGGGTCCGGAGGTTGCCGTCCTCGCTCAGCGCGAGACCAGCATGGCACCAGAGGACGCTTCGAGGCTTGCCAGGAGCGGAGCGGTTCGAGCGAGAAAGTCCTCGTGCCAGCGCGCATCTATCGGTGCTGCAGCGGGCAGCGACACCGTCTGCGGGTTCTTGAACACGCCATTCACGCGATACTCGTAGTGCAGGTGGGGTCCGGTGGCGAGCCCGGTCATGCCCACGTAGCCGATCACTGTTCCCTGTGCGACGTGCGCTCCCGCCCTGATGCCATGGGCGAATCGCGACAGGTGCCCGTAGACCGTCATGATGCTGCGCGAATGCTCGATCTCTATACAGTTGCCATAACCGCCGAGACGCCCGGCAACGAGGATGTGTCCGTCTCCTGCAGCGTGTACGGGGGTGCCGATCGGGGCGGCGTAATCCACGCCCTTGTGGGCGCGGATCAGGTTGAGGATCGGATGGTAGCGGGCGGAGTTGAAGCGCGAGCTCACGCGAGTAAATTCCACCGGCGCACGCAGGAAGGCTTTGTGGAGGCTGCGTCCCTCGGGAGTGTAGAACTGGGTGTGACCACCGGGATCGGTGTAGCGCACGGCACGGAAGGTGCGCCCCTGGTTGATGAACTCCGCCGCCTCGATCGCACCGTCATGCAGGTATGCACCGTCGCGCCAGAGTTCGTCGTAGGTCACGACGAAGGTATCCCCGGAACGCACGTCCAGCACGAAATCGATGTCCCAACCGAAGATGTCCGCGAGTGCGACGGCGATCGGGTCATGCGCCCCGGCTGCGGCGACGGCCTCGAACAGCGAGCTGTCGATGACGCCGCGGATGGTGCGGGTGCGAATCTCGACGGGGTTCTGCAGGACATCTGCCCGAAGCGCCTGGCCATCGCGTGACACCTTCAATGTCTGTGTCTCGCTGAGGCGCCGCTCGAGGCCAACGAGCTCGCCGTCATGGTGCGTGAAATGGAGCGCTTCCCCTGGCCGCAGGCTGTCGAGCGCATGGCGTATGCCGGGGAGATTTCGCAGGGAAGCGAGGTCGGCGAGATTCAGCTTCAGCCGCCGGAAGATCCGGTCGAGCGTGTCGTTGCGCGTGACCATGACGTCGGTCGTAGAGAGCGAGGGATCCGCTACCTCGGGGTGAAGCGAGGTCGGGCCGGCGGAACCTGCGGTCACTGCCTGCCCGGAGCTGCCGGCAGTGCCCGATACGCTGCCTGCATCCTGAGCGGCAGGGCCGGGAATGGCGGACTCCGGAGCAACCGCCATTTCAGAGTCGCCAGTAGCTGGCGTGGCAGGCGGTGCGGACGGGGCGGGGCTGACGCCGCCATGCAGCAGCGTCCAGCCGACGACTGCGCAGGCACTCAACTGCAGCCAGAAGACCGCCGAGAACAGGCGACCGATAGAGGTCTTTGCGACGAGCTTGAGGTCGAGTGGCATCGGCGATTTCTTATTCTGCAGATGATTTGAGAGGCCGGACCCTACCGGAGGCACGAGCTTTGCGTCAATGTATGTTAACTACGAAACTTCAGCTCCCGACCCCACTACGTTACAAGGGAAAACCATCCAGCTTGCGTACGCGCTTCACGAGAATCACATGAATCTCCAGGAACAGCTAGCAGAGCTCGAGCGTGGCGCGCACGAGGTGCTGACTGCGGCGGACTTGCGCAAGAAGCTGACGCGGGGCACGCCGCTGCACGTGAAGGCGGGTTTCGATCCCACCGCTCCCGATCTGCATCTGGGACACACGGTGCTGCTCAACAAAATGCGGCAGTTCCAGCAGCTCGGGCACACGGTGACTTTCCTGATCGGCGACTTCACCGGGATGATCGGTGACCCGAGCGGGCGCAATGCCACCCGTCCACCTCTCTCCCCGGAGGAGATCCAGGCGAATGCCCGCACCTATGAGGGCCAGGTTTTCAAGATCCTCGACCGCGAGCGCACGCGCATCGATTTCAACTCCCGCTGGCTGTCGAAACTGAGCTCGACTGAGATCGTGAAACTCGCGGCGCATTACACCGTCGCGCGCATGCTGGAGCGTGACGACTTCGCCAAGCGCTACAAGGCCGGACAGCCGATCTCCATTCACGAATTCCTGTATCCGCTCGCGCAGGGCTACGACTCGGTCGCGATGCGCGCCGATGTAGAGCTCGGTGGCACGGACCAGAAATTCAACCTTCTGGTCGGGCGCAGCCTCCAGGAGGCTTATGGTCAGGAGCCCCAGGTGGTCCTCACCACACCGTTGCTGGAGGGGACCGACGGGACCAACAAGATGTCGAAGTCCCTCGGTAACTACATCGGCATCACGGAAAACCCCGACAGCATGTTCGGCAAGCTCATGTCGATCTCGGATGAGCTCATGTGGCGCTACTTCGAGCTGCTGTCGTTCCGGCCGCTCGGCGAGATCGCCTCACTGCGCACGCAGGCGTCGAGCGGGCGCAATCCGCGCGATATCAAATTCGAGCTGGCGCAGGAGATCGTGGCGCGCTTTCACGACGCACCCGCGGCGGAGCGTGCCCAGCGCGCCTTCATCGCCCGCGTGAGCGAGAAGGCGGTGCCGCAGGATCTGCCCCTGAAGGTCGTCGCGGTGCAGGGACCGGGGCTGCGCCTGGCGAACCTGCTCAAGGAGGCCGGGCTTGCCGGGAGCACCTCCGAGGCGAATCGCAAGATCGAGGAAGGAGCGGTGCGTATCGATGGGGCGCGCGTCTCCGATCGCGGCCTCACCCTCAAAGCCGGTGCAGAGCACGTGCTGCAGGTGGGAGCCAAGCGGTTTGCCCGGGTGAGGCTCGAGCCCGGAGCGTGACCGCCTCCTGCCTATGGGCGGGTTTCTGCCGGGATCGCCGGGGTTTGCCGATCTGGAAATGCGGCGCCTTCGTCCCCATATCGGAGAAAGGCAAATAGAAACAATGGGTTGGCCGTCTCTTCAGCGGCCGCCAGACTTCTGGGCTACGAACGGGCCAAGCCTCCGCTCAGGCTCTCCGCGCATCCGTTGACAAGCTCCTAATGGGGGCTATACTGCGCGCCCCTTGCAGTCCCGGCCGCAATGCGGCAGGGGCGGCAGGTTCGTGCGTGGAGCACTTTTGTTGACGGGGGGTCGCCATAGGTCTACTGTGCCGCCCCCTTCCCCCAGCCACCGCCGCTGCGGGGTGCTTTTTAAAAGTTCGGATAGGTAATTTGTGTGGGGACTCGCGTCTCAAAGCCTTTGGCGCTGAAGACCGAGTGACCAAAATGTCCAGCAGTAACAGTTGGAGCCATTTTGGATCCACTCATTCGCTGATGATTCTCGAAATCTTCAAGTGAAGAGTTTGATCCTGGCTCAGATTGAACGCTGGCGGCGTGCCTAACACATGCAAGTCGAGCGGTAACAGGTGTAGCAATACATGCTGACGAGCGGCGAACGGGTGAGTAATGCTTCG
>DATJFM010000006.1:0-78808 GCA_035495655.1 Steroidobacteraceae bacterium
CCAGAACAGATCCCCGTCGCGCATCAGCTGCGCGAAATCCTTGTCACGGCTGATGAAGGCCGCGCGTATGCCCTCTGCGCGCATCAGGCACGCGAGCGTGCCGATGAGATCGTCGGCTTCGTACTCCGCATCCACGAACTCCGCCACCCCCAGGTGGCGGCACAGCTCGCGGCAGCGGCCCATCTGCGCCGCGAGATCGAGCGGCGCGCGCTCGCGATTCGCCTTGTACGCCGGGTAGATGCGGCGGCGGTAGCAGCCTGTGCGTCGCTCATCGAAGGCCACCGCCACGTAACTGGGCCGCACCCGCTCGATCAGATCGCCGAGAAAGCGGGCGAACCCGAACACCGCGTGCACGGGGTTGCCGTCCCGGTCGCGCATGTCCGGAAGTATGGAGTGGTAGGCGCGAAAGACGTAGCACGAGGCGTCGATGAGGAAGATCACGTTGCGATGCGCTCCCAAGGCCCGCGTAACTTTACCGCCCCCTGCGGCCAGCGTCACCGCCGCGGCGCTTACGACAGCCAGCGCTGGATGCGATCGTGCAACGGACTCGAGCGCGGAAAATGCGCCAGCAGATACTCCATCTGGTCGGCGAGCACGCGCCGGCCCTTGAGGAAAATGTATTCCGCGTAGGTGGGCGTGAACGGCACGGCGATCAGCTGCATGCGCGCCTGCTCCGGTGTGCGCGAGGCCTTCTGGTTGTTGCAGCGGCGGCAGGCCGCCACCACATTGGTCCAGATGTCCGTGCCGCCCTGGCTGAAGGGGCGGATGTGATCGCGCGACAGCTCGCGCGAGGCAAAGCGCTCGGCGCAGTACAGGCACAGATACGCGTCGCGGCGGAACAAGGTCTGGTTGTTCAGCGGCGGCACGTAGTCGTGGCGTGTATTGCCGGGATTGCCGGTGTGGCCGACGGTGGCGACGATGGAGTTGACTTCGAGCACCGTGCGCCGCCCGGTGCGCGCATTGGTTCCACCGTACAGCTCGTAGAGCAGCGAGCCGCACGTGTAAGCGACCTGCTCCTGATGATAAAGTCGCGCCGCCTCCTTGTAGTCGATCCACTCGAGCGGCATTCCCGCGACGTCGGTGCGCAGCACGAGCTGCGACAGTCCGCGCGCCGCGGGCGTCGGCACGATACGTAGATCGTCCAGGAGGCCGTGATCGGCTTGCTCGAGATCTATCCCTTGCATGGCGCGGTGTAAGATACGGCAAGTTTGTGCAAGAATTCAACAGCGCAAGTTACTATTTCGATTAAAGAATTCTTACTGCGTGTCGTTTTTGCGACCTCTAGCACGGGGCGGTGAATGTCAGTAACGATTGGTGCGCTTCGCGAGAGCGCGCCGCGAGAAACGCGCGTCAGCCTGGTTCCGGAAGTGAGCGACAAGCTCATGAAGGAAGGCGCACGCGTGCTCATCGAGCGGGCGGCGGGTGAGCGCGCCGGCTTTCCCGACGCCGCCTACCGCAATGTGAGCTGGTCGAATAGTTCTGCCGAAGTCTTGCAGGCCGCCGATGTGCTCCTCACGGTGCAACCGCTGTCGCTCGCGCAGATCGAACAGCTGCGCGCCAGCGCCGTCGTGGTCGGCTTCATGCAGCCCTATGCGCGTACCGCGGAGGTGCGCGCCCTGCAGGCGCGCGGCGTCACCAGCTTCGCGATGGAGCTCATCCCGCGCATCTCGCGCGCGCAGTCGATGGACGCGCTCTCCTCGCAGGCGGCAATCGCCGGCTACAAGGCGGTGCTGATCGCCGCCAGCGCGCTGCAGAAGTTCCTGCCCATGCTTACCACGGCCGCAGGCACTGTCCGCCCCGCGCAGATGCTGATCATCGGCGCAGGCGTCGCGGGACTCCAGGCGATCGCCACGGCGCGCCGGCTCGGCGCGGTAGTCGAGGCCTACGACGTGCGCAGCGTCACGCGCGAGCAGGTGCGCTCGCTCGGAGCGAAATTCGTCGACACCGGCGTGAGTGCCGAGGGCGCGGGCGGCTACGCGCGCGAGCTCACCGCCGCGGAGCGCGCGCAGCAACAGGAGGTGCTCGAGGCTCGCATCGCGGCTGCGGATGCGGTCATCAGCACCGCCGCAGTACCGGGCCGGCCGGCGCCGCGCCTCATCTCGCGCGCGGCCATCGAGCGCATGCGTCCTGGCTCGGTGGTGGTCGATATCGCCGCGGAGCAGGGCGGCAACTGCGAGCTGACGCGCGCCGGCGAGACCGTCGAGCACCACGACGTGAAGATCGTGGGGCCGGTAAATCTCGCCGCCGAGCTCGCCTATAACGCGAGCGAGATGTACGCGCGCAACCTCTACAACTTCCTGCGGCCGGCACTGGTGAAGGGCGAGCTCGTGATCGATTGGAACGACGAAGTGTTTGCGCAGTCCTGCCTCACGCGCGATGGGCAGATCCGGCACGCGCCGACCGCGCAAGCGCTGGGGAGTGCGGCATGACGGGGATGGTGGCGCTGTACATTTTCATGCTGGCGGCCTTCACCGGCTACGAGGTGATCGCGCGCGTACCGGTGATCCTGCATACCCCGCTCATGTCAGGATCCAACTTCGTGCACGGCATCGTGCTGGTCGGCGCCATGGTCGCGCTGGGCGGTGCGCAGACGCCGCTGGAGAAGACGATCGGCTTCATAGGCGTGCTGCTCGCGGCCGGCAACGCGGTCGGCGGTTACGTGGTGACCGAGCGGATGCTCGAGATGTTCAAGGCAAGTGGGCCGCGCTCCAGTCCCGAGAAGAGGACGTCCTGATGCCGGGGTGGTGGTCCGCGGATCTGGCGATCCAGATCAGCTATTTCGTGACCGCGGTTCTGTTCATCATGGGGCTCAAGCGCATGAGCTCCCCGGTGACCGCCCGCAGCGGCATTCTCTGGGCGGGCGCGGGCATGGCGGTCGCCACGCTGATCACCTTTCTTTACCCCGGGATGTCCAACTACGGGCTGATCCTGCCGGCGATATTCGTCGGCGGGGTGCTCGCCGCCTGGAGCGGGCGGCGTGTTGCCATGACCAACATGCCGCAGATGATCGCGCTCTACAACGGCATGGGCGGCGGCGCCGCCGCCGCCATTGCGGCGGTGGAACTGTACCGCGGCGGCACGGAGGGTTATGCCAGCACCACACTCGCGGTCGCCGGCGGCATCATCGGCGCGGTCTCCTTCAGTGGCAGCCTCATCGCCTTCGGCAAGCTGCAGGGACTGATCAAGCGCAGCCTGCGCTTCGCCGGCCAGCAGATATTCAACCTGCTGTTTCTTCTCGCCGCGCTGGTACTGGGTGCGCTGGTGATCGCGCACACCAACGCGACCTCCGCGGTAGTGACCGGATTCTTCCTGCTGGCGCTGGTGCTCGGCGTGACCATGACGCTGCCGATCGGCGGGGCCGACATGCCGGTGGTGATCTCGCTCTACAACGCGCTCACCGGCCTTGCAGTCGGCTTCGAGGGCTTCGTGCTCAACAACGCCGCCATGATCATCGCCGGCACCGTGGTAGGTTCCGCCGGCACGCTGCTCACGCAGTTGATGGCGAAGGCCATGAACCGCTCGCTCGGCAACGTGCTGTTCTCCGGGTTCGGTGACACCGGAGCTGCGGCCACCGGCGCGGTGCAGGGAAGCCTCAAGCCCATCGAGGCGAGCGATGTGGGCGTAATGCTCGCTTTCGCGCAGAAAGTCATCGTGGTGCCCGGCTACGGCATGGCGGTCGCGCAGGCACAGCACAAGATCTGGGAGCTCTGTCAGCTGCTGATCGATCGCGGCGTACAGGTGCGCTTCGCCATCCATCCGGTGGCCGGACGTATGCCCGGGCACATGAACGTGCTACTGGCGGAAGCCGGCGTGCCCTACGACCTCATCGCCGATATCGATGAGATCAACGCGGAGTTCGAGACGGCGGACGCGGCCCTCATCATCGGTGCCAACGATGTGGTGAACCCGGTCGCCCGTACCGATAAATCGAGCCCGATCTACGGCATGCCCATCCTCAACGCCGACAAGGCGAAGAACGTCATCGTCATCAAGCGTGGACAGGGCGCCGGCTTCTCCGGCATCGAGAACGCACTCTTCTATCTCGACAATACCCGCATGCTGTACGGCGACGCGCAGAAAGTCGCCGCGGAGCTGATTCAGGCGGTGAAGGCCGTCGGCTGACCGCGCCGCCGCGCCGCCTCGGGCGGTGCCGCGCCGCGTCCGCGTTTCGCTGCAGGCAGGCGGCAGGAAGGCAGAGTCCATGCATCGCAGAAAGCTGCTGAAGACCGCCGCTGCGGCTCCACTCCTGGCGCTGACGCCACTCCTGTCTGCGGGCGCGACCGGCGCGCCGCTGCGTCGCGTGCGGCCCGGTGAGCCGGGTTGGCCCACGGCGAGGGACTGGCGCAAGCTCGATGATGCCGTGGGCGGCGCGCTGCTGGAGGTGCGGCCGCTCTTCAGTGCGTGCGAGACCGATGGCGGCAGCAGCGCCTGCCGCGACGTGCTCGCCAACATCCAGAATCCCTTCTATATCGGTGATCAGGCAGGCGGCACGCAGGTCTCAGGCTGGCTCGATGCGTGGACGCCGGCTGCGAGTGCGTACGCGCTCAAGGCACGCAACAACATCGATGTGGCCGCGGGAATCAACTTTGCACGCGAGCGGCGCGTGCGCCTCGCGGTCAAAGGCGGCGGTCACAGTTACCAGGGCACATCGAATGCACCTGACTCGCTGCTCATCTGGACACGTGCGCTGAACCAGATCACCGTGCACGATGCGTTCGTGCCCACCGGCTGTGCCGGCAAGGTGGAGCCGGCGCCCGCGGTCACCGCCGGCGCCGGCTCCATGTGGATCGACCTGTACGACGCGGTCACCACTCGCGCGGGCCGCTACGTGCAGGGTGGAGGTTGCACCTCGGTGGGCATCGCTGGTCTCGTACAGAGCGGAGGCTTCGGCAGTTTCTCCAAGGGCTTCGGCAGCGCCGCAGCGGGCCTCCTCGAGGCGGAGATAGTCACGGCCGATGGCCGCATCCACACCGTCAATGCCTGCTCGGAGCCTGAGCTTTTCTGGGCACTGAAGGGCGGTGGCGGCGGCAGTTTCGGTGTAGTCACTCGCCTCACGCTGCGCACGCATCCGCTGCCGGAGTTCTTCGGGGCCGCCTGGGGAAAGCTGCACGCGCAGTCGGAAGAGGGTTTTCGCCGGCTGCTGGCGCGCTTCTTCGAGTTCTACGCGGCGAGCCTCTTCAACCCTCACTGGGGCGAGCAGGTGCGAGTAGGCCCCGACTACACTTTCGAGATCTCGATGGTCTGCCAGGGACTCGACGCGAAACAGGCGCAGGCCGTGTGGCAACCGTTTTTCGACTGGATCAGCGCCTCACCACACGACTTCACGATCGCGGACAAGCCCGGTGCCGGCGCAAAACCGGCCAGACAGTGGTGGGAGATCGCCGGCAATCACTCCATGATCGCCGACAAGCGCGCGGGCGCTCCGGCGCATCACGGCTGGTGGGAGGGTGACCAGGAGCAGGTGGGCGCCTTCCTTCACGGCTATGATTCGTTGTGGCTGCCCGCGACATTGCTCGAGGGGGCGGAGCGGCCACGGCTCATCGAAGCGCTCATTGCCGGCAGCCATCAGCAGGAGGTCGAGCTGCATTTCAACAAGGGACTCGCGGGAGCTCCACCGAGCGCCATCGCGGCGACACTCGACACCGCTACCAACCCGGCCGTGACCAAGGCCTTCGCTCTCGCCATCATCGCCAACGGTGAGGGGCCGCTCTATCCGGGTATGGGCAGGACACCGACCGATCAGGCCGTTGCGCAGGCTGATGCCCGGGCAGTCGATCAGGCGAGCGCGCAGCTGCGCCGTATCGTGCCCGAGGCAGGTTCCTACCTCTCGGAAAGCAATTACTTCATCGCGGGATGGCAGCAGGCGTTCTGGGGAAAGAACTACCCGCGGCTGCGAGCCGTAAAGGAGCGCTATGACCCCGATGGCCTGTTCGTGGTGCATCACGGTGTCGGCAGCGAAGATTGGAGCGCGGATGGCTTCACGCGTCTCTCGTGAGTGGCTTCTGCGCCGTATGCTTCACTCCATCGCACCGTAGGAGCGCGCGAGATGAATTCAGACCGATTGGGATGCGGGGGTCGCCGCGCGACACGCACTTTGCCCCGAGCGCTACGGCGTGCTGCGGTGGGCAGCGCGGCGTGTGCCGCAGCGCTCCTGTGCGCGGGTGCGCTGCCCGCGGCACCCGCTCCCGAAGCCGCGCACCGTCCTCCGACCGCCGCGGAAGTCCTCGCCGCATCGGGTGCCTCCGACTGGCGCGTGCTCGATCCACAGAACACGCTGTACCTCGAGCTCGCGAGCGGGCGCGTGGTGATCGAGCTCACGCCGCAGTTCGCACCGAACCACGTGGCCAATGTGCTGGCGCTCGCGCGCGGCAGGTACTTCGACGGTCTCGCGATCGTGCGCGCGCAGGACAACTATGTGGTGCAGTGGGGAGATCCTGAGGGAAAGAAATCCGTCGGCGCGGCGCACCGGACACTGGCGGCGGAGTTCGAGCGTCCACTGCGCGGGCTGTCGCTCACCCGCCTTCCGGACCCCGACACTTACGCAGCCGAGGTTGGCTTCGTGGACGACTTCCCCGTAGCGGCCGATCCGGCGAGCGGACGGGCGTGGCTCGTGCACTGCTACGGCATGCTGGGCGCAGGGCGCGACACCGATGTCGACAGTGGCGGTGGCACCGAGCTGTACGTGGTGATCGGGCAGGCGCCGCGCCACCTCGACCGTAACGTGTCGCTCCTCGGGCGGGTGGTCTCGGGCATGGAGCGGCTTGCGGTGATGCCGCGCGGCACCGGGCCGCTTGGCCGTTACGAGCGCGTCGAGCAGTACGTGCCGGTCACCTCCATGCGTGTGGCGGCGGACGTGCCGACGGCACAGCGCACCAACCTCGAGGTGCTGCGCACCGACACGCCCACATTTCTTGCGTATCTCGAGGCGCGCCGCAATCGTCACGAGGAGTGGTTCAAGGTACCCGCAGGACACGTGGATGTCTGCAACGTGCCCCTGCCGGTGCGTCCGGCCTCCGGGGTCACCACGAAGTAGCGGCAGACTCCGCGGTCCGATAGTGCGCCGCGCCGTGCCCCTGGCGACTCAGTGGTGCGGCGGAGGCGGCCCACCGTGGCCGGCGGGCGCATGGACGCTCGGGTGCGACTGCCGCATCTCGCGCGCGTGCTCGATCATCTGCTGACGCTGGGCCGGACTGGCATTGCGCCAGCGTTCGCGCAGCATCTGCCGGCGCTCGGGCGGCAGTTGTTGAAAACGGCGGAAGTTCTCGCGCACCCTCGCCTGTTCTCCAGGCGGCAGTGTCTGGAACCGCTGCCAGCGCGAGCGCAACGCCTGGCGCTGATCCGGCGGCAGCGTGCGCCAGCGTGAGAAGCGCTGCTGTGCCTGCGAACGCTGATCCTCCGACATGTCGAGCCAGCGCTCGCTCCCGTGAGCGAGCGCCTGCTGGCGCTCCGGCGGCAATGAGTTCCATTGGTTGCCGAAGCCGGACAGAAGCCGCTGCTGATCCGGTGAAAGGTGGGACCAGGCCACTCCGGGCTGCGCCGCCGCGGGTGCGGCCGACTCGGTCGGTGGCGGTGCCGGGGGTTGCTGCGCGAGCGAAGGAGCGGCGACAGCTGCCAGTGCGGCAACCGCGATGAGCGCCGCCAGCGGCCGCCGGTAGTTATCCATTGTTATGTCCTCCGGAGCCGTTCGGCGAGTTCGGCGGCTGTGGCGGGCGCGACGGCGCGGGTGCGGGGGTAGTGCCTGTCGGGTCCTTGGCGCGCGACTCCGCCTGCGAGAGATAGTCCGGCATCACATCCGAGAGCCGGTCGACGCTGCCGAGAAATTCGAGGAAGCCGATCTCGGGCTCGTCTGCCGGCTGGTGCACGTCGTCGGCACGAGCAGCGACGCCGCCGAGCCCGAGCAGCGCCAACATCAGCGCAATGGGCCGGGAAAGCCACATCAGCTTTCGCTCTGGACATTGGCATCGCTCTGGTCGGCCGCCCATTCGTAAAACGGACCGTCCCATCCCTCGATCAGGTCCAGTCCTTCGGCGTCCGCAAGCAGATCCATGTCCTCGACCGCGGTAACGTGCCCCTCGAGCGGCGCCTCGCGCATGGCCGGCTCGCGGTGCCAGAGCATCACGGCAACCAGCAGCGCTGCCGCCACGGCACCCGCGGGCATGAGCGCAAATGATCGCCACCACGGCCGAGAGCGCCGGCCGCCGGTCGCCTCGAGCGCCGCCTGTCTCGCCTGGTTCAGCCGCGAGCGCGTACGCGCATCGATGCGCGCGACACTTGCCTCGAGCACCGTAACGGCGTTGCGCTCAAATTCGGTCGTTGGCGGAGTCAGCGGGCTCATACGTAGAAATCCCCAAGCTGCGCGCGCAGTGCCTGCACCGCGCGAAAATAATGTGTCTTGACGCTGCCCTCGGAGCACCCCATCGCTGCCGCCGTGGCGGCCACGTCGAGACCCTCGAGCGTGCGCAGCAGAAAGGCCTGCTGCTGACGACGCGGCAACCCGCCGAGCGCCTTCTCCAGAGCACCGACGGCCTCATCGAGTTCCAGCCTTCTCACCGGCTGCGGCTCCGGACTCGGAGCCTGGGCGATTGGGTCAACCTCGTCCTCATCGTCCTCGCCGCGGAATGGCAGCCACGCGATCACACGGCCACGCACCGTGCGCCGGCGCTGCATGTCCCGGATCCGGTTCTCGAGAATCCGATAGAAGAGCGGCTTCCACTCCTGCGCCGGACGGTCCGCATACGCGCGCGCGAGCTGGAGCATGGCATCCTGCACTGCATCGAGCGCGTCGTCCTCGTGCCGCAATGCGGTCTGCGCAATCTTGAATGCCTTGAGCTCCACGCCGGCCAGAAACTGGTTCAGCGCACGGGAGCGTGTCTTGGCTTCGTCCGTCAGGTCCACGTCGCCGTGTAAAGCGGCCAGCATGCTATAAGGCGACGCGAGCGTAGCAAACTCGGACATGGCCTGTATAACGCGCGCCGGCATGCCGCGGTTGACCGCTGTTGGACTGCATAAGTCACTGATCTAGCTAATCTAACAAACTGTGTCTCACATCTTCCGGGTGGCGCTGGACACCCCCGTGCGCCGGTTGTTCGACTATCTTGCGCCGCTGCAGGCAACCGCGCAGCCCGCCCCCGGGGTGCGCGTACGCGTGCCATTCGGCAGGCAGCGCCGGGTTGGTGTCATAACGGAGGTCGCCCAGGACTCGGAGGTTCCACCGGCACGGCTCAAGCCGATCCTCCAGGTGCTCGATGCCACGCCAGTGCTCGATGCGTCGCTGCAGGAACTGCTGCGCTGGGCGGCGGACTACTACCACCACCCGCTCGGCGAAGTGCTGGCGAGCGCGCTACCTCGGGCGTTGCGCCTGGGCGCTCCGGAAAGCGCGCGCGAGGAGCGTTGGCTGGTCACCGCAGCCGGCATGGCCGCTGTCGCTGCGGGCGAGCCCCGCCGCGCCGCGAAGCAGCGCGCACTGCTCGCTTTCCTTCGCGAGCAGCGTGAGGCAGGAGCAGCAGCGCTCGCTGAGCGCTTCGGTAACTGGCGCGCGGCCGCGCGCGCGCTCACGGCACGCGGCTGGATCGCGAGCGTCGAGGTGGAGCTCGAGCGCCCGCCTGCGCCCGCCACTGCGCTGCGCACGCCGGGACCAACACTGCTGCCGGAGCAGAGCGAGGCCGTGGCAGCCATCCTGGCGGCGCGCGAGCGCTTCGGCGCATTCCTGCTCCACGGCATTACCGGCAGCGGCAAGACCGAGGTCTACCTGCGCGTCATCGAGCAGGTGCTGCGCGCTGGCCGTCGCGCGCTGGTGTTGGTGCCGGAGATCGGTCTGACGCCGCAGTTGCTCGAGCGTTTTCATGAGCGCTTCGAGCTGCCGCTGGCGCTGCTGCACTCGGGTTTGACCGATCAGGAGCGGCTCGGCGCATGGCGCGACGCATTCAGCGGGCGCGCACGCATCGTGCTCGGCACGCGCTCGGCAGTGTTCGCTCCGCTTGCCGACCTCGGGGTGATCGTAGTGGACGAAGAGCACGATGCCTCCTTCAAGCAGCACGAAGGTGGGTTTCGCTATTCCGCGCGCGACCTTGCGGTGATGCGCGCGCGGCACGCCGCCGTGCCGGTCGTGCTCGGCTCTGCCACACCGGCGCTCGAGACGCTGCACAACGTGCTCAACGGACGCTACGCGCGGCTCACGCTCGCACGGCGCGCAGCGCAGGCACAGCCGCCGACGCTGAAGCTCATCGACCTGCGCAGCCACGCGGTGCGCGGCGGGCTCGCCACCCCTGCGGTGCTCGCCATGGAACGTCATCTCGCGGAGGCGGGCCAGGTACTCGTATTTCTCAACCGCCGCGGCTACGCGCCGACGCTGCTGTGCACGGCCTGCGGATGGCTCGCGCCCTGCCGCGAGTGCGACGCGCGGCTCACGGTGCATCTTGCCGCCGGGCGGCTGCGCTGCCATCACTGCGGCGCCGACCTGCCGTTGCCACCACGCTGTCCGCAGTGCGGCTTTGCAGTTAAACCGGTAGGCCAGGGCACCGAGCGCGTCGAGGAGGCACTCGGCACGCTGTTTCCATCAGCCCCTATCGCGCGGCTCGACCGTGACGTCGTGCGCCGACCTCAGGACGCGACCGGTGTGATGCGACGCATGGCCTCCGGCGAGGCGCGCATTCTCGTCGGCACGCAAATGGTCACCAAGGGCCACGATTTTCCCAACGTCACGCTGGTCGTGGTGTTGAATGCGGACCAGGGCCTGTTCAGCACCGACTTTCGCGCGCCCGAGCGGCTGGCACAGACCATCGTGCAGGTTGCCGGGCGCGCCGGGCGCGGTAGCCGTGCGGGCGAAGTGCTGATCCAGACTGAATTTCCGGATCATCCGCTGCTCACGCACCTGCTCGCAGAGGGCTACGAGGGTTTCGCGCGCGCAGCTCTCGAGGAGCGTGCCCAGGCGGCCTGGCCACCCTTCAGCCGCCTCGCAGCGCTGCGCGATTCGGCCCGTACCGCAGAGGCAGCGCTCGCCTTTCTGACCGAGGCGCGCACACTCGCGCGTCATCCACCATCCGGCGTACGGCTGCTCGGCCCGGTGCCGGCTGCCATGCACAGGCGCGCCGGTCGCTATCACGCGCAGTTGCTGATCGAGAGCCGCGAGCGCCGCGCGCTGCATGAGTTTCTCGATGGATGGCTGCCCGAGGTCGAGCAGCTCAAGAGCTCGCGTGCGGTGCGCTGGTCGCTCGATGTCGACCCGATCGAGCTCTACTGAGCCCGTGGCCGCCGCTCGGCTAGTCCGCGAACGGAGCTGAAGCGATCTCGCGCTCGACGGCATCGCGCGGCAGTGGCTGCGCGCCGTGCGCCTGACACAGTCCCTCGAGCCAGGTCCCGTCTTGTGAATCGGGCTTGCGCTCGCAGTGCTTCACCAGCAGCTCGGTGAAGCGCTTCTTGAAGTTGAGACGCGGGAAGGCAGTCAGGACTTCCGTCACTTGCCGTGCCTCGAGCACGCCTGCCGGCGGTCCGTCGACATCGGCGCCGGCGCCGAGGGCAACCAGCATCGCCTCAGGTCCCTGATGCCGTGACAGAGCGCGGTAAGCGTCGTGCAATTCGACCGCAAACCACACGCGATCAGCCTCTTGAGTCGAGCCACCCTGCTCGCGCACCCAGCGCTCCGCGGCGTCGGCTCCATCGATCTCGAACGGGCGGCCGGAAGTTTCGAACGCCGGCAGCAAGCCGAGGTCATGGAATGCCGCCGCGACAAAAGCCTCGTCCGCTCGGTACGAGCGCGGCTCGCGCTGCAGGAGCAGTGCGCCGAAGAGATAGGTGCGCATGCAGTGATTGAAGAGGTAATCCGGACAATGCTCGCGGGCGAAAGCGGCGGCACGCTGCGCAAGCATCGAGTTCGGCAGCCGCACGCCGGCCACTTCTGCGGGAAGAGACTGCGCGCGCACCACTCGGCAGAGCGGCTGCGCGAGCAACGCCAGCGCAGCCGAGCATTTCAGGAGCTCTCGCCGCTGCATGAGGCCACAAGGTTACCGCAACACGGCGGCCACGGCGGCACAAGAGACCGACGCCACAGCTTGCTTGGGCTACACTTGCGCGCCTGCCAGTCAGTCGAAGACCTTCACTTTGAAGCAGGAACTCGAGCAGCTGCTGCTGTCCGCCCTCGCCCGGCTCGCCGGGAGCATGCTGGCGCAGGCACCACCGGTATCCGCCGTGGTGGTCGAGCGTACCCGCGATGCACAGCACGGCGACTTCGCCAGCAACGTGGCGCTGCGTCTCGCCAAAGCCGCGGGCAAGAATCCGCGCGAGCTCGCCGCAAGCATCGTCGCAGCGTTGCCGGAAAACGCCCTGCTCGCGCGCGCCGAGGTCGCGGGAGCAGGCTTCATCAACTTTCACCTCACCCCGCAGGCGTATGCGCGCGAGCTGGCAGCGATTCACGAGCGGGGTGCGGCCTATGGCAGCAGCGAGCTCGGCGGCGGCGAGCGGGTGCTGGTGGAGTTCGTCTCCGCGAATCCCACCGGTCCGCTGCACGTGGGTCATGGCCGTCAGGCGGCTTATGGAGCAACGCTCGCCAACATACTCAGCGCCGTCGGTTTCACGGTAGAGCGCGAGTATTACATCAACGACGCCGGACGGCAGATGGACATCCTCGCCGTCAGTGCGTGGGTGCGTTATCTCGAGCTCGCAGGCGAGACGCTCGCCTTTCCGCAGAACGGCTATCGCGGCGACTACGTGCGTGAGCTCGCGCAGCAGCTGCATACCGCCGCCGGCGACACGCTGCGCCGGGCCGCCGCGGCGGTGCTCGCGGGACTGCCCGCAGATGCACCCGCGGGGGACAAGGAGGCTTATATCGATGCGCTCATCGCGCGCGCGCGCGAGCTCATCGGCGTGCAAGGCTTCCGCCGCGTGCTGGAATTCTCGCTCGCGCGCATGCTCGATGACATCCGCAACGATCTCACCGAGTTCGGCGTGCGCTTCGATCACTGGAGGAGCGAGCGCGAGTTCGCCGAGAGCGGCGCGATCGACCACGCGCTCATCGTTCTCGAGCGCGCCGGGCATCTGTATCGCCAGGACGGCGCGCTGTGGTTTCGCGCTACGGCTTTTGGCGATGAGAAAGACCGTGTGGTGGTGCGCGAGAACGGCCAGAAGACCTATTTCGCCTCGGACATCGCCTATCACCTTGCCAAGCGTGAACGCGGCTTCGCACGCCTCATCGATGTGCTCGGCGCCGACCACCACGGCTACGTCGCACGCGTGCGCGCGGGACTTACCGCCATGGGACAGCCGGGGGAGTCGCTGGAGGCGCCGCTGATCCAGTTCGTCAGTCTCTATCGGGGCAGCGAGCGGATTCCGATGGGCAAGCGCGAAGCGCAGTTCGTCAGCTTGCGCCAGCTGCGCACGGAAGTCGGCAACGACGCCTGCCGCTTCTTCTACCTCATGCGCAGCCACGATCAGCCGCTCGACTTCGATCTCGAGCTCGCCAAATCGCGCACCAACGAGAACCCGGTGTACTACATCCAGTACGTGCACGCGCGCGTAGCGAGTGTCATGAAGCAGCTCGTGGCGCGCGGATTGTCTTTCGACCGCGCCGCGGGACTCGCTGCGGCGGCCGCGCTCGACAGCCCGCAGGAGCAGGCCGTGCTGCAGGCGCTCAGTCGCTACCCCGAGGTGCTCGAGCAAGCCGCCGTCAATCGCGCGCCCCACGCGCTGGTGCATTATCTGCGCGAGCTCGCCAACGTGTTCCACACCTATTACAACGCCGAGCAGTTCATCGTCGAGGATGCGCGAGTGCGCAACGCGCGGCTTGCGCTGGTGCTCGGCGTGCAGCAGCTGGTGCGCAACGGTCTCACCCTCCTCGGCGTGTCGGCGCCGGAGAGCATGTGAGCCGCGCGCGTTCACAGCCGGCTGTCACCCGCACGGCTGCGGCCAAAGGCGAGGCGCGACTTACCGCGCGCGACTACAAATCCGCACAGCACCGGCCGCTCGGGCTGCGCGGCTTACGCGAATTCTGCTGGGGCTTGTTGGCCGGCGCGGTGCTCGCAGCCATGGCGTTCAGCTGGCTCGGTAGCCGCCACAAGCCGAGCGATACTCCCGAGGCGCCGCGTCCCGACCCGCATCGGGGTCTGCGCGCGGCCGACGCCGAGGCGTCGGGCGGCACGCGCAAGGCCTCCGAGAAGTACGACTTCTACGAGATGCTGCCGAACTTCGAGGTGGTGGTCCCCGAGAAGGACAAGGACGTCAAGCGCGATCTGCCGGCGGCAGCGAAGATCGAGCGCCCCGGTGTATATGTGCTGCAGGCGGGCTCGTATCGCAACGAATCTGACGCCGAGCGGGTGCGCGCGCAGCTCGCGCTGCAGGGCATCAGCGCCAAGGTCCAGCGCGTCGCCGTCGATACCGACGTATGGCACCGGGTGCGCATCGGACCGGTCAACAATCTCGATGAGCTCAACAAGCTACGCCGGCAGCTGCAGGCGGCGGAGGTCGATGCGCTCGTGATCCGCATCGGGGACTGAGGCCGACTGACGGCGCGACCCAAACTCTTGGGAATGCTTCTGCGGATGGTTGACCATTCGGTCCACTATCGGCCCAGGTACCGTTGAGAGAGCCCCTCAGTCCTCGCTGATATTGCGGAAGTCCACGCCGAGCGAGCGCAGCTTGCGGTACAGGTGCGTGCGCTCCATGCCGACGCGCTTGGCGAGCTGTCCCACCTTACCGTTGCACAGCAGCAGCTGCTGCTGCAGGTAGGCACGCTCGAACTGCTCGCGCGCCTCGCGCAGCGGCAATGCCAGCAAATCCTGCTTGACGAGCGGCTCATCGGGCGGAGTCTGCACCGCGAGCTCACGCTCGATCTCCTCGAGGCGGATTTCCTCGGAACCGCCGTGGATGAGCAGCCGGTGCACCAGGTGGCGCAGCTCGCGCACGTTATCCGGCCACGGGTAGTTGCGCAGCCGGTTCTGCGCCGCGACGCTGAAGCGCCGGAACGGCAGGCCATCGCTGTCGACCAGGCGGTCAACCTGGTAGCGCAGCAGGTCGGGGACGTCCTCGGCATACTCGCGCAGCGGCGGTACCCGCATGATGAGCACGTTGAGGTGCGCGAGCAGATCGCGCCGAAACCCATCGTTGCCCGCGCGTTGCTCGATTCCGGGCTGGGCCGAGGAAAGAACACGGGCGCGGAAGGCGATCGGCTCGCTGCCGCCGAGGCGGGTGAATTGCCCCGATTCGAACACACCGACGAGCAGCCGCTGCACGCCTTGCGGCAGATCCTCGAGCTCGTGCACGAAAAGCGTGCCGCCGGCGGCTTCCTCGAGCGCTCCCACGCTGGCGGCGCCATTCTCGCGACCGAAGAGGCGCGCTTCGGCATCCGCATCGCGCAGGCTCGAGGCGATGATCGACACGAACGGCGCCGCGGCGCGCGGTCCGCGCTCGTGCAGGTAACGTGCGAACGCCTCGCGTCCCGAGCCCGGCTCACCGACCAGCAACACCGCCGAGTGGTTCGCTGCGATCTGCTGCGCTTCCGCGCGCAGTTGCTGCATCAACTTGCTCTTACCGATCGGCACCGCAAGCTGGGAACCTAGCAGGCGCGCGCTCTGGCGATGGCGCCGTCCGGCATCGAGTGCGCGCTCCACGGTGCGCAGCAGCTTCGCGAGCGAGAGCGGTTTCTCCACGAAATCGAACGCCCCCAGCCGCGTCGCCTCGACCGCGGTCTCGACGGTGCCGTGTCCCGACATCATGACCACCGGGCAACCGTCGGTCGCCGCAGCCGACCACTCGCGCAACAGCGTGATGCCATCGACATCGGGCATCCAGATATCGAGCAGTACCAGGTCGGGTACCTGGCGCGCCCGCGAAGCGCGTGCCTGCGCCGCATTGGCCGCCACGTCGACCTCGTAACCTTCCTCGGAGAGAATCTCCTTCAGCAATCCGCGGATGTCCGCCTCGTCATCCACTACCAGAATGTGTGGGCCACTCACGCTCTTTCCCTCCGCAGCTGATCCCGCCGCTCGCGCGCCCCGCCGGTGGCCGAGCGCGTGCTGTCCTGCACCGGCAGCACGACGCGCACGCGCGCGCCGCCTTCAGGTCGATTGTCCGCATCAATCCGCCCGCCGTGCTCTTCGATGATTTTCTTCACGATGGCGAGGCCTAATCCGGTGCCCTTCGGTTTGCTGGTGACGTAGGGATCGAACACCCGGCCGAGCAGCTCACGCTGAAATCCCGGCCCATTGTCACACACGATCACGGCCGCGTACGCCCCATCGGCGCCCGACTCCAGGCACGTGCTGATCTCCAGCAGCGGTGCCGCTACTCCCTCCATCGCCTCGAGCGCGTTGGTGAGAAGGTTGTTGAGGATCTGCCGCACCCGGCCGCGGTCGGCCTCGATACCCTCGATGTGGTCATCGAGGTCGAGCCGGATGCGCGTGCGCTGGGCCTGCGAGCGATACAGGTCGGCCACTTCGGTGACCAGCTGGTTGAGACTGAAGCGCGTGATGTGCATCTCCGGGGCGCGCGCGTATTCGCTGAAGGCATTGACCATCTGCTGCATGGTCTCGACCTGCTGCACGATGGTACGCGTGCCGCGTTCCAGGATGTCCGCGTCGCGTTCACTCATGCCGGCGAGCAGCCGGCGGCGCAAGCGCTCGGCGGACAGCTGGATGGGGGTGAGGGGATTCTTGATCTCGTGCGCCAGGCGGCGCGCGACCTCGCCCCAGGCTGCATCGCGCTGCGCCTGCAGCAGCGTCGTGATGTCGTCGAACACGATCACGAAGCCCGTGTCGGCGTCCTCGCCCGGGAGCGGTGTGCACGCGCACATGAGCGCGCGGCGGCCCGTCGCACCGTCGAGGTCGAGCTGCTCGCGCCACTCCTGCCGGCCGGCGGCGAAGCGCACGGCGAGCGCGGCGACGAACTGGCCGAGCCGCTCGTTGCCTGCGGCGAGCTCGGGTAACGCACGGCCGGTGGCCGCGGACAGCTCGCTACCGAGTATCGCGCCGGCGGCCGCGTTGGCGGTGCGCACCGTCATGTTGCGGTCGATGGCCAGCACCCCGGTCGAGAGCCGCGCCAGGATGATGGCTAGCCGCTCGCGCTCACGCTCGACCGCCTGTTGACTGGAAGTCGCTTCGGCGCGGGCGCGCCGCAGCTTCTTGGTCATGTCGTTGAATGAGTGCACGAGAAAGCCCATCTCGTCGCGCGAGGGCAGCGGCAGGCGCGTGCCGAAGTCGCCCTTGCCGACCGCGCGTGTCCCCTCGATCAGGTCCTGCACCGGCCGCACCAGCCGCTGCGCCGAGTAGATCGCGCCGTAGATCGCCGCCAGCATCGACAGCAGCAGCACCAGAGTGAGTGTCAGGCGGAAGCTGTCTTTGAGCGGCTCGCGCAGCACCGCGAGGTCTCCGTACTGCGAGTAGGTGTTCTGTACGGCTTCCGAGAGCGCGGCCAGCTGCGCGGGGACCGGATAGGTCGCCACCACGAACCGGTCATCGCGGCCGCCCGGGCTGCCGAGCGCGGCCGCGGTGCGGATGAGATAACGCCCGCCGGTCTGCGGCTCGAGACTCAAGTAGGGCAGATGCTGCTCGACCTGACGCACCAGGTCAGCGGGCGGTTGTGTGGGGAGGTTCTCGAGCGGGTTCTCGAGGCTTGCGGCGACGATGTGCGCGTGTGCCGAGAACAACACGACCTCGAGCGCCTGGCTCGAGCGGCGCTCGGCATCGAGCCGCGCCTGCACTTCCGCCGGCGAGGCGCGCGTGAGGGCTTCGGCGAGCGCAACCGTGCGCGTTGCGAATTCCCGGGTGCGCAGATCGAGCGCAGCGCGCGAGAGGCCGACCGCATCGCTCAGGCCCCGCTTGACCTCGACTTTGAACCAGCTGTCGATGCCCTGGTTGATGAATTCGAGCGAGGAGGAATACACGACCAGCAACGGCGCGATCACCAGCGCGCCGAAAATCGCCACCGTGCGCGCCGTGAGGCGCGAACCTGGTACATGCGCGCGGTAGTCGCGTACCAGCCGCCACACCTTGCGCGCGAGCAGCGCGCTGAGTGCGATCACCCCGCAGATATCGAATGCCAGAATCCAGATCTGCAGGCGGCCGAATTCCGGCGAGTTCTGCACGCTCTTGGCGAGCAGCAGAAACGCACCGAGCCCTATGGTCGCCCACAGCGCCACCTGCCCGACTGCGATCCATCGCACTCGCCGCGGGCGTGCGCCGCTCACTCCGGCAGTGACCATGTGTACCACTCGCTCACACGTGCCCAGTCATCGGTCCAGAAAAGAATAGCGCGGAGCGAGGCGGGCAAGTGCCCGCGGCGCATGCCCGCACGCACACTGATGGTGTAGCTGCCGCCATCGAGCTGAGGCTCGACCAGGATCGGCCACGCATCGACCTTGCCGAGATAATCGAGTGCCTCATCGAGGGTTGGGAAGCTCTGCTGGTCTCGGCTGCGAGTGTCGCGCACCACGTATCGGTCGCTCACTGCGTGGTAGGTGAGCTCTCGGCGCAGCGTCAGGTCGACGATGTTCGCGTTCAGCCAGAAGCGGCGTTCGCGATCGACGCGCGCATCGAGATCGAAAGTGAGCGTCACACCGTCCTTCAGCGCAGTGCGAATGGCCTCGCTTACCGGGTACTCCACTCGCGCATGCAACAGGAACACACCCTTGTTGATGTTGACGTACGCCGCGCGAACCTCGAGGACGCCATCGAGCGCGTTGCCGCGGCACGAGCCCCACGCCGCCAGGGCCAGCGCGCACGCCGCCGCGAACAGAGCACCTCGGCTCAAACGGTTCCTTGTCAGATAGGTGCGTAGCATGAATACAACGACAAGACTCAGCTGTTCCCCGGTGGTTGCAGTGAAAGTCCGGACTTTCAGGTCCCGGTCGTTGTCTTTTCGAGACAAGCATAATAGAAGCCATCGGTCCCCGCCGCAGTGCCGGGCAGAAGCTGCACTCCAAAGCTCCGCGCGATCGCTCCCGGCACGGCACCGGCTGCCGTAAGCGCAGTCGGGCGCAAGCGGGTGTGCGCCTCGAGGAGAGTCCCGATGACCTCTTCATTCTCGTCCGGCAACACCGAGCAGGTCGAATAGAGCAGCCGCCCCCCTTCGGCCAGCATCGTTACTGCCGCGCTCAGGATGGCGATCTGCGTGGCTCTGAATGGGGGCACGTCGCTCGGGCGCCTGAGAAGCTTGATGTCGGGATGTCGACGAATGACCCCGGTCGAGGAGCACGGTGCATCCACCAAAATGCGGTCGAACGGCCTCCCGTCCCAGAAGGTCGCCGGGTCCCGCACATCGCCCGTACACAAGTGCGCGACACGTCCGAGGCGCTCGAGGTTCTCGGCGATGAGCGCGATCCGCTCCGCATCGACATCTACGGCGGTGAGATCCGCTCCGGCTCCCATTTGCTCGAGCAGGTGTCCGGTCTTGCCGCCGGGCGCCGCGCACGCATCCAGCACGCGTGCAGTGGGCGTCGGCGCAAGCAGAAAAGTTGCGAGTTGAGCGCCCGCATCCTGTACCGACGCCAGTCCCTCCCGAAAGCCCGGCAGTGTGTTTACGGGCAGCGGGTGAGCCAAAGTCACGGCAGCAGGCGCCCACTGTATCTCATGAGCGTCAATCGAGTGATCCCTGAGGCCCCTGAGGTAGTCGACGCGGCTGATGCGGGAGAGGTCGACGCGGAGCGTCATGGGCGGGTGGGCATTGTTGGCCTCGAGCACATGCTCGCCTTCGGACTCCCAGGTGCTGCGGATGCGCTCGACGAGCCACTCGGGATGAGCCGTGCGCCCGGCGAGCCGCGCATCAACGCGCGCCAGGAGCTGCGCGCGTTCCGTCACGAATCGGCGCAGCACGGCATTCACCAGTCCAGTAGACCGGCCTGCTCCGAGAAGCCGTGCGGCATCGACGGCGCCATGAACCGTGACCTCGGGGGGATTGCGGGAATACTCGATTTGGTGGGCGGCGACCGCCAGCAGCGCCCGAACGGGTGTGGCGAGGCCTTCCGGGCGCTCGAGTAGTTCCTCGACGGCTGGAGCGAGACGGAGGTACCAGCGAATCGTGCCAAGCGAGATGGCACGTATGGCGGCTTCATCCGGAGCACCCCGCGACTCCCGAACGGCGAGCGCAAGCGCCGAATCCGCCGCATGGCCGTGACGGACGACGTATTCGACGACGCGCGACGCTGCCGAGAGCGCCGGCGCGCCTGGTGCCCAGGGTGTCCTAGACAAGCCGGCGGCCCATGAGCGCGAGACTATGGGAGAGATCCCGCACTGTGACGGGTCGGCGGCCAGGACGTTGGACCTGGGTCACTGCAAGACGGCCCCGGCCGCACTGTACCACCATAGATCCCTCGAGAACCTCCACGATGGCTCCAGGATCGAAGCGGATCGCGGCACTTTCGTGCTTTTTAGCGTCGTCAAGCACCTCCGCAGCGAAGATCCGAAGCTGCTCTCCGTCGAGCCGGGTGTCCGCGACGGGCTCCGGGTTGAAGGCCCGCACCTGCCGCTCGATCTGTATGGCCTCCTGCGTCCAGTCGATTCTGGCCTCGCCCTTCGCGATGCGGGCTGCGTAAGTCGCCCCCTCCTGCGGTTGCGCACGGGCTGCAAGCGTGCCGCCGGCGAGGCCTGCCAGCGCCTCGAGCAGAGCATCCGCCCCAAGCGAAGCGAGCTCCCCCCGGAGCGACCCTCCTGTATGGTTGGGCAGAATCTCCAGGCGCCGCTGCAGGAGCATTGGGCCGGTATCGAGCCCTGCGTCCAGTTGCATGACGGTCACACCGGTCCAGCGGTCCCCAGCCAGTATGGCGCGTTCGACTGGGGCGGCACCGCGCCAGCGCGGCAGAAGCGAGGCGTGAATGTTCAGGCAGCCCAACCGGGGGAGCGAGAGCACCTCGGGCGGCACGATGAGCCCGTACGCGACGACGACCAGAACATCGGGATGCCAGCTCTCGAGCACGCCGCGAGCTGTCGCGTCCTTGAGAGTTTGCGGTTGTGCGAGCGGAAGGCCGGCGGTCGTTGCGGCTTGCTTTACCGGGCTTGCCGCGAGACGCCGGCCACGGCCGCTCGGCCGGTCCGGCTGGGTGAGGACACCCACGACCTCGTGGCGGCTGCGCAGCGCAGCGAGCGCAGGCAGCGCGAACTCGGGCGTGCCCGCGAAGGCGACGCGCAACGTCAGTACGCGCGTCGTGCGCCCGCGCTCGTCGACACGGTGCGCGCCGCGCGCTCCTTGCGATCCTTGTCGAGTTTCTTGCGAATACGCTCGCGCTTGAGATCGGAGAGGTAGTCGACGAACAGCCGCCCCTCGAGGTGATCCATCTCGTGCTGGACACACACGGCCAGTACATCGTCGAAATCGCGCTCGAAGGGCTCGCCGTTGCGGTCCTTGGCGCGCACGCGCACCTTCGCCGCACGCTTCACCTCATCGAAGATGCCGGGAACCGAAAGACAGCCCTCTTCGGTGCTGGCATCGCCTTCACGGGCGAGGATCTCCGGATTCACCAGCACGAGCGGCTCGTTGTGCTCCTTCGAGATGTCGATGACGATCAGGCGCTTGTGCACATCGACCTGAGTCGCGGCCAGTCCTATGCCCGGCGCGGCATACATGGTCTCGAGCATGTCATCGACGAGCGTGCCGAGCGCGGCATCGAAACTCGTCACCGGCTCGGCCCGGGTGCGCAACCGCGGGTCGGGGAATTCGAGGATGGTACGAAGGGCCATGGTGCTGCCTGATATGGGGGCGCCGGGGCCCGTGATCCAGCGCACAAGTTTGACATTAACTCGTCTGAGGGCCGGGCTTCCTGCCAGTATAGCGCCTAGAATCTCGGGCGCAGGGTGTGGTCCCCCTCGCGCAATGAGGAGTGGAGGATGGTCTCGAATCAAGTACTTGGAGCTCGCACCGCCGCGGGCTTGCTGAGCCTGTGCATCACGCTCTTGGGCTGCGCGCACCACCACGCTGCGCAGTCGAGCGCCGCTGCCGCTCCCGCTGCAACACCGGAGGCCGCTGCCTCCGCGAGCGGCGCACCGGAGCAGATGACGGCGACGGAAGCTGCGGTACCGGGCGCCCCGGCCTCGGAGCCTGCAGGCGCGGCGACGGCCTCTGCGCAGAGCGCAACTCCGGTCGCCAACCCCACTGCGCCGATGCACTACACGGTCAAGCGTGGCGACACGTTGTGGGGCATCGCCTCGATGTATCTGAAGGACCCGTGGCTTTGGCCCGAGGTCTGGATCATCAATCCCCAGGTACCCAACCCTCACCTCATTTATCCCGGCGACAAGCTCGCGCT
Organism: Steroidobacteraceae bacterium; assembly: GCA_035495655.1. Taxonomy (GTDB): domain Bacteria; phylum Pseudomonadota; class Gammaproteobacteria; order Steroidobacterales; family Steroidobacteraceae; genus 13-2-20CM-66-19. The sequence continues at coordinate 22,220 of DATJFM010000006.1, forward strand.
TGCCTATGGCGCGGGCGGCCGGCTCGAAGTGCGCCTGGAACAGGCTGGCGTGTCGCGGCTCGACCCGCGGCTGCGCAGCGACCCGCTCGCGAATGCTATTCCGACAATTCCGTACTCAGCGATCGCGGCGTTTCTCTCGAGACCGACGATCATGACCTCAGATGAGATCCGTCGCGCCCCTTATGTGCTCGCCTTCCGCGACATGCACCAGGTGGCCGGCAACGAAATCGAGGTCTACGTACGCAACCTCCAGGCGGCGGAGAATTCGCGTTACGCCGTCATGCACGTCGCGACGCCGCTGGTCGATCCCGATGACGGCAAGGTCGTCGGCTACGAGGGCATCTACACCGCTACCGCGCTCGTCAAGCGCTCCGGTGACCCCGCGAAGGCGGTATTGATCGACCTCGCGCGCGAGACGCTCGCCGGCGACCGGCTGATGTCATCCGACAACGAGGTGCCGCTGAACTTCAGCCCGGCCGCGCCCGCTTCCGATGTGCATGGCCGGATCATCGATGTGGTCGGGGGCACCGATCTCGTCGGGCAGTTCTACGTGGTCGCGATCAACCGCGGCAAGCGCCACGGCGTCGAGCCGGGCAACGTCCTCGCCATCGATCAGGAGGGCGAGGTGGTGCGCGATCTGTACGGCAATGGCCGTTCCATCGCCAACAACCAGAACGGCTTCAACACCCAATTCGTGCCGCATGTGAAGCTGCCGAACGAGCGGGCGGGCACGCTGCTGGTGTTCAAAACCTACGATCGCATCAGTTATGGGCTGATCGTGGGCGCTTCCAACATCATCCACATCGGCGCCCCGGTCCGTAATCCATAGCGGCAATCCCTGGCGGCTGCTGACCAGCCGCCGGTAGCCAGCCTGCCTGCCTGCCGCGGCGGGCGGCGCGTGCACTTGCGTGCCATTTGCATGCGGCTCGCGTCACGGCGTTCCTTTATGCTCCCCGTCGATGGAGACGAGCCGAGCCCGGGCCGTGTTGGCACGTACACCCGCCCTCACCGCGGGGCAGCTGCGCGCTCTGCTTGCAGCGGCCGGCGATGAGCCGGAACGCGCACTCGGCGCGCGCGTGACGCAGCAGGTGGAGCTGACGGAGGGCGCGCAACAGTTTCTCGCTTCCCCCGATGAAGCCGCGGTCGATGCCGACCTCAGCTGGCTTTCTTCCAGCGGTGTACGCATCGTGCTCGCCTGCGATCCCGAGTATCCGCCGCTGCTACGGGAGATGCCCGGTGCGCCCGCCGCACTCTACGTCGAGGGCTCGGTGGCCGCACTCTCCTCACCACAGATCGCGATGGTCGGCTCGCGCAATCCCACCGCGGCCGGCCGCTCAACGGCGCGCGAATTCGCCAGCTACTTCGCAGGCGTAGGGCTCACCGTTACGAGCGGGCTCGCTGTCGGCATCGATGGCGCAAGTCATGAAGGCGCGCTCGCAGGCGGAGGAGCGACGATCGCCGTCTATGCGACCGGGCTCGACCGTGTCTATCCCAGCGAGCACTCCGCGCTTGCGCAGCGCATCCGTGCACGCGGTGCGCTGGTGTCGGAGTTTCCCCCGCGGACGCCGCCGCTGCGCGGACATTTCCCGCGCCGCAATCGCGTGATCGCCGGGTTGTCACTCGGTACGCTGGTAGTGGAGGCGGCGCGGCACAGCGGCTCGCTGATCACCGCGCGCGCCGCGGTGGACGCCGGACGTGAGGTGTTTGCCATCCCCGGCTCGATACACAGTCCGCTCGCGCGCGGTTGTCATCAACTGATCAAAAATGGTGCCAAGCTCGTCGAAGAAGGCATGGACGTGCTGTCGGAGCTGCGTTTTTCCGTGCCGAAAGAAGTAGTTATGACATGTCAGCCCGAGCAGCCCAAGCCGCGGGAATTGGACAAGGAGTATGAAATGCTGTTAGATGCCCTCGGCTTTGAACCCGCGACCATCGATGTTCTCGTCGCGCGCACGCACCTGCCGGGTGAGTCAGTTGCCTCGATGCTGCTGATACTCGAGCTCCAGGGGCGTGTGGCGGCGCTCCCGGGCGGCCGTTATGGGCCGGTTACCTTGAGATGACGACTGGCAGCGTTCTCGACATCCTGATCTACGTCTTCGACCGCTACATGCTCATCGACATGCCGGCGGTACCGCGGCGCGAGCATCTGGCGCGCGATCTCGAGCGCGTCGGTTTCGCACGCGCCAAGGTCGAGCGCGCGCTCGACTGGCTGACCGATCTTGCGTTCCATAAGGATCGCGCGGCTCCCGCCGAGACCGGTGGCGATGCGCTTGGCGTGCGCATGTTTACCGACGGTGAGCTGATGCGCCTTTCGACCGAATGTCGCGGCCTGCTGTTGACGCTCGAGCACGCGCAGGTGCTGACCGCGCAGCAGCGCGAGCTGGTGATAGAGCGCATGCTCGCGCTCGATGCAGAGGAGCCCGACACCGAGCAGCTCAAGTGGGTGGTGCTCATGGTGCTCTCCAGCCAACCTGGATACGAGCTGGCGGTGGAGCGGCTCGGTGGGTTAATGCTGGCAGCCCCGGGCAGTGCGCCGCATTGAGCGGAACGCTGCGAGCGTGGCTTGAGTGGTCCGCGGCTCGCCCGCGGTTTTTTGTTTCAGGATCGAGCGTTTCCCGATAGGTCATGGCAGACAACCTCGTCATCGTCGAGTCCCCCGCCAAGGCAAGGACCATAAAGAAATACCTGGGACGTGACTTCGAGGTACTCGCCTCCTACGGCCACGTGCGCGATCTCGTTCCCAAGGAAGGCGCGGTCGATCCCGACAACGGCTACACCATGAAGTACCAGGTGCTCGAGAAGAACGAGCGCCACGTGGCAGCCATTGAGCGCGCGCTTGGCAAGTCGCGGGCGCTGTATCTCGCCACCGACCCCGATCGCGAGGGCGAGGCGATCGCCTGGCATCTGAAGGAGATCCTCGACTCGCGTGGCAACCTCAACGGCAAGAACGTGCACCGCGTGGTGTTTTACGAGATCACGCGCAACGCCATACGCGCAGCGGTCGAGCGTCCGCGCAGCCTGTCGATGGAGCTCGTCAACGCGCAGCAGGCGCGGCGCGCGCTCGACTACCTGGTAGGTTTCAATCTCTCGCCGCTGCTGTGGAAAAAGGTGCGCCGCGGGCTTTCCGCGGGTCGCGTACAGAGCCCGGCACTGCGCATGATCTGCGAGCGCGAGGAAGAGATCGCCGCCTTCATCGCGCAGGAGTACTGGACCATCGAGGGCGAAGGCGCGCACGGTGGTCAGGGCTTTCCACTCAAGCTGCTAGAATATCGCGGCGAGAAGGTCGAGCAGTTCAGCTTCACGAATGAGCGTAGCGCGCGCGAGGTGGAGAACACGCTGCGTGCGGCTGCCGGTGCCAGCGACAGCGCACCGGGCACGCTGCAGGTGCTCGACATCGACCGCAAGCAGCGCCGCCGCAATCCGGCGCCGCCCTTCACTACCTCGACGCTGCAACAGGAGGCCGCGCGCAAGCTCGGCTTCAACGCGCGCCGCACCATGCGTCTCGCGCAGCAGCTCTACGAGGGCCAGGACATCGGCGATGGCAACGTCGGCCTGATCACCTACATGCGTACCGACTCGGTGGCGCTTGCCGACGAGGCGGTACGCGAGATCCGCGAGGTCGCCACACGGCTTTACGGCGCACACGAAGTCGCCGAGGAACCGCGTGTCTACAAGACCAGGTCGAAGAATGCCCAGGAGGCGCACGAAGCAATTCGTCCGACTTCAGCCAGCATCGCCCCCGCGGATGTCGAGGGGAAAATCGAGGACGATCTCTACCGACTGTACGCGCTCATCTGGAAGCGCGCCGTCGCCTCGCAGATGAGTCATGCGGTATTCGACACGGTAGCGGTCGATCTGCTGGCGGGCCAGGGTGGGCCGCAGCGTCACCTGCTGCGCGCCAACGGCTCCACGCTGGTAAAACCGGGCTACATAGCGGTCTATCAGGAAGGCAGCGACGATGCCAAGGTCGACGATACGGATCACGTGCTGCCGCCCTTGAAAGTAGGCGACGCCGTCAGCCTCACCCAGCTCGCCGCCACGCAGCACTTCACCGAGCCGCCGCCGCGCTACAGCGAAGCATCGCTCGTGAAGGCGCTCGAGGAGCACGGCATCGGCCGGCCCTCCACCTACGCCACCATCATCTCCACGCTTCAGGACCGTGAATACGTGGAGATGGACAACCGGCGCTTCGTCCCGACCGACATCGGCAAGATCGTTAACCGTTTCCTCACGCACCATTTCCATCGGTACGTCGAGTACGGCTTCACCGCGGCGATGGAGGATGAGCTCGACGCTATCTCGCGCGGCGAGGAGGAGTGGACCACTCCGCTCGAGAAGTTCTGGAAGCCCTTCATTCACCAGGTCGACAAAATCGAGCGCACTGTCACGCGCGAGCAGGTCGCACAGGCACGCGAGCTCGGCAAGGACCCGGCCACTGGCAAGCCGATCACCGTACGCATGGGCCGCTTCGGACCGTTCGTGCAGATCGGCACCAAGGACGATGAGGAGAAGCCGCGTTTCGCAGGGCTCCGCCCTGGACAGAAAATGGATGCGATCACGCTGGCTGACGCCATGGAGCTGTTCAAGCTGCCGCGTACGCTCGGCGAGACGCCCGAGGGCGAGACCATCATCGCCAACGTGGGGCGCTTCGGACCGTACGTGAAATACGGCAGCAAGTACGCCTCCCTGAAGGAGGATGACCCCTACACCGTGACGCTCGAGCGCGCGCGCGAGGTCATTCGCCTCAAGAAGGAAGCCGACGCGGCCCGGCTCATCCGGGATTTCCCGGAAGAAGGCATCCAGGTGCTCAACGGCCGCTATGGCCCTTACATCACCGACAAAAAGAAAAATGCCAAGATTCCCAAGGACCGCGACCCGAAGTCGGTCACGCTCGAGGAGTGCCGTGCGCTTCTCGCCGCGGCCCCCGAGCGCGGACGATTCGGCCGCTGGGGTCGCGGCAAGCGCGCGGCAACAGCTACAGCGGCCAGCACGGCCGCGAGTGCCGCCGGGGGCGATGGCGCGCAGGCAGCCGCCGCGGCTGCAGCACCTGCAGGCCGCAAAGGCAAGAAGAAAGCTCCACCGGCCCGGCCAACCGGAAAGGTCGCGGCAGTAAATCAGCCTCCTGCAGGCAGCGCGCGGAGCCGACCGAAGCCCTCCGCGCACGTCGGACGCAAACCGCGCCGGCGAGCGAAAGCGGTCATAAGAAAGAGTGCCGCCAAGGCGCGAGCGAAGACTTCAGGAGTGCCCCCGCGCGCACGTGGAGTGAAGTAAGTCTGCGCAGCGGCCTATCTCGACGATGGCGCCTTTCGACCGCGGCACTTTTTTAGTGCCTAAACCCCTCGTCTCTTAGCCACGACGACCGATACAGCGCCGGATGCCGCGCCGGCCCTTGCATGGCCGGTGCATGCGAGGGTGCGGGTCGGAGATCAAGGCTACTTTTCAGAGCCATGCGCATGAAGGATGCGCATGAGGTATGCGCATGAGGTATGCGCATGGGCTTGCAAAGCTGGTGTGAAGTGGGCCGACAGAGGTGGCGAGGCAGGCCGGCGCCTTGCGGCGAGGGGCGACCCACCTTGTGCTTGGGGCCTTAGACCTTAACCACCGCCCGCCGCAGCGAGAAACTGATCGATTGCCACCACGCACTCGGGCTCATCGAGCAGTGGTACGTGACCCCGGTTGGCAACGGTCAATACCTCGAGCTCGGGTTTTTCACGCTGCATGCGCGCCAGCGTCGCGGAGCTCAGGACGTCGGACTGGGCACCGCGGATTGCCAGGATCGGAATTTGCGCGAGCGCCCTCCAGAGCGGCCAGAGGTTGGGCGTTGTCGCCTTTGGCTCGCGCAGCAGTTCGGCGATGAGCGGATCAGCGTCGGCTTCCGGCACGCCCGCGGCGTTGGCGCGGTAGCTGCGGCGCGCGAGCCTCTGCCACTGCTCATCGCTCAGATCCGGCCACGCCAGACCGAAGATACTCCGCACGTTTGCTACGGCCTCGGGCCAGCTGTGCACCGGCGGAGATTTGCCGGCATAAGCGCGGATGCGCTCGAATCCTGCCGGATCAACCTCCGGGCCGACATCGTTCAGCACAATTCCCGCCACCAGGCGGGGCTGCAGCGTCGCCAGCAGCATGGCTACGAAGCCGCCCATCGAAGTGCCGATGATGGTTGCGCGCTCGACACCGAGCCCCGCGAACAGCCCCACCAGGTCATTGACGTACACCGGGATTTGATAATTGTTGAAGTTGGGATCCCGGGCCGAGAATCCCCTTCCACGAATATCGGGCACGATCACGCGGTAGCGTGCGGCGAGGTGCGGCGCCAGCTCCTCGAAGTCGCGGCTGTTACGCATCAGCCCGTGCAGACAAAGCACAACCGGGGCGCCGGCGCTCGGCCCTGCATACACGCGGCTGAAGAGTCGCAGGCCCTCGGGGCTGTCGAACCAGTACTCGCCGCTCGCCATATCACCCTCCGATCGCAGCCGTGCTCGCGTTTCCAAGCGCGGCCCGCGATCGGCACTCGAGGATCTTACCGTTGGCGTCGCACCGGCAGTGAATCGAGTCCGCGCGCAAGTCGAGCCATCTCGAGCTGCGCGCAACGTTGCGTCGGGGGTCGATTCACCGGACACTGTCGCCCCAGTTCGTTTTGCAGTGCAGTAAAGTGGCCGCCAGGAAGACTCCAGCGCGCAACGGTAAGGAGCGTAACGGCAAGGAGCGCATCCTCGATGCGGCCGAGCAGCTGTTTGCGCACCGCGGGTTCTACGGTGTCTCGCTGCGCGACATCACCCAGGCAGCCGGTGTCGATGTCGCGCTGGTCGGCTATCACTTCGGCGGTAAGCGCGAGCTGTTCACCGCCGTGTTCGAGCGGCGCGCCGAGCTGCTCAATAGCGAGCGCCTCGAGCGGCTCGAGGCTGTGCGGAGTGAAGCGCTCCCCGGCACTCCCGCGCTCGAGGCAATCATCGGCGCCTTTACTCAGCCTGTGCTCGAGCGCTCGGCACGCGGCGGCCCCGGATGGAAGAGCTACTTCGCGCTGGTCGCTTATGTGAACAACTCACCCGAGTTCGGTCCGCAGTTGATGACGCGGCACTTCGACCCGTTGGTCGAGCGCTTCATCGAAGTGATGCGCGAGGCGCTGCCGAGTTGTCCGCCACGGGAGATCTACTGGGGCTACCAGTTCCTCACCGGGGCGCTGACGCTCACCTTCGCCGAGACCGGTCGCATCGACCAGCTCTCGGGTGGCCTGTGCCGCGCGTCCGATCTCGACGGTGTCCACGAACGGCTTGCGCCGTACGTCGCAGCGGGAATGCGTGCCCTGTGTGCGCGCACGCAGCCTGTCCGGACTGGCAAGCGCATCGAGCGACGCTCGCAACCACGGCGCTGAGGGCGCAGGCGCGCGTCGCGCCATGAAATACCGCCACAGCTTCCACGCCGGCAACTTCGCGGATGTGCACAAGCACGTGGCGCTGCTTGCGCTGCTGCGCGTTCTGAAGAAAAAGGACAAGGGCTTTCTCTACCTGGACACCCACGCCGGGCGCGGAAGCTATGACCTCTCCGGCGGCTCGCCGGAGGCAGCCGGCGGCGTGGGACGTTTCCTGCAGGCGCATGCTGCGGCCGCAGAGTTGCGTGAGTACGCCGAGCTCATCATGGCCTTCCGTGCCGGCGGTGCGCGGCAGCAGCTCTATCCGGGATCACCGCTCATCGCGGCCGCAGAGCTCCGCAGCCAGGACCGCGCGGTGTTGATCGAGCTGCAGGGCGGCGAAGCCCATGCGCTCGAGGAATCGATCGCGGCGCTCTCCAGGGAGCGCGGCCACGAGCTCAATGTGCGCGTTGAGCGTGGCGATGGGACAGAAAAGCTGCGCGCCTTCCTTCCGCCGCCCGAACGGCGCGGACTCACCTTGCTCGATCCGCCTTACGAGGAGCATGAGGAGTTCAGCCGGGTCACCACAACCCTCATCGAAGCCGCGCGTCGCTTCCCGACGGGGGTGGTAATAGTTTGGTACCCGATCAAGGACGAGCGCAGCATCGTGCCCTGGCACGCGGAGTGTGTGCGCGCGCTGCATGGGGCGATGGCGCTGACTCCGGCGGTGCTCGCGAGTGAGCTCTGGCTCTATCCGCGGGACTCGCGCGTGGCACTGAATGGCTCGGGACTGCTCATCGTGAACCCACCGTGGCTCACGCTCGAGCGGATGCAGACGTGGTTGCCCGAGCTGCAGAGTTGCCTCGCGGTCGGTCCCGGTGGAGGCAGCAGCGTGCGAATGCTGTCACAATCATCGCGATGAGCAGCGCGGCTGGCGACCAGTACGGCGTCTTCGGCCATCCGGTCGGTCACAGCCTCTCGCCGTTCATCCATGGTGTCTTTGCCCGCGACACCGATCAGCAGATGACCTATCGCGCCTACGACGTCGCCCCGGAGGAATTCGCCGAGCGGGTGCAGCGCTTTTTCGCCGAGGGCGGCCGCGGGCTGAACATCACGATGCCGTACAAGATCGCTGCCGTGGAAGTAGTTCAGGAGCTGACCGCGCGCGCGGCCCACGCCGCGGCGGTCAACACCCTTGCATGGCAGGACGGTGGCATCCTCGGCGACAACACCGACGGCGTCGGCCTGGTGCACGACCTGTGCGACAACCTCGGCCTGATCATCACGCAGCGGCGGCTGCTGATCCTTGGCGCAGGCGGCGCGACTCGCGGCGTGCTCGCCCCGTTGCTCGGTCTCGCGCCCGCGATCGTCGTGATCGCGAACCGCACGCCCGAGCGGGCCGAGGCACTCGCCGCCGCATTCGCCGATCTCGGTGTGACTCAGGGAGTCGGTTTCTCGTACGTCGGCGATACGCCCTTCGATCTCGTTATCAATGCGACCTCCGCGAGTCTTTCGGGGGACATGCCGCCCATTCCGTCGGACGCCATCGGTCCGCAGACGGTGTGCTACGACCTCGCCTATGGACGCTCGGCGATGGGCTTCGTACGCTGGGCGCAAAAGTCCGGCTGCGCCATGGCGGTGCAAGGTCTCGGGATGCTGGTCGAGCAGGCGGCCGAGTCTTTCCGGCTATGGCGCGGTGTGCGCCCGCAAACCGCAGAGGTGCTCGCGGCGCTCAAGCAGCGCATCGGCAGCGTCTAGGCACCCCACCCCACGAAATCTCGTGGGAACGCCGGCCTGCGGGCCGGCGCAGTCAGCGCATCGTGACGAGCTCCTCCGCCGAGGTCGGGTGGATCGCCACCGTATCGTCGAAATCCTTCTTGGTCGCACCCATGCGCACCGCGACCGCGAAGCCCTGAAGCATTTCGTCGGCTCCCTGGCCGGCAACGTGCAGGCCGACGATTCGCTGTTCGGGTCCCGCGGTGACGAGCTTCATGTGCGAGCGCCCCTTGGCGCTGGTGAGCGCGTTGTAGAGCGGCACGAAGCTCGAGCGGTACACGGTGAGCTCGTCGGCGCCGTAGCGCTCGGCGGCCGCTTTCTCCGACAGCCCCACGGTGCCAAGCGGCGGACGGCCGAAGATCACCGTGGGAATGTTCTCGTAGTCGAGGTGCCGGTCCGCCTGGCCACCGAACAACCTGTCCGACAGACGCCGGCCGGCGGCGATGGCAACCGGAGTGAGCTGCGCGCGCCCGGAGGCATCGCCGATGGCATAGATGCCCGGCACGTTGGTCACCTGATATTTGTCGTTGCAGATGAATCCCTGGACGTCGAGCCCAACCCCGGCACGCTCCAGTGCGAGCTCATCCACCTCGGCACCGCGGCCGATCGCCCAGATCACGCAGTCGAAGGGACCGAGCGTGCGACCATCGAGCGAGCGTAGCTCGAGTGCAGCTCCCGCCCGGCGCAGCTCCGCCGGTATCGCGTTGAGGACGACTTCCACCCCTGCATCGCGCAGCATGACGAGTGCCGACTCCCCGAGCAGCGCATCGAAAGACTTGAGGGCGGTGTCGCCGCGCAGCACCAGAGCCGTTTGCGTGCCGAGACCGGCCAGGATGCCGGCGAGCTCTATGGCGATGTAGCTGCTGCCGACCACCGCGACCCGCTCCGGCCGCTCGGTGAGCTCGAAGAAACCGTCCGAGGTAATGCCAAGCTCTGCGCCCGGTATCAGCGGCAGGCGAGGCCGGCCTCCGGTCGCGATGAAGATGTGATCCGCGCGCAGCAGGCGCTGGTCCGCGCGCACGGTGTGCGCATCGTGAAAGCTGGCGCGGCCGCGCACCAGCTCGATGTTGCGCCTGGCGAGGTTGGCTGCGTAGATGCCGTTCAGCCGCTCGATGTACGCATCACGCTTGGCTTTGAGCGCGCCCCAGTCGACACCGGCGCTCTCGACTTTGAACCCGTAATCGCGCGCATCCTGCAGTGCGCTGCCGAGCTCGGCGGCATTCCACATGATCTTTTTCGGCACGCAGCCGACATTCACGCACGTGCCGCCGAGCCTGCCGGACTCCGCCAGCACCACCTTCGCCCCATATTCTGCGGCCCGCAGTGCGGCGGCGATTCCGCCGCTGCCGCCGCCGATCACCACCAGGTCGTACTTTTCCGCCATGGCACCCTCGCTTACCCCGGCACCCTTCATGGTATCCAAGACGCGCAGCCGATATGAGGGCCGCTACAATGGCGCCGGCGATGGAAAGAGACCTGCGCATGGACAACCCCTTACTTCATCAGGACTCTCTGCCGCAGTTCATGAGCATCCGGCCCGAGCACGTCGAGCCGGCGCTGCGGCAAGTGCTGGACGCCAACCGCGCGCGCATCGGCGAGCTGGCAACGCTCGGCGCGCCCACCTTTGCGAGCGTGGTCGAGCCGCTCGAGGAGCTTCACCATCACACCTCGCGCACCTGGTCACCGGTGAGTCATCTGAACGCGGTGCTCAACTCGGAGGGATTGCGGGCGAGCTACAACGCGTGCCTGCCGCTGCTCTCGGCCTACCAGACCGACCTGGCGCAGAGTGAGCCGCTCTATCGAGCTTACCGCACCATCGCCGAGCGCGAAGGCGCAGCGCTCGGCCCGGTGCAGCGCGAGCTGCTCGAGCATGCGGTACGCGACTTTCGGCTCGCCGGCGTGGGTCTGCCGTTGGAGCGCAAGGAGCGCTTCAAGACGGCCATGCTGGAGCTCGCCCAGCTGCAGGCGCGGTTCGAGGAGAACGTGCTCGATGCCACCAACGCCTGGAGCCGGCCGGTTACCGACCGCGATGAGCTGCGCGGCTTGAACGAGATGCTGATCGAGCAGGCACGCACCCGCGCCGCCGAGCAGCAGGCACCGGGCTGGATCCTGCGCCTCGATCAACCCACCTACGTGGCGGTGGTGACCGACGCCGAATCGGTGGACCTGCGACGCGCCTTCTACGAGGCCTGGACGACGCGCGCCTCAGATCGCGGCCCGACTGCCGGCCGCTGGGACAATTCGGCGGTGATGGAGGAGATCCTGCGCCGCCGGCACGAGGTCGCACGGCTGCTCGACTATCCGAACTACGCGCAGTACGCGCTGGCGACCCGCATGGCGCACAGCGTGGATGAGGTCCTCGGCTTCCTGCACGAGCTCGCCGCCGCGGCGCGCGGCGCCGCGCAGGCGGAGTTCGCCGAGCTCGAGGACTTCGCCGGGCGCAAGCTGGCGGCCTGGGATGTCGGCTTTTACGCCGAGCGGCTGCAGCGCGAGCGCTTTCATGTCTCGCAGGAAGAACTGCGGCCGTACTTTCCGCTGCCGCGCGTGCTCAGCGGCCTGTTCGAGGTGGCCGAGTGGCTCTTCGGCGTGCGCATCCGCGAGCGCAGCGGTACACCCATCTGGCACCCCGATGTGCGCTTCTTCGAGATCAGCTCGGCGGCCGGCGAGCCGCTCGGCAGCTTCTATCTCGACGCCTACGCACGCGCCAACAAGCGCAGCGGCGCGTGGATGGATGAATGCATCGGTCGCAAACACCTGTCCTCGGGCACGGCGCTGCCGGTCGCCTACCTGGTGTGCAATTTCCTGCCGCCGGGGCGCGAGCGTCCGGCACTGCTCACGCACGATGATGTAGTCACTCTCTTCCACGAGTTCGGCCACGGACTGCACCATCTGCTAACCCGCGTCGACTACCCGAGCATCGCCGGCATCAACGGCGTCGCCTGGGACGCGGTAGAGCTGCCCAGCCAGTTCTTCGAGAACTACGCCTGGCATCCGCAGGTGCTCGAGCGCATCTCCGGGCACTTCGACAGCGGCGCGCCGCTGCCGGCCGACCAGCAGCAACGGCTGATCGCCACGCGCAGTTTCCACGCCGGGCTCTCGATGATGCGCCAGCTGGAGTTCGCTTTGTTCGACTTCCGCGTGCATGCCGAGTACGCGCCCGAGCGCGGTGGGCGCATTCTCGAGACGCTGCGCGAGGTGCGCGGCGAAGTGGCCGTGGTGCCGGTGCCGGAATGGAACCGCTTCCCCAACAGCTTCGGACACATCTTCGCGGGCGGCTACGCTGCGGGGTACTACAGCTACAAGTGGGCGGAGGTGCTGGCCGCGGACGCCTTCGCCGCTTTCGAGGAGAGCGGGGTGTTCGATCGTGCGACCGCGCGGCGCTTCCTCGAAGCCATCCTCAGCCGCGGAGGCAGCCGCGACGCTCTCGAGGCATTCGTCGAGTTTCGTGGCCGGCGACCGGATGTGCGGGCATTGCTCAAGCAGCACGGCATCGACCGCGCGGCACCCAAGCAGTACGACGCTGAAGGCGCGGGAGAGCCCGCGTGAGGCGCGCGCCCGGCCGCCGCCGCAGACTCGTGGCGGCTGTGGTGGTGCTGTTGAGTGTGCCGGCGCTGCACGCAGAATCGCTTTACGTCATCGAGCAGCTCGTGGTCGCAGTGGTGAGCGCGCCCGATGCGAGCGGGGAGCGGGTGGCGACACTTAAGAGCGGCGATCGCGTCGAGGTGCTCGAGCGCGCCGGCGAGCAGGTGCACGTGCGGCTCGCGGGTGGACGCGAGGGGTGGGTGCGCTCCTCCTACCTTTCGGCGGATGAGCCGCTGCGCGTGCGGCTCGCGCAGCGTGACGCCGAGGTGGCGCGACTTGGCGATGAGCTGAATGCGCTCAAGGCACAACTGCGCGCCAATGCCACCGCCGCCGCCGCTACCCCGGTCGCAAGCGTCTCCGGCAAGCCAGGAGCGGCCTCCGCGGTCGCGGCCGAGGATGCCGCGGCGGGGCCCGCCGCGCTCTTCGACGTGGGCGAGGAACGCCCGCGCACGCTGTGGCCGTGGACTCTGGCAGCGAGCCTCATCGGCTTCGGCCTGGGCTTTGGCCTCGGGGCGCTTATGCTCGACCGCCACATCCGCCGCAAGTACGGCGGGCTACGCATCTACTGACCCCTGCTTCCCACTGAACTGTGCGCCCGGTCGCGGTGAGTAAATGCGATCTGTGTCTAAAATATTCGCTGATTAAGTCAGAAATGAGACCCAGGGGGGAAGGTTCCGCGAGACGCGTTCGCCACCAACATAACGAATGACCAACATCCGGCGCAGTGACTTCGATGTAACCAACTCGGTGCAGGTGAGCTCCTCCAAAGGGGTGCTCGCGGCGGTGGAGGCACTCTATGGGCCGACCTGGCCGGGGATGTCGCTCGATCCGCTGCGCCGTGCTTTCGCCCACTTCGAGCGGCTGTTCGCCGGAGATGTGCCCGGCTATCACGGGGTCGACACGGTCTATCACGACCGTCAGCACACGCTCGACATAACGCTGGCGCTCGCCCGGCTGATCGTGGGTTATGAGCGCCAGCAGGAAGAGCACGAGCGCCTCGGCGGCGCGCGCGCCACGGTGGGCCTGCTCACCGGGCTGTTTCACGATGTTGGTTACCTGCGCCGCGCCGACGACCACGAGTCGCAGAACGGAGCAGAGTTCACCCGCACGCACGTCTCCCGCGGCGCACGCTTCCTGCAGGAGTACCTGCCCGTTGTGGGCTTTGGTGCCTGGGTGCCGGTCGCGAGTGAGATCATCCACTTCACCGGCTACGAGGTGCCTTTCGAAAAAATCGAGTCACGGGTTGCCGATCCCCGCGACATTGTGCTCGGGCACCTGCTCGGTACCGCCGACATGATCGCGCAGATGGCCGATCGCTGTTACCTCGAGAAATGCCGCGACCGGCTGTACGCGGAGTTCGTGCTGGGCGGAGTGGCGCTGCCGGTGAGCGAGCAGGGCCCGCAGGTGAAGTACGCCTCGGGGCTCGACTTGCTGCGGCAGACGCCGGAGTTCATCAGCGAGGTGCGCGAGAAGCGCCTCGAGCGCGATTTTCAGGGCGCGTACCGCTACCTGGAGATCCTTTACGACGGGCGCAACCCATACATCGAGGCCATCGACCGCAACCTCGACTACCTGCGCCAGGTTTTGCGCAGTGAGAGCTGGCAGCTGCTGCGCAGACGCCCGCCGATCTTCGCCGCCACCGCCGACCCGATGGCGACCATGCGCGGACTCATGCTCGGACATATAAAGAGAGTCTGGTCCGGCCGCTGAGGCAGTTTCCGGGCCGGCCATAGCCTTCCGTCCCAAGCGGCGGTTAATATCGGGACAATAATTGGGGGATACACGCGCGGAACGACGCTCGTGACTACGGCCAGTTTCAGGCTGAGATATGCCATTGCGAGCTTCCTCGTCGTGTTGCTCGCCGCGGCGGCGGTGGCGTTGCTGTTCCTGGTACGGCACGCGGCCGATGCGCGCTCTCTGGGCGCCCTTGCCGAGCACGCCGCACGCGAGCGGCTCGACCCGGAGCTCGAGGCGCGGGCGCGCAGCCTCGCGGCGCACGGCGCGGATGCGGTCGCGGACGCGGTCCGCACCCAGGATGACGTGGGCATCGTCAGGCGGCTGCAGCCCTTCACCGACGACCCCACCGTCCAGGCGATCACCCTCAGCTCGCGCGGCGGGCAAACCCTGTTCCACTGGCAGGGCGATGCTGCAGCCCCAGCCGGCACCCTCACCGCTCAGGCGGTGGCTCCGGTACGCACGTATGCGGAGAATGTTCCGGGCGCGGTCACGCCCGAGACGCTCGCCACGCTCACCGTTGCGCTCGCGCAGGCCGCCCCGGTTCCAGGGGTCGGGCTTGCCGCGCGGCTCCAGCAGGAAACGGCCCAGCGCACGCGCTCGACCTGGTGGCTGGCGCTCGCCGTGGCCGCGGGCGGGGCGCTGCTCGCCGCCGCGCTCATGTGGCGCGCGGTGAGCCATCTGCAGCGCCCGCTGTACTCCCTCATCCGTAGCGCCGAGCGCATCGGCCAGGGCGATTACACCCGCCCGGTCGAGGTGCAGCGCCGCGATGTCCTCGGGGAGCTGCAGCAGGCGCTCGAGCGCATGCGCGGCCGGCTGCGCCAGTCGACCGTCAACAAGAGCTACCTGCACAGCGTGCTCAACAGCATGACCGATGCGGTGTTCGTCACTTCCCCCGACGGGGTGATCAAGGTGGCCAACGCCGCGGCCTGCAAGCTGCTCGCCTTCAGCGAGGAAGAGCTCCTCGGGCGCAGCATGCTCGCGGTGCTAGAAGAGCGCGAGCGCGCAGACTTCGACCTGGAGCAGGCCGCGCACGAGACGCGCGAGACGCTGGTGCGCACCCGTTCCGGCCAGACCATTCCGGTGTCGATCACCGGTTCGCGCATCGACAGCGACGATCCTCAGTTCCAGGGCAACATCTTCGTCGCACGCAACATCACCGACCGTAAGCGCGCCGAGCGCCGCATCCGCTATCTCGCGCGCTATGACGCACTCACCAAGATTCCCAATCGCATGCAGTTCCACCACGTGCTGCAGCAGACCATCGCGCGTGCGCTGCGCGCCGGGCAGGTCGTGGCGGTGCTGTACCTCGACATGGACCGTTTCAAGGAGGTGAACGACACCTTCGGCCACGGAGCCGGCGACCGCGTGCTCGAGGTGCTGGCGGAGCGTCTGACGCGCGCGGTGCCGCGCGAGACGGTGGTCGGCCGCCTGGCGGGCGATGAGTTTGCGCTCTTCGTGGAGGCGCTGCCGGCCGATGCGGACAATCGCGGTCCGATAGCGCAGCTCGCACGCGCGTTGCTCACCGAGGTGAGCCGACCGTTCCAGCTCAATCAACACGAAGTGTTTCTCACCGCGAGCGTCGGCATCGCCTTCTGCCCGCGCGATGCCGAAAACGTCATCGACCTGATACGCAATGCTGACGCCGCGATGTACTACTCCAAGCAGAACGGCGGCAACACCTTCGCCTTCTATTCCCCGGAGATGAATGCCGCGGCGGTCGAGCGGCTGATGCTCAAGAGCAAGCTGCGCCGCGCGCTCGAGCGCGATGAGCTCGAGATCCGGTATCAGCCCAAGGTGGATCTGCGCACTGGCAGGGTGAGCGGCGCCGAGGCGCTGCTGCGCTGGCGGCTGCCGGGGCACGGCGACATCCCGCCCTCGCAGTTCATTCCGCTCGCCGAGGAGACCAATCTCATTCTGGACATCGGCGAATGGGTGCTGAACCGCGTGTGCCTCGATTATCGGCAGATGCAGAGCCAGGGAGGCGACCCGGGGCGCATATCGCTCAATCTCTCGCTCAAGCAGCTGCGTCAGGCCAGCTTCATCCTGCGCTGCCGCTCGGTGTTCCGCCGCCACCACGTCTCGCCCACTGCTTTCGAGCTGGAGATCACCGAGACGACCCTCATGGCCGACCCGCAGCGCACCGTGCGCCTGCTCGATGAGCTCTATGCCATGGGATTGCATCTGTCGATCGATGACTTCGGTACTGGCTACTCCTCACTCTCGGCACTGCAGCAGTTTCCGATCGGTACGCTGAAGATCGACCAGTCCTTCGTGCGCGATGCCACCGAGGACGCCGGCGACGCCACCATCGTGCGCACCATCATCGAGATGGGTCGCAGTCTCGGCATGGAAGTGATTGCCGAGGGAGTGGAATCGCAGGCACAGCTGCAGTTCCTGCGCGTCAACGGTTGTCATTACGGGCAGGGCCGGCTGTTCGGTGAGCCCTCCAGCGCGGACGATCTGCTGACTCTGCTCGCCAAGCAGGCATCCGGTGCTGCCGGACCTTTCGTGCACCTGCTGCGCGATGGTGGCGAGGCAGCGCCGCGCTCGGCGTGAGCGGCGTCAGCAATCCGGCGCGGGGCGGCGTCAGCGGTTTGGTGTTGGTGAGGGCGGTGGCTGGCCTTCGTTCTGGGCGGCATGCTGCGCATCGATCCGCGCCGCCTGCAGCGACTGCTGCACGAGCGCATCGAGAGCCGCCCCGGTCGCCTGCTCGAACGCCGCTACCACCTGACTCAGATGGTTGGTGGATGCCGCCGCGCTCCCGGCAACCGTGAAGCTCGCGAGCACCTCTCGTCCCTGACGGCGGCCGACGGTGCAGTCGAACACCACCTGCGCGAGCGGTGCGGCGCCGCCAGAGGTGTAGTCGGCCTCGAAGCGCCGCACGTGCATCTGCAGCAGATAGTCCGCAGGAAAGGGGCTCGCGGAATCCTGCACCGAGGCCCAATCGCCCGAGGCGCGCAGGGTTTGCACGGCGAGCGACTCGATCAGCTCCGGCGCAGGTGCGGGCCAGCGCGCGCCGCTGAAGAAGTTCATGCGGTGATCGGCCTGCACCAGCATGATGCGCGCGCCGTCGAGGCCCGGGTCGGCTATGGGACGCACCACGCGCAGCGATATCAGCGACGCCGGTGCCGCCGCCGCCGCAGCAACAGCGGCCGCGGAACCCGGGCTGCTGCTCGCCGGCGATGCCGGTGGCGCCGAGGGAGCGCGCAGGTAATAGATCTGTTCGGGCTTCGCGTTGCTGCGAAAAAGTCCCGAGCAGCCAGTGACGCTGATGCCGGCGCACACACCCAGGAGTGTGGCGGCGCCCCATCTCACTGCGGGATCTCCACGCCAGGCTCCGGCGCCTGATACAACAGTTGCGCGGGATTCTCGCGCAGACTGGCCGATAGAGCGCGCACCTCCTCGGCTGCGGCGCGTCCTTCGCGCACGAAGCGCTCGATCTCGGGCAGCCCGTCGCGGGCAAAAGCACGTACGTCCTGGCGGTTCTCGGCGATGATCCGGTCGAGCTGTTTGGTGGCCTCCGCGAGGTTGTCACCGACGGTGCGCAGCCGCAGCGCGGCTGCCTTCACGTTCGGCTGCACCTCATCGAGCAGCCCGTGGGCGCTGCGTGCCGAGGCGGTGAGCTCGGTACTGGCAGCGTGCAGTTCGGCGATGAGCGTGTTGAGGTCGTGCACCGTTTGCGGCAGATGACTGCTCGCCTTGTCCAGATTGCCGAGTGCCGTGGAGACTGCCGCCAGGTTCTCGCTGCTCAACAGCTGATTGGCGCGCTGCACGAGCTCCGGCAGACTCGCCAGGAACACATCGAAGCGCGAGGGGGCAGAGCGGATCACCGGATATTTCAGCCCCGGCACGGCCGGCGGCGCGAGGCGCCGGTTGCCGCGATCCTCGGCGAGATCGATGTACAGGAGCCCGGTGATGCCCTGCAGCTGCAGCTCCGCCACGGTGTGCGTGGAGATCGGCGTGCGTGCATCGATGTCGACGATCACCTGTACGCGCGAGGAGTCGCGCGGATCGACGCGCAGGTCGACCACGCGGCCGACACCTACCCCCAGGTAGCGTACCGCCCCACCCTTGTCGAGTCCGCTGACGCTGCCGGTGAAGTAGATCTCGTAACGATTGTAGTCGCGGTGCTCACGCGTGTCGGAATACCAGTAGACGAACAGCGCGCCGAGCAGCAGCACCAGCAGCACAAACGCCCCGACCGCGGCATAGTTCGCCTCACGCTCCATGATCGCTCCTCGCGTCCGCGAGCGCAGCGCTGCGCGCGCCGCGCGCCCGCTCGCCATGGAAGTACTCCTGAATCCAGGGATTCGGGTTATCGACGATGCGCTCCACGGTGTCCGATTCCATGCGGCGGTTCACGATCACCCCCACACGATTGCAGGTGCGGAAGATGCTGTCCAGATCATGTGTGATCATGACGATTGTCAGCTTCAGCTCCTTCTGCAGGAACAACACCAGCTCATCGAAAGCCGCAGCGCTCACCGGATCGAGTCCGGAGGTCGGCTCATCGAGAAACAACAGCGCCGGGTCGAGCGCCAGCGCGCGCGCAATGGCGGCGCGCTTGACCATGCCGCCGGAGAGCTCCGCGGGATACTTGGCGGCGGCATCCGCGGGCAGGCCCACCAGGCGCATCTTGAGCTGCGCCAGCTCATCGCGCACCTCATTCTCGAGCTCGAGATACTCCATCATCGGCAGCTGGATGTTCTGCAGCACGGTCAGACCCGAGTACAGCGCGCCGCTCTGGAAGGCCACGCCGTAGCGCGTCTTTATCGGGCGCAGCTGCGCCTCACTCATGCGCGTGATGTCGTGCCCCTGGATGCGCACCGTGCCGGCCTCCGGATGCTGCAGGCCGAGGATGCTCCGCAGCAGCACCGATTTGCCCGAGCCCGAACCACCGACGATGCCGAATACCTCATCCTGCCCGACCTCCATGTCGAGCCCGTCGTGTACCAGCTGGCTGCCGAAGCGGTTCACCAGTCCACGCACTTCGATCACCGGGTAGCGCATCTCAAATGTCCATCTTCATGAACACGATCGCGAACATCGCGTCGGCCAGAATCACCAGAAAAATGGCCTGCACCACCGCCACCGTCACCTTGTGCCCGAGCTCGCGCGCCGACCCGCGCACCTGCATGCCGCGGTAACAGCCGGCGAGTGCGATGAGCGTCGCGAACACCGGGGCCTTGATGAGGCCGACCCAGAAGGTCGTAGGCGCAATGGCCTCATCGACCCGGTTGATGTACTGGGTAATGGGCATGTCGAGCAGGTAGCGGCACAGCAAAGCCCCGCCGGTGAGGCCGACGAGGTCGGCGAGCACCGTGAGCAGCGGCAGCGCGATCACGAACCCGAGCACCCGTGGCACCACCAGCACCTCGAAGGGGTCGATGCCGGTCGCCACCAGGGCATCCACCTCCTCGTTGAGCTGCATCGAGCCGAGCTCGGCGGCGTAGCTGCTCGCCGAGCGACCCGCGGTGATGATCGAGGTAAGCAGCACGCCGAGCTCGCGCAGGACACCGATGGTCACGAGGTCCACGACGTAGATATCCACACCGAGTCCGCGCAGCTCCTGCGCGCTCAGGTAAGCAATGATGACGGTGACGAGAAAGGCGATCAGCGCGGTGATCGGCATGGCGGTGATGCCGGTGTCGTAGACGTGCCGCGCCACCGAGATCGGCCGCAGGCGCCGCAGACTCCCCAGGCTGGCGAGAAAAGTGACCAGCGTGCGGCCGACAAATGCGAACGACAGCTCCGCATCGTGCCAGGCGTGCACCACGTAGCGTCCGATGTCGTACAGCAGCCCGGCGCTCGCCTCGGCAGCAGCAGCCCCGGCGGCCTGGCCGGGCCCCGGCTCCTTCAGAGTCTGATCGATGAGGCGCAGCTGATCGGGCGGCGCTCCCTGGAAGGACACCTGCGCTCCCGCCGCGCGCGCGCGTTGCAGGAATTCATGCAGCACCCACGCGCCCGAGAGGTCGAGCGATTGCACCGCGCGCGTACTGAGCTCGACCGCGTGCACGGCGCCGAGATCGATGGCCGCGAGCTGCGCCCGGGCGGTCTCCACCTCGGGCAGTCCCCACTGCCCGGTCAACTCGAGCTGTAGTCCGGTTGCAGTGCGGCGAACCTCGACGGACATGCGCTGCGCGTGGTCTCAGCGCTGGGCGTGCAGATGCGCCTCGAGGAACCACAGGTACTTGTCGGTTTCCCGGGAGATGCCGGTGAAAAGGTCGGCGGTATCCGCGTCCCCGATCCGGCCCGCGCTGTCGATCGCGGCGCGCAGCTTCGCGCCGTAGTCCGCGAGCGCCCCGGACAAGGCATCCACGTGCGCGAGTCCCTCGGCAATATCCTCCGGATAGGGCCGCAGCGTCGAGTTGCGCGCGACCGTCGCGAGCGTCCCATGCGCGCGGCCCCCGAGTGCGGTGATGCGCTCGGCGATGGTGTCGATCTGCTCCTCGATGCTCTCGGCGACTTTGTCGAACAGCTCATGCAGCGCGATGAAGTTCGGCCCCTTGACGTTCCAGTGAGCGTGCTTGCTCTGGGCGGCGAGGTCGATGGCGTCCGCGAGTCGTGCGTTCAGCAGCTGCGTTACCTCCACGCGCACCTTGGCGGGCAGGTCGTTGCGGGTATCAAACATGTCAGTCTCCTCTGCCAGGTAGCCCCATTAGAGCGCCACGCTCGCGCACCGGCCAATTGCTTGTCCGGATCAGGATGATAAGCGCGATCTATGGGCGGGGGTTAGGTGTCGTCGCGGAAGCGGCGCATGCGGATGGCCGCGTACGTGAGTGCCGCAGCGACCGCGAGCCCGAGCCACAGATCGATGCTCGTCAGTACGCCGCGGAAGTTGAGCACTCCCAGCGCCGTACCGACTGCGCGCACCTCGTGCTTGGTGACGATCTGGGTATGCTGCACCCCGAGCAGCCACCAGATGCCGTTGGTGCGGTAGTTGATGAAGTCCAGCAGGTGACGGGTACCGAAAGCCACCCACTCGAGCACCGGACCGAGCACCAGCGGCAGCGTCGCCCAGAGTATCGGACCACGCCGCACCCAGGCGGACATGAGCAGCAGATAAGCGGCGAGCGGCGCGTACCACAGTACCGCCAGCAGCGTGACGGCGAGCAGCACCGCCTCCGTCCGCGCCCACTCGTAGGTGCTCCAGGTGAAGATCGGGGGCAAGGTGCCGATGAGCACCCGGGCGCCGAGAATGGCGCTGAACAGCAGATGCGCCACCAGTGCGAGCGCGAACACGCCGAGCGGCATGACCACGAGCGCGACCAGCATCTTGGCGGACACGGTGAGCGCATCGGACACCGGCAACGACTTCCAGAAGAGGATGCTGCGATCCTTGCGCTCCGCGTACAGGCAATCGAGCAGATAGAAGGACGCGACCAACATGGCCACCAGATAGAGCGGAATCGCCAGTACCGACTGGATGATGGTGAACACCGCCACCCGTTGCGCCTCGCCGTGGATGACCGCGCTGTCCTCCACCTGCATGTGCACGCGCCCGATGGCCGCACACAACGCCAGGAGGCCCGCGACGATGAGCGGTGCGAGCCACAGCGCGCGGTGCTCCCAGAACTCGCGCCGCACCAGCGTGATGAGCGTCTCGGCGAGTCCCTTGGCGGCGGTGGGCGTGGTGTCGCTGCGTGGCCCTTCGCCTGCGGTGTCTGCGAGGCTGGAGCTCATGGCCGGCCGGTTCCCTGCATCTTGGCGACGAACAGATCCGCGATCGAGGGTGTGCGCAACTCACCGTACGTGCCCAACTCCGCGGCGCTGCGTCCCTCGAAGTACATCGCGACGCGACCGAACACCTCGCGCTCGTAGAAGGGTTGCAGCGCTCGTGCCCGCTCGGCCTGCTCGGCGGCGAGATTCAGCTGCTGGTACCGCGCGGCAAGGTCCTCGACCGCCGCACTCAACGCCACGCGCCCGTGATTGATGAAGATGACGTCGGTGAACAGGTTCTCCACTTCCTCTACCTGATGGGTGGTTAGCAGGATGGTGCGCTGCTTGTCGAAGTAATCATTCAGCAGCGTGTCGTAAAAGCTCCGCCGGTAGAGCAGATCGAGTCCGAGTGTCGGCTCATCGAGCACCAGCAGTCGTGCGTCGATTGCCAGCACCAGCGCCAGATGCAGCTGTGTCACCATGCCCTTGGACAGCTCGCGGACGCGGCTCCCCATGCGGATATCGGTCTTCTTGAGGAAGCTCTCGGCCACCGCCCGCTCGAAGCGCGGGTGCACTCCGGCGACGAAGTCCAACGCCTGACTCACGCGCAGCCAGCGAGGCAGCACCGCCACATCGGCGATGAAGCACACCTCGCGCATCAGGGCGTCGCGCTCGCGGCAAGGGTCGAGCCCGAGCACGCGCAGCTCGCCGGTGAAGGGGGTGAGGCCGAGGATGGCTTTGAGAGCGGTGGTCTTGCCGGCTCCATTGGGACCGATCAGCCCAACGATGCGCCCCGCCTCCACGCTGAAACTCACGTCCTCGAGCGCGCGCGTCGCGCCGTAGTGTTTGGTGAGGCCGCGCGCTTCAATTACCGCTGTCATCGTCCTCACCTGCGGGTGCATCGGGCGTGGGCGTCGCACTGTTGGCGGCCGGCCACGGTACGGCAGGCGCTGCGGCCGCGGCGCGCTGCAATTCGTCCTGCGTCAGTCCGAGCCGCTGGATGGTGGCGTAGATCTTCGGCCAGTCGTCCTCGAGGAAGCGCTGCCGTTCGTCCTTCATCAGCGCCTTGCGGGCCCCGACACTGACGAACATGCCTCGACCGCGGCGCTTCTCCACCAGCTGTTCGTCGACGAGCTGCTGATAGCCCTTGAGCACCGTGAGGGGATTCAGCCGGAAGTCCGCAGCCACGCTGCGGACCGAGGGCAGCGGATCCCCCTCCTTGAGAACCCCTTCGAGGATCATCGCGACCACTCGGTCCCGCAGTTGCCGATAGATGGGCGAGCTGTCGTCCCACTGCGGATCCATTAAGGTCTGCACGGTGCCTGTGACGGAAGGTTAGCCGACTAATCTACCAAAACGGCTGGCTCGGGCTGTCCAAACCAGGCGTGCTGTGGCTGCATCTGCACGAACACCGCCGGCCAGGCGCGGGCGCCCGGCGGGACCGAGGTGGTTTGCAGGAATGCGAGGCTCAGCACCAAGGTGATGAGGGTCGCGGCCGCGCCGCAGGTGAGCTCGCGATAGAGCCGAGAGGTGAAGGTGTTCATGGTTCGCTCCTTGAGCGTTCGCTCCCTGTCAGGCGGTCGCGGGTGCTGTGGCGACGACCGTCGCGAGCACCGCGGGAGCCGCTGCGGTGGACTGTACGAAGCTCGCGCCGATGAGAACGCTGATCAGCAGCGCTGCGGCGGCACAGCTGAGGTCCCGTGAGAAGCTGGATACGAAGGCGTTCATGGCTGGGGTCCTTTCGGGTTTCGCTTTATGGGTAGGTGGACTCAGGCCTGTCGGGCGACCGAGGTCATGGCAGTCGTGCTACCCGGGGCGGTGGCCGTGGACTGCACGAAGCTCGCGCCAATGACCATGCTGATGATCAGTGCGGCTGCGGCGCAGGTCAGGTCTCGGTACAGGCTGGAAACGATGGCGTTCATGGGGATCTCCTTGGATTGGCTGATGCTTTGAGGCTCTCTCTCTCGGGGTGGCGGCGCTCAACACCACTCTCTATGGTGTTATACTCTACTAGAACACTACTCTAGTGTCAAGCCATCTCACCGGTCTTCCGATCGCTCCAGGAAGGCCCGTGGAGGGACTCGCCGAGGGGCTTCATATGGCTTCAAAGCGTCCTCGAGCGTCCTGGCACCGCGTTGGAGAGGGCTCCGGGAAGAAGGGTTTGAGGAGCTGCGGTGCCTCTTCGGGTGCGAGCTAGGGGCATTGCCGGGCGCAGGCTAGAATTCCGGGCCATTTTTCAGCGCATGAGTGGAGCGCCATGAAAGCCGTGAACGTCGCGATCACCGGCGCTGCCGGGCACATCGGTTATGCCCTCGCCTTCCGTGTGGCCTCAGGCGCCGCGCTTGGCTCTGACACCCGCATCAACCTGCATCTGCTCGAGATCCCGCAGGCGCTGGCGGCGCTGCAGGGGGTGGTGATGGAGCTCAACGATTGCGCATTCCCGACGCTCGGGGGCGTGGTCGCGACCGACGATGCCAAGGTGGCATTTCGCGACTGCCAGGTGGCCTTCCTGGTCGGCGCGCGGCCGCGCGGACCGGGCATGGAGCGCAAGGATCTGCTGCTCGCCAACGCGCAGATCTTCTCCGCGCAGGGCAGAGCGCTCAATGAGCTGGCGGACCGTGGCGTGAAGGTGCTGGTGGTCGGCAATCCCGCCAACACCAACGCGCTCATCGCGCAGGCCAATGCGCCCGATCTCGAGCCGCGTCACTTCACGGCCATGACGCGCCTCGACCACAACCGTGCGCTCGCGCAGCTCGCCGAAAAGACCGCGAGCCACGTCACCGACATCCGCCGCATGACCATCTGGGGCAACCATTCCTCCACGCAGTACCCCGATCTCTCGCATGCGGAAGTCGGCGGCCGCCCGGCGAGGTCGCTGGTGGAGGCGAAGTGGATCGTCGAGAGCTTCATTCCAACCGTGCAGCAGCGTGGTGCGGCGGTGATCAAGGCGCGCGGCGCCTCATCGGCCGCCTCTGCCGCCGCGGCGGCGATCGACCATGTTCACACCTGGGTGCACGGCACGCCTGCAGGCGATTGGGTGAGCATGGCGGTGCCGGCCGATGGCAGCTACGGCATCGGCGCGGGCGTGGTGTTCTCGTACCCGGTGACGGTCAGCAACGGGCAGTACCGCATCGTGCCCGGTCTCGAACTGGATGAGTTCAGCCGCCAGCGCCTCGATGCCACCCATGCCGAGCTGCGCGAGGAGCGCGATGGGGTGAAGAACCTCCTCGGCTGAGGGGCTATAGTGGCAGCGCGCCGCGCCGCCACGGAGGAAGCCTCGATGTTGGGTGCCGTCATATCGTTGATCGTCGTCCTGGCGGCCGCGTACGCGTTGACGCAGATCGGCGGGGTCATCACGCTGCTGTTCGTAGCGGCGGTGCTCGTGCTGGCATATCGGCGTCTGTCACTGCTCACCTTCACGGTGACCTTCACCGCGCTCCTTGCCGCCTACACGCTCTTCGGCGCGAGCAGTGCGCCCGCCGGGGTGTGGAAGGGATTCCTGTGGGTGCTGCTCGCGGCGCTGTGGCTGCTGAACGTACGGCCACTGCGCAAGGCGCTCATCACGCGGCCGTTCCTGAAGACGTATCTGAAATTGCTGCCGCGCATGTCGCAGACCGAGAAGGAGGCGCTCGAGGCGGGCACGGTGTGGTGGGATGGGGAGCTGTTCAGCGGCGCGCCCCGCTGGGAGAAGCTGCTCGCCGCCCAACCGCCGCAGCTCTCGGCAGCGGAGCAGGCCTTCCTCGATGGCCCATGCGAGGAGCTCTGCCGGATGATCGATGAGTGGAGCATCACTCACGAACACGCGGATCTTCCTCCCCAGGTGTGGGAGTTCCTGAAGACGCGCGGCTTTTTCGCGATGATCATCCCGAAGCGCTACGGTGGGCTCGAGTTCTCCGCGTTTGCGCACTCGTGCGTGCTCGCGAAGATCGCGAGCCGCAGTCCCACCGCTTCCTCCACGGTCGCGGTGCCGAACTCTCTCGGACCGGCGGAGCTGCTCAACCACTACGGCACCGAGGAGCAGAAGAACTACTACCTGCCGCGTCTCGCGCGCGGCGAGGAAGTCCCCTGCTTCGCACTCACTGGCCCGCGCGCGGGCTCCGATGCCGCCTCCATCCCGGATACCGGCATCGTGACCCGTGGCGTATGGCAGGGGCGCGAGGTGCTCGGCCTCAGGCTGAATTTCTCCAAGCGCTACATCACGCTGGCGCCGGTGGCGACGGTGATCGGACTCGCCTTCCGCATGTTCGATCCCGAGCGGCTGCTCGGGGAC
Source organism: Steroidobacteraceae bacterium (assembly GCA_035495655.1). Classification (GTDB taxonomy): domain Bacteria; phylum Pseudomonadota; class Gammaproteobacteria; order Steroidobacterales; family Steroidobacteraceae; genus 13-2-20CM-66-19. The sequence continues at coordinate 48,589 of DATJFM010000006.1, forward strand.
AAAGCCGACATCGGTATCACCTGCGCGCTCATCCCGCGCAACACTCCCGGGGTGAGCATCGGGCGGCGTCACTTCCCGCTCAACGTTCCGTTCCAGAACGGTCCCATTCAGGGACGCGACGTGTTCGTGCCGCTCGACTGCATCATCGGCGGACCGGCGATGGCGGGCGCGGGCTGGCGCATGCTGGTCGAGCAGCTCTCGGTCGGACGCTGCATCTCGCTGCCCTCGAACACCACCGGCGCTGCCAAAGCCGGAGTGTGGGCCACGGGCGCTTACGCACGCATTCGTGCGCAGTTCAATCAGCCGATCGCGCGCTTCGAGGGCGTCGAGTCGGTGATCGCACGCATGGTCGGCCTCACCTATACCATGGATGCGGCGCGCTCGGTCACCGCCGGCGCGATCGATAACGGCGAGAAACCGGCAGTCCCCTCGGCGATGCTCAAGTACCACATCACCGAGATGGGCCGGCGGGTGGCCAACGATGCCATGGACGTCCACGGCGGCAAGGGCATCATGCTCGGCCCGAAAAACTATCTCGGTCGCGGCTACCAGATCGTGCCGGTGGCGATCACGGTCGAGGGCGCGAACCTGCTCACCCGCAACCTCATCATCTTCGGCCAGGGCGCGCTGCGCTGCCATCCGTTCGTGCTGCGGGAGATGAATGCGGCGCGCAATCCCGACCGGGCCGCCGGTGTGGACGAGTTCGACCGCGCGCTTTTCGGCCACATCGGCTTCACGCTCTCGAACGCCGTGCGCTCCTTCATCATGGCGCTCACGCACGCACGCTTCACGCGCGCGCCGGTGCAGGGCGCCACCGCGCGCTACTACCAGCACGTGGTGCGCTTTTCCGCGTCCTTCGCTTTCGCGGTGGATGTGGCCATGCTCGCGCTCGGCGGCTACCTGAAGAAGAAGGAGCGGCTCTCGGCGCGCCTCGGCGACGTGCTCTCGTGCCTGTATCTCGCCTCCATGGTGCTCAAGCACCACGAGAACGAAGGACGGCAGCTCGAGGACCTGCCCATGGTCGAGTGGGCCTGCCGCACTCTGCTCTACGACGCGCAGGAGCAGCTGCACGGATTCCTGCGCAATTTCCCCAATCCGCTGCTCGCCGGGCTGATGCGTGTCCTGATCTTCCCGCGCGGTCGGGTGTACTCCGCAGCGCACGACCGTCTCGAGCGGCAGGTAGCGGCGCTCGTCACCGCGCCGACGCAGGCGCGCGAGCGGCTCGGGCAGTTGGTGTACCGCACGCTCGAGCCGCGCAACCCGCTCGGGCTGCTGCAGGAGGCGCTGCTGCTCGCGGTGCAGCTCGAGCCGCTGGAGAAACGCATGCGCGTGGAAGGTGTCAACACCGGACGCGTCACCGCACTCGATTTCCCCGGCCGCATCCAGCAGGCGCTCGGTGCGGGCATCATCTCGGAGACCGAAGCCGCGGCGCTGCGCGAATACGATCGCAAGGTCATGGACCTCATCAACGTCGATGACTTCGAGCCGCAGGAGCTCGCCGCCGAGAAGCAGCCGGCTGCGAGGTCCAGCGTCCACGTTGCATGAGCACCGTCGCGGCGGCTGGGCCCGTGGCGGATGCGGGAGCCGCCGCGGGAACGAGTGCCACGCAAAGCGCGCGCTGCGACAACTGCGGCGCCGCCGTCGCCGGGCGCTACTGTGGCGCCTGTGGCCAGCGCCTCGAGCCCGCGGTGCATTCGCTCTGGCACTTCGCCAAGGTGGCCGCCGAGGACCTGACGCACGCGGATTCACGGCTGTGGCGCACGGTCGGCGCATTGCTGTACCGCCCCGGTTACCTGACGCGCGAGTTTCTCGGCGGCCGCCGTGCGCGCTACCTGCCCCCGGTGCGACTGTATCTGGTGATCTCGGTGCTGTTCTTCCTCTGGGCTTCCGCCACGCAGCACGTGCGGGTGCTCGAGATCAAAGCGCCGGAGCACGGCCGCGCTGCTAGCGTCACGTCGCTCGAGGATGAAGCGATCCTCGGCAAGCCGCTTCCGGGAGAGTCGGCCGAGCAACGTGCCGAGCGTCTTTGTGCGAACCATGCGAGCTATGACGGGCCGTGGCAGCAGCGCATCCAGCCGGCGGCGCATCGCGCCTGCGTACGCATGATCGGGGACAATTTCCGCTCGCTGCAGGAGGCATTCATGCACAACCTGCCGCGCGCCATGTTCCTGTTCGTGCCGATACTCGCGGGCGCGATGATGCTCATGTACTGGCGGCCGCGACACTACTACGTCGAGCACCTGCTGCTGTTCGTGCACAACCACGCGTTCGTATTCCTGCTGCTGCTGCTCGCGGGACTGGCATCCGCGCTGCTGCCGCCGCTCGCCACCTGGATCTCGTGGGCGGTGGCGCTCTACATCGCCTGGTACGCCTATCGCTCCATGCGTGTGGTCTACGGTCAGGGACGCAGCTTGACATTCGTCAAGCTGGGGTTGCTGTCGCTCTTCTACCTCGTGAGCGGCTCGCTCATGCTTGCGCTGCTCAGCGTGTACAGCGCACTCACCTTGTGAAGGAGAATCTCGATGCGTAGGTCCATGCTCGCAGCTCTGGTCGTCGGCGTTCCGTTGGCTGCAGGCGCGGTGGCGCTCGCGCAGGAGCGCACACCTGCGGCCCCTGGTGCCGAGGTCTACATCATCAGTCCGCATGATGGCGCCAGCGTTCACAACCCGGTGCGCGTGCAGTTCGGCCTGAAGGGAATGGGTATCGCGCCCGCCGGCGTGAAATACGACAACACCGGCCACCACCACCTGTTGATCGACACCGAGCCGCCGGCGGACGCCTCCGCTCCGCTGCCCGCAACCGACAAGATCGTGCACTTCGGCAAGGGCCAGACGGAAACGACGCTGACTCTTGCGCCGGGCAAGCACACACTGCAGCTGCTGTTCGCGGATCTGAACCACATACCGCACTCGCCGCCGGTGGTGTCGAAGAAGATCACCATCACGGTCGAGCCTTGAGCCGCCGCGCGCAAAGACACGGACACCGTCCTCCATGACACGGGCCGTCCTGCACGTCGACATGGATGCGTTCTATGCGTCAGTCGAGCAGCACGACGACCCGCGCCTCGCCGGGCAGGCTGTCATCGTCGGGTGGGAGGGCGCGCGCGGAGTCGTCGCCGCTGCGAGCTACGAGGTGCGCCGCTACGGGGTGCACTCGGCGATGCCCATGCGCACGGCACTGCGGCTGTGTCCGCATGCAGTGTGCGTGCGGCCGCGCATGCGTCGCTACCAGGAGGTGTCGCGCGCGGTGTTCGGCGTGTTCCACGAGGTCACACCGCTGGTCCAGGGGCTCTCGCTCGATGAGGCCTTTCTCGATGTAACCGCGAGTCAGCACCTGCCCGGAGGCGCCACCGAGATTGCGCGCCACATCAAGCGCCGCATCGCCGCGCTCACCGGACTCACCGCTTCCGTCGGGGTTGCGCCCAACAAGCTCGTGGCGAAGATCGCCTCCGATCTCATGAAGCCCGACGGCCTCACGGTCGTCGAGCCAGCGCGCGTGCACGCGGTGCTCGATCCGCTGCCGGTACGGCGCCTGCCGGGCCTCGGGCGCAAGACGGGCGCCAAGGTGGAGGCGGCCGGTGTGCGCACGCTCGGCGAGCTGCGCAGCGCCCCCGATGCGGTGCTGTGGCCGCTCTTCGGTCGCTACACCGCCTTGATGCGCGAGCGCGCCTCGGGGGTGGACGAGCGGCCGGTACTGCCGGAGATCGAGGAAAAGTCGCTCTCCGCCGAGGACACCTTCGAGCGCGATATCGGCGATCCCCGCACCCTGCAGCGCCAGCTCGCGCGCCTGGCGGACCTGGCGGCGAGCCGCCTGCGCGAGCGCGGCCTCATGACCGGCTGCATCGGTGTGAAGATCCGGCGGGACGACTTTGTCACCTTCACGCGACAGCGGGCGGTCGCGCCGCCGACCTGCGAGGCGCGTGCGGTCGCCGGCGTAGCGGCAGAGCTGCTGGCGCGCTGGCTCACGGGCAACCGCGGTGCGAAACTTCGCCTGCTGGGGGTGGTCCTCACTGAACTGACCCCCGCCTCGCAGCTGGGGCTGTTCGAGGAGACGCGGCGGGCCGGGCGGCTCGATGCAGCCCTCGATGAGGCGCGGGCACGCTTCGGCAGCCGGGCGCTGCGGCGCGGCAACACGATCGAGTAGCATCCTTTCATGTACCTCTCGTTCTTCGGGCTCAACGAAAAGCCGTTCGCGATCACTCCCGATCCGCGCTACCTCTACCTGAGCGAACGCCACGCTGAGGCGCTCGCGCATCTGCTCTACGGCATCAACGAGGCCGGCGGCTTCGTGCAGCTCACAGGCGAAGTCGGTACCGGTAAGACCACCATCGTGCGCTCGCTACTCGCGCAGACGCCGAAGAACGCCGAGATCGCGCTGATTCTGAATCCGAAGATGACGGCGCCGGAGTTCCTGCTCACCATCTGCGAGGAGCTCGGCATCGGCGTCCCTGATTCCGCGCTCGGCAGTCTCAAGGACCTCGTGGACATCCTCAGCGAGTATCTGCTGCGCGCGCACGCCGTCGGGCACCGCGTGGTGCTGGTCGTGGATGAGGCGCAGAACCTCTCACCGGAGGTGCTGGAGCAGGTGCGCCTGCTGACTAACCTCGAGACCAACACCCAGAAGCTCCTGCAGATCATCCTCATCGGCCAGCCGGAGCTGCGTGAGCTGCTCTCGCGTACGGAGCTGCGCCAGCTCGCGCAACGCATCACCGGTCGCTACCACTTAAATCCACTCTCGCACGACGAGACTGCGGCCTACGTGCGCCATAGATTGCGCGTGGCCGGGGCTACCACCGACGTATTCGCACCGCAGGCGCTCAACGCGGTGTTCAGCCTCTCGCAGGGTGTGCCGCGCGTGATCAACGTCATCTGCGACCGCGCACTTCTCGGCGCCTATTCCCTCGACCGCCATCGGGTCACCGCCCCGCTGGTGCGCAGCGCCGCGACCGAGGTATTCGGCCGGCGCTTCACGCCCGACTGGCTGCCGTGGGCGGTGACGGCGGCCATTGCGCTGGTGCTGAGCGGAATCACCTTCGCCGTCTGGAAAGCGCAGCCCTGGCACAGCCGCGCGCCGGTCACGGCAACAACTGCTGCTCTGCCGCGCGATGATGGCGCCTCTGCGCTGCCCGTGGCACTCGCGAGCACGCCGCGCATCGAGCCCAAGGGAGCGCCACTGGCGCAACTGTTGGGACAGCACCTCACGGAGACGGATACCGACAGCGCGTTCGCCAAGCTTTTTGGGCTGTGGGGCGCGAAGTACCAGCCGAGCGCCACCGACCCGTGCACGCAGGCCGCGAGCCTCGGTCTCGCCTGCATCGCCGAGCGTGGCTCCTTCGGTCAGCTGCGGCTCTACAATCACCCGGCCATCCTGCTGTTGCACGATGGCAAGGGCGCCACGCATCAGGTCGTGCTCACCGCGCTCGATGACGAGCAGGCGCACCTCGATGTGGGCGGAGGCCAGGCGGTCAGCCTCGGTGAGTTGTCGCGCTACTGGCTCGGCGACTTCGTCATGCTGTGGCGCCCGGCGAGCTCGCCGGTGAAGGCACTCTCGAGCGGAATGCGCGGCACCCAGGTGCGCTGGCTGCGGGAGAGTCTGCAGCGAGTGCGCGGGGTGCAGAGCGATGCGCCGGTGAGCGATGTATTCGATGCCGAGCTCGTCGGCGAGGTGCGTGAGTTCCAGCGACTGCATCAGCTCGCGGTGGACGGCATCGCCGGCGTACAGACGCAGATTGCGCTCGCCGGCGCCGTCGCAGGCTCCGACGCTCCGTTGCTGTCGGCAGCGGATACTCATCATGGCGGGTGATCGATGTCGTTTATTCTGGATGCGCTGAAGAAATCGGAGAGCGATCGCCAGCGGCAAAGCGGCCCGGCGCTGTTCGAGGTGCGCGTTGCGCCGCCGCGCACACGCCTGCCTACATGGGCGATCGCCATCGCGCTGCTGCTGGTATTGAACCTGGGAGTCGTGCTGTGGATGCTGCTGCGGCATCAGGGACACGCCACCGCACCGCTCGCGACCGACACCGTCTCGCCGGCCGCAGCGCCAGGGGCCGCTCCCACCGCACCGTCGCCCGCCGTCCCCGCCACTTCCGCCCCGATGGCTGCCGGCTCCGCACCGCCCGTGCCGGTGGTCCCCGTGAGCTCGCTGGGCACCGGCGCAGCAGCCCCGCCGGCTTCGACGGGCGCGCCATCGGCGCTGCCCACTGCTTCGGCCGCCAGCGCGCCGTCCACACCCTCGGCGACGCCGGGTGCCGAGCCTGGAAGCCCAGAGGACTATGCACCGGCGGAGGATCGATCTGCCCCGGCACCCGGCAGCCATGTACGCAGAGGGACCGACTCAGGGATACCGCTTTATCAGGACCTGACCAGCACGCCGGGAACGCAGCTGCCGCAGTTGCGACTCGACCTGCACGTGTTTGCTGCGCATCCGCAAGAGCGGTTTGTGATGGTCAACATGCACAAGCTGCGCGAAGGCGACACGCTGCCCGAGGGAGTGCGTGTCGACAGCATCACACCCGAGGGCGCGGTGATGAGTTACAACGGCACGAAGTTCCTGCTGCCCCGGGATTAGCACCCCGCTGGGGGGCTCCCGGGCCCGGGGGTGCGGACGGGTGTGGCCGACCCCCTCACAGGATGACCAGCTTCACAGAAATCCCGCCCCATTAGCGACACGTCACCGGTCTTACGTCATCTTAACCCCGCGGCCGGGCATGGCGGCCCCACGGGCGGTTTTTGCGGATTGTGACAGTCGTGGCCCCCAAGACCCCAGCGCGAGATCACCGGGCGGCGACACCCCTCGGGGTCGTCGAGCTGCGTCTTGGTCTCACGCCGGCCCCTCTCATCGCGCTCACGCGCGACAGCCAGCTCGTCGGCATTCTGAAGACGGTCTCTGCTTCTTCGCACGAGGTCCTGCCGGTCGGCTCCGAGGTCGATCTTTCCGGCGCGCTCATGACTCATCAGGGAGGAGTCGCGGTCATCGACTGCGCGGCACTGGCAACACCCATTGCCCAGCTCATCGATGGTCTGCACGCGCAGTTCCCGGAGCTCGTGCTGATCGCAGCTGGCGGCTCCGACGACCAGGGCATGCTGGCGACACAGATCACCGACGGCTCGGTGCATCGCTTCCTGCACAGGCCGCTGTCTGAGCAGCGGGTGCGCCTGTTCGTCGAGGCAGCGTGGCGACGCCACGCGCAGGGCGCGGCACTGCCGGAATCGAAACCCTCGGCGGCGACGCCGCGCCGCGGGCGCGCGAGCCGCTGGCTGGTGCTGCTCGCGGCCCTGGCGGTGGCAGCTCCGCTCCTGTGGCGCGTGTTGAATACACCGCAGGCACCGCAGGGTGCGACTGCGGCACATCTCGCCACCTCGAATGATGACCCGGCTCTCGAGAACCTGCTGGCGCGCGCCGACGCGGCGCTCGCTGCGGGCGCGCTGGTGGCTCCACCGGGCGAAAGCGCCGCGGCGCTCTACCGTGAAGCCCTCACGCGCAACGCCCGCGATCCGCGCGCGGCCAACGGACTTGCCGAGGTGATCGACCGGCTGCTCGCCTCCGCGGAGAGCGAGCTGCAGCAGCAACATCTCGATGCCGCACAGCAGCTCACCGATCAGGCGCGCGCCATCGACCCGAATCACGCCCGGGTTGCCTTTGTCGCGGCCCAGATCGGAGCGCAACGCGAGCGGGCGGTGCTCAACAAGGCCCAGCGGGCCGCGGCGGGCGGCGATGTGGCCGGGGCGCTCGCCACGCTCGAGGATGCGGCGCGCAGCGAGCATCGCTCGAGCCTGGTCGAGGAGGCGCGGCAGCAGCTGGCACAGAAGCAGCTCGACGTGCGCATCGCCGGTTATCTCAGCCGCGGGCGCGATGCGCTCGCGCGCGGCGCGCTCATCGCACCGGTGGAGGACAACGCGCGCTTCTACATCGAGTCCGCGCGCGCACTGGCACCCAACGACCCGGCAGTACAGCAGGCGACGCAGGAGCTCGTGGACCGCCTGCAGAGCGAGGCGCAGCAGGCGCTCAAAGCGAAGAATGCCGAGCAGGCGGACATCTGGATCGCGGCCACCGCGGACGCCGGGGCGGATGGCGCGCAGGTGAGTGCGCTGCGCGCCGAGTCGCAGCAGCTGCGCAGCAGCATCCACGGCGAGGAGCTCGCTCAGCTTGCCGCGCTTTTCAACGCGCGACTCGAGCACGGCGCGCTGCTCGAGCCGGCTACCGACAGCGCACACTTCTACCTGGCGCAGCTCGCACAACAGGGTCCGGACGATCCGCTCACGCAGCGTGCACGCAGCGCCTACGGTACGCGGCTGATCGATGAGGCGCGCGCTGCGCTGCGCGGCCAGGACTTCCCGGCGACCCAACGCTGGCTCACCGAGGCGCGTGCCGCCTCCGCGGATGCGAGCGCGCTCGCCGGTGTCGAGGCGGCGCTGAGCGCGGCGCAGAAAGATGCGCAGGCGGAGAGCTACGTCAATGCCGCCGCTCTCACGCGCACCCACTACGTCGCACCGCAGTTTCCGGACCTGGCCCGTATGCGCGGCATAGATGGCTGGGTGGATCTGCAGTTCGCCATCGGCACCGATGGCGCGGTGAGCGATGTCGCCGTGGTCGGCGCCCAGCCGGCCGGCATCTTCGAGCAGGCAGCGCTCGATGCCGTGCGCCACTGGCGCTACCAGCCGGTGACACAGGACGGTCACCCGGTAAGACAACACGCGCGCGTGCGGCTGCGCTTCGCGGTGCAGCGGTGAGCACGCGCCGCTCTTCTCCGCCTGCGCGGGTGCTGGTGGTGGACGATGACCAGCGCTACGGCGAATGGCTGCGCCATCATCTGGATGTGCTGTGTCCGGAGGCAAGCGTCAGCATGCTGAACCTCGAGGAGTTTCAGCGCTGGTGCACCACCTTCTCCGGACGCGACTGCGATCTGCTGATGCTCGCGGCCTCCTTCGGCGCGAGTCCCGAAGATCCCGGCGCGCATGGGCTGACCTTGCTGCGTCGGCTGCGCGAGCAGCCCGCGACACCGGCGGTGATCGCGCTGGCCGATGATGGGAACGAGCTCACCGCAGTACGCGCGCTGCAGCTTGGCGCGGTGGACTATCTGCCCAAGCGCCTGCTCACCCCCGAGCGGCTGAGCACCGCGGTGCGGGTCGCGCTGCGTCGTGTCGAGCGGCGCGTGGCGCGCCGCCTCGCGAGCCTCGCCAATCTATCGCGCGATGCGGAGCTCCACGGCGCCAATGCCGCCGAGCAGACCGCGCCGGGTGCGGCGGGTGCGCCGCCGGCCGATGCCGGCAGGAGCGCCACGCTCTCGCCGAGCGGCATCGCCGCACTCCTCACTACCAACTCCGAATTCATTCCGGGCTACACGCTGCGTTTGAAGATAGGCGAATCCGAAAAAGCGGTGGTCTATCTCGCCAGCAGCAGTCATCGGGGCCACAACGTCGCCCTCAAGGTCAGCAAGACGCTGCGCGATGAGGCCGCCGGACGGCAGTTTCTCGAGCGCGAATACACGGCCATCATGGCGGTGCGCAGCCCGCTCGTGGTCGAGATCTACGACTATGGCGTGCATGGCGGCTTCGAGTATCTGGCGATGGAATACCTGCCACGCGGAGATCTCAAGGCGCGCATCCAGCGTGGCGTGAACGAGCAGGAGGGGCTGCACTACGTTGCGCAGATCGCCGGGGCGCTGCAGGTGGTGCACGAGGCGGGACTGGTGCATCGCGACCTGAAACCGCCGAACGTCATGCTGCGCGACAACGATTCGGTGGCACTGATCGACTTTGGACTGGCACGCTCGCTCGATGGCAACACCATCAGCACGCGCACGGGCGTGCTGCTCGGCTCACCGTACTACATGAGCCCGGAGCAGGCGCAGGGCGAAGCGCTCGATGCGCGCTCGGATTTCTACAGCCTGGGCGTCATCTGCTACGAGCTGCTCACCGGACAGAAGCCTTACATCGGCACCACGGCCATGGAGGTACTGCAGCAGCACGTGAGCGCGCCGCTGCCCGCGCTGCCGGCCGATCTGTCGCGCTTCGAGCCGTTCCTCATCCGGCTGATGGCCAAGGCCCGCGGCGAGCGCTTTGCAAATGCTGCGGAGATCATCGCGGCGACCACCGCACTACGCAATATCGCCGCACCCGATCTTTCCGACACCGGCGGCGAGGCGCAGCCAAGCGCCGCATGATGGCAGCAAGAGCCTAGCGTGCGGCTGCGGCCGGCTGCGCCACCTGCGCCGCAGGCTCGACACGCCCCTTCTGCTCCTGCGCTCGCCCGAGCCCGAGCGCGAGCAGCGTCCACAGCGCCGAGATCGCCGCTCCCACCCAACCGACTGCGGATGGTCCGGCACCGAGCGAACCGGTGAGCGCCTGATAAAACGAACCGCTGGTCGCATCGCCGCCCCGATACACGAAGGTGTCGATCAGGCTTTTGGCCTTGTACTTCTCCTCGCGGCTCACCACCGTGAAGAGCGCGTCCCGGCAGGGACGCGTCAGCGCGTAGTCGCCGACGCGCCGCACGGCATACACCAACACCAGCACCATGAAGCGTGGCGCCAGCGCAAAGATCGCGTAGCCAGCGGTCATGATGAGCGGCACCGCAGCCAGCATTGGCCTGAGCCCTACCCACTTGAACAGGCGGCCGAAAAGCAGCAGTTGCCCCACCAGCGACGCCGCCTGCACCCAGAAATCGATACCGGCGAAGAAGCGCGTGCGCTGATCGGCGCTGGTAAACACCTTCGCGACGAAAGCCTGCTGCTCCAGGTACAGGAATGTCGACACCCAGGTCATCAGCAGCACGAACAGGGCTATACCGAGGAGGTATGGGGAGCGCACCACCAGCGAGAATGCGGCGAAGCTGCTCCCGCCGAGCGCGCCGTCGGTGCGCGCTGGCGCTGCGGCGGTCGCGCTCGCAGGCGCAGCGGTGTCCCCCTGGGTGCGCTGCCAGCGGATGATCTGCGCCATGAATACCAGCGCGAGCAGCAGCAATCCCGCCGAGAACGGCAACAGGTTGATCGCGCCGAGCGGCACCGCGAGCTCATGGGCCAGCAGCGGGCCGATCAGCCCTCCCGTGCTCGCACCCGCCCAGATGAAGCCGAACACGCGCCCCGCCTGCTCGCGCGTGAAGACATCCGCCATCAGGCTCCAGAACGCCGCCACCACGAAGAGGTTGAAGACGCTCACCCACACGAAGTAGGTGCGTGCGATCCAGGTGTGGTCCGCCTGCAGCCGGAACCACACGAAAAAGCCCAGCAGGTTGAATGCAAAGAAACCATACACCCAGGGCAGGAATACCCTGCGCGGGTAACGTGAGGTGAGCCAGCCGTACACCGGCTGCAACAGCAGCATCACCACGAACACGCCCCAGAACAGGTAAGGGATCTTCTCCAGGCCCGAGGTAACGCCCATCGCGTCGCGCACCGGCCGCAGAATGGTGTAGCTCGAGAAGGTGCACAGCAGCGTCGCGAACGACGCGAGCAGGGCCGGCGCCTCACCTGGCTGCAGCACGACCAGGCGGCGAAGGAGTTGGCTCATGGCACAGCACCTCGGGGGTCGTGGCCGTGGACGGCGCCACAGTGTGCCACAACCGCCCGCGCGGCAGCGGCCAGTCTGATCACGCTGGCCTCAACCAGGCGTAGAATTGGCGGCGGAGATGCGTGATGGACATCGACGCACTGCCGCTGGCGCTTCTTCCGCGCGAAACGATACGAGCGCTGTCGCAGCGCTCGGACGCGCGCGGTGCTCTACAACTCAGCATTCATCTCGCGTTGCTCACCGCGACGGGCCTGCTGGTGTGGGCGAGCCGCGGGCACGCCTGGCTCGCTGCGGCGCTCCTCCTGCATGGCATCGTGCTGTGTTTCCTGTTCTGCGCACTGCACGAGTGCATCCACCGCACCGCCTTCCGCAGCCGTCCCCTGAACGATGCCATCGCCTGGTTGTGCGGCGCACTGCTCGTGCTGCCGCCGGCATATTTCCGGCCGTTCCATTTCGCTCACCACCGCTACACGCAGAATCCAGCGCGCGACCCGGAGCTCGCGCAGCCCGCTCCGGCGAGTCGCGCTGCCTATTGGTGGCGGGTCTCGGGGCTGCCCTACTGGCGCGAGCGGCTACAGACAAGCTTGCGTCATGCACTCACCGGCCGTGTCAGCGAGCCTTTCGTACCCGCGGCAGGCGCGGCGGGGGTAGTGCGGGAGGCCCGCATACTCTGGGGCGGCTACTTCGCCATCGCCGCCACCTCGATGTATCTGCACAGCGCGGCTGTGCTGCTCTATTGGATCGTGCCCGCGCTTCTCGGGCAGCCGTTCCTCAGGCTGTTTCTCATCGCCGAGCACACCGGCTGCGCCCTCGATCAGGACATGCTCGCTAACACACGCACTACCTACACCAACGCAGCGGTGCGGCTCCTCACCTGGCGCATGTCCCATCACGCCGAGCACCACAGTTTCCCATCGGTGCCCTTTCACGCCCTGCCGAAGGTCGATGTCCTGCTGACAGGGCAACGGCGCGTCACCTCGCCGGGCTATCTCGCCCTGCATCGCGCGCTGCTGCGGCAGCTACGCAGCGCAGCCGCCGTCGCACGTTAGCGGGCCGGCGGTACGCTCCGATCACTCGTCGTCGATGGTGTCCGACAGCACCGCCTTGCGGCGTGCGATGAAATCGAGCATCGCCTCATTCTGAGCTGCATCGATTCCGGGGTCCTGGTAGTCGGCCAGCATTTTCTTCCACACCCGGTTGGCGCGCTGCTCGGCCGTCATTTTCCCCTCGAGCGTCCACTGCTCGTAGGAAGAGTAGTCGGCAATGCTCGACTGGTAGAACGCGGTCTCGAAGTTCGCGAGCGTGTGTGCACAGCCGAGGAAGTGGCTGCCCGGCCCGACCTCGCGGATCGCATCGAGCGCCTGGCCGCGCTCGCTGAGATCCATCCCCTGCGCGAGCATCTGCATCATGGCGCACTGGTCCGCGTCCATCACGAACTTCTCGTAGCTCGCGACCAGCCCTCCTTCCAGCCAGCCCGCCGCATGGGTCGCCAGGTTCACGCCGGCGAGCAGCGTCGGTAGCAGCGTGTGCGCGCTCTCGTAGGCGGCCTGCGCATCGGCGACCTTCGAGGCGCACAGCGAGCCACCGCTGCGGCAGGGCACCCGCAAGCGCCGCGCGAGCTGCGCGGTCGCGAAGATCATCTGCGTCGCCTCGGGAGTACCGAAGGTCGGCGCGCCGGTGCGCATCGATATCGCGCCGACGAAAGATCCGAGGATGACCGGAGCACCGGGACGCACCAGCTGCGTGAGCGCCATTCCGGCGAGGGTCTCGGCGAGAATCTCGGCGAGGCAGCCCGCGGGGGTGACCGGTCCCATGGCGCCGGCGAGCACCGCCGGCACCACGATCGTGCCCTGGTTGTGCTCGGCGAATACCCGCAGCGCCCGCAGCATGCGCCCGTCATACACCAGCGGCGAATTCGAGTTGATGTTGCCGAGCACTACCGGATGAGTCTCGAGATAGTCCGCGCCGAACAGTGTCTGCGCGAGCGCCACCGCATCGGCGGCATGACCGCCGGTCTCGGGCGTAGCCTCGCAACCCTGATCGGAGTAGCGGAAGAATGCGTACTGGATATCGAGATGGCGCTTGTTGGGAGGAATCTCCATCGGCTCGCACATGCAGCCACCGGAGAAGTGAATGGCCGGCGCCATGTGAGTCAGCTTGATGAAATTGATCAGATCCTCGAGCGTGCCGTAGCGCCGCCCGCGCTCGATGTCGCTCACGAACGGCGGGCCGCCGACCGGGGAGAACACCGTAGCATCTCCGCCGAAGCGCACGTTGCGCTCGGGGTTGCGCGCGAACAGCGTGAATTCCGCCGGTGCGGTGGCAAGCAACCTGCGCGCCAGCCCGCGTGGTATGTGCACGCGCTCGCCCTGCACGTCCGCACCCGCTTCGCGCCACAGACGCAACGACTCGGGGTCGCGCCGGAACTCGATGCCGACCTCCGCGAGTATGGTCTCGGCATTGGCCTCGATGATCTCGACCGCCTCGAGGCTCAACAGCTCCACCGGCTGCAGGCGCCGGCGAATGTAAGGATATTTGACGGCCCGCGACTGGGCGCGTGCCCGGCGGCTGTCGCGGCCACGCCGCGCGGGGCTCCCGGTCTCGCTCATGTGTCGGACCTCTGTGCTGCGTGCATGCGAGGAATCATCTTACGCTTACGTCCTTCCCAACATCACGCTGACACAGGCCGAGCGGTCCGCGCCTACGCTTGACACCCCATTACCATAAAGGTGCAATGCGGCCTTTGGCGCGTGCTGGCGAAACAAGAACCGTGCATCTCGTCGACGCAACCCTGTTTTATTCTCCCACCTCCGGCGGCGTGAAACGCTACCTCTCGGCGAAGCACAGCTGGCTTGCGGGGCACACCGCCTGGGAACACACCATCGTCGTGCCGGGCCGCGACACGCACGTCGAGCGCGGCGGGGTATGCACGCTCGCGGGCTATCCGGTACCGGGAACCTTCAACTATCGGCTGCCGCTCAATCCACGTCGCTGGACACGCCTGCTCGATGCGCTCGAGCCGACGCTCATAGAGGCGGGAGACGTGTTCCACCCGGCCTGGGCCGGCTTCCTGGTGGCGCGCCGCCGCGGCATTCCGCTCGCCGGCTTCTATCACTCGAATCTCCCGCAGCTGGCCGGGCGACGTTCGTGCGGGTGGTTCACCGAGCCGGTGTTGCGCCGCTATGTGCGGCTGCTCTACGACCGCTGCGATCTGGTGTTCGCGCCGAGCCGGCTGATGTGCGAGTACCTGCACAGCCTCGGGGTCACGCAGGTCGTGCACCAGCCGCTCGGGGTCGATGCGGAGGTGTTCAATCCCGCGCGCCGCAGTGACACGCTGCGTGGGTACCTGGGTCTGCCGGCCGACGCACGCGTTCTCGTGTATGCCGGCCGTTTCGCCGAAGAAAAGAATCTACCGGTGCTGCAGCAGGCCTTCGCGCGGCTCGGGGACCCCTATCATCTGCTGCTCATCGGCGGTGCGCGCCGCGCGCGCCCGGCGGCCAATGTCACCATGCTGCCGTACCGGCGCGACAGCCACGAGCTCGCACGCTGGATCGCGTCCGCCGATGCGCTGGTGCACGCGGGCACCAAGGAGACCTTTGGCCTGGTGATCCTCGAAGCCATGGCGTGCGGACGGCCGGTAGTCGCGGCACGCGCCGGCGCCTTCCCGGAATTCGTCGACGAGACGGTGGGCGTGCTCGCCGAGCCGCACAGCGCCGAGGGCATGGCAGAGGCCATCGCCGCGCTGTACGAGCGGGATATCGCCGCAGTCGGTGCCGCCGCGCGCGCGCGGGTGTTGCGCCACTTCACCTGGAGCCGTGCGTTCCACAGCCAGCTTGCCGCCTATGCATCGCTGCTCGGCGCGCAGCGGCTTCCGCTACCCGACACGCCGATTCTCGAGCTGCGCTCGGGAAGCTCCTGAGCGGACCCGCAGCGCGCAAACGCACACCGCTCCGTCAGCGGCGCACGGTCCTCAGCAGCTTGAGTCCGGCGCGGCTCGCGGCCAGTGCCAGCACTGCCCACCAGAACACGCGCTTTGCCAGGGGCGCTCGCCGCGGGGGGATCGCCCGATAGAACTGCGCCGCGATCTCGCGGTGCAGATGCACGGCGGAAGCGCTGATCAGCCAGCTGCGGTTAGCGGCGCCGATGCGGTACTGCGTACCGCCGAGGTGCTCGACCAGGGCGTCCTCGAGTGTTGCCGGAAGGTCCGCGGGCGCGCGGGCGCTGAAAGCGAGCGCGGTGGTTTCCTCGGGCGCCTCGCGGTTTTTTCCCACGAGCGTAAGTCCGGGCATCCGCTCGGCGCGCTCGCAATGCACCGCGCCGCGGAAGCTCGCGAGCCGCTCAGGCATCGAACACGGGCTCGATGTGCACGGTCGTGGTCACCGAGTTGGCAATGAAGCATTCCTCGTGAGCGCGCTCGTGCAGCTGCAGGATCTCTTCGCGCCCAGGTACCCGTTCGCCGCAGAAACGCACCCGCGGGCGCAGTGTCACGCTCAGCATGGCTATCTTGCCGGCGGCGTTGCGCCCCATCGAGCCGACCGCATCGTCGCCATAGTCATCGACGCACCAGCGGGCGCCGGCAGCGAGCGACAGGAACCAGAGCATGTGGCAACTGGCGAGTGCCGCCACCAGCGCCTCCTCGGGGTCTACTGCCGCTTCCACCGACAACGGCACACGCACCGTGTGCGGCGAGGAGGAAGCCGGCACCACGACGCCGCCGTCGAAGTGCCACGAGTGCCCGCGGCTATAGCGGTTGTCGGTGAACACCGCCCCCGCGCGTTCCCAGCGGATGCCGGCGTGGTAGTCGTGGCCGCTCATGAGGTTGACCTCCGTGCAGAGCGCGGGCGATTGTACGATAGCGCGCATGAGCACTCCGGATCTGCAGCCGCGCCGCGACCTGACGCTCACTCACGCCACTTCACTGGTGGTGGGGATCATCATCGGCACGGGCATCTTTCTCAAGTCCGCCACCGTAGCCCAGGCGGTTGGAACCCCGGCGCTGGTGTTGGCGGCCTGGGTCGCAGCGGGCCTGGTGGCGATGCTTGGCGCGCTCTGCTTTGCCGAGCTCGGTGCACTCCTGCCGCACGCAGGCGGCGAATACGTCTATCTGAGCCGCGCGTATGGCGAGGTCCCCGGATTCCTGTTCGCCTGCAACGCTTTCGTGCTGGGCGGCGCCGCCGTCGCCGCCTACGGTGCGGCGGTGGCCATCTTCATCTCCGACATTCACCCCCTCGGCCGGGAGTGGGTGGTGCGCAGCGTGCACCTCTTCGGTGGCGACTACCGCTTAAGCTTCGGTGCGCGGCAATTGCTCGCCGTCGCCGTCATCGCGGTGTTTGCCGGCATCAACTGCGCCGGGGTCATGCTCGGCGGACGCGTGCAGGCGTTGCTCACCGTGGCCAAGGTGCTCGCCATCCTCGGCCTCGCGCTCGGAGTGTTTCTCTTCAGTCGCACGGGTAGCGGCACCAATCTGGTCGCATTCGCAGGCAGTGGCAACGGTGGCCTCACCGGGTTCGGCGCGGCGCTGTTTTCTGCCCTGTGGGCTTACAGCGGCTGGCAGTTCCTGCCGATGGCCGCGAGCGAGGTGCATGCGCCCCAGCGCAACCTGCCGCGAGCCATCGTGGGCGGGACACTGTTCGTGCTGGCGCTCTATCTCATCATCAACACCGCCTACCTGTACGCGCTGCCCTTCTGGCAGGTGACGAGCGCCAACTCCAGCGCTTACCCGGAGGCGCCCTCGGTAGCCGCGCGTGCCGCCCAGACTTTCCTCGGCAGCCACGCCGCAGCCGCCGCGGCGCTGATCTTTCTGCTCTCCACCATCGGCTCGATGAACGGTGTCATCCTGAGTGCAGCGCGCGTGCCCTATGCGGCGGCGCGCGATGGGCTGTTCTTCGAGCGCTTCGGGCGGCTGAGTCCGCGCAGCCGTGTACCAGTCACCGCGCTCGTGCTGCTCGCGCTGTGGGGCGCGCTGCTCGCACTGTCCGGTACCTTCGATCAGCTCACCAACATGGCGGTGATGTCCTACGCGCTTTTCTGGATCCCGGTCGCGCTCGCCGTCCCGGTGCTGCGCCGCAAGCTGCCGCACGAGCCACGGCCGTACCGCGTGCCCGGCTACCCACTGGTGCCGCTGCTGTTTGCGGCAGTCATGGCGTGGATCGTGGTGAGCGCTCTGCGCAGCGCGCCGCGGGAATCGCTCGCCACGGTGGTGCTGATCCTGCTGGGACTGCCGCTGTATCCACTGTTCCGCCGGCGCCGCATGCGCGCAGTGGCCGCGCTCACTTCGACTCCAGTTCCCAGAGCGTGAGCGGCGCCCCGCGCCGCAGCCAGAAGCCGAGGCCCGCCTCGCTGAACTGCCGCCGCAGGCGCCTGCGGTACCAGCGCGCGCTGCGCAGATGCACGTGCCTGTCGGTGCGTGCCTGATCGCAGTTGTGCTGAAAATCGTGGCGGGTGAGCGCGCTGAAATACAGCACGCCGCGACACAGGCGGCCGAAGTTGGCGAGCGCCCGCTGCGCCGCCGGGCCGGTGAGGTACTGCAGCACGTCGTAGCAGATCACCAGATCGAACCTGGTGCGCGCGCGGTATTCCTCGATCCGCCCGCTGAGCCAGCCGTAACGCCGGCAGAGGTACTCGCTGCTCTCGAGGGCGACATAGTGTGCGCCCGGCAGGAGCCGCAGCAGCTCGGTACGCAACAGGCCGGTGCCGCAGCCGGCTTCCAGAATGCGGCGCACCGGTAGCCCCGCATGCGCCGCGAAGGCTGCGATGAGCCGCGCGCGTGCGCGCATCTCGGCGCGGCCGGCGACCGCCGTGCGCGTGTCGAAGTAGTAGCGCTGGTAGTAATCGCGGTCGAACTGCCTGCGCCGCGTTGGCTCGCGGACGCTCATCGCGCGAGCACGCGCGTCATGAGCGCCTCGCAGTCGACACCAAGCGGCAAGGTGCCGAATGCCGCGGGCGCGCCGCTCGTCAGGCGCGAGCCGTGGAACGCTTCACAGGAGGGCTCCGGCCCATGTTGCAGCAGCAGCGCCGCCTGCGCGGCGAGCGCCAGGCGTTGAGTCAGGTCGCGGGCCCGCAGCTCATTGCCGTCGGCCTCGCCGAGCTCTGCGAGCAGCGCGTCGCGATAGCGATCGAAGCGCGCGTCCCGCCCGGCAGCGCCCTCGAGCAGGGTCGCGAGCGCATCCACGAGCGCTGAATGGCTGCTGAACAAATTGTAATCAACCAGCGGAGCGGACTGATTTAACAGTTCTACGGTCGTGGGATTCATGAGCCGATCTCGCTGTGTATGCTCAAAACACGGTCGCGCGTTGCTTGTCTCATATGGTCCCGCACCCGGGCGCGAACCAACAGGAGGCAGCTCCATGAAACTTATCTCCGCCAAGCTGGGTCTTGCCAGCTTATTGCTTGCGACCACGCTGTCGGCGTGCATCGTTGCGCCGGCACCGGGCTATCACGCCGTCGTCGCCTACGAGGCTCCACCGCCGGTGCGCTACGAGGTGGTGGGCGTAGCACCCGCCGCCGGATATTTCTGGGTGGGTGGCGCCTGGTTCTGGGAGGGCGGCCGCTACGCCTGGCATCCCGGTTACTGGCAGGCGCCGCGTCCCGGTTACCACTGGGTAGCGCACAGCTGGCACCCGGCCGGTAATGGTTATCGCATGGAGCCCGGCCACTGGGTGCGTGGCTAGCACAGGCCCGACCTGGGCCTAACCAACACACACCCACTCGGAAATTTGCACTCGAAGGCCGGCGCGCTGCACACTGCCGCGCGCCGGTTTTCTTTGCCGGCTCGAATCGTAGGGAGCCGATGGCCGTGAACCCCCGCGTGTGGAGAGCACAGCACTGGCTGGCAACGGCTGTCACTGCAACGGCATTGCTCACGGCGGCACCTTGCACCGCCACGGAGACGAGCGCCATGGCCAAGTTCAGCCTCACCAGCACGGATTTCACCGAGGGCGGCACTCTCGCCAACACCCAGGTCTACAACGAGTTCGGGTGCAAAGGGACCAACACTTCGCCAGCCTTGGCCTGGAGCGGTGCTCCCGCAGGCACACAGAGCTTCGCATTGCTGATGCACGATCCGGACGCTCCGACCGGCAGCGGGTGGTGGCACTGGGTGCTCTATAACATTCCGGCCAGCACCGCATCGCTGCCCGCCGGTGCCGGCGATCCGAAGAAGGGCCTGATGCCGAAAGGCGCAGTGCAGGGACGTAACGATTACGGCGCCACCGGCTACGGTGGGCCCTGTCCCCCGCCGGGCAAGCCTCATCACTACAACTTCACGCTCTACGCGCTCAAAGTGCCGAAGCTCGAGGTCCCCGAAGGCGCAAGCGCCGCACTGATCGGCTTCAACGTGCGTGCACAGGCGCTCGCCGAGGCGAAGCTCACAGGAATGTATGGCCGTTAGCGAGCGTCGTGCCGCTGTGTGGCCGTGGCTGGTGATGCCACTCATCGTGTTGCTGGTCTTCTACGCCCTGCACCGGGTGCAGCATCCCGCGCCGCCTCACTCGGCGCCAACAGACGCCGCGGCCGGCGCAACCGGGTCGCCGCCGGAGTAACCGCCGCCACCGGGGTCGCGCGAATGGCGTGCCTTACCCAATACTGAACCGAATGGTTAAGTGTCGCGGACGGTACTCATCTCATATCCGGGGGTGGCCAGATTTTCATCGGCCTGCATTCACCGAGCGCGGTTAGCGAAATCTCACGCGGTGCTTTAGCATAGCCGCCCTTTTTCAGCCGGCCCGCGAGGCCGCTCCCCGATATGCCCGCCCGCCCCAACGCCGCCACCCGCCATCGACCGCAGCGACGCGGAACTCCCGCCGCACGGGCGGCTGTGCGTGCCCCACGCGTCGGATTCGTGAGCCTCGGTTGCCCCAAGGCGCTGGTCGACTCCGAACGGATACTGACCCAGCTGCGTGCCGAGGGTTACGAGGTGGCCCCGACCTATGCAGCGGCGGATGTCGTCGTCGTCAACACCTGCGGTTTCATCGAGGCGGCGGTAGATGAATCGCTCGAGAGCATCGGTGAAGCGCTCGAGCAGAACGGCCGCGTCATCGTGACGGGCTGTCTCGGTGCACGCCCCGAGCGGATCCTCGAGCGTCACCCGCGCGTGCTCAAGGTGACCGGGCCGCATGCGTATGCAGAGGTATTGGGTGCCGTGCACGAGCATCTGCCGCCGCGGCACGACCCGTTCCTCGATCTGCTGCCGCCGCAGGGGGTGCGGCTGACACCGCGCCACTACGCGTACCTGAAGATCGCCGAAGGGTGCAACAACCGCTGCAGCTTCTGCATCATTCCCTCGATGCGCGGACGGCTCGTCAGTCGGCCGATCGATGAGGTGCTGCGCGAAGCCGAACGGCTCACCGCAGCCGGCGTGAAGGAGCTGCTGGTCATCTCGCAGGACACCAGCGCCTATGGCGCGGATCTGCGCTATGCATCGCGCACCTGGCGCGGTAAGCCGTACCAGACAGGCTTCCTCGATCTGGCGCGGGCGCTCGGTGAGCTCGGCGTGTGGGTGCGGCTGCACTATGTCTACCCCTATCCGCACGTCGATGGGGTCATCGAGTTGATGGCCGCAGGAGCCGTACTGCCCTATCTCGATATTCCCTTCCAGCACGGCAGTGCGGCGGTCCTGAAACGCATGCGCCGTCCCGCGCATGCCGAGGATACGCTCGCGCGCATCCGCGCCTGGCGAGACACCTGTCCCGAGCTGACCCTGCGCAGCACCTTCATCGTCGGATTTCCCGGCGAGACCGAGGCTGAGTTCGCCGAGCTGCTCGCCTGGCTCGAGGAGGCGCAGCTCGATCGGGTCGGCTGTTTCAAGTACTCCCCGGTCGAGGGTGCCGCGGCGAACGCCCTGCCCGATCACGTGGCCCCGGCGGTGCAGGAGGAACGCTACGCGCGCTTCATGGAGCGCGCGGCGCTCATCAGCGCGCGCCGGCTCGCGAGCCGCGTCGGCAAGAGGATGCGCGTACTGGTGGATGAGGCGTCGGGCGATGTCGCCATCGCGCGCAGCGCCGCGGAAGCGCCGCAGATCGATGGCGTCGTGCGCATCCCGTTGCCGCGCGGCAGCGCCCGGCTACGTGCCGGAGATTGGGCTGATGTGAAGATCGTGGCCGCGGATGCCTACGATCTCACCGGCCGCCTCACCCGGTAGGGCAGCGAGGCGGCCGGCAATTGCTGAAGGACTCAGCTCGAGGTCATGCCGAGCGACTGCATGACCTGGGATGCCTGATCCCTTACGGCCTGTCCCTTGCTTACCGCGGTGGCGTAGTCGCCCGAGGTGGCGGCGTTGGAGGCATCACTCCAGGCGCTTTTCATGCTATCGACCGCGCTCTTGGCCGAGGCGAGGGAGTCCTTGGTCACGCCCTTCGGCAGGTGATGCGACTTCGAGAGAATATCGACGCGGCTCTGCAGCGCATCGACCATCTTCGGTACGTCGGTGCTCATCGGTCCCCAGCTGTCTTTCGCCTTGGCGTTGGCGGCATCCGCTTCCTGCTGCTTGGCCGTCGCCGTGTCGCGCAGGTTGTTGATGGCGGTATTGAGCGAAGGCACCGCCGCGAGCACGCCCTTGTAATCGCCCTTGGACAGGCTGTCCTTCACGCTGTTGAGCTGCGCGTCGACCGCCTGCAGCTGATCGGGAGCATAGTGAGAAGCCGCGTCACGAATGTTGGTGAGCGAGGATTCCGCAGCAGCGACCGCCTGCTCCGCCGGTGCCCGCTGGTTCTGACACGCAGCGAGGAGCACGGCCGCCAGTGTGGCCAGCACCCAAAACGATGGTTTCTTCATTTTTGAGTTCCTCTTGGCAAGTGGTTGCGACAGTCAGGGAATGCGCAGCTTCTGTCCGGGCCTGATCTTGTTCGGATCGCTCAGCAGGTCGCGATTCGCCTGGAAAATCTTAGTGTACAGCGAGGCATCGCCGTAGTACTTCTCGGCAATCTTCGAGAGCGTATCGCCCGACTGCACGACATGCGTCTGGGTGTAGGGGTTGTCGGCCGCCGGGTTCTTATCATCCGCCATGGTGTCCTCCGTGTCCGTTGACGCGGCGCGGCGCTGCGGCAGCGCACACGTCTCGTTCCGCTGACACCACGCGTGCAGCCGCGGCAGACCCGACCACGTCTGCCTGACATTCAACTCACAGGGTAACACGAACTGCCCCCCGCGCGCGCCACAGCGCTCGAGGTCTACATGACACGGATGTAACTTCCAACCTTAAGTAGTTGATTCAGCTTCCGCTCAAGGCCTGATAGATTCGCCGCGCACGGCGTCGTCAACGCTTGCGTACAGCAGCGCAGCCGGCGGCAGGTGCTCGAACTTGGCGCGCGTCAGCGCGTCGCGTGCGGAGTCCTTGAGCCTCGCAAGGCGCAGCTCGGTCGAATGTCTGCTCAGCCAGGCACACAGCTCGGCCAGCGCTTCGAGCGAGGTGCTGTCGAGATCCGGGGACTCTTCCAGACTGAGCACCACGAGCTGCGTCCCCGGCGCCGCGCGCACGCGTTCCCGCACCTGCATCAGCAGCGGCTCGGCATTGGCGAAGAACAACGGCTCTTCGGGCCGCAATACCAGCATGCCCGGTACCGTAAGCGCCGCCGGAAAGCGCGCCGTGCTCAGGTAATCGTGTGTGCCAACGCGTCCAAGCACGGACAGCCGCGGGCGCGCGAGCGATTGCAGCAGCCGTGCCACGGTCAGAACGATCGCCGCCAGCAAGCCGTTCAGGACCCCGAGCAGCATCACCGCCAACACTGCCGCGACCGCAACCAGCCGATCGCGCCGCCACTCGAAGTAGTTCCGGAATACGCTCGGGCGCAACGACTTACTGACCGCGTGGATGACGATCGCCGCCAGCACCGGCTGCGGAATGCGCTCGATCCACGGCAGGAATGCCAACACCAGGAGCAGCGCGACCCCCGCAGCGCTGAGCCCGGCGAGGCGCGACTGCGCCCCCGCTGCATCGTTGGCGGAGCTAGCCGAGTAGCCGGCGCCGACCGGCGTTCCGCGCAGGAGGCCGGACAACAGGTTCGCCACCCCGAGCGCAAAGAGATCGCGGTTGGGCTGCACGCTCTCGTCGTGCACCAGCGCAAAGGTGCGGATCGAGCCGTGCGACTCGGCGTACAGGATGAACATGATCGCGAGCGAGTACTCGAGGAGCGGCAGCGCATGTATTCCCGGCGGTGCGCTCAGGGTGGGCAGCGCGAGATCCAGATGAATGGGCCCGGTAAGCAGGACCGCGTGTGCTGCGAGCAGCGGCGCTGCGAGCACGCTCGCCACGATCACGACCAGCGCGCCCGGCACGCGCGGGATACGCTCGAGCAGGAACAGCCCGCCGAGCGCGACCAGACCGCACGCCAGGCTCGGCAGCTGCCAGGCACGGTAGTTGCGCAGCAGCTCGAAGATGAGCGCAAAGAAGTCGCTGCTGTGCGTGGGCACGTCGGCGAGGTGCGGCCACTGCCTGACGGCGATGACCAGCGCCAGTCCAAAGGTATAGCCCCGCAGCACCGGACGGGCGATGAGGTTGGACATCGCTCCGAGGCGCAGTGCCGCGCACAACACGAACCACATGCCGGTGCCGGCTACCAGCAGAGACGCCAGCGCCACGCGCTCGGCAACGCTGTTGGCGCCGAGCGCTGCGAGGGTGGAGGCCAGCACCGCAGCAGAGGACGATGTCGCGGTTACGATCGCCGCGCGGCTCCGGCCGATGACACCGTAGCAGATGAGCCCAACGAAAAGCGCGATCACTCCGGCCTGCGGCGGCAGCCCCGCAAGACCCGAATAGGCCACCGCCTCCGGCAGCAGCAGTCCTGCGATCGAAAGACCAGCCAGAATGTCCGGAACCGGGACGTTTGTTTTTGTCATCCCGGCGGCATCCTACCGCAAAGCAACAGTGCCGCCGGGCGGCACCACACCGGCGGCAGTGGGAGTTATTCGACCGTCACGCTCTTGGCGAGGTTGCGCGGCTGATCGACGTCGGTGCCCTTGAGAATCGCCGCATGGTAGGCGAGCAGCTGCAGCGGAATGCTGTAAACCACCGGCGACTGCACGTAGGTAACCTGCCGCGGCATCTCGATGACCGTGATGCCATCGCTTGCGGAGATCCCCGATTCGGGATCGGCGAATACGAACAGCTCGCCGCCGCGCGCGCGCACTTCCATGAGGTTGGACTTCAGCTTCTCGAGCAGATCATTGTTGGGAGCGACCGCCACCACGGGCATGTCGGCATCGACCAGTGCCAGGGGTCCGTGCTTGAGCTCGCCCGCGGGATAGCCCTCGGCGTGAATGTAGGAAATTTCCTTCAGCTTGAGTGCACCCTCGAGTGCGATGGGATAGAGCGCTCCCCGCCCGAGAAACAGCGCGTGCCGCTTGTCAGCGAAGCGCTCCGCCAGGCGGTGGATGACCGGATCGAGCGCGAGTGCTCGCTCCACCATCGCCGGTAACTCGATCAGCCGGCTGACGAGGGCGCGCTCGCGCTCGGCGTCGGAGCCCTGGTGCCGTGCGAGCGCAACCACCAGCATGCCGAGCGCCGTGAGCTGCGTGGTGAAGGCCTTGGTGGATGCGACGCC
Organism: Steroidobacteraceae bacterium; assembly: GCA_035495655.1. GTDB lineage: Bacteria > Pseudomonadota > Gammaproteobacteria > Steroidobacterales > Steroidobacteraceae > 13-2-20CM-66-19. Next base: position 73,631 of record DATJFM010000006.1, read on the forward strand.
GATCTCGGGACCGGCGCGCGTCAGCATCACGAGCTCCGATTCACGCACCAGGGAGCTTTCCGGAACGTTGCAGATGGCCAGCGAGGCAAGGTATCCCGACTGGCGCGCGAGGCGCAGCGCCGCGAGGGTGTCGGCGGTCTCGCCCGACTGGGAAATGGTCACGAACAGGGAGTTCGGCGGTACGAGCGGCTTGCGGTAGCGGTATTCGCTCGCGATGTCCACCGCGCACGGCACCTTGGAGATCTGCTCGATGAAATAACGCGCTACGGAGGCCGCGTGATAGCTCGTGCCGCAGGCGACGATGTGCACGTTGCGCGTGCGGGCAAGGATCTCGGTGGCGGCCGGGCCGAATGCCGCCTCGAGCAGCCGTCCGCCGGCGACACGCTCCTGCAGCGTGTCGGCGATAGCGCGCGGCTGCTCATGGATCTCCTTGAGCATGAAGTGCTGATACGGTCCGCGCTCGGCGGCGTTGGCGGACAGCTCGCTCTCGCGCACCGGACGTGTCACGAGCGTACCCTCGCGGTCGATGATGGTCACCGCCGTGCGCCGCACCTCCGCGACGTCGCCCTCTTCGAGAAAGATGAAGCGCTTGGTGACGGGCAGCAGCGCCGCAACGTCCGAGGCGACGAAGTTCTCCTCGACCCCGAGCCCGATGACCACCGGGCAGCCCTCGCGCGCGAGAATCAGCCGCTGCGGGTCGTGCTCACTCACCACCACGAGCGCATACGCCCCTTCGAGCTCGGCGACCGTGGCGCGCACTGCCTTGAACAGGTCATGCAGGCTCTGCAGGTGCAGGTGCACACGGTGCGCGATCACCTCCGTGTCGGTCTCGGAGGCAAACTTGTAGCCGCGGCGCAGCAGGTCTGCGCGCAGCTCGTCATGGTTCTCGATGATGCCGTTGTGCACGATGGCGAGCCCATCGTGCGAGATGTGCGGATGGGCGTTGCGCTCGCTCGGCACGCCATGGGTCGCCCAGCGCGTGTGGGCAATGCCGATCTTGCCGTCGGTGGGCGTGTGCTCGAGTGCCTCATCGAGCATGCGCACCTTGCCGACCGTGCGCAGCCGCGTGAGGTGCTTCGAGCCATTCAGCACCGCGATGCCGGCTGAGTCGTAGCCGCGATACTCCAGCCGCCGCAGCCCCTCCATCAGGATAGGTACGACGTTACGCTCAGCGACTGCTCCAACGATTCCGCACATGATTCCGTCCTCGATTCACGTCCCGGTTGCCGGGCGTGTCGGTCCCGGACACCCAGTTTGCCCGAAACCAGCATCGGAGACGGATTTACTCTATAAAACAATAAGTTAAGGCGCCGGCAGGTCGCTCGACCCAGCTATTTCGCTGCGCAGTAGCGCAGCCAGGCGAGGTAGAGCCCCTCCGACTCGCCGCGTGGAAGCCCCTGCAGAGCGCGCTGGGCGAGACGGTGCTCGTACTGTGCGCGCTGCAGGCGGCTTTCGAGCCGTTCGAGGCGCTCCCGAAGACCCGCGTCGAGCCATTTGGCCCGCTGAAGTTCCGAGGCGCTCATGAGCTCACCCTGGTGGTACGTCTGTGAGCGGAAGCGGCAACGGTAGTCGCTGAGTGCTACAGGTACGTTGCAGCTTGCGGAGCTTACTTCTGCGGTTTGACCGGGCGGTGCCAGCCTTCGACGGTCGATTGGGCCGGACGGGCAATGGTGAGCTTGCCGGCCGGCACCTCGCGGGTGACGGTCGAGCCGGCGGCGATCGTGGCGCCGGCCCCGACGACGATCGGCGCGACCAGCACGCTGTTGGAGCCGGTGTGCACGTCATCGCCGATGGTGGTGTGATGCTTGGCTGCACCGTCGTAGTTGGCGACGATGGTGCCTGCGCCGATGTTCACGCGGCTGCCGACCTCGGCGTCGCCCACGTAGGCGAGATGGTTCGCCTTAGAGCCCACTCCGAGCCGGGAGTTCTTCACCTCCACGAAGTTGCCGATGTGCACTTGGGGTGCGAGGGTTGCGGTCGGGCGCAGCCGGGCGAACGGACCGATGAGGCAGCCGGGCCCGATCACGGCGCCCTCGATGAGGCAGTGCGGGTGCACCTGCGTGTCCGCACCGATCTCGCTGTCGCGCACCATGCAGCCAGCGCCGATGTGCACGCGGTCACCGAGCGCGACGCGGCCCTCGAAAATCACGTTGACGTCGATGAATACATCCCGCCCGTGGGTCAGCGTGCCGCGTACGTCGACCCGTGCGGGATCGGCGAGCGTGACACCGGCGCGCAGCAATTGCTCGGCGCTGCGCCTGCGGCACAGGCTCTCGAGCTGCGCGAGCTGGGCCTTGTCGTTCACGCCGAGCACCTCGGCGGGCTCGGGCGCGCACAGCGCCTTGACGGGCACCTTATCCTTCACGGCGCTCGCGATCACATCGGTGAGGTAGTACTCGCCCTGGGAATTTGCGCGCGTGAGCTGCGCCAGCCAGCGTCGCAGCCGCCGCGCCGGGCTCACGAGCACTCCGGTGTTGCACTCGCGAATGGTGCGCTGCCTCGCCGCCGCATCCTTGTGCTCGACGATCTGCCGCACGAGTCCGCGGGCGTTGCGTACGATGCGGCCGTAGCCGGCGGGGTCCTCGAAAGTTGCAGTGAGAAGGCTCACCCCATCGGTGCCGGCGAGCGCCACGAGCTGCAGCAGTGTCTCGCGGCTGATGAGCGGCACATCGCCATACAACACGAGCACGCGATGACCGTCCGGGATCTGTGGCATGGCCTGCAGCACCGCGTGACCCGTGCCGAGCTGCGGCTGCTGCAGTGTCCAGGAAACCGGCGCATCCGCGAGCGCGGAGCGCACGCTCTCTGCGCCGTGCCCGTAGACTATGTGGATGGCGCTCGGGGCAAGCGTGCGTGCGGTGTCGATGACGTGCTGCAGCAGCGGCCGTCCGGCGAGGGGCTGAAGTACTTTCGGCGAAGCCGACTTCATGCGCTTGCCCTCGCCCGCGGCGAGCACGACGATCGAAAGCGGGAGCGCGCCGGCAGGTGCGGGGTGGGCGCGTTCGCTCACCGCGCGGACGCGCCGCTTGCGATCGCGGCTGCCTGCGGCTGCCCCAGAGTCACGCCTGCGCATCGGCACGATTCTACTCAGCGCCGCACGCTGTAGGCGTGGGAGTCACGCGCCGACTTCGACGGCGGCAGCTCTGCGAGCTTCTTCTGCATGAGCTCCCCGACGAACAGCTGCGGGTTGGAATGCGGCTGATGATCGGCCTCCTCGCGCTGCGCGATCAGGCCCGCGGCCTTGTGGAAAGCCTCCTCGAGCGAGGCGCTGACGGGGAGGGAATCCTTGAGAAAGGCCTCGCCGAACCAGGTGAGCTCGCGGTCGTCTTCGCAGCCGAAGGATTCGTGCGCAGCGTCGGCGGCCGTGACGATGGCGGCGGTGTCGCTCTTGAGCGCATCGAGGAACACGCCGGCGTGGCACGCCGAGACCACGAGCAGCCGCCAGCGGATGCCGGCGGCATCGAGTGCTTCGCGCACATCCTCGGGTGCCAGCTGCGCGAGCGGCAGCGAGCCATTCTCCACCTCGATTCCATCCTGCGAGCCGTGCGAGCTCAGGAACAGCACCAGCACATCCTGCTCGAGGTCCATGCGCGCGGCGAGCACCTTCAAGGTCTGCTCGAGCCCCGAGACGCTCGCCAGCGGGTAGGAGTCGCGGTCGTCGATATCGTTAATGAGCAGCACCGAGCGCTGGGCCGAGCCGAAGCGCTTACCGAACACCTCGCTCGCGAAGAGTGTCTCGCGCCGGAACACGCCGTGGCTGCCATCGCCGGCAAACCCGACGAAGTAGATGCCGGGCTTGCCCTGCTGCGAGGGCGCGACCCGCGCCACGGCCGCCGCGATGCGTGAGGGCTGGTCGTAGAACAACGCTTCCGCCTGATCGGCATCGTCGGCTTCCTGCCCCGCGGCCGGCTCCTCGGGAACCCACAGTCTCGTGTCGAGATCGAGCAGCTCGAGCACCGAAGGTGCCGCGAGCACGAGCACGATGGCTATCAACACCGGGCGCCAGCGCAGCGGTCCGTAGGCGGCGCCGAGAACGCGCACGGCGAGGCACACTAGGTAGGCGTATGCCAGCAGTGCAACGAGGTACGGAAAGCGGGCCGTCCACGGCACGGCGGAGGCGAGCGAGAACACCACCAGCACGTACGGCGCCGCAGCGAGCAGCGGCACGAGCAGCGCGCGGGTATCGGCGGCGGGGCTCTGCGCCCGCGCCGTCAGCGCGACCGCGCCGAGACCCAACAGCAGATAGCACGCCCAGCCGAACAGCCCATCGAGAGCGAGCGGCGCGTGCGCCGGTGCCAGCAGGAAATCGACGAGCGCCCACACCGCGAGACTCACGCCGAGCAGTGCCACTAACTGATCGAAGCCGACCACGAAACGCGGCGGCCAGCGCCGGCGTAGCAGCGCGAGCTCGAGCCCGCCGGTGAGGTTGCGCGCGAGGCTCGCGAGCCAGGTGAGCGGCGTGGAGGGCCGTCGCGGCTCGGTGGGCGGCGCAGGAGCCGGCGACGGCGACGCGGGGACCGCAGGTGAGGCCGGGCTGTCGGCGGAGGGGTCCAGCGCCCTAACCCCGAAGCTTCCGCAGCCGCTCGATGAGCTTGAGTTGCGCGGCGGCGCGCGCGAGCTCGGCCTGCGCTTCGGCGATGCTGATGTGGCCGACCTTCTCGCGCAGCGCGTCCTCGGCACGCTGCTTGGCGGCGAGCGCCGCGGCCTCGTCGATGTCCTTGGCACGCAGCGCGGTGTCGGCGAGTATCGTGACCTTACTCGGCTGCACCTCGAGTACTCCGCCGCCGACGAAGAAATGCTGCTCCTCGCCGCCGGGTGGTAGCACGCGCACCTCGCCGGGCTTCAGCAGCGTCAGCAGCGGCGCGTGACGCGGGTAGATACCGATATCGCCCTGCGAGGCGGCCGCAAACACCGCGGTCGCGACTCCGGAGAACATCTCGCCCTCCGCGCTCACGATATCGACATGGATTGTGGGAGCGTCCGCCATACTCGTTACTGCAGGGTCTTCGCCTTCTCGACCGCTTCCTCGATCGTGCCCACCATGTAGAAGGCCTGCTCGGGAAGTGCATCGAACTCGCCGCTGATGATGCCTTTGAAGCCGCGGATCGTGTCCTTGAGCGCCACGATCTTGCCGTCCTGGCCGGTGAACACCTTGGCGACGTTGAAGGGTTGCGAGAG
>DATJFM010000007.1:0-60354 GCA_035495655.1 Steroidobacteraceae bacterium
AGGTCGAGCAGCATGAACGCACACGCGACGGCAACGGCGTCGGCGAGCCCCAACCCGAGCGGCCGCGACAGCGCCAGCAGCGGAACTAGTGCTTCCGGAAGTTGATCGAGGCCCGGTATTTCGGTCCCCGGCCGAAGCCTCAGTCGGCGCTTGGTGAAGCTGGATGCGGCGTCCGCGCCGAGTGCCAGTGCCCCGAAGCCCGCGCCGAGCAGTGCTGGGTAGCGCAGGAGCCGTGCTGTGACTGCACACGCGAGCACTCCCGCCGCCAGTCCGCGCCAGGTCTTGTGATCACCGAGTAACCGGCTGCCATCGGTCAGGTGTGTCCCACCATCGAGCGGTGCCCGCCAGCGCGCCTGCATCGCGCGTCCAGCGGCCCACGGCGCAAGGTTGGCAACGATGACGAGCAACAGGGCATCGAAACCGCGAGTCATGAGGCGCACCATACTATGCCGCGGCACCCCTACGCAGTAACCCTTCCTGGAGAGCTGTCATGTCCACGCACCGCGAGCGGCGCCGCAGCATGAGTCGCACCCACGCCTCGGGCACGGCGCGCGGTGCCACAAGCGGCGCGTTGGTGCACCGGCTCGGCGCGTTCGACATCGAGGCCCATCGCGGCGGCCGCGCGCGCCGTCCGGAAAACACGCTCCCAGCATTCGCCGACGCGCTGTCGATGGGCGTAGATACCCTCGAGCTCGATATGGGTGTTACCCGTGATGGCGTAGTGGTAGTCGCGCACGACCGGGGCCTGAACCCGGCTATCACGCGCGCAGCGGATGGAAGTTACATTCCTGCGGGCATTCCTTTCATCGAGCTGACGCTCGCGCAGGTGAAACAGTACGACGTTGGACAGATCAAGCCTGGCAGTGCCTATGCGGCACGCTTTCCGGACCAGCTCGCGATCGCCGGTACCCGCATCCCGGCCCTGGCCGAAGTGTTCGCGCTCGTGCGCCGCTCGGGCGACCGCCGCGTGCGGCTCAACATGGAGACCAAGATCGATCCGACTCGCCCCGAGGAGTCACTCGACCCGCAGCAGTTCGTGGCCGCAGTCCTGGAGCTTCTGCGTAGCGAGCAGTTCAGCGATCGCGTAATGATCCAGTCCTTCGACTGGCGCACCCTGCAGCTCACCCAGAGTCAGGCGCCGGAAATTCCGACCGTCTACCTCACCCAGGAATCGGGGCCGGACGCCAACGTTCGCGCCGGTGCGGCCTCTCCCTGGACCGCCGGTTTCGATGTGCGCGACCACGCCGGCTCTCTCGCGCGCACCATCAAAGCCGCCGGCGGCAGTGTCTGGTCTCCGCACTATGGTGATGTGGATGAAAGCAGGATCGAGGAGGCGCACCAGCTCGGACTTCCGGTCATCGTGTGGACCGTGAACCAACCGGCTGACATGGCACGGCTGATCGATATCGGAGTGGATGGCATCATTTCGGACCGGGCGGATTTACTGCGCAGCGAAGCGGCGAAGAAAGGTCTTCGGCTCCCGCCACCCGCACCCGTGTCCGCGACAATCTAGCCCGCTATGACGGGCCCGATCACCATGAGCGCAAAAACCATGAAGAGCAGAATCAAGCCCAGTTTCGCATCGTCCGACATGTGGTGCTCCGGGCGGGCTCCTACCGCATAGTGCGCTGCAACCATATGCTGGACGGCTGGTGAGCGCGCGTGACGCGCATCACAGTGTTTTAAATCAGGCCTCAGCGGGCGGCGGCAGCCGCGGGCGTTGCCCCCGAGGGGCAAGCTCCGCGGCCTCCAGCGCCGCCGAGAAGCTCCCGCATCTTAAGGTACACGCCGTTGGTCCAGCCGAAGCCGACCACGTTCTGGCTATAACCGGCGGTCACTTGTACATCGGCATTGCCGAGCACCATATTGTATTTTTCCCGGATCGTGCCATCGGCGGCGAGGCTGCGATCGATGGTGCCCGTGAACTTCTCGGCAACGCGCTTCGCATCCTCATCGAATCCGTAAGCCGCGAGGCCGCATACGGCGAGCCAGTTCGTCGGAGCCCAGCCGAAGGGCTCATCCCATTGCGCACCGCTCGCGCGGTTGTCCATGGCGAGCCCACCCGTGCGCTCGAACAGCGGCAACTGCTTTCGGACCCCCGCGGCCTGGGAGGCGGACGCTGCACCGGCCCACAAGGGATAGAACATCGTGAGATACACCGAGCTTGCCGGCTTGCCGGCGACAAAATCGAAGTCCGCGTACCTGTCAGCCTCCGGCCGCCAAAGATAGTGGTCCATCGCCACACGCCGTGCGGCGGCCAGCTGGCGCCAGCGCTCCGCATCGGCGCTCTTACCAAGCTGGCGTGCGAAATCGGCGAGGTCGAGCTCATAACGGTAAAGCAGACCGTTCAAGCCCACCCCGGCGTAATGGTGCGTCGAGCCGCCGAAGGGACCGAAGTGGAAGTTGATATCGAATCCTGATTCGCGCATCGCACGGTCGCCCTGATAGTAGTCGGCGGTGAGCCGATAACCATCGAGCCAGGCGCCGGCACAGACCATCGAGGAGCGCACATCGCAGCTCGTTTGCGCAAGACGCGCCGCTTCGGCCCCATCAGGCTGCTGGACCGCTTTGACGAGGTAACCCGGATCTTCGGAGGGATGCGCGCGCAGCCAGCGAATCACTCCGAGGTAATAGCGGCTGTCACGTGCCTCGAGCACCGGGCCACTACCGAGATCCTGGTACCGGGCGAGGCCGGTGGCGCCGGCGTGATGCTCCGGCCGCATCCAGATACCATGGTTGCGCACCGCGAGCGGATAGGCGCGCCCGAGCCATGCGAGCCTCTCGGCGGCAGTCGGAAAGCTCGCGCTGTCGCCGAGCAACGCCACGATCATGGCACTCAGTAGTGGCGGCTGTGATCGGCTGAGGTAGTAAGTGCGATTGGCATTCAGCACGCCGCCGTAGTGCTCGACCTCGAACAAAGCGTTCTCGACCATGTCGCGCGCCAGCGTGCTGCGCCGATCGGCGAGCAGCCCGAGCACGATGAAGTAGCTGTCCCAGCCATACATCTCGTTGAAGAAGCCGCCGGGCACCACGTACGCATGGGGCAGGTAGAGCAGCCCCTGCACTGGAAGTCGCGTGGCATCGACATCGCCAAGCTGCCCGATGACTCGCGGCAGGCTGCGCACGTCGATGTGACAGCGCTCGCGCACCGGAGCGAGCTCCGCCGGCACGGGGAACTCCGCCGGCAGGTAGAGCACGGGGCGGGTCGCCACTTTCGGATCTACGAGCGAAGCGCAGTCCGTCATCGAGCGTGTTAGGGTGCTCCAGGCATGCTCGATATAGGCGCGGGTCTTCGCCGGATCCGGAATCGCTTTGGCGGTCGCGGCGGCCGCTCCCTGCACCGCCGGCACCCACAACACCCCAACGAGCGCGAGCACCCATGCGGTGCGCCGAATCGTGCTTGGCCACAATCGCGCGGTGCTTCCGAGTGCGGCTTCGCGGAGTACGCGTGGCATTCCCGGATCCGCCGACTCAGGTGGCGCGGAGCGCCGTGGTTACCGGCACCCGCGCGGCCCGCAGCGCGGGCAGCAGCCCGCCGAGGAGTCCCATGGCGAGCGCCCACAGCACACCGATCACCGCGAGCCGCGGGGTGACATCGAGCAGGAAGCTGAAACCGAAGGGACTCACCGCCATGTTATGGAACAGTGCGCGCGCGAGCAGCACGCCGAGCAACGCGCCCGGCAGCGCCAGCACCATCGACTCGCAGAGTATCGCCGCGGCCACCGGGGCTGAGCCGAAGCCGAGTGCACGCAGCGTCGCGATCTCGCGGCGCCGCGAGTCGATGATCGTATAAAGCGAATTCACCGCACCGAGTGTCGCTCCGACCGCCATGATCGAGCCCACGAAGTAGGCGGCGAAATTGAGCAGGCCGTTCAGTTGCCGGATGCCCTCCTCGCGTGCCTCGCGCTCGTGACGCACCTCCAGGTGCAGCGTCGGATTGCTCTCGAGCGCGCGGCGCAGGACCGCGTAATCTGCCGGAGTCTGCAGTGTCGCCGTTGCCTGTGTGTAGGAATTGCTGTGGAGGGTGGACATGAGGATCTCGGCGTCCGCGAGCACGACGCATTGCTGTGAGTCTCCCTGCTCGAAGTGCCCGACAACGGTCCAGTCGACACCGCCGATCGGGCGCTCGTCGCCGATCTCGAATCCACTGAACTGACGTAGGCATGGGCGGCTGGCGATGAGCTCGTGCAGGCCTGGCCGAAACACCTGTCCTTCCGTCAGGTGTAGCTCCGGGTCCGACGCGGATGGGTTGTCGGTGACCCCAACGAGCGGAAAGAAGATCCGCCTACCCGTGACGCGGCGCCGGGCTTCGATCGGTACCACGGACTGAAACTCGACCATGGGCTTCCCGTCCTTGCCTTTTCTGATCCCAGGCAGATCGCGCACGGTGTCGGCCTCATTACGGGGGATGCTGCTCTGGATGCCGCTGGCGCCGAGGCTGTTCACCACCACCCGGTCCTCGTGAGCTCCGGCCAGCACTTGCCGCCGCGCCCCGCTCCCCATCGCCAGCATCGAGACCAGAACCCCGACCGCGCAGCTGACGCCGATGATGATGGTAAGGACCGAGCCGAGGCGCTGCCGCGTCCCGGCAAGGCTCATGCGCAGCAGCGCAACAAATTGGCGGATGAAGTTCATGCGGCCCGGTGACCGGCAAGTGCGCTGGCGACCCGAAGCCTCGCAGCGAGCGCTGCAGGAACAGCAGCGCTGATCACCGCTACCAGCGCTCCGAGCGCCAGCCCGATGACGATCACCGCGCCCGGCATGGAGAGCCCCAGGACGAAACGCGCCGCGACAGGCAGCGCGAGTGTGGCCAGCACGAGCCCGCACACGGCACCGCTCAGGAACACCGACAGTGCCTCGGCGAGTACCAGCAGGAATACCGCTCGATCCGAGAAACCAAGGGTCTTGACCACAGCCAGCTCCGGTGTGCGTTCGTGTATCGACTGCACCATCATGGCCGTGGTGGCGAACAACAGCGCGACCAGCACCGCACCCACCACCGCGCGGATGAGGAAGTCGAAGTCGCCGATGGCCTGCATCGATGCCTGCGCCATCTCGCGCAAGGATTCGGTCTTGGTCTCGTGCGATGAATTGGCGAAGCGCGCATCGATCGCATCGGCTACCTGGGGTGCGAGCTTCGGGTCGGTGATCGCCACATTGAAGTGATTAAGCGTGCCCTTGCCGGTGAGCCGTGCCTCATCGAGATACGGATAGCTCACGATCACGATGTAGCGGCCGCCACCGATGTCACTGTCGGTGAATGTGCCGACGACATCGAATGCCCAGTCGGTCGAACCGTTCTGCTGTGCCACGGGTAGCTTGAGGGGAATGCGATCGCCGACCTTCCAGCCGTACTTCTGCGCCGTCAGATCCCTCACCAGCATCGCAGTACGCGATTTGCGGAAAGCGGCCAGGTATTGCGGCGCGATCGTGAAGGTGAAGGCGGCCGGCCAATCCGCCTCGGGGGTGAGGGCAACGACCCCAACCCCCTGGTCGGGTTTCTGATAGGTACCTTGGGTCAGCTCCACGGGAACCGCCACCTTTACTCCGGGAACCGTGCGGATCTGCTCGAGCAGACCGTACGGAAGCGGTTGCATGATGAGGCTCAGACGGCTGTGCACAATCAGCAGATCGGCGCGCGCTGCGGCGACGGCGTGCGCAACGCCCGTTTTCAGACCCTGCAGCACGCCAAAGAGCGCAAAGGCCACACTGACCTGGAGAAAGATGAGGACGGTGCGACCGGGCTTGCGCCACAGACCCGACCAGATGAGCGGCAGGTATTTCACCGCGCGCTACGCTCCTGCAGTTGCGCCAACGGCGCACGAACACTAACAAAGCCCATCGCGGACGTCATCCAGTCGCATCTGCCCGGTCTGCCGCTTAGACTTCACGCGATGGTGAAGCGTACGACCTTCGCGCTGCTTGCCGCCATGCTGCCGGCGCTGTACGGCTCGCCGGCGGCGACGCTTGGCGTCTCGATGGCTTCGTTTGATGACAATTTTCTCACCGCTGTGCGCGCCAGCATGAAAGCGCGGGCGCAGCAGCTGAACGCCGGCGTCCAGTTCGAAGACGCGCAGAGCGACATCGGACGGCAACTGAATCAGCTCGAGAATTTCCTCGCGCAGAAGGTGGACGCCATCATCGTCAATCCCGTGGACACGGATGCGACCCCGCGCATGACACGGCTCGCCACGCGCGCCGGCATTCCGCTCGTGTACGTGAACCGGCTGCCCGGGGATAAGCGGCTGCCGCCGCGCGTCGCCTTCGTCGGATCCGATGAGACCCAGTCGGGGACCTTGCAGATGCTGGAGGTGTGCCGGCTGCTGCACGGCAAAGGCGACATCGTGATCATGATGGGCGAGTTGACCAACCAGTCGACCCGCCAGCGCACGCAGGACGTCTACGATGTGATCAGCCGCCCCGAATGCCGCGGCATCCGGGTGCTCGCCAAGCAGGCTGCCAACTGGAAGCGCACCGAGGCCGCCGATCTCATGAGCAACTGGCTGAGCGCGGGGCTGCGCCCGCAGGCGGTGGTCGCCAACGATGACGAGATGGCGATCGGTGCGATCCAGTCGCTGAAGCAGGCGCGGCTGCTGTCTGCCACCGTGGTGGCGGGAATCGATGCGACCGCGGACGGACTCGCCGCGATGAAGGCGGGGTACCTCAAGGTGACGGTGTTTCAGAATGCCGCCGGTCAGGGCGCAGGCGCCATCGACACGGCACTCAAGCTCGCCCACGGCGAGAAGGTCGCGAGCTTCGAATGGGTGCCATTCGAGCTCGTGACACCCGCGACGCTCTCGACCTACCTCGGCCGGCACTGACCCATATGCATCTCGAGGCCGCGCACGTGCCCGCTGGCTATCTGCTCGAGGTGCGCCACATCAGCAAGAGCTATCCGGGAGTTGCGGCGCTCGAGGATGTATCCGTGCAGGTTGGCAAGGGCACGGTGCACGCGCTCATCGGCGAGAACGGGGCCGGCAAGTCGACGCTCATGAAGATCATCGCCGGAATCGTCACGGCGGATGCGGGCGAGGTGCGTCTCGCAGGACGCACGCTGACCCTCGGTGATCCACGGCGAGCGCTCGAGAGCGGCATCGCCATGATCCATCAGGAGCTCAACCTGATGCCCTCCATGACCGTCGCCGAGAACATCTGGATCGGCCGCGAACCCCTCAAAGCTCTCGGCATGATCGACCATCGTGAGCTCCATCGCCGCACTCACCTGCTGCTCGAGCGCCTGCAGATCGACCTCGCGCCGGAGGCCGAGGTGCGCAGCCTCTCGATCGCGGGCCGGCAGATGGTCGAGATCGCCAAAGCCCTTTCCTATGAATCGCAGCTCCTCATCATGGACGAGCCGACCTCGGCGCTCGGTGAGCACGACACGGCGCATCTCTTCGCGATCATCCGCGAGCTCACATCGCAGGGCAAGGCGGTGCTGTATATCACCCACAGGATGGATGAGCTGGAGGAGATCGCGGATGAGGTCACGGTCCTGCGCGATGGCCGGTACATCGGCACCGAGCGGCCAGGCAACCTCACGCGCGAGCAGATCATCCGCATGATGGTTGGACGCGAGCTCACGCAGGCATCTCCGCACGGCCGGGCTGCACCCGGCGCGGTGCGCCTCGCCGCTCGTGCGCTTACCCTCCGTCCTCACTTCCACGACGTCAGCTTCGAGCTGCATGCGGGCGAGATTCTCGGGGTCGCGGGGCTGATCGGCGCCGGTCGCAGCAAGCTTGCCGAAGCGCTCTTCGGCGTGACACCGGCAAGCAGCGGCCACATCTGGATCGATGGCGCCGAAGTGAGAGTCGATTCCCCTGGCACCGCCGTGGCGTGCGGCATGGCCTTGCTCACCGAGGACCGCAAGGAGACCGGCTGCCTTCTCACGCTCGATGTGCTCGAGAATCTCGCGATCGCCGCACTCAACCGCGACTTCGTGCGCTTTGGGTTCGTGCGCGGCCCCGCAGTCACGCAAGCCTGCGCGGACATGAGCCGGCGGTTGCGCGTCAAGACACCGAGCCTGCGAGAGCCGATCGCATACCTATCGGGCGGCAATCAGCAGAAGGTGCTCATCGGCCGCTGGCTGCTCACCGGTCCACGCATTCTCATCCTGGATGAGCCGACACGCGGCATCGATGTCGGCGCCAAAGCCGAAATTCACCAGCTCATCGCGCAGCTCGCCGCGCAGGGAGCTGCCGTGCTGATGGTCTCATCCGAGCTGCCCGAGATACTCGCCGTGAGCCACCGCATCATGGTAATGCAGGAGGGGGCGGTCACGGGCGTGCTCGAGCGCGCGCACGCGGATCAGGAGAAGATCATGGCGCTCGCCGCGCACTAGCGATCAGGGAGAGCGCGTGCCTCAGGCTCTGATGCAGCAAACGGTGACCTCACCTCCGGTGCGGCCGGAGCGCAGGTGGCCGCCCGAGGCCAGCATCCTGCTGGTGCTGCTCGGCCTCGCGCTGCTCTTCGAGCTGCTGGGTTGGATGTTCGTGCGGCAGAGCTTCCTGCTGAATGAGCAGCGCCTGGTGATCATGATTCTGCAGGTGTCGGTGATCGGCATCATTGCCATCGGCGTGACGCAGGTGATCATTACGGGCGGGATCGATCTATCCTCCGGGTCCGTGGTGGCGCTCACCGCGATGGTAGCCGCGAGCCTCGCGCAATCCACGGACGCCGTGCATCCCGTTTATCCCTCGCTCATCGATCTGCCGGTGGTCGTACCGGTCGCGGCCGGTCTCGCCGTTGGCGCCGCGGCCGGGCTACTCAATGGCAGTCTCATCGCCCGCACCTCCATTCCACCCTTCATCGCCACGCTTGGGGTCATGGTGAGCGCGCGCGGGCTCGCCAAGTGGTACACGCGCGGACAGCCGGTGAGCCTGCTCACCGACGCCTATGCCAACATTGGCAGCGGTGCGGTGCCGGTCGTCATCTTCCTGGCGACCGCGCTCATTTTTCACATCGCGCTGCGCTACACGCGCTATGGGAAGTTCACCTACGCGATCGGCTCGAATCCCCACGCTGCCCGGGTCTCGGGTATCAACGTCCCACGCCATCTGCTCGCGGTGTACACCATTGCCGGAGTGCTCTCAGGGCTCGCCGGCATAGTGACCTCGGCGCGCGCCGAGTCCGGTCAGGCGGGCATGGGCATGATGTATGAGCTGGATGCGATCGCCGCCGCAGTGATCGGGGGCGCCTCACTCGCCGGCGGCGTGGGACGGATTACGGGCACGGTCATCGGCACACTCATTCTCGGTGTGGTGACCTCCGGCTTCACCTTCCTGCGGGTCGACGCGTACTACCAGGAGATCGTCAAGGGCGGCATCATCGTGGCCGCTGTGATTGCCGACCAGTACCGGCGCCGGGCACGCGATCCGCGCGCCGTCAGCTGAGAGCCACGACCTGATGGGTACGGAGGCTGTCCTCCGCCGCCAGCGCGAGCCGTAGCGCCTCGAGCCCGTCGGCGAAGTCCGGCGTGAGCGCAGCGCCCTCCTCCAGTGATTGGATGAACGCATCGAGCTCCGCCCGGTACGCCTCCGCGTAGCGCTCGAGGAAGAAATTCAGTATCGGATCGCGCGCGGCGGTGTGACTTTCACCGGAATGCTCCACGGAGGTGGCGCGCTGGTTGCCAGCCTGCAGCATGCCCTTCGCGCCGAAGGCCTCGATACGCTGATCGTAGCCGTACACGCAGCGGCGGCTATTGTTGATCTGCAGCAGCGCGCCGGATTTCGACCGCAGCGATACCGTGCAGGTATCGATGTCGCCGAGCTTCGCGATGTTCGGGTCCACGAGGTTGGCACCAAAGGCCTGCACCTGGTTGATATCGCCGGCGAGATAACGCGCCATGTCGAAGTCATGAATGGTCATATCGCGCAGCAGCCCGCCGGAGCTGCGGATGTAGGCGAGCGGGGGCGGGGCTGGATCACGGCTGGTGATGATGATCAGCTCGAGCCGGCCAATCTCCCCACGGTGCAGGCGCTCCCGCAATGCCCTGAAGGAAGGATCGAAGCGGCGGTTGAAACCCATCATCAGTCTCGGCCGGTGCGGTGCGATTTCCCGCCAGCACGAGCGCGCCCGCTCGAGATCCACATCGATCGGTTTTTCGCAGAACACCGCCTTGCCGGCCTTCACGGCGGCCACTATCAGGGGGACATGTGTGTCCGTCGGTGTCGCCACCACGACGGCTCCGATCGCAGGGTCGGCGCATACCTCCTCGAGACTTGCGGCGCACTTCACGCCGAGGTCCTTGGCCGTCTGCCGGGCGGTCTCGTTCTCGATATCGAACACCGCCGCGAGCTGCGCGCGCGGGTGGCGTGCGAGGTTCGCCGCATGGATGCGGCCGATGCGGCCGCATCCAAGTACCGCTACGCCGACCACTGGAATGTGTGCCTTACAATCATGAATGGTGTGCGCCGCGCTCAGGGCGCGGAGTCAGGAATTCATAACCCGGGGCTTGCGACACCTGCCAGCGTCTGACAGGCCCGGCCATGACGTTCAGATAATACAGATCGAATCCGTGTGCAGCGCTCACCGGATGGTAGCCTCGAGGCACCAGCACCACATCGCGATCCTCCACCGTCATGGTCTCATCGAGCGTGCGGTCCGCGGTATAAACGCGCTGAAACGCAAAGCCCCCGGGGCGCGCCAGCCGGTGGTAGTAGGTTTCCTCCAGTTGCGTCTCGCCGGGCTGGTCGATGTCGTGCTTGTGGGGTGGGTAGCTCGACCAGTGCCCTCCCGGTGTCACGACCTCGACCACCTGCAGAGACTCTGCCGGCGCGCTCGCGGCAAGCACGTTACGGATGTAGCGGGTGTTGGTGCCAGTACCGCGCACCTCCTCGCCCACCTCCTCGGGCCGGATGAGCCGCGACGGCACGGCTCCCTTGGCGGGCGCCGAGCACACTGCCAGCTCGCAGCTCGATGCGGCCGTCACGCTCAGCGCCGCACCTGCGGCCACATAAACCGCGAAGGGTTTGCCCTCGAACGGCGTACGCCGCGACCCAAGAGTGCCGAAGTCGAGGGTCCCGACGCGCACGGCTGCGCGCCCTGAAAGGAGCACCACACACTGCTCGCGACCTTCCACGCTGCGCTCGAGCGCGCCGCCCGATGGCAGATCGAATACCTCGAACCCGACGTAGCGCCACCCTGCGCTCGCCGGGGTGACGCGGTGCACCTGCTGCGCCTCAGGTGAGAGATCAGGCTTCACCAGCAACGATCGGCTCATCGCATGTTCTCCGCCACGAGTCGGCGCAGGTTCCGTAGTCCGAGTGTGGCGTAGCTGAGGGGATCCGCCTTTTCTGGATCCTGCTCCGCCTCGAGCACGATCCAGCCCGAGTAGCTGCGCAGCTCCTGGAACACACGATCGAATGGCACACAGCCATCGCCCGGAACCGTGAACACCCCCTCCACCACCGCGTGCAGGAAGCTCCAGTCTTCGCGCAGCGCGCGCTCGGCCACCTGCGCGCGCACGTCCTTGGCGTGCACGTGCCGCACACGCGCGGCATAGCGCCGCGCCAGTCCAGACGGGTCGCCACCGGCAAAGCGCGCGTGGCCCGTATCGAGCAGCAGCCCCACCTCGGCTCCCGTCATCTCCATCAGCGTGTCGATGTCGGCTTCGCTCTGCACCACCGTGCCCATGTGGGGGTGGTAGGCGAGCTGCACGCCCTGCGCCGCAGTCGCGCCGGCTACCTGTGTGAGACGGCGACCAAATTCGCGCCAGTCTCCGGCCGCGAGCCGTGGCCGTTGCGCGAGGGCACGGGTGCGGTCTCCATGGATGGCGCCACTCACATCGGCAAACACCAGCACTCCACTGCCAAGTGCCTTGAGCAGCTCGAGATGCGGCCGCAGCTGCGCGAGCTCCGCCGCCACATTGCGGGTGAGCAGCTGTGCCGAGTACCAGCCCGAAACGCAGGCGAGCCCGAAGCGCGCGAGCACGGCTGCGAGCTCACGCGCATCGCGCGGGAACTTGTGGCCGAGCTCCATTCCCTCGAAACCGATCTGCCGCGCCTGCGCAAGACAGGTCTCGAGCGTGATCTCTCCGCCGAGCTCCCGCATGTCGTCATTCGACCAAATGATCGGGTTGGCGCCGAAACGAATGCTCATGGGACATCGTCCGTGCGTGCACGCCGTGCGCGCATGTAGCGCTCACGTGCCGCGCGCACTTCCGCCCGCTCGGAAACCTCCGGCACCGCGACATCCCACCAGTAACCACCCGCCGTGGTGCTCGCCGCGGGATCGGTCTCGATGAGCAACAGCGTGGTGCGCTCCGCCCTACGCGCCTCATCGAGCGCCTCGGCGAGCGCGCCGAGCCCCGACACGTGCCGCGCATGCGCTCCGAGGCTGCGTGCATGCGCCAGCAGGTCGATGTCCGCGAGTGTCTCGTGCGCGATGAGATTGTTGAAACTCGCATTGCCAGTCGCGCCTTGCAGACGCTCGATGCAGCCGAAACCGCCGTTATCGAGCAGCACGATGATGAGCTTTACCCCCATGCGCACGGAGGTCGCGATCTCGCTGTTGAGCATGAGATACGACCCATCACCGACCATCACGATCACTTCGCGCTGCGGATGCGCGAGCTTCACTCCTAGCGCACCGGCAATCTCGTAGCCCATGCAGGAGTAGCCATACTCGAGGTGGTAGCCACCGGCTCGCTCCGCGCGCCAGTGCTTGTGCAGTTCACCGGGGAGGCCCCCCGCGGCGCCCACCACGATGTCCGACTCATGTACCGCGCGCTGCACGGCACCGATCACCTGCGCGTCGGACGGCAGCCGAGCCTTGCCCCCGGCAGTGAAACTCGCCGCGACACGCTGCCAGGCATCGCGTTCCGCCTGGGCCCGCTCCGTCCAGGTGCGCTCGGCGCGCCACTCCGCGAGCGCTGCGCTGAGGCGCGCCAATCCTTCACGCGCATCCGCGACGAGCGGCAGCGCGTCATGCTTCCAGGAGTCGAATGCCTGCACGTTCAGTCCGATCAGCCGGCGACCCTTGCCTGGAAGCAGCGTGCCGGAACCGGTGGTGAAGTCCTGCAGGCGCGTACCCACCGCGAGAATCAGATCGGCATCGAGTGCGAGTGCGTTCGCGGCTGCGCTGCCGGTGACGCCGATGCCGCCGAGATTCAAGGGGTGGCTCGCGGGCAGCGCCGATCTGCCGGCCTGCGTTTCTCCGACCGGCACGCCGTGGCGCTCGCAGAAAGCGCGTAGCTCGTCGCCGGCTTCCGCGTACAACACGCCGCCGCCGCATACGAGCAGGGGGCGCCGTGCCACGCGCAGCACCTGCACCGCTGCGGCGAGCTCGTGCTCATCGGGCGGTGGACGGCGCAGTGTCCACAACTTCTCTGCAAGGAAGCTGTCGGGCCAATCGAACGCCTCGGCCTGGACGTCCTGGCAGAGCGCGAGCGTGACGGGGCCACATTTCGCGGGGTCGGTCAACACCTGCAGAGCGCGGTTGAAAGCGCTGAGAAGCTGCTCCGGCCGCGTGATACGGTCGAAATAGCGCGATACCGGCCGCAGGCAATCATTGGCCGTCACGAGTCCGTCGGTGAAGTCCTCGACCTGCTGCAGCACAGGATCCGGTGCGCGCGTGGCGAACACATCGCCCGGCAACAGAAGCAGCGGAAGCCGATTCACGTGGGCTACTGCCGCGGCAGTCGTGAGGTTGGTCGCTCCCGGACCGATGGAGGTCGTGCAGGCCATCATGCGGCGCCGATAGGAGGCCTTGGCGAAGCCCACGGCCGCGTGACCCATCGCCTGCTCGTTGTGGGCACGGAATGTGGGAAGCATCCCGCGCGCAGCGTAGAGCGCCTCGCCGAGAGCCGCGACATTGCCATGCCCGAATATCGCCCAGACTCCGGCAAACAGACGACGCTGCTCGCCATCGATGAGCGTCCACTGCGCGACCATGGCCCGCACCAGCGCTTGTGCCACCGTGAGCCGCAGCGCCATCGATTCGCGCTCCTTTAGCTTGGGTCGAGCTCTGGATCCCGCGACGCGGCCCACGCCTCGACCAGAGCTTCGAAGCACGCCGCTACCTCGGTCACGGTCGCCTCGTCTGACAGCTGACCCGCGAGGTAAGCCGTGGCGGCGCCGGCAAGTATGCTACCGCCGGCAATGAAGCCGCGCACGAGAGGAACTCGGGCTCCGGCGCTCAACGTGGCGGGAGCGGCCGCAGGCACGCCCAGTGTGAGGAGCACGCCGCGGCAATAGGGATCGTTTTCGGAGATCACCCGGGCGCAGCGGTCCCAGGACTCGCGGTTCGGTTGCGGCTCGAGCGCCCACCAGTCCGGACGAATGTCGAGTGAGTAGAGGCGCACGAGCACGCGTGCCAGCGCCTCGGCAGCAAAGGGAGTGCTTGGGCCGCCTGCGATCTCCAGCAGCCACCCGCGCCCCTGCGTGCGACAAACCGCTGCAAGTCGCTTGAGCCTGCGCTCTTGCGTGTCGGTCCAGTCAGAGGGGTCCTCCGCGCGCCACTCACAGCGGCAGTGTACGGTGCTGTCGATAGGCCACTCCGTCAGGCGGAGCGCCAGACTATCGGTGGACGCAAACTCGAGAGGTCGCGAGCCCGCGCGATGAGCGGATCTGGCTACCCACAGCGTACTGCGAAGGGCCTCCCGCCAGGCGAGGCCGCCTCGAGGTGCATCGAGCAGAACTCCGAGCCCTTGCCGGCGCGCGGCGAGGCTTGCGGCAGCCTGCACCGCGAGCTGCTGGAACCGCTCGAGCCTTTCAGCCGGCACCTCCATCGGTCTGCTCAGGGCCTGCAACTGCAAATCACCTGCAATGGCTAGCGCCCGCACCGTAGCGGGCTGCGGGCGGCGGGTCGTCGCGTAGTGCAGATTGTTGAGCTGCGCGTCCTGACGCAAAGCCCGTTGCGCGCTGCCATACGCTAGTAAATGCTCGAGCTCTGCGCGCGTCGGAAACTCCGGCGAGCACAGCAAACGCGACACCGCCAGCGCACCGCAGGCATTGCCGCGGCGCGAACTCTCCTCGTGGGTGGCACCGCGCAGGTAACCGCTCAGGAACCCGGCAAGGAAGGCATCGCCCGCTCCGAGAACGTTGTAGATCTCGACATCGAGTCCGGGTACGACCAAACCTTCCTCGAAGCTGGTGGGAATCGGGCCTGCAAACACCACACAGCCGCGTGCGCCGCGCTTGCACACAATCACCGCGTCGGACATTGAGCGGAGGCGCCGGATCGACTCGAGCGGATCGTCATGGCCTCCGGCGATCTGCATCTCTTCTTCGGTTCCGACGATGAGCTGGCAACCGCCCACCACCTCAGCGAGTGCACGCGTCACCCGTGCGGAGGGTGCATAGCGGGACTCGCCGGCGCCGTGCCCGCCGATGCCCCAGAGATTGGGGCGATAGTCGATGTCGAGGATGACCGTGCGTGCGTGCCTCCGGGCGATCTCGATCGCCTTGTGCTGGGCGCGCGCGCCCGCCGCGAGTGAAAAATGGGTTCCGGTGACGAGAATGGCGCCTGCGGAAGCGAGGAGTTCCTCATCGATATCCTGCTCACACAGCGCACCATCCGCGCAATTCTCGCGATAGAAGATGAGCGGAAAGCTCTGCTCATCGCGCACGCCGAGAAGCACCAGTGAGGTGAGGCGCTGCGGATCGGTGCGCAGGCCGCGCGTCGCGACGCCCTCGCGGGTGAGCTGCTCCTGCACGAAGCGGCCCATCGGCTCGTCGCCGACGCGACTGACGAGTGCGCACTTCAGCCCAAGCCGGGCAGCTCCGATCGCCACGTTAGCTGGGCAGCCCCCAACGGCTTTGGCGAAGGTGGCGACATCCTCCAGGCGGCTCCCGAGCTGTTGTCCGTACAGATCGACGCTCACGCGCCCGATGGTTATGAGATCCAGCTCTACGTTCACCGCTCTCAGTTGCCTGGAGAATAAGTGTTAAATCAGTAGTTTGCCGAGCGAATTTGCCGTCACTTCTTGAGGGAGAATCCGACCGCGCACGCTGCTGTCGCTCAGCTGGCGCGACCGCAGTCGGCACCCTGGCAGGTGCCTTCCTCCTCGATCTGCACCGTGGTGTGCTCGACCCTCAGCCGTTGTGCAAGTCGTGCATGGATCGCTACCAGAGCATCAGCCTGGGCGGCGCCCCGCGCGAGATGCGCGTGCAGGGTCACCGTCGGCAGCTCCCCGGTCATCGTCCACACGTGCACATGATGCACTCCGATGAGCCCCGGAACGTGGCCGAGAAGCTCCGCTTCGATGTGCGACACATCGAATCCCGCCGGCGCCCCTTCCAGCAGTACATCGGCGGATTCCCGCATGAGCGCCCAGGCAGAGCGCAGGATGAGCATGGATATCAGAAGTGACAAGAGGGGATCCGCCATGGTCCAGCCGCTCAGAAGAATGACGATCGCCGCAACGCTCGCTGCACCAGAGCCGAGCAGATCGCTCATCACGTGAGCCCGGGCGCCGCGCTCATTGAGCGACTTGCCCCCCGAGAGCGCGAGCAGTGCCGCGAAATTCGCCCCGCCACCGAGAAGCGCAATCGTAAGCATCAAGCCGCCATTCACCACCGGAGCGTGCAGCAGCCGATGCACCGCCTCATAGATCACCCATAGCGTCAGCAGGAGCAGCAGCTGTCCGTTGACGAACGCGGCGAGCGGTTGATAGCGGCGATGGCCGTAGGTACGGCGCGTATCTGCCGGCCGGCGTGCGGCGCGCACGGCAATCACCGCCAACAGCAACGACGCCGAGTCGGCAAACATGTGCGCCGCCTCGGCGAGCAACGCGATGGAATTGGCAAGGTAGCCGCCGACCGCCTCGACCAACGCGAAGCTCGCGAGCATGATAAAGGCAACGACCAGTCGCCGACCGCTGCGTTCAGCGGCACGGTCATGATCGTGTGCGCGGCCAGCGTGGTCCGCATGCGACGAGAAGTGATCGTGA
Source organism: Steroidobacteraceae bacterium (assembly GCA_035495655.1). Taxonomy (GTDB): domain Bacteria; phylum Pseudomonadota; class Gammaproteobacteria; order Steroidobacterales; family Steroidobacteraceae; genus 13-2-20CM-66-19. Next base: position 16,889 of record DATJFM010000007.1, read on the forward strand.
TGGTGACTCATGTGTGCCGCTGGTGCCGCAGGCCGGGGGGCCGCGAATATACCATACCCCCCACCCCATAGGCAGGACGGGCGGCGAATGCAGTGACGGTGCGCACGTTGTCGCCGTCTCCGGCCCGCTGTGCACGCCGCCTGCCAAGACTAGCTCTCGCGGATTCCACTTGCGTTCCTAAGCCGGTGAGCAGTCGCTGGAACGTCCAAGGTCGCGTTACCTCCGGCAGGCATCGGTCGTATCATCAGGTGCGCAGCGCTCCCCTGGAGGCACACCGTATGAAAGTCGGATTCATTGGACTTGGACACATGGGTTCGGGCATGGCGGCCAACCTGCTGCGCGCCGGACATGAGCTGACGGTGTTCAACCGCACCGCCGCCAAGCGCCGTGCCCTCGTTGAGCTCGGGGCACGCGAGGCCGCCACGGTTGGGGATGCCTGTGGTGGTGAGGTCGTCGTCAGCATGCTCGCAGATGACAGCGCGCTGCGCCGGGTTGCACTGGGCGATGAGGGTATCATCGATAATCTCCGCCGCGGTGCGGTGCACGTCTCGATGAGCACCGTGAGTGTCGAGCTCACGCGCGATCTCAATCAGGCGCATGAGCAGGCCGGACAGAAGTTCGTTGCTGCGCCCGTGTTCGGCCGGCCGGATATGGCCGCGGCCGCGAAGCTCTTCATCGTAGCGGCCGGCGCTGCCGACGCGACCAGGATCTGCCAGCCACTCTTTGACTGTATGGGGCAACGAACCTTCCCGTTCGGCACGGAACCGGCGGACGCGAGTCTCGTGAAGCTCGCCGGCAACTTCATGCTCGCCGCGACGATCGAGACACTCGGCGAAGCCCTCACGCTCACCGCCAAAGGCGGTATCGAGCCGGGTGCATTTGTGGAGCTGCTGACATCCACGCTGTTTCCGGCCCCAGCCTATCGAACTTACGGCGCACTGATCGCACAGAGCAAGTTCGAGCCCGCGGGGTTCGCGGCGCCGCTCGGCCACAAGGACGTTCGCCTGCTGCTCGCGGCGGCGGAAGCGCTGCGCGTCCCCATGCCCATCGGCAGTCTGCTGAACGAGCGCTTCCTGCGGCTGCTGGCGCAGGGAGGCGAGAACCTCGACTGGTCCGCCATCAGTCACCTGGCGGCGGCGGACGCCGGTCTCCCGCGCATCAGCCGCTCGTAACTGGCTTGGCTGGTCTCATCGGCCGACGCAAATATGTGTTTGCGCGTATGGAATCCGGGCGCCGCGGGTGGCAGCCTAAGTGGTGTCCTGCGCAGTGGCTGCCGCGCAGATGTCAGCCGGACGATTATCCGTGGACGAAGCGATACGCGCGAAGATTCTGCGACTGCTCGATCAGCACCGCATCATGACGATCGCCACGCTGAGGGAGGATGGCTGGCCGCAGGCGACCACGGTCGGTTACGCGAACGAGGGCCTGAGGCTTTACTTTCTCTGCGGACTCGATAGTCAGAAGGCGGCGAACATCGCACGAGACAATCGGGTCTCGTTGACAATCGATCATGACACGCCACAAGTGATGGATATCACCGGGGTCTCGATGGGTGCCCGGGCTCAGGTGGTCGATGATCCATCCGAGGGGGAGAAAGCCCTCAGCCTGCTGATGCAGAAGTATCCACCGCAGATCTCCCTCCCCTTGCCGCTGCCGAAGTTCGCCGAAGTGCGCATATTTCGCGTGCTGCCAACCGTGATCTCGCTGCTCGATTACTCCAAAGGCTTCGGTCACACCGATCTCGTGACCTGCTAGGTAGTGCATGCAGATCCTGGTGGTCTACGGCACGACTGAAGGTCAGACCGAGAAGATCGCCAGCTTCATCAGCGAGCGTCTCAGCAGGCAAGGACACCGAGTCACGAACATAAATGCCTGCAGGGTGCGCGCGCTGCTCGATCCAGGGGGGTTCGATGCCGTTTTGATCGCGGCATCGGTGCACCTGGGACGCTATCAGGCCGCCGTGATCGAGTTCGTCCGTAGGCACCGTGCCGCGATCAGCGAGCGCGCCAATGCCTTCCTATCCGTGTCCCTTTCCGCCGCTGGTCACGAGCCTGACGATATTGGCGGCCTCGAGAAGTGTGTGGCGAATTTCGAGCAGGCGAGCGGCTGGAGGCCACAACTCGTCCATCATGCCGCCGGCGCCTTTCGCTACAGCGCCTACGGCTTCCTCACGCGCTATGTGATGAAATACAAGGCCTATCGCAGGGGTGCCCCCACCGATACCCATAATGACTACGAGCTGACGGACTGGGACGATGTCGCGCGCTTCGCCGATACATTTGCCAGTGCTCGGACGGTTACCCGCGCTTAGCGGCTGGCTTACCTACTCGCTGCTTCTGGCCGCCAACCGGTGCTGCGGATCATGAGTCCCCGCGCGTGATACGACCGGCCATCTCGCGTCGCCGGTTCGTACAGGGCATCGCCGGCGGTGCGCTATCGCTCGCATCGCTGCGCTCCTGGCCAGGCAGGGCCGCGGACCGGGATCACCCGGTCCTCGTAGGTCCCGAGTTCGATCTGTCGATCGGTGAGACCGCAGTGAACTTCACCGGCCGCGAGCGCATCGCCACAGCGGTCAATGGTCTGGTGCCCGGGCCGCTCCTGCGCATGCGCCAGGGAGACACGGTCGCGATCCGCGTAACCAACAGGCTGCAGGTACGCAGTTCCATTCACTGGCACGGCTTCCTGCTGCCGGCCGACATGGACGGCGTACCGGGATTGAGCTTTGCCGGCATCGACCCCGGCAGTACTTTCGTATACCGCTTCAAGGTGAGACAGTCCGGCACTTACTGGTACCACTCGCACTCACGCTTCCAGGAGCAGACCGGGCTATACGGCCCAATCGTCATCGACCCGCTGGAGGGGGAGCGGCACGGAAGCGATCGCGAGCATGTGGTGCTGCTGTCGGACTGGAGCGATGCCGACCCCGAGTGGCTTTACGCGACACTCAAGCATCAGAGCGGCTACTTCAATTTCGGCAAGCGCACGGCCGGGGATTTCTTCGCCGAGGTTCGCGACCGGGGGCTGCGGGAGGCGCTCGCCGACCGCGGCATGTGGGGCCACGCACGCATGGATCCGACCGACCTCGCTGATGTCGGGGGCACCGCCTACACCTACCTCATGAACGGGGTAACTCCTGCAGGCAACTGGACCGCACTCTTCCGGCGCGGTGAGCGTGTCCGCCTGCGTTTCATCAACGGCTCGTCGATGAGTTTCTTCGACGTACGGATCCCGGGACTGAAGCTCACCGTAGTGGCGGCGGATGGTCAGGATGTCGAGCCGGTCACGGTCGATGAGTTTCGTATCGGCACGGCCGAGGTGCTCGACGTGCTGGTGACGCCGAGCGCCGAAGAGCCTTACACCATCTTCGCGCAATCCATGGACCGCTCGGGCTATGCGCGCGGCACGCTCGCGCCACAGGCCGGAATGGCGGCCGAGGTGCCGCCGCTCGAGCCGCGTACGCTCATCACCATGCATGACATGGGAATGGCACACGACATGCCGGGGATGCCGGGCGGTATGGCGCATTCCGCGCATGCACCTGTCGAGTTCGGGCCCATGGTCGACATGGTGGCGGCGCAACCCAGCGCGCGACTGGATGATCCAGGGCCCGGTCTGCGGGACAACGGTCGCCGCGTCCTCAGCTATGCGGATCTGCACACCCTCGGCGGACCCATCGAAAAGCGCGACGCAGGACGGGACATCGAGCTGCATCTCACGGGCCACATGGAGAGATTCGTCTGGTCCTTCAACGGCCAGAAATTCTCCGAGGCGCAGCCGCTGCAGTTCGTGTTCGGTGAGCGGCTGCGGATCGTGCTGGTGAACGATTCGATGATGACGCACCCGATCCACCTGCACGGCATGTGGAGCGAGGTCGAGGGCCAGGACGGTGCCTTTCTGGTGCGCAAACACACCGTCAGCGTGCAGCCCGCGCAGCGCCTGAGCTATCTCGTGACGGCCGACGCACCCGGCCGTTGGGCTTACCACTGCCATCTGCTCTACCACATGGAGGCGGGAATGTTTCGTGAGGTAGCCGTCGAGGGTCTTTCGTGACCCTGGCTTCGGCGCTCGCGAGCCTCGGGGCGCTCGGAGTGCTACTGCAGGCTACCGCCGCACGTGCACAAGAACAGAGCACTCCGGTAAGACCGGCCGCGGAATCCTCCGGAATGTCCAAGCATGACATGACACGGCTCATGGACATGGACGATACCGCGGTCTTCGGCAAGCTCGTCGCGGACCAGTTCGAATGGCGAGTGGGCGATGGCGTCGATGGCCCGGCCTGGGACGTCCAGGGCTGGTACGGGGGGGATTACAACAAGCTATGGTTCAAGACCGAGGGCCTGCGCATCGGCGATGTCACGATGGATGCACGTGCGGAACTTCTCTGGGACCGGGTCTTCAGCCGCTGGTGGAGCGCGCAGGCGGGTGTGCGCCACGATTTCGGCGAGGGTCCTGCCCGCAACTGGCTCGCACTTGGTGTGGCGGGCCTCGCGCCCTATTTCTTTCAGATCGAGGCGACCGCCTATGTCGGTGATGCCGGCCGCACGGCGGGACGCTTTCGCGCCGAGTATGACCTGCTGCTCACGCAACGCATGATTCTGCAACCGGAGTTCGAGCTGAACGCGTACGGTAAGGATGATCCGGAGCGGCAAATCGGTGCGGGCTTTTCGGATCTACAGCTTGGAATGCGACTGCGTTATGAGATCCGGCGCGAGTGTGCCCCCTATCTCGGGGTGGCCTGGTTACGCCGGCTCGGCAAGACAGCGGAGCTCGCGCGTGACTCGGGGCAGGATCCGAGCGTCATTCAGTTCCTGGCCGGCATCCGGTTCTGGTTGTGAACGCCAGCGGTGTCATAACACATCGGGAGGTACCTCCATGAGCGTAATGAAGTGGATTCTTGGCAGCGCGCTGTTACTGCTGGTCGCGCCGGCGCACGCACATGCCCATCTCACCGCCGCGGTCCCCCCTGATGGCAGTGCCGGCAAGGCGCCCGAGCACATCGTGCTGAGCTTCTCGGAGGCGGCACGCATAACCGCCATGAGCTTGCAGCGCAACGGTGAAGCGCCTCGTAAACTCACTTCCCTGCCTGCGGAAAAGGCCGCTCGCATTACCGTGCCTCTTCCGAAGCTTGCACCCGGCCGTTACACCCTCAGCTGGCGGGCCGTTGGCGAGGACAGTCACGTGGTGCCGGGGACGTTGCACTTCACCGTCGTGGAGTCAGCCGCGCCCCCGCGGGGCGGTGCCTGAGGAATGGCTGTCGATGTCCTCTCCGTTACCTCGCGTGCGCTGAGTTTTCTTGCGCTGTTTCAGGCGGCCGGGATCGCACTCTTCCTCGCTCTTCGAGAGCAGCCGCTTCCGAACACCGAACGCCGCCTGCGTCGGATCGGGACTCTCGCGGCGCTCCTCGCCGCCGCCCTCTGCCTCGCGCACTATCTGCTGGAGGCAGCCCGCATGAGCGGCGAGCTGAGCGGATTGTTCGATACCGCCTTACAGAGCACAGTCCTGCGCTCGGCCGTCAGTGCCACCTTGTCGTGGCGATTGCTCGGCCTGGTATTGATCGTCGGTGGCCTGTGGTTTCAAGGCACGGCCGCACGCACCGCCGGGGTCATCGGGGTGGTCGTCGTGCTGGCTTCGTTCACCTTCGTCGGACACACCTCGAAGGAGGCAGTGCGCTGGTTGCTGAGCCCGGTTCTGCTCGTGCACCTGTGTGCGGTCGCTTTCTGGTATGGGTCGCTGCTGCCGCTCTCCCTCGTCAGCGCGCGGGAGCCACCGCAGACCGCAGGCTCTGTCGTGCAGGAATTCTCGGCGCGCGCGGTGCGGCTCGTGCCGGTATTGCTCCTCGCCGGACTCATCCTCGCAGCTGTGCTGCTGCCGAACCTGACGGCGCTGCACCGGCGGTATGGTGAGCTGCTGCTCGCAAAAGTAGTGGGTTTCTGCGTGCTGATGCTGTTCGCGGCCATGAACAGGTGGCGCTTTGGACCCGCTCTGCGCCTCGGCGATCGCACCGCAGGGCGCCGCTTCCGGCAGGTGGTGGGCGCGGAATTCGTCCTCCTCGCGACCGTTCTGTGCGTCACGGCAGTAATGACGACATTTTTCTCGCCCGAGGGCTAGATTGCAGTCCATGGCCCCAACTGCCCGGGTATTTGCCGACCGCGCGGCAGCGGGCGTGGAGCTTGCGGGCGCGCTGAAGGAGAGGAAGCTGCCGGCGCCGGTGCTGGTGCTCGCGCTGCCACGCGGTGGCGTGCCGATAGCGCACGAGATCGCTCTGGCTCTCGAGGCTCCACTCGATGTCATGCTGGTCCGCAAGGTCGGCCTCCCCGGGCAGCCGGAGCTCGCCATCGGCGCCGTAGCCTCGGGAGATATCGTGGTACGAGACCCCACGATCGAGCGGTACTTTCCCGACATCGCGCAGACCTTCGATCGGGTCGCTGCGGTCGAGCGTGGTGAGCTGCTGCGCCGCGAGGCCGTGTACCGCGCCGGACTTGCGCCACTCGAGCTCGCGGGCCAAACGGTCGTCCTCGTCGATGATGGCCTTGCCACCGGCTCTACCATGCTCGCGGCAGTACGTGCCGCGCGCGCCGGCAAGGCTCGCCGAGTCGTGGTGGCGGCGCCGGTCGCGTCGGTGCAGGCTGCGCAACTCCTGCAAACCGAGGCGGACGAGTGCGTCATCCTGTCGATCCCGCCCATGATGTTTGCAATCGGCGAGTGGTACGAGCACTTCGAACAACTGGAAGATGAGGAAGTGCGCCGGCTGCTCGCTCTGCATCCGCGCCTGCGCTCCGCGCCGAGCGGCTCGGATCAAACCCCCCGGTGAGCTTCGATAATCGCGGCCAGGGAGCGCTCGATGTCCTGGTCCGTGCTAGCCCACGAGCTGACGCTGATGCGCATCGCGGCGCGTCCCTGCCAGTGCGTGCCGCCGCACCAGCAGATACCGCCCTTCTGGATGGCCGCAATGACCCGCCGGGTCTGTGCATCGTTGCCGAAGGCGACCACCACCTGATTGAGCACCACCTCGTTCAGAACCTCGACCCCGGCAGCCTCGAGCGCCGCGGCGATGCGCCGCGCCTGCCGGCAATTGCGGGCCACGAGCGCCGCGAGTCCCGTGCGACCGAGAAACTTGAGCGCCGCCCAGACCTCGATGGCGCGTGCGCGACGTGAGCTGTCGGGCGTGTAGTTCATGGCGTCGCGGTGCTCGCTCGGCAGAAGATAGGCGCCGCTCATCGACATGGCGCGCGCGAGTGCCTCGCGCTCCCGCACCAGCGCGATTCCCGAATCGTAGGGAACGTTGAGCCACTTGTGCGCATCCATGGCCCAGGAGTCGGCTTCGACGAACGCACGTGCCTGCGGCGCCTCTTGCGGGCAAGCCAGCGCCCACAGCCCGAAGGCCCCATCGACGTGCACCCACGCATTGCACTCATGAGCCCAGGCGATCAGTTCCTGCGCGGGATCGAACGCACCAGAGTTGACGTTTCCAGCCTGCACGCACAGCACCGCCGGTCCCGAAACCGCTGGCATGTGCTCGGCGCGCATGCGCCCCTGCGCGTCCACTGGAACACGCAGCACGCGCTCGCGTCCCAGCCCCAACATCGAGAGGACCTTATAGATCGTGGCGTGTGCCTCCTCGCCCAGTACCACCGTGAGCGGCGGTGCACCAAAGAGGCCTTGTCGATCGACATCCCAACCGTGCCGCTGCAGCACCCAGTTTCGTGCGGCGGCGAGGCAGGTGAAATTTGCCATGGTCGCACCGGTCACCAGCGCACCCTCGGCCGATGGCGGAAGTCCGAGCGCTTCCTTCAGCCACCGCAGCGCCGCCTCCTCGAAGCAAGCGATGGCGGGCGAGCTGATGAAACTGAAACAATTCTGATCCCAGCCTGCCGCGAGATACTGCGCCGCGACCGTCACGGGCAGCGCCCCGCCGGTGACGAAGCCGAAATAACGGCCGCCTGCGCTCGCGACGGTCGCCGGCGAGCCCTGCGCATCGAGGAAGGCGAGGATCTCCCCGGGTGGGCTCGGTTGAGTTGGTAGGGGAACATCGAGCGCCTTCACCAGCCGCTCCACCGCGCCAGGCTGCGGGCCCACCTCCCGCTGCGGGAGCGCCTCGAGATAGCGCACCGCTCGGCTCGCGGCCTCGAGCAGGAGCTCGCGCATCTCCCCATAGCTCACGTCGGGCCCGTCTCGCAAAACACCGGCTCAGAGCCGCGCGGCTGTGCGCTCACGAGCGGCTGCTTCGTAGGCGGGTTGGTGAGCACCACGGACGTCTCCATCCGACGCTCGCTGGACGATCGGACTCTCATCCTCACGGTACTTGCGCAGCATGCCGGACCATCAGGTTCATGGTACTTTCCTCGCCGGTCAACCGGAGACTCCGCATGAAAAGCGGCAACACACGCCGATGGCGCACACGGGGCGTGAGGATCATCCGCTCCGCCGAGCTGGACGACAACACCCCGCAGACACTCGGCATGTTTCGCCGCGCCGCGGTGACTACGCGGAACAGCGGTGCGGCGCGTCTGTGGGCCGGCACCGTCACCATCGATCCCAAGGCACGAACCGGACCGCATCATCACGGTGATCTGGAGAGTGTCATCTATGTCGTGCGCGGGCTCGCGCGCATGCGCTGGGGCGAGCAGCTGGAATTCGTCGCCGAAGCCGAGCCCGGGGACTTCATCTACGTGCCACCCTACGTGCCGCACCAGGAGATCAACGCGAGCGATGAGCTCGAGCTGCACTGCGTGCTGGCGCGCAGCGGGCAGCAGGGACTCGTCGTGAACCTCGATATCACTCCGGTCGAGGTGCCGGAGCTCGTGCGCTGGATCGACGATCTGCACAAGTGAGCTGACAGCGCGTGCACAGCCGCGGCGTCGAACCGAGGCAATCAATCCGCCGGCACGGTACGCTCTTTCGCCCACTCCCGCAGTGCCGCCACACTCTCTGCCATTACCACCGCGAGCGGACGCGTCGCCGCAACCTCGGACCGCAGCAGCTGCGCATCGGGTACGGTGTGCTTGGCGCGCGCGCTGTAAAGCGTCGCCACGATAGCCTGCTCGATCTCGGCGCCGGAGAATCCCTCACTCGCCCGCGCGAGCGCCGCGAGCGCCTCCTCCTCGAGCGCGATCCCGCGCCGCGCGGCCTGGATGCGCAGGATCTCGCTGCGCGTATTCAGATTCGGCAAGTCGACGAAGAAGATCTCATCGAAGCGACCCTTGCGTACCAGTTCCGGAGGCAGGGCGCTGATGTCATTCGCGGTGGCCACCACGAATACCCGCGTGCTCTTCTCCGCGAGCCAGGTGAGAAATGCCCCGAGCACGCGCCGCGTGGCCCCGCCATCGGAGTCGCCCGCGGCGAAGCCCTTTTCGATCTCATCGATCCACAGCACGCAGGGCGCGAGTACATCGGCCGAGGCCAGGGATTCACGCAGATTGCGCTCGGATTCGCCGACGTATTTGTCGTACAGCGCCGAGCAGTCGAGGCGCAGCAGCGGGATGTTGAAGATGCCCGCGCAGGCACGCGCGGCGAGGCTCTTACCACAACCCTGCACGCCGAGCAGCAGCACTCCCTTGGGGGTATCGAGCTCGGGTGCCGAGCCGTCGAAGGCGGCACAGCGCTTCTGTAACCAGTGCTTGAGGTTCACCAGCCCGCCGACCTCACTCAATTGCGCGGTGTCGGGCTCATAGCGCAACACCCCGCCGCGGTTGAGCATCTCGTACTTGGCGCGCATGACCATCGGCACATCGGACAGCTGGATGGCGCCATGCTCATAGATCGCCTTGCGCGCGAGCCGCTGAGTATCCGCACCGGACAGGCCGCTCATGTTCTCCACCAGCAGCTCGAGCGCGCGTGCATCGATGCGCACCGCCTGGCGGGGATTGGCGCGCATCCATTGCCGCGCTACCTCCTCCACCAGCTGCCGCCGCTCGTTGCGGTCAGGCAGCGCCAGCACGACGCGCGCCGCGAGGTGCTCGAGCTCATGGGGGATCTCGATTTCGTAGCCGATCAGCACCACGGTGCGGGGGCAACGCTCGTAATCCTGCGCAATGTCCTTCAGCAACCGCACGATGGTGGGATCGTTCAGATAGGGATGAAAGTCGAGCAGCGCGTAGGCGCCGGCAAGCGTGGTTGCACGGATGTGCTTGAGCACATCGGCAGGCTGGGCCAGCATGCGCAAGGGCGGCCCGAGCTCCACATCGAGCCGCTTCAAGCCGTCGGTCACGGTCCACTGGAAGAGCGGCAAAGCGCTGTGCGATCCCTGCGTGCGCAGTGACGGCGACGTCGCGGGCGCAACGCCGGGGGGAGTGAGCAGCGCGCATGCGCTCGCGAGCGACTTCAGGACGCGTGCTTCGTCACGCGACTCGACGACAACGATCGGAACGCGCGAGCGGAGCAGAACCTCCAGGTCGTTGCTTGGCATTGCGGCGCGGAGCTTAGCAGACTCCTCACGGGTGCATCGTGTGACCCAGTGCACGGTAGATGAAGAGCACGCCGAGAATCCCGAAGAGCGCGCTCGCCACGCGGTGGAGCGCCGTCAACGGCAGGCGGTCGGAAAAGGCCTTGCCGAGGAACACCACCGGTACATTGGCGAGCAGCATTCCGGCGGTGGTGCCGGCGACCACCATGGTGAGGTTGGAATAAGCGGCGGCCAGCGCCACGGTCGCGATCTGCGTCTTGTCACCGATCTCGGCGATGAAGAATGCCACCAGTGTCGCGATAAAGGCCCCGGCCGGACGCGTGCCACTCTCCTGCGGCAGCGCATCGGGGCGGAGCGCCCACAGCGCCATGCCGATCAGGCTGATGCCGACCGTCGCGTCCAGTATTGCCGGTGTGAGGAACTTTCCCAGCCGCACGCCGATGAGACCTGCGAGCAGGTGATTGGCGAGCGTCGCACACAGCACGCCGGCAAGGATCGGCCAGGGTTTGCGGTAGTGTGCCGCGAGCATGAGTGAAAGCAGCTGCGTGCGGTCGCCCATCTCCGCAACCGCCACGGTGGAGATCGATACCAGGAACGATTCCATCAGCAGGCGGCCACCGGTCGATGCCGGTGCATCACATCAGTTGCGCGCGCCGCGAATGCGTGCCACCAGAGAGCTGGTCGACTTCTCCGGCGTCAACGGCACGATCACCACCCGCCCGCCGGCGCCCTCCACGAGCTCGCGCCCGATGACTTCCGAGGGTTGATAGTCTCCGCCCTTCACCAGTACGTGCGGCTTGACGGTCTGCAACACCGCGAGCGGAGTGTCCTCGTCGAAGATGGTCACCGCATCGACGAAGGTGAGCGCGGCGAGCAGCGCCGCGCGCTCTGCCTGCGGGACCAGCGGACGCTCGGCCCCCTTGAGCCGGCGCACCGAAGCGTCGCTGTTGATCGCCAGCACGAGCACATCGCCGAGTTTCGCCGCATGGCTGAGGAGCGCGAGATGACCGGCGTGCAGCAGATCGAAACAACCGTTGCTGAAGACCACGCGCTTACCTTCGGCGCGCCAGGTGACGGCGCGCGCCGCCAGCTCGTGCCGCGAGAGCAGCTTGCCATCGGGGTGAGCAGCGAGCGCATCGCGGATGCTGGCCGCCGAGACTGCCACGGCTCCAACCTGGCACACCGCTACGCCGGCCGCGGCATTGGCAAGTTGCGCCGCCTCGAGCAGCGGTGAGCTCGCAGCGAGTGCGAGCGCGAGCACGGCGATCGCCGTATCGCCGGCGCCAGTGACGTCATACACCTCGTGGCGCATGGCGGGCACGGACACCTCGGGCGCATCGGGAAGCACCACGAGCATGCCGCGGTTGCCGAGGGTTACCACCATCGACTCGAGTCCCGAGCTCGCCATCAGCCTGCGCGCTGCTGCGGCGATGCCGGCAGTGTCATCGGCCGACAGGGTGAGACCACATGCCAGCTCGAGCTCGTGCAGGTTGGGCGTCACGGTCGTGGCGCCACGATAGCGTGCAAAGTCCCGGTGCTTGGGGTCGACGACGAGCGGAACCGCCCCGCGCGCGCGCGCGACCGCAGCGATGGTGTCAGGGGTCAGCACGCCCTTGGCATAGTCACTGAGTATGACGGCATCGGGCGGCCGGCTCGATGCGAGCTTCTCGAGCATCTGCAAAGAGACAGCGGCCGCGCATGGCTGAATGTCCTCCCAGTCGAGGCGCAGCAGTTGCTGACTGTGACTCACCACGCGCAGCTTGCGTGTGGTGTGCCGACCCTCGGGCTTCAGGACTGCATTCGTGTCGATGCCGGCCTGTGCACACAGCCGCAGCAGGTCTTCCCCCGCAGCGTCCGCTCCGCAGATGCCGGCGAGGCTGACGCGTGCGCCGAGCGTCGCGATCTGCCGCGCCACGTTGGCGGCGCCACCGAGGCGGTGCTCGGTCGCCTGTGCACGCACTACGGGTACCGGTGCCTCGGGCGAGATACGCTCGACCGAGCCGGTGACGTACTCATCCAACATCAGGTCACCGATCACCCAGAGATGGAGATCGGCGAACCGATCCGGAAGCGCGAGCAGCGCGGAGATGTTGGACGAGCCGCTCATCGCGCCTCGCCCGCTCGCACGAGCTCATCGAGCGCCTCGCAGATGACATGGATCGAGAGCGAGTGCACCTCCTGGATCCGCGCCACGATCTGGGAGGGGGCCTTGAGGATGAGGTCGGCGTGACCGGCGAGCCGGCCACCGCCCGCACCGGTGAGCGCGACCACGCTGCAGCCGCAGGCACGCGCCGCCTGCGCCGCGTGCAGCACGTTCGGCGAGTTACCGCTGGTGCTGATGGCGATGAGCACATCGCCGGGGCGCGCCAGCGCTTCCACCTGGCGCGCAAACACGCGCTCGAAGCCGTAGTCGTTACTGAGGGCGGTGAGTGTCGCAGTATCGGCGGTGAGTGCGATGGCCGCCAGCGCGTGGCGTTCATCGCGGAAGCGCCCGACCAGCTCGGCTGCCAGGTGCTGCGCGTCCGCCGCGCTCCCACCGTTGCCGCAGGCGAGAATCTTGCCGCCGCCGCGCAGGCACTTGTGCAGCGTGGCGACGATCTGCTCGAGCACTGGCGGCAACTCGAGTGCCGCGCGTGCAGTGACCGCCGCGTGATCGGCGAACGTGTCAGCTATCGTCATGACTCATTCCAATGATGGCGCGCGCCAGCTGCGGCAGATTGTCATAGACCCGAACAGCGGCATCCTGCAATACCTCCTCAGTGAGGCGCCCTTTGCCGGTGCGCACGAGCGCCGCCGCCACCCCCGCACGCTGCGCCGCTTCGAGATCCCGCTGATCGTCGCCGACCATGATGCTCTCACTTGCCGGGATAGCGGAAGCCGCGACCGCCGCGGCAATCAAACCGGGTTCCGGTTTGCGGCAGGAGCACCGCTGCTCGGGCGCGTGCGGGCAGTAGAGTACCGCATCGAGCGCACCCCCATGGGCTGCGGCTTCGGCCTGCATGCGCGCATGGACGGCGGTCAGCTGCTCGAGGCTCATGACGCCGCGTCCCACGCCCGCCTGGTTGGTGGCCACGGAGAGTCGCAGCCCCGCGCCGCGCAGCAGCGCCAACCCCTCGAGTGCACCGGGCAGCCAGCGGAACTCGGCCGGCTCACTCACGTAGCTGCCTGCGGGTGCGTCGTAGTTCAAAACCCCGTCGCGATCGAGGATCACGTGGCGGATGCTCATGGTGGCCGCGGCAGCTACAGGTACGGATCAGGTTGGGCGAGATAACGCTGCACGTAGTCCGCCACCCCATCCTCGAGTGAAGTGAACGGGCGGGTGTATCCGACCTCGCGCAACCGTTCCATGCGCGCCTCGGTGAAGTACTGATAGTGCGCGCGCACCGCGGCCGGTGTATCGATGTACTCGATGCGCGCGGGCCGTTGCAGCGCGGCAAACAGCGCCTGCGCCAGATCGGCGAAGCTGCGCGCGCGGCCGGTGCCGAGATTGTAGAGGCCATTCACTCCGCGGTGGTCGAGCAGCCACTGCACCACTTCGACGCAGTCGCGCACGTAGATGAAATCGCGCTTCTGCCCGCCATCGGCCACATCGTCGCGATGCGATTTGAAGAGGGTCACCGCCTGGCCGGCGGCTGCGAGCGGATACTTCTGCGCGACCACGCTGCGCATCGTTCCCTTGTGATACTCGTTGGGTCCGTAGACATTGAAGAACTTCAGTCCCACCCACTGCGGGGGACTCGGCTCGCCCGCGGCGAGCGTCAGCGCAACCCAGCGATCGAACAGCTGTTTGCTCCACCCGTAGGCATTGAGCGGGCGCAGTAGCGGCAAGCGCCGCGGATCGTCGTCGAACCCCTGCTCACCGCCGCCGTAAGTGGCCGCGGATGAAGCGTAGATGAGACGCTTGCCCGCGCGTGCGCACCAGCGCCACAGCGCCTGCGAAAGGCGGAAGTTCACCTCCACGATCAGATCGACGTCCCGCTCTGTGGTCGAGGAGATCGCGCCCATGTGCACGACCGCCTCGATGTGAGCGGCGTGCGCCGGTAGCCACTCGAGCAGCGCCTCCGGGGGGATGACCGCGCAAAGCGCCACGCGGTTCAGGTTGCGCCACTTATCGGTCTGCCGCAGCCGGTCGCATACGGCGATCCGCTCATCCCGCGCGGCAAGGGCGGCGACGATATTGGAGCCGATGAAGCCCGCGCCTCCGGTAACCACGATCATGGTGCAACGATACAGCGAGTTGACAGGGGAGCCCAAGCGACAGTCGGTAGGCGCGCTGTCTTGACGGCAGCAACGGCGCTTTTCGACAATGGACCGTGGCTCTTCGCGACATCCTGAGGACCCGCGGCGATGGGACGGTCGTCTTGATACGGCTGATGGTGGGCCTGGTGGTGTTCTTTCCCGAGGGCCTGCAGAAGCTGCTGTTTCCGGCGCAGCTCGGCGCCGGGCGGTTCGCGACGATCGGGATTCCCTGGCCGCAGTTGCTCGGTCCTTTTGTCGGGGTGATGGAGACCGTGTGCGGCGCGCTGCTGATCGTCGGGCTGTTGACGCGGCTCGCAACGATACCGCTCATCATCATCATGATCGTCGCGATTGTTTCGACGAAGATTCCGATACTGCTCGGCCGCGAGTTCTTGGGCTTCAGCCTCCCGCACCTCCCACGTTACGGGGTGTGGAGCATGCTGCACGAAGCGCGTGCGGATCTCTGCATGCTGCTCGGAGCGATTTACCTGCTGTGCGTGGGTGGCGGAGCGTGGTCGGTCGATGCGGCACTTGAACGCAGTCTGCGTGCGCCGCCCTCGGCCCCACCCGGTGCCGAGGATATCTGAGCGGCTCAGGCCGCTCCGGCGCGCCGCCGCGCCATTCGGAGGGATTTGAACCAGCCGCTGTCGGCGAGATCCTCGCGTGCGGGTCCGCTCCACAGCGCATTGCGGCGCGCAACGAACGAACTCTGGGACAGTTGTTCCAGGGAACCCGCGCGCGCGAACAGAAATCCCTGCCCTGCGACGCATCCCAGGGCGAGCAGTGCTTCCACCTGTGGCTCGAGCTCGATGCCCTCAGCTACCGTTTCCAGACCGAGCGTCTCGCCGAGGGTGATCACTGCGCGCGCCAGTTCCGGCCCGTTGTCGGAGTTGGTGAGATGGCTCACGAACGAGCGATCGATTTTCAAAATGTCGATCGGGAAGCGATGCAGATAGGAAAGCGAAGAATAGCCGGTGCCGAAGTCATCGATCGCGAGCCGTACACCGAGCGCCTTGACGCGATGAAAGCGGTCGAGGTTGGCGTCGGTGTTGTACATGGTGGTGCTTTCGGTGAGCTCGATCACGAGATTGTGAGGCTCGAGCCCCGATTCCTGCAGCGCCTGCGCGACATCCTGCACCAGCTCGCCGTGCTGCAGGTGACGCCCGGAGATATTCACCGCGAGGCGCAGCCCCCTCCCCGCCGCCAGCGCGCCGCGCCAGGCGCAGAAATCGCGGCATGCCTTCCTCAGCACCCAGCGGCCAAGCTTGCCGATCTGACCGCACTCTTCCAGCACCTGGATGAAGCGCACCGGCATCAGCACTCCCGCATCCGGGTGGCGCCAGCGCACCAGGGCCTCGACGCCCAGAAGACTGCGCGTCTCGAGATCCACGATCGGCTGGTATTCGAGGAAGAACTCCTCCTGCGCAAGCGCGCGGCCGATGTCCGCCTCGAGCCGCAAACGCTCCTGCAACATGTCCTGCATCTGCGGCTGGAAGCTGACATGGCGGTTCTTGCCGGCGGCCTTGGCGTGGTACATGGCAATGTCGGCGTTGCTGAGGAGTGTCTCGGCACTGCCCTCCGCGGCCGAGAGCGCAACACCAACGCTCGCGGTCACGCGCACCTCGATGCCCTCGAGTGTGAACGGCAGGTTCATGGTGTCGATGAGCGCATCGGCCAGCTGCTCCACGTGACGCTGGGAGGCGATTCCCTCCACCAGCACCGCGAACTCGTCGCCCCCGAGCCGGGCGACAGTGTCGGATGAGCGCGTGGTCTTGACGATGCGCTGCGCGGCTGCCTGCAACAGCCGGTCGCCGGCGTCGTGCCCGAGTGAATCGTTGATGTTCTTGAAATTGTCGAGATCGAGAAACATGACGGCGACCGAGCTATGACCGCGATGCGCGAGCGTGAGTGCGTGCTGCACCCGGTCACGAAACAGGTTGCGATTGGCGAGCAGCGTCAGCGGATCATGGAACGCCAGCTGCCGCAGCTGCTCCTCCAGCGCCTTACGCTCGCTGATGTCGCGGAAGTTGAGCGCGAGCCCCCGCACCGCGGGATCCTCGGTCAGATTGCTGCCGACGCTCTCGAGCACACAGCGCCGCGATCCGCGCTCGAGGCGCAGCTCGAGCGGGCCCACGGTGCCCGAGGGGATGGCGGCCAGCTCTGCAAGGAACTTGCGCAGTTTGTCGGCATCCTCCCCCGACCACAGCTCCGCCAGGCTCTGCCCGAGGATGAGCTCGGGCTTCAACCCGAAAGTCCGTTCGACGGCCGGCGAGGCGAAGCGCAGTGTCCCGTCCGCCTCCACGATCATGATCACATCCGCAGCGTTCGCAATGAGGGAGGCGTAGCGGTCCTCGACGAGCCGCGCGGCCTGCCGCTCGCGCACCAGCGCCATTCCGCGCCAGGCGACGCTCTGGCGCACCATGAACAGCAGCGTCAGCGCGAACACGATCATGGTCATCACGCTCGCGGGGCCGGCGACTTCGCCGCGTGCGAGATACACCAGCACGAGGAAGGCCGCGAGCATCGAGGCGTAGGGAAGCGAGCGTGCGAAGGCATCGGAGCGCGGCGAGGGCGTGCGGGCGGGCGCCGACAGAGCGCGCATCTGTTCCCGCCCGGCGGCGGCGAGCGGCACGTAACAGGAAAGGTACAGTACGTCCTGGAAGCCGCCCGACAGGTAGTAGCCGCGGACTTTGGCGAGGGACCAGATGATGTCTGCGAGGAAGGTCGCCGCGAAGCCGCTCAGAAGGAGCGCCGGCACGCGCCGCCCGCCGGCCGTGCCACTACTGGTGATGAGGAGCACACCCAGCATGAGCAGCAGCACGCAGTCGAGCGCCAGGTAGGCGACACTCAATGCCTCCTTGAGCAGGTCTATCTGCGCGCCCGCGGCCACCGGCCGGATGACCAGGAACCAGAAGAAGGCGCCGAAACCCACGACGAAAATAGTCGCATCGAGCGCCAGCTGCACCCACGCGACGCGCACCGCGTAGGCGCGGATGAATGCTAACGATGCTCCGGCGAGCACCAGGCAGAACGCGCAATAGAAGATGTCGGCGGGCCCCGGAAAGGGATCCTGCTGCTGCAGCCAGGAGCTCACCCCAATCGCGGTGCCGATGAAATACAACCCCTGCGCGACGGCCAGCGCGACCCAGGCGCTGCGCAGCGCACCGCGCGTACAGTGGCGGGCCGTGGCCGCGGAGATGGTGATGCTGATGAGGGCGGCCGGCAGATCGGACAGGAGTCCGATGTAATGCGTCACCGTCGGTCCGCCGATGCCGCCCAACATCCACACCGTCATCGTGCTCGCATAGATGACGAGTGCAATGAATAGTCCGTCGACCCAGCGAGGCGCAGTTCCGGAGTGCATTGCCTGTCCGGGTGCGGCTGGGTTCACCTCGGATTGTTGTTGTGTCCCACTGGGGCGGATCATGGCCTCGAGGATGCCGTTCTCGCGGTGCCGAAGGAGCAAATTTGCAGCCAAATCAGTGGGTCGGCCAGTGGAAAATGTACCGGCGTGACGCAGTTCTCGCGCCTCGATGGGGAAGTGTGCGCTGACCCCGGTTCCGCGAGCGGACTACGCGGCCTCCAGTTGGCAGCGCGCGGCCGTGCATGCAAGCTATTCGGGCACTGCCCGCCCGAGCCCCGCAGATGTCACTTGTCAGAGGACTGCTCGACCGATTGCTGCTGCTATGCGCTGTGGTCGCAGGCGGTCTCGTGCCGGGCTTCATTGCCCAGTATCGCCAGCGTCTCGGTGGCCGGCTCGATCAGGCACGATTGGATCTGGCGCCCTGGCAACGCCTGGCCGAGCAGTACTACCACGGTGATCTCCAGCAGCTCATCCGCTATCACCTCGAGAGCAGCGATCCGAAATTTCACGCCGAGGGCGCGATCATCCGCTCACTGCTGCTCACGGCGCAGCAGCTGCAGAGCGCCGCGGATGCCCTGCAGGGGAGCCTGTTCCACCAGGCGGCGTATCTCGCGCTGCACGCCGATGCGGGCCTCGTGAGCGCGACGCTGCGCGACTGGGTACCAACCTTCGCGCTGTCCGCGGAAGGAATACTGTTTGCGCTCGCCTTCGCCGTGGTGGTGTGGCTCGCGTTCCAGGCCCTGTGGCTGCTCATCGCCTGGGTCGGCTCGCGGCCGGCACGCACGCACACGCCGCGGACGCGCAGCTCGTGAACGCGGGCCGGCCCGCTATACTCCGCCCATGCCCCGGAACGAGTGCCCCGACATCGCTCGGCGCAGCTTCATTGCCGCCGCCGCGGCGGCTGGCATCGGCTCGCTGCTCGCACGGCGGCTGCCGGCCGCCGAGGCCGAAAGCGCGCTGCCGCTGATCACCAAGCCCATCCCCTCGAGTGGCGAGCGGCTACCCGCCATTGGTCTCGGCACGGATTCCTTCAGCGAGTCCGCCCGTGAGGACATCCGCGCCGAGCTGGCACGCATGGCCGCGCTCGGGGGCACGGTGATCGACACCGCCGCCGCCTACGGCGACAGTGAAGCGCTGATCGGTGCTGCCCTGGCGCAGCTCGGCACGCGCGCGCAGACGTTTCTCGCGACCAAACTGGTCGCTTCCGATGGCGCCGAAAGCTTCGCGCGCTCGCTCGAGCGGCTCAAGACCGATCGCATCGATCTCCTCCAGGTCCACAACCTGAACGGCGTCGCGACGATACTGCCGGCGATGCGGCAGTGGAAGAAGGAGAAGAAGATCCGCTATATCGGTGTAACGACCTCCAGGGTGAGCCAACACTCGGAGATGATCGCTACGCTGCGCGCCTACCCGCTCGATTTCATCCAGGTGGACTACTCCATCGATAACCGCGAGGCCGCGGCGAAGCTGCTGCCGCTCGCCGCGGAGCGCAGGGTCGCGGTGCTGGTGAATCTCCCGTTCGGGCGCTCCTCGCTCTTCCGCGAGGCGGCAGGGCGCGCCTTGCCGCCCTGGGCGGCCGATATCGACGTGCACAGCTGGGCGCAGTACTTCCTCAAGTACGTCCTCTCGCATCCGGCGGTCACCTGCGCCATACCCGGCTCCACCCAGGTCGGACACCTGATCGATAACCAGGCTGCCGGCCGCGGGCGGCTGCCGGATGAGTCCATGCGCCATCGCATGGCGCAGTACTGGGACAACAAGTCCGCTTAAAGCGCGCCCGATGAGAGACCAACGCATCGGCTTCATTGGACTCGGCAACGTCGGCAGTCAGCTCGCCGGCAATCTGCTGCGACACGGCGTCAATCTGGCGGTCCGCGACATCGATCCGGAGCGTGTCGCGCCGCTCGTGGCGCGCGGTGCCCGCAGCGCAACCTCGGCGCGCGAGCTCGCCGCCGGCGTGGATGTCGTCATTACCTGCCTGCCCTCGCCCGCCATCTGCGCTGCAGTGATGGAGGAGGCCGATGGAGTGCTCGCGGGCCTCTCGCGCGGGGCTTTGTGGCTCGAGATGAGCACCACCGACCATGCGGAGGTCTGCCGCCTCGCCGCGCGGGTCGTCGAGTGTGGCGGCACCGCACTCGAGTGTCCGGTGTCCGGGGGCTGCCATCGTGCAGCGAGCGGCAACATCTCCATCTTCGCAGGCGGGACGCGCGCCGCCTTCGAGCGCGCCCTGCCGCTGCTCGCCATTCTCGGGCAGCGCATCCTGCACACCGGTGCGCTCGGAACCGCCTCGCAACTGAAGGTGCTGACCAACTACCTGTGCACCGTGCACCTGGCGGCGCTCGCCGAGGCACTCACCGTGGCGCGCGTCGCGGGGCTCGACCTGAATACGGCCTACGAGGCGATCCGCATCTCCTCCGGTAACTCCTTCGTGCATGAGACCGAGTCGCAGGTCATTCTGAACGGCAGCCGCGACATCAACTTCACCATGGACCTGGTCATCAAGGATGTGGGTCTGTTCGACGCCCTCGCCCGGCGGCTCGGTGTGCCGCTCGAGCTCTCGCCGCTGGTGCTCGAGATCTTCCGCGACGGCGCGCGCCGCTTCGGTGGCCGTGAGCTCTCACCCAACATCATCCGCCGGCTCGAGGAAGCCTGTGATGTACAGGTTCTCGGCCGTGGCTTCCCGGCGCAGCTGGTGGATGAGGACGTGAAGGTACCGGGGTACGAGGTCGTGCCACGCCGGGCCTAACGCGACCTCTGAGGCCGGCTCGCAGCAGTTCATGGGAAACGACGGCACGTTCATCGAAACGCGCTCGATCGATTACGTGCCGCTCGCCGAGCGCCACGGCAAGGTCTGGCATCTATGGCCCGTGTGGTTCTCGGGCGATGCGCATCTCGCCACACTCGCCGTCGGCGTGCTCGGCATCACTCTCGGCGGCAACCTGCTGTGGACCGCGATCGCGGTGATCCTCGGTTGCCTCCTCGGCACCTTCTTCATGGCGTTCCACTCGACCCAGGGACCGCAGCTCGGGCTGCCGCAGATGATCCAGTCGCGCCCGCAGTTCGGTTATACGGGCGCTCTGCTCGTCTGGGGCGTCGCGCTGGTCGCCTACATCGGCTACAACGCCTTCAACCAAGTGCTCGCCGCGCAGGCGATCCACCAGCTCGTTCCGGCCGTCCCGGTCACCTCCGGCACCACCCAGCTGTTATTTGCCATCGTGGCGCTCGCCCTCGCGATCGTCGGCTACGACAAGATCCACCTCGCGCAGCGCGGCATCGCGTACCTCATGATTGCGATCCTCACGGTGTTCTCGGTCGGAGCGCTTTTCCTGCTGCCGCTGCCGGCGATGCAGTGGCGCGCGGATGGCTTCCGCGCGGTGCCATTCCTCGCGCAGCTGTTCGCAGCCGCTTCCTACCAGCTGTCCTGGTCGATCTACGTTTCCGACTACTCGCGCTACCTGCCGCGTGAGGTCGGCGTGCGCGAGTCCTTCTGGTGGACCTACCTCGGGGCTTTCGTCGGCGGGGCCTGGATGATGTTGGTGGGCACCGCGGCCGCCGCCGCGGCGCCGAAGCTCGATGTCGCCGCTGCCATGGAACACGCGGCAGACGCCGTGCTGCCGGGCCTCGGCAGGGTGCTGCTGTGCTCTGCGCTCCTGGGTCTCATCACCATCTCCTCGCTGAACTTCTATGGCGCATCGCTCACACTCCTCAGCGTCGCCGACACCATCAAGCCGCTGCGCTGTACCCTCGGCAAGCGCCTCGCGAGCCTGCTGCTCGCATTTGCCAGCAGCTGCATCATTGCGGTGAGCGCTTCGAGCGACTTCGTCAACCGCTTCGAGGATTTGCTGGCGATCCTCCTGTACCTCTTCACACCGTGGACCGCGATCAACCTGGTGGACTTCTACGTGGTGCGCCGCGGCCACTATTCCATTCGCGAGATCTTCAACCCGCTCGGCATGTACGGACGCTGGAACTGGCGCGGCCTCATGGCCTACCTCGGCGGCTTCAGTGCCATGGTTCCGTTTTTCAGCACCACGCTCTACACGGGTCCGGTGGCTCACGCGCTCGGCGGTGCGGACATCGCCATGCTGGTGGGACTGCCGGTGTCGGCGGGAATTTATCTGCTCGCCTGCCGCTCGATCGATCTCGAGCAGGAATGGCGGCGCGCGCGCGCGGCGGACGTGGGTCTCGATCCGCAGGGGCCGGCCGATGCCCCTTCTCATGAGGCGCGTTGAAGTCCGCCTATGCCCAAGATCGTCGATCATGCTCAGCGCCGCGATGAGATCGCACTCGTCGCCTGCCGGGTGGTCGCCGCGCACGGCTTCGAGCGTGCGAGCATGGCGCACATTGCGCGCGAGGCCGGTTATACCACCGGCATGCTGGCGCATTACTTCGACAGCAAGCAGGACATCATCATTGCCGCGCTGCGCCTGATCCTGCGGCGAATCGATGAGCGGCTGAAACGGCCGGCGCCGGACGCGGCCCGGCCCGAGCTGCTGGAGCTGCTGCAGGAAGCGCTGCCCATCGATGCGCACCGGCACATCGAATGCGGCTTCTGGATCGCCTTCTGGGGTCAGGTGACGGCGGACAGGCGCCTGAAGCGTATCAACACCTGGGTGCACCGCGAATACATGCGCCTGTTCGAGCGGTGTCTCGATGTCTCCTGGGCGGACTGGCCGCGCTGGGGCCCGGCGACCCGCGAGCAGCTGCTGCGCTCACTCGTCACCTTCATCAACGGTCTCACGGCGAGCGCGGTCGCCAATCCGGCAGACTGGCCACCGCCGCGGCAGATCGCGCAGCTGCGCCTGCAGCTGCAGCTGCTACACAGCTGGGCCAGGGGTATCGGCCTCGCCGCACGAGCCGCGGGCGACTGAAGAGTCGGTTACTTACTCGCCGCGCGCGCGGCTCCGATCGGCAGGGAATCGATCAGGCGCATCTCGGCGTCCGCAAACGCCTGCGGTTGTCCGAGATAATCGAGGGCCATGTCGAAGGCATCGTGTCCCCAGAACAGCTCTTCACCGATCACCAGAGTCGGCACCCCGAACACACCGCGCGACCTTGCCCACTGTGTGTTGTCGCGCAGGCGCTGCTTCACGACCGGATCGGCGAGCGCACTGTGCGGATCGGCCACCCCGAGCCGCGCGGCAAGCTCTGCGATCACCGCCGGATCGGTGAGATCGCGTCCCTCCCCGAAGGCCGCCTGCAGCACGGTTGCAGCCGCCCGCAGGTCGCTGCCGGCGGCGATCACCAGGCGCAGCGCCGCGAGCGGATTGAAGGGATGGGCGGGCGGCATGCGCAGCGGCAGACCGAGCTTGCGGGCGCGCCAGAGAACGAAACGGTAGGTGAAACGGCGCTTGGAGGGGATCTCGGCGGGACCGCGCTGCCCAAAATGATCGAGAAGCGCAGCGAACAGCACCGGCACGATCCTCAGTTCGACATCAGGCGGCAGCTCGCCGAGGCGCGCGCAAGCCAGATACGCGAAGGGCGAGAGCACGTCGAACACCCAGCAAACCGGCAAACGAGCAGCAGCAGCGGCCATGAGCCTCAGTCCCCGGAGACGCGCACGATCAGCTTGCCGAAATTCTCGCCGCGCAGCAGTCCGATGAGTCCGCGCGGAGCGCTCTCCAGTCCCTCGATCAGCTCTTCGCGGTATCTCACGCGGCCTTCGCGCAACCAGCCGCTCATGTCCTGCTGAAATGCGGCCATGCGCCGGTAGTGATCGAAGATGATGAAGCCCTGGATCTTCACGCGCTGACGCAACGCGGTGAGCAGCAACTGCGGCGTGCGATCGACTCCCGTCGGCAGCTTGGTGAGGTTATACCAGGAGATGAGACCACATAGCGGTATGCGCGCACCGACATTGAGCAGCGGAATGACGGCGTAGAGCACTTCACCGCCGACGCTCTCGAAGTACACGTCGATCCCTTTTTCGCAGGCCGCTGCGAGGCGCTGCGGCAGCTCGGGCGCGCGGTGATCGAGGCACTCATCGAAGCCGAGTTCCTCACGCGCATAGGCGCATTTGCGCGCGCCGCCCGCGACCCCGACGACCCGGCAGCCTTTGAGCTTCGCAATCTGCCCGACCACAGAGCCGACCGCGCCGGTGGCAGCAGGCACCACCACCGTCTCGCCCGGCTTGGGCTGTCCGATGTCGAGCAAGCCGACGTACGCGGTGAGACCTGGCATGCCGAGCACTCCCAGTGCATAGCTCGGCTGTGCGAGTTTGGGATCGATCTTCACCAGGTCACGCCCATCCGAGGTCCCATAGTCCTGCCAACCGACATTCGCGACGACGAGATCGCCGGCGGCGAAGCCCGGAACGCCGGACCCTTCCACGACGCTCACGGTCTGGCCGGTCATGACCGCACCGAGCTCGACAGGCGGGGCGTAGGATGGACCTTCGTTCATCCGCCCGCGCATGTACGGATCGAGCGAGAGATAGCGCGTGCGCAGGAGCACCATGCCCGAACCCGCGCTCGGAACCGGATGAGTCTCGAGCCGGAAGTCTTCGGGCACGGGGGCGCCCTGCGGACGGCGTGCCAGCACGATACGGCGATTCATCGCATGAACTCCACTTGCACCCCGGGAGGCGCAGGCGATG
Organism: Steroidobacteraceae bacterium; assembly: GCA_035495655.1. Taxonomy (GTDB): domain Bacteria; phylum Pseudomonadota; class Gammaproteobacteria; order Steroidobacterales; family Steroidobacteraceae; genus 13-2-20CM-66-19. Next base: position 41,489 of record DATJFM010000007.1, read on the forward strand.
TAGCGTCTATGAACAGATCCCCGAGCAGCGGGCCACCGGGCACCACACTGTAGGGGGTGAAGTCCCGCACACCCGCTTCGTACAGCACGCTGTCGTCGATGAAGAACTGCCCGGTGCACTCGCGCGCCGGCCGGCTGAGGATGACGTGCGCCGCGTCGGCGACGATCTGTGGTTTTCTCGAGCGGCGCATCATCTCCGCTCCGCCGAGCGCGAACTCCACGGCCGCCGTGGCAATCGTGGTCCGCGGCCACAAGGCGTTGCAGGCGATGCCCGCCGCACGGTATTCCTCGGCGAGGCCGAGCATACATAGCGACATGCCGTACTTCGACAGCGAATAGGCCAGATGGCCGGCGAACCATTTCGGGCGCAGATCGAGCGGTGGCGAAAGGGTGAGGATGTGCGGGTTCGCGGACTGCTGCAGATACGGCAGGCAGGCACGCGAGGCGAGAAAGGTGCCGCGGGTGTTGATCTGCTGGATGAGGTCGTAGCGGCGCATCTCGATCTGCTGGATCGAGGCGAGATTGATGGCGGAAGCGTTGTTGATGCAGATATCGATGCCGCCGAAGTGCTGTGCGCACTCACGCACCGCGGCGAGTACCGCCGCCTCATCGCGCACATCGACCGCGAGCGGCAGCGCACGACCACCCGCCTGCTCGATCTCGTGCGCCGCCGTGTAGATGGTTCCGGCGAGCTTAGGATGCGGCTCGGCGGTCTTGGCGGCGATGGCGATGTTGGCGCCATCGCGCGCGGCACGCAGTGCGATGGCGAGGCCGATACCGCGGCTCGCACCCGTTATGAAAAGCGTCCGGCCGGCTAGACTCACTGCGCCCTCCCCTGCGAAACGGGCAGTGTACCGCGCCGCTGCCCGCTCTCCCGTCGCATGCGGGTCTCACGTCGCCGGGGATGCCGCTTTGAGCTCCACACGGTTGCCGTCCGGGTCCTCGATATAGAACGAGCGGCCCTCGCCCTGCGCGCCATAGCGGGAGCCTGGTTCCTGCACCACGACACCGCGCGCGCGGAGCCAGGCAACGACCGCCGCTTCCTCGAAGGGCGCGACGGTCAGACAGAAGTGCTCGAGGTTGCGGCCGGCGCCGGGCGGCGCGCCGGCACCGAGCGGTCCATCGAGGGTGACGAGGTCGATGAGGCTGCGCCCGGCGCGCAGCTGCGTGAGCCCGAGCTCAGCCTGCTCCCGCTCGATCGGGCAGCCGAGCACGTCGCGGTAAAAGACGAGCGAGCGCTGCAGTCGTTGCACCCGCAGCACGATATGGTCGATCCCCTGCACTGCGAAAGGATGCTCCGGCATTGGCCTCTCCCGACTTGCGTGCGCGCGAGGCGCAGGTATAGCGTGCCACGGACAGGAGGTACACCGGGAGAGCGCGATGCGCTGGGACGATCTGCGTGAAAGCACCAACGTCGAGGACGTACGCTCCAGCACGGGCGGCGGCGCTGGTCTGAAGCTCGGCGTGGGCGGCACACTGCTTGCCCTCGTCGCGTCTTATTTTCTGGGAATCGACCCGCGACTGCTGTTGGGTTTGATGAGCGCAGTGCCGACGCAACAGTCCGCACCCGCAGCGCGCTACGGGACCCCGCAGGATGAGCAGGGACGGTTCATCGCCGCGGTGCTCGGAGAGACCGAGGATACCTGGAGCGCAATCTTTCAGCAGGCGGGGCGCGAGTACATCCCGCCCAAGCTCGTGCTTTACCGCAACGCTATGCCGACTGCGTGCGGCACGGGAAGGGCGGCGGCCGGACCTTTCTACTGTCCACTCGACCGCAAGGTCTATCTCGATCTGGGCTTTTTCCAGCAGCTCGCCGATGAGTTTCAGGCACCCGGTCAGTTCGCCGAAGCGTACGTGCTCGCCCACGAGGTAGGTCATCACGTACAGAACCTCCTCGGCATAGCGGACCGGGTGCGCGCGGCACAGGAACGCAGCTCCCAGGCGCAGGCCAATCAGCTCTCGGTGAAGCTGGAGTTGCAGGCCGACTGTTTCGCCGGGGTGTGGGCGCGTCACGCCGATGAGACCAAGCACATCCTCGAAGAGGGGGACGTGGATTCCGCGTTGCGGGCAGCGAGCGCAGTCGGCGATGACACGCTGCAGCGACGCGCACAGGGCTACGTGGTGCCGGAGTCCTTCACCCACGGTACTTCCGCCGAGCGCGTGAGCTGGTTCAAGCGCGGCATGACGGCAGGCTCCGTAGACAGCTGCAATACGTTCTCGGCGCCCACCTAAGGGCCGGGCCCGCAGTCGCCGTCGAGCCTGCAGCGTCGTCGAGCCTGCAGTCGTCGTCGAGCCTGCAGTCGTCGTCGAGCCTGCAGTCGACATATGTCTTTTGGGGACACTGAACCGAATGGTTCACTATCGCCCGAGAGACCCTCTGGACCTCTTCGAATGCCTGGCCTCAACCGGCCTTGCCGGAGTAGTTCGCGTCCAGGTAGTCGAGAATCTGCTTCGCTTCGTCATCCGTGATCGGAGCGCCGAACTTGTCCCTCATCTTCTGGATAGTCTTCTGCCACGCGGCGCGATTCATCGCGGGAGCATTACTCGGGATGTACTCCACGCTATGGCAGATGATGCAACGGCCGACCGTGAGATCCTTGCCCGCGCCCTCGCGCAGCTCGGTCACCTCCGCCGCAGCGGCGTTTGCCAGCGGCACCACGTAGCCCACCGCGCCGGCAAGGAGCGCGGCCGTGAGCACCATCAGTAAGCGCCGTGACAGGCACCTCATCAGGTCACCTCTACCCTCGCGGTCTGCACGATGTTGTCGTGATAGCCGGCAGGATTCGGTGTGAGCTTTTCCGGCTGAGTCGCACCATCGCGGCTGCGGGCCCGCACGGCGATCTCGATGGGCCCGGCACGCGAGGTATCGAGCGGCAGCTCGAATTCCCGCCAGCCAAAGCGCCCGAGGTCGCGCCCGAGCTTCGCCTCGCGCCAGCTCTGCCGACCATCCACGGACACCTCTACAGCGGCGATGCCGGCGCCACCATCCCACGCCTTGCCGCGGACATGCAGCGCCTCCCCGCGCCGCGCACGGGCGGAGGGAGCCGGACTCGTGATCAGCGAGTTGACGACCATCTCGGTGATCGGCGTGTTCTCGGCGGTTTCCTGGCTGGCGAAGCGCGCCGTCGCGAACGCGCCGGTCGGGATCCGGTAGGCCGACTTCATCCAGTAGCCATCGAAGGCCGTCGGTTGAATGTGGATCTCGGTGAGATGCTTCATCCAGTACGTGCCGGTCCATCCCGGCACGACCAGCCGTGCCGGAGCGCCATTCCAGTGCGGCAGAGGCTGGCCGTTCATCTCGAAGGCGATCAGCGTGCTCTCATCGAGCGCACGGTCCATGGGCAGGCTCTTCACGAAATCCGGTGTCTCGGGCAGCAGGGGCATATCCGCGCCGTTGAAAACCACTTCGAGCGCGTCGGGCGCAACACCGGCCTTGTGGAGAACATCGCGCAGCCGCACTCCCGTCCACACGGCATTGCCCATCGCCCCGTTGGCCCACTGCACGCCGGGTACCCGTGGAGAGAACAATCCCCGACGGTTGCCGGAGCACTGATGGACCGCCGTCACGCTCACCTTCTCGAACCCGCTCTTGAGCTCGCGCAACGACAACGCCAGCTTGCGCTGCGCGCTCGGTCCACCTACCTGCAGCCTCCAGTTCGCGGCATCGACACGGGGAATGTTCGGCAGGTGATAGCGCACGAAGAATACGGAGTTGTCGGTGTAGAGCGGCGCGAGGTTCGCGAGCGGGGTCTCGAAGTTCGGCGGCCGGAAGGCCCGCTGGATGAGCGGCTTCTTTCCCGGGAGAGCCCCGAGGAGCTCCGCTCCACCGGCGGAGCCGGTAGAGACAATGGGATCGGCGCTCGCGCGGACGGCGAGCCATCCCGCCGCGGCGCACAGCGCCTCACGCCGTGTCAGCACCTCAGGAGCAGCTCTTGTTGTAAGCGGCGCGCGCGCCGGAGGCCTTCGCAGCCGCCTCGGTCATGTATTGCCCCTGCTTGGTCTTGCCGTACCACTGATCGCCCTGGCAGTGGTAGACCTTGCTATCGGTGTTCACCCATACCTGTCCGGGACCGCCGCCGGGCGCTGGCTGCGCGGGCGGAACATACTTCGGTCCCGACCCTGCTGGCGATGATGCGGCGGCGCCCGCACCTGCGCCCGTCGCCGCAGCTGTGGAAGGGGCGCCTGTTGCGCCGGCAGCAGGAGCTGTCGCGGCCGCACCGCCGCTCGGTGCCGACTTGTTGATTCCGCCGTGTCCGCTGCACGCGCCTCGACCGCCATGGGGCGAGGTCGTGCCGTCCTTACAGACTACCGGCCCGGAGGACGAGGATGAGGAGGAGGCGGCGGCGGAGCCGCTCGCCGCAGCGGGAGCCGCGGCCGCCGAGGGCGCCGCCGCGGGAGCTGCTGCGGGTGCCGTGCCACCGCTGGAGGCAGCCTTGTTGATTCCACCATGGCCGCTGCAAGCGCCGCGACCGGAGTGCGTCGAGGTCGTGCCGTCATTGCAGACCACCGCGCCAGCCCCGGTCGACGGAGAGGAGCTTGCCGCCGCAGACCCTCCGGACGCAGGCGCTGTCGTTGCCGCGCCGGCTGAGCTTGCGGAGGCCGACTTGTTGATACCGCCATGACCACTGCAGGCGCCACGTCCGCCGTGCGGCGAGGTCGTACCGTCGTTGCACACGACCGGATTACCGGAGGCGTCCTGGGCCGATGACACCATCGGCGCAGCCAGCCACGCGGCAGCGAGCACGGCACCGACGGCGAGGGTGTTCAGTCTTGTTGTTGCGAAACTCATGACAGTTCTCCCTGCGGGCACCGCGGTAAATCGGGTAGCGAGAATACTCTATTACACCCTGCCCGAGCCAAGGCGGCCGAACAGTGTAGGATCGCCGCGATGAGCACACGAGTTGCCTGCTTGCTCACCCTGGCGTTGATGACTTGCACGGCGCCCGCGCGTGCGGATTGGATGCAACGCACCGAAGCCATCATGGGCACCCGCTGCTACGTGGAGCTGTGGGCGGATGATCCGGTCAAAGGCAACGATTCGATCGATGCGGTCATGGCCGAGCTGCGGCGCATCGATAACCTGATGAGCCACTACAAGCCCGAGAGTGAGCTGTCGCAGATCAATCAGTACGCGAATCAGCGGCCCGTGCAGGTCGATAAGGAGCTCTTCGACCTCATCAAGCTGTCCACCCATTTCTCGCAGATTACCGAGGGCGCCTTCGATATTACCTACGCGAGCGTCGGCTATCTGTACGACTACCCGAATCACGTCCGCCCGACCGAAGCTCAAATTCAGGCGAAACTCCCGGCAGTCAACTGGCGCAACATGCTCCTCGATGAGGAACATCGCACCGTGCGCTTCGAGCACGCGGGCATGCGCATCGACCTTGGCGGGATTGGTAAGGGTTACGCGGTCGACCGCGGTATCGAGATCCTCAAGGCACGCGGCGTCACGCGCGCGCTGGTGACCGCCGGTGGCGACAGCCGCATCATCGGCGATCGCATGGGCCGCCCCTGGCTCATCGCCATCCGTCACCCTGACAACCCGAACAAGGTGGTCACGCGCATTCCGCTCGCGGATTCGGCCGTGTCCACATCGGGGGACTACGAGCGCTTTTTCGACGAGGACGGCGTGCGCTACCACCACATCATCGACCCGCACACCGGGCACTCGGCGAGCAGGGTGCGCAGCGCCACCGTGCTCGCCCCGACGGCCACGCAAACCGACGGTATGTCGAAGACCGCCTTCGTACTCGGACCCGAGAAGGCTCTCGAGATCATCAATCGAATGCCTGAATACGACGCGGTCTTCGTCCTCCCTGACGGCCGGGTGATGTACTCGAACGGACTACGACCGCCCGCGCCACGCCCGCCGGGCGCAGCGCCCGCTGCTACTGGCGCGGGGTCTGCTCGGCCTTGAGGAGCGCGTCCACCTCGGCCTCGGCCTCGAGCCAGTCTTCGGTCTCGTGCCCGGGTGCAAAGCCGCGCCGTTCAGCACGCAAATAGGCGTTTTCGGCAATCAGCGCGTGGCGCAGATCGGGACTGAGCTGCGCAGGCGCAGGCGTCGTAGCAGATGAACTTCGCGGTCGAACCGGACGGCGCGTGCTGTTGTCGGCGACCGGAGCGGTATCGGCGGGCTTCAGGGCATCGGGCGAGCGGCGAGTGGCCATCGTTTCCTCCTTGCAAGCGGCAGGGCGAACTTTGCGCGTCTGACGCATACGGGCGCAAGCGCCGGCACGCACGAAGTGTCCGGGGCGAGTGTCCGCGCAGTGTCCGGACGTCCGCGGCGCGGACACTCGCTGCGGCACACGCACGCACTGTCCCCAAGTGCAATTTCGAGTGCGCTCAAACGGTTGGCGCGCACCTAGCCCTTACCAGCCGCGCCTGGCACGGTCGATGCAGAGCAAGCCGTGCATGAAGCTCGCACAGCTGAAAAAAATTCCTCTCGAGGATTCCGCGTCCAGCGCCATCGCCGGCGCGCCGATCCGTGGCACCGAAGCGCAGGATGCGCCGCGCGCCAGCGACCTGCCCTTCTGGCGCCGACAGCGCGTCGCCCTTCCGCTCGCAGCCGGCGCTGTGCTGCTCCTCGTTCTCGGGCTCGCCTTCAAGGGCTGGCTCGGCACGGGCCAGGTGGTGCCGCGCGAGCGGTTGCGGCTGGCCACGGTGACTCGCGGGCACTTCGTACGCGATGTCGCGGCCGAAGGCACCGTGGTGGCGGCGGTGAGTCCAACCCTCTTCGCCATCGCCCCCGGCACCGTGAGCTACGCGGTGCGCGCCGGCGACGCCGTGAGCAAGGGTCAGGCGCTGGCGACGCTCGAGAGCCCGGAGCTCACCAACGAGCTGCAGCGCGAGCAGGCGACTCTACGAAGCCTCGATGCCGCCCTCGCACGGCAGGAGATCGAGATCCGCCGTCAGATCCTCACGAGTCAGCAGCACGCCGATCTCGCGCAGGTTGCCATCACCGCCGCAGAGCGGGAGCTCAAGCGCTCGCAATGGGCGTGGGATCAGCGCGTCATCAGCGAGCGCGACTACTCGCGCGCGCTCGATGAGCTGCAGATCTCCAAGCTGAATTTCGAGCACGCACGGGACACCGCCGGGCTCGAGCGCGAGAGCCTTGCGCTCGAGCTGCGCACCCGGCGTCTGGAGCGCGACCGGCAGGCGCTCACCGTGGCCGCACTCGAGGAGCGCGTGGCGCAGCTCAGCGTGCGCTCGCCGGTCGATGGAATGGTGGCGAATCTCGCGCAGCCGCAACGCACGCGCGTCGCCGCCAACGCCCCGTTGCTCACCGTAGTGGACCTGTCGGCGTTCGAGATCGAATTCCAGGTGGCCGAGGTCTACGCGCGCGATATCAGGCCCGGAATGCAGGCCGAAGTCACCATCGAAGGCCGCAGCGTGCCCGGAACGGTCACGGCGCTCTCCCCCGAGGTGCGTCAGAACCAGGTCATCGGCCGCGTCAAGTTCCGTGGCAACCAGCCGCCCGGATTGCGCCAGAACCAGCGCACCGCAGTGCGTATCGTGCTCGATGAGCGCGACGGCGTGCTGCAGTTCGAGCGCGGCGCCTTCATCGATGAGACCACGCGCGCGCTCTATGTGGTACGCGGTACGCACGCCCTGCGCGTGCCGGTGGCGCTGGGCGCAGCCTCGGTCGGCGCCATCGAAGTGACTCGCGGGCTCGCCGTGGGCGATGAGGTCGTGATCTCCGACATGCGCGATGCCCGCGAGGCCCCGCAAGTCGCCATCTCCAACTGAAGCACAGGATTTCGAGGAACACCGCCATGCTCAAGATGCAGGATGTCAGCAAGATCTACCGCACCGAGCTGATCGAAACCTACGCGCTGCGCAGGTTCTCGCTGGAAGTGGCCGCCGGGGAATTCGTCGCGATCACCGGTCCCTCGGGCTCCGGCAAGACCACCTTTCTCAACGTCGCGGGACTTCTCGAGGAATTCGATTCCGGCAGCTACTGGCTCGAGGGACACGATGTGCGCGGGCTCTCCGACGATGCGCGCTCGCGGCTGCGCAACGAGCGCATCGGCTTCATCTTCCAGAGCTTCAATCTCATCCCCGACCTCGACGTCTACGACAACATCGAAGTGCCGCTGCGTTACCGGCGCCTGAGCGGCGCCGACCGGCGCGAGCGCATCGGCAGCGCGCTCGAGCTCGTCGGACTTGCCTCGCGTGCGCGCCACATGCCCTCGCAACTCTCCGGCGGGCAGCAGCAGCGCGTCGCGATCGCACGCGCCATCGCCGGCGATCCGGCCTTCCTGCTGGCGGATGAGCCGACCGGTAACCTCGATTCGCTCATGTCGCGCCAGGTGATGGATCTGCTCGAGCAGATCAACGATATGGGCACCACCATCCTGCTGGTCACGCATGATCCCGAGCTCGCACGGCGCGCGCAGCGCAACGTACACCTGGTCGATGGCCAGATTTCGGACTTCCGCGCCTACGAGCCGCGCGTGGCCACCCCGGGCGCGGCAGGCTCGGCCGGCGTGATCGCCTAGGGCCGCTGCAAGGAGCAAACATGTTCGGCTACTACGTGCGTCTTGCGCTCAAGAGCTTCCGCCGCAATCCCGGTATCAGCGCGCTCATGGTGCTCGCGATCGCTCTCGGCATCGCCGTGTGTGTCATGACACTCACGGTCTATCACGCCATGTCCGGCAATCCCATCTGGTGGAAAAACGACCGCCTCTATGCAGTCACCATGGACAACTGGGATCCGAACCACGCGCTCAATCCACGCAATGACCTGCCACCGCCGGAGATGACCTACAAGGACACGCAGTTTCTCTACGCCTCGAATATCCCCGTGCGCAAGGTGGTGATGTACAGCACCGAAGGAGTGATCAGCGGCGCAGGCAGTGGGCCACCGACTCAGGTCGCTACCCGCGTCACCAGCGCCGATTTCTTCGCCATGTTCGAGGTGCCCTTTCTCTACGGCAACGGCTGGAGCAGGACGGCAGATCAGCCGGCACAGTCAGTGGTCGTACTCTCACGCAAGGAGAACGACAAGCTGTTCGGCGGCGCCAACAGCGTCGGGCGCACGCTGCGCTGGAACGATCATGAGTTTCGCATCATCGGGGTGCTCGGCGACTGGTTCCCGCGCCCGCGCTACTACGACCTTAACGGCGGCAATTTCCAGGAGCCCGACGATGCCTACATACCCTATGGTTGGGGCGCGGAGCTCGAGCTGCAGAACAAGGAGGAGAACGACTGCTGGCGACCGGAGAAGCTCGATAACTTCCAGGACTACCTGGCCTCCGACTGCGTATGGCAACAGATGTGGGTGGAACTGCCCGATGCGGCGAGCCGCGAGCGCTTCCGCTCCTTCATGTACGGGTATTGGGCGGACCAACGGCGCGCCGGCCGCTTTCCGCGGCCGCAGAACAATCGCCTGAGCAATGTCGCGCAGTGGCTGCGCGACAACGAGGTGGTCGACAACGACAACCGCGTACTCGTGGGACTCGCCTTCGCTTTCCTGGCCCTGTGTCTGATCAACACCGTGGGGCTGCTGCTCGCCAAGTTCCTCAACGGCGCGGCGGTGAGCGGCATCCGGCGCGCGCTCGGAGCGAGCCGCCGGCAGATCTTTGCGCAGGTGCTGATCGAGGTGGGCGTGTTAGCGGCAACGGGTGCCGTGCTCGGCCTCGCGCTCGCGGCGCTCGGCCTCGCGGCCGTGCACCACCTGTATGCCGCCGCGCACCTCGGCCAGCGCGGCGGCTACCAGGAGTTGATGCATTTCGACGCCGTCGGTGTCATCTGGGCCGTGGTGCTCGCGCTTGCCGCGACGCTCGCCGCCGGATTCTATCCGGCGTGGCGCATCGGGCGCCTCTCGCCCGCCGTGTATCTCAAGAGCCAGTAGGAGCTCGCCATGACTCTCAACGTCCGCCCCATCCTCTCGGCGCTGCTGCGCAACCGCACCGGAGCGGTGCTGGTGGCGGTACAGGTCGCCATCGCGCTTGCGGTGCTGGTGAACGCGGCCTACATCATCGTGCAGCGCTTCGAGAAGATCCATCGTCCGACCGGCATCGACGAGTCCAACATCTTCGTCGTCGAAAGCACCGGCTTCACCGAGCGGTTTCATCAGAACGACTCGGTGCGGGAAGATCTGGCGTACCTGCGCGGGTTGCCCGGCGTCGTTGCGGCGACGGCAACCAACGCCATTCCGCTCTCGGGCGGGGGCAACAACGACTCGCTCGTGACGCGTCCCGAGGCGACCCGCACCGGCTACATCAACGACATGGAGATCGATGAGCAGGGGCTGGATACCCTTGGGGTGAGGCTGATAGCCGGCCGCAACTTCCGGCACGAGGACATTCAGCCACCGCTCACCAAGAGCGACATCTCGCGCTTCGTGCCGCAGATCATCGTCAGCCGCGCACTCGGCGAACATCTCTTTCCGCACGAGAGTCCGCTCGGCAAGCAGGTATTCGATGCCATGAACCATTCGGCGACCATCATCGGCGTGGTCGACACGGTGATCGGCAATTTCCCGGACAGCCCGCACCCCGACTGGGTGTTCTTTCTGCCGCGGATGCCGGACGAGTTCATCGTGGTGCGCTATCTGGTGCGCACCGCACCCGGCCAGCGCGATGCGCTGATGCGTGCCACCGAGGCGCATCTCGCCCAGTCCAACCCCGACCGGGTCATCAACTTTGTACGGCCGCTGAGCTACTTCAAGAAGCTGAGCTATCTGGGCGACAGCTCCATGGAAATCTACCTGCTCACGGTCACCGGGCTGGTGATTGCCATCACCTGCCTCGGGATCTTTGCGCTCGCCACCTTCAATGTGAGCACGCGCACGCGGCAGATCGGTACACGCCGGGCGGTAGGCGCGCGCCGTGGCGACATCGTCAGCTACTTTCTCATCGAGAATGGCCTGATCACCAGCGCCGGCATCCTGCTCGGCTGCACACTCGCGCTCGCCGCCGGCTACTGGCTGTCACTGCACTATGCGCTGCCGCGCCTCGACTTGTACTACCTCATCGGCGGTGTGCTCGCGCTCTGGGGCATCGGGCAGCTGGCCGCCTGGCAGCCGGCGCGCCGCGCCGCGGCGGTGCCGCCCTCGGTGGCGACGCGCACCGTGTGAGAGCGCCGCCCCGCGCGGGTGTTAGCATTCCGCTATGAGCAGCGTCTCCGCAGGCTCGCTGCAGTCGAGTCTCGCCCAACGTACCGTCCTGGTCATCGATGACAGCGAGGCGGTGCGCACCGCCTTCGAGGTGCTGTTCAGCCTGCATGGAGCGCAGGTGTTGAGTGCCGCCGCTCCGGCACAGGGGCTCAGCGTGCTCGCGCAGGGAAGCGTGGACCTGGTGATCCAGGACATGAACTTCCGGCGCGAAGCGACCAGCGGTGAAGAGGGCATCGCGCTCTTTCGCGAGATCCGCGCGCGCTTTCCGGAGCTGCCCATCGTGCTGCTCACTGCCTGGACGCACCTCGAGACCGCGGTCGAGCTGGTGCGCGCGGGGGCAGCCGACTATATCGCCAAGCCCTGGGACGATGCGCGGCTGCTGACCAGCGTGCGCAACCTTCTCGATCTGCGTACTGCGCGCGCGGAGGCGGCGCAGCTGCGTAACGCACGGCGCGAGGCACGCGGCGCGCTTGCCGAGCGTTTCGACCTGCGTGGCCTGGTGTACGAGAGCGAAGCGATGCATGCCGTGGCGTGCATCGCCACACAGGTGGCGCGTGCGGAAGTACCGGTGCTCATCCTCGGTCCCAATGGTGCCGGCAAGGAGGTCTTGGCGGACATCGTGCAGGCCAACTCCGAGCGCTGCGCGCGTCCCTACCTCAAAGTGAATGTCGGCGCCTTGCCGAATGAGCTCATGGAGGCGGAGCTTTTCGGCACCGAGGCGGGTGCCTTCACCGGGGCGCGCGCGCGTATCGGGCGCTTCGAAGCAGCCGACGGCGGCACGCTGTTTCTCGATGAGCTCGCAACCCTGAGCGGCGGCGGCCAGGCAAAGCTGCTGCGTGTGCTGCAGACCGGAGAATTCGAGCGCCTCGGGTCCAACCTCACGCGACGCACGAGCGTTCGCATCATCGCCGCCACCAACAGCAACCTGCGCCAGGCGATCCAGGCGGGCAGCTTTCGCGAGGATCTCTACTATCGGCTGAATGTGATCGAGCTCGAGGTGCCCGGACTCGCCGAGCGGCCGGAGGACATCCTGCCGCTCGCCCATCACTTCCTCGAGCGCGGCTTTACGCTGGCGCCCGCGGCCGAGGAGGCTTTGCTGCGTTATCCGTGGCCAGGGAACGTGCGCGAGCTGCAAAACGCCATTCGCCGTGCGTGTCTGCTCGCCGGCGGCAGCGAGATCGGCGTCGCGGCGCTCAACCTGCCGCCCGCGCCGGGCGCCGATGAGGCGCTGCACCTCGACCGCGGCGCCATCGAGCAGGCGCTCGCACGCGCCAACGGTGTCATTGCGCATGCGGCGCGCGAGCTCGGCATGTCGCGACAGGCACTCTATCGGCGTATGGAGAAGCTCGGCGTGCGCAGCGACATCCTCCGGTCGCCGCCGGTCTCCTGATGCTGCGCTGGTCACTCGCCGGGCGCACCGCCGCGGCGCTGGCCGTGACTGCCGTGCTCGCCGCGGGACTCACCGCCGTGGCGGTTCGCTGGTTGCCGCCGGCAGCGGCCGCACTATTGAGCATTGCCATCATGGCACCGCTCGCCGTATGGCTTGCGCAGCGCAGCGCCCGGCCCTGGATCCAGGTGGTGCGCGCGGTGCGCGATGGCATCGTCAGCCTGCACGATCGCGACTTCAGTGTGAGCATCGCTGCCACATCCGATGCCGAGCTCAGCGCACTCAGTAAGGCTTACAACTCCCTCGGCGATGTGCTGCGCCGCGAGCGGCTGGACCTCTATCAGCGCGAGCTGCTGCTCGATACCGTCATCCAGGCGACACCGCTCGCGCTGGTGCTCACCGATGATGGCGGCCGTGTCATCTACAGCAATTTCGCAGCGCGACAGTTGCTGCACGCCGGCCACAAGCTCGAGGGCCTCGCATTCGAGACCGTGCTCGAGAACTCGCCGGCGCCACTGCGCGAGGCGCTCGCCGGCACCGGCGATACGCTCTTCACCATGGAGATCGCCGGCGAGGCTCAGGTGTACCACCTCATGCAGCGCCGTTTCCTGCTCAACGCCCGGCCGCATCGACTGGTGCTGCTGAAACAGCTCACGCGCGAGCTCGCGGCTCAGGAAGTCGCCGTGTGGAAGAAGGTGATCCGTGTCATCGCGCACGAGCTCAACAACTCGCTCGCGCCCATCACATCGCTCGCCCACTCCGGGCGCCTGCTGGCGCAGCAGCCGGATGAGGCGCAACTCGAGCGGGTGTTCACCACCATCGCTGGACGGGCCGCTCACCTCGCGAGCTTCATCGACGGCTACGCACGCTTTGCCAAACTGCCGCAGCCGCGCCCGACGCTGGTGTCCTGGGAACGCTTCCTGGCGCGCCTGGAAGGAACCGCGCCCTTTCGCATCGAGGGAGCTGTACCTCAGGAGCCGGCGAGCTTCGATGAGAGCCAGTTGGAGCAGGTCATGATCAACCTGCTCAAGAATGCCGCTGAATCCGGCTCACCGGCGGCGGAGATCACCGTCGCCGTGCAGGCAGCGTCGCCGGGCTTTCGGTTGGAGATCGGCGATCGCGGCAGCGGCCTGAGCGATGGCACGCTGCGCGATGCACTCTTGCCCTTTTACTCGACCAAGCCCGCGGGCACCGGGCTCGGGCTGACACTGTGCCGGGAGATCATCGAGGCGCACGGCGGCACGTTGAGCCTCGCCAACCGCGCAGGCGGCGGCGCACTCGTTACGGTCTGGCTGCCTTGAAGGAGCGGCTTCCGTCCGCGTCCAGGGAGTGGTCAGGACTTCGTCGTCGTTACGCTGGTCTTCTGAGCCTGTGCGCTCAGGAGGCGCCCGCGCCCGGCGCACTGCGGCGTCGTCCGCCGCCCGTGCGCGGTGCTCCCTTCGCGCGCGAGGACTGGCGCCGTGCACCGGCACCATTGTTGCGGCGCCGGTCGGGACCGGCATAGGACTGCCCCGTCCCTGCGGCCGGCTCGACCAGGGGAGCCGGGCGCGTTGCGACGGCGGCGGCCGCCGCTGCCGGAATGTCCAGTCCCTGAAGGTAGCGGCGGAAGTCACGCCCGAGCGCCTCGTGACCGAGCGCGTACTCCACGGTCGCCTGCAGATAGCCGAGCTTGTTGCCGCAGTCGTAGCGCTTGCCGGCGAAGCGATAGGCGTACACCGCCTCTTCGCGCATGAGCGAGGCGATCCCATCGGTGAGCTGAATCTCCCCGCCCGCGCCACGGCCGATGCGCTCGAGGTGCTCGAAAATCGCGGGCGCCAGCACATAGCGGCCGACCACGGCAAGGTTCGAGGGCGCGACGGCGGGCTTGGGCTTCTCGACGATGCTGCGCACCCGGCTCGTGACGGAGCGGTCGGCCTCCACCGCGACGATGCCGTACTTGTCGGTGTCGGTGCGCGGTACCGACTCGACCGCGAGGATGCTGGCCCGTTTGGCCTCGTACACGTGCGCCATCTGCGCGAGGCAGGCGACTTCGCTGCGGATGAGGTCGTCCGCGAGGTGCACGAAGAAGGGCTCCGCGCCCACGGCGGGTTGCGCACAAAGCACCGCGTGCCCGAGCCCGAGCGGGGCGGCCTGACGGATGTAGATGCAGGAAGCATACGAGGGCAGGACGCTGCGCAACTGGTTGAGCAGACCACTCTTGCCCTGTTGCTGCAGCATCAACTCGAGCTCCTGGTCGGAGTCGAAATGGTCCTCGATGGCCCGCTTGGCGGCGCCGGTGATGAACACCAGGCGCTGCGCACCCGCAGCGAGTGCCTCCTCAACCGCATACTGGATCAGCGGTTTGTCGACGACCGGCAGCATCTCCTTCGGGCTCGCCTTGGTAGCCGGCAGGAAGCGCGTGCCCCGTCCCGCCACCGGAAACACGGCAGTGCGGATAACCGGTCTCGAACTGGGCCTCATCGCAGTCTCTCCTCAGCTTCCATGGTCTCAGGACACCCGCACCGCATGCTCGGAGCGCTCGGCCCATTTGAAGATCGCCGGCCGCAGGCTGTCCCAGGCGTGACACTTCGGACAGCGCCAGTACCAGCGCACACTGTTGAGTCCGCAGTCATCGCACTGGTAGCGCCCGCCCGCCTCACCGATGCGCGTGAGCAGTGTGCTGAGCGAGCTTGCCTCGGCAAGCGAATCCACGCCCGCGCCGAGCTGTGAAGTGATGCCCGGCAGCTCTGCGACATGCTCGGGCGGCACGGCGGTGGCCAGCAACCAGGCCAGCTGGCGCGGTGTCACCTCGCCGCTTTGCCGCAGGCGCTGGCTGAGCTCGCTCAGCATGCCGCCATTGCCCTTCTGCCGGGCGATGGCGAGCACTGCCGGAATGATTTCGAGCGCGAGCCCGGGGGAGGTCTCGAGCGCATGGAGATAGAGCGGGAGCGCGCTGCCGAGATCCCCGGCCTGCTCGGCGATGCGCGCGGTGAGCATGTCGGCACGCGGCAGCTGCGCCTCATGAGTACGCGCCTGGCGCAGCAGTGTGCGCGCTCTTCCGGTGTCACCCTGCAGCAGGGCGTGCTCGGCAAGCTCGCACAAGTAATGCGCGGCTACCCGCGCGCGCTCGAGCTGCACTGCCTGCGGCAACTCGTGAAAGACTTTGAGCGCTTTCGCCCAGTCGCCCTGCGCCTCGTAGATGCGCTCGAGGTGATCGAGCGCGGCGTGCCGGTATTCGCGCGAAGCGGCGAGCTCCTCGAGCACCCGCTCGGCGCGGTCCATGAGCCCGGCGCTCTGATAGTCGAGCGCCAGAGCGAATGCCGCTTTATCGGCGAGGGCCGTGCTGCCGTGATTGCGCAGGCGCTGGTGGATGGCGATCGCGCGATCGACCTCGCCGCGCCTGCGGAACAGGCTCCCGAGAGCGAACTGGATCTCCGCGGCATCGCCATCGGCTTCGGCCATGCGCGCGAAGATCTCGGCCGCATGGTCGAAGCGATCGTTGATCAGGTGATCGAGACCGACGTAATAGTCACGCGGCAGGCGCACCGTGCGCGCCGGTCCGTTGCGGCGGCCGAGAAACCAGGCGGCAAGACCCACGAGGATGAAGGCCAGCGCCAGAAGCAGTGGAGGCAGCTCGAACACAACTGAGGACGATAGCAGGTCCGCGTATCGAACAGCCAGAAAGCGCCGGTTGCCGGCTGTTGCGAGGGTTAAGTAGTCAGTCGCGGATCGGACGGCCGGCGCCGTCGTTCACCCGCTCGCGCAAATCCTTCCCCGGCTTGAAGTGCGGTACGTGCTTGCCCGAAAGCGCCACCGCCTCGCCGGTCTTCGGATTGCGCCCCTGACGCGGCGGCCGAAAGTGCAGCGAGAAGCTGCCGAAGCCCCGGATCTCGATGCGCTCTCCCTGCGAGAGCGCATCGCTCATGATCTCGAGAATCTGCTTCAGCGCCAGCTCGACGTCCTTGGCCGGCAGGTGCTTCTGCTTGGCGGTGATGATCTCGATCAGTTCGGACTTCGTCATGCGTGATCAGCGGCTCTCTCCGGACCCGATGTGCTCCTTCAGCAGATCCCCGAGGCTGGTGCCGGAAGTGGCCGTCTCGGAGCGATAGCTCTGCACAGCCTCCGCTTCCTCGTGGGCTTCCTTCGCCTTGATCGACAGCGAGATGGTGCGCGACTTACGGTCGACACCGGTGAACTTGGCCTCCACCTGCTCGCCGACCTTGAGTACCGCGCGCGCATCCTCGACGCGATCGCGCCCGAGCTCGGAAGCGCGCAGCTGGCCCTCGATGCCGTTACCCAGATCGATGATCGCGCCTCGCGCATCGACTTCCTTGACCACCCCGCGCACGATCGTGCCCTTGGGGTTGTCGGCGATGTAGGCGGAGAAGGGATCCTTGGCGAGTTGTTTGATGCCGAGCGAGATGCGCTCGCGCTCCGGATCGATCGACAGCACCATGGCTTCGAGCTGCTGGCCCTTCTGATAGTTGCGCACCGCCTCCTCTCCCGGCTGGTCCCAGGAGATGTCCGAGAGGTGCACCAGGCCGTCGATGTTGCCCGGGAGCCCGATGAAGATGCCGAAATCGGTGATGGATTTGATCTGGCCGGCGACCTTGTCGCCGCGGTTGTAGTTCTCGGCGAACTCCTTCCACGGATTCGCCTGACACTGCTTGAGGCCGAGCGAGATGCGCCGCCGCTCCTCGTCGACATCGAGCACCATGACCTCGACTTCCTGCCCGGTGTGTACGACTTTCGCCGGGTTGACGTTCTTGTTGGTCCAGTCCATCTCCGAGACGTGCACCAGACCCTCGACGCCGTCCTCGATCTCGACGAAGGCGCCGTAGTCGGCAATGTTGGTGACCTTGCCGAACACGCGCGTGCTCGGTGGATAGCGCCGGGCGATGTTCTGCCAGGGGTCGGCACCGAGCTGCTTGAGACCGAGGCTGACACGCGAGCGCTCGCGATCGAACTTGAGAATGCGCACCTCGATCTCATCGCCCACCTTGACGACCTCGGAGGGGTGCTTGACGCGCTTCCACGCCATGTCGGTGATGTGCAGCAGCCCATCGATGCCGCCGAGATCGACGAACGCGCCGTAGTCGGTGAGGTTCTTGACCGTACCGCGCACCACCGCGCCTTCCTGCAGGTTATCCATGAGCGCCGAGCGCTCCGCGGAGAATTCCTGCTCCACCACCGCACGCCGCGAGACCACGACGTTATTGCGCTTCTGATCGAGCTTGATGACCTTGAACTCGAGCGGCTTGCCCTCCAGGTAGGAGGTGTCGCGTACCGGGCGCACGTCGACGAGCGAGCCGGGAAGGAACGCGCGCACGTTCTCGATCTCGACCGTGAAACCGCCCTTGACGCGTCCGGTGATGATCCCGGTCACGATCTCTGACTTGTTGAATGCCTCCTCGAGGCGCGTCCAGGTGCGGGCGCGCTTGGCCTTCTCGCGTGAGAGGCGCGTCTCGCCGGTGCCGTCTTCGACCGAGTCGAGTGCGACCTCGACCTCATCGCCCGCCTTGACCTCGACTTCCCCGCGCTCATTCTTGAACTGATCGAGGGGAATGACGGCTTCGGACTTCAGGCCTACATTGACGATGACGACGTCGCTGGTGACCTCGACGATGAGCCCGGTGAGGATCATGCCCGGGCGAATGCGCTGGTTGGCGAGACTCTGCTCGAATAGCTGGGCGAAACTTTCTGTCATACCTTCACTGATGCCACGCACGACGCGTGTGTGTACTGGAACCGCCTTCCGCTGCGGTCCAGGAAAACATAACGGGCACCCGCTTCCTGCGCGTGCCTTCCCTCGGAATTCCCTCTCCCATGCGTATCGCGACGAGCGGCCCCTAAGGCCACAAGCGACGAGCGGCTCCCAGTTCCAGCACCCGCTGCACCACCGCCTCGACCGCAAGACCGGTCGAGTCGATGACACACGCATCAGGCGCCGCCTTCAGTGGGGCGACCTCACGGGTCTGATCCCTCAAATCCCGCTCGGCTATCTCGCGCGAAAGGGCCGGAAGGCTAACATCGGACCCCTTGTCTTTCAACTGCTTATGCCGCCGGAGGGCCCGCTCCTGGGGGGTGGCGGTGAGGAAGATTTTAAGCTCTGCCCCGGGAAAGACGACCGTGCCCATATCGCGACCGTCCGCCACCAGGCCCGGGGGTACTGCAAAGGCACGCTGCCGGGCCAGCAGCCCCTTGCGGACCCCGGGCCAGGCCGCTACCCGGGAGGCACCCTGGCCGGCCTCCTCGGAGCGGATCGACTGGGTCACGTCGCGCCCATCGAGCGCGATGCGCTCGCTGCCATCGGAGGCGACGGTGAAGGCCACGTCCATGCGCCGCGCGAGGGCGGCGTGAGCCCCCTCATCGTCCGCCG
>DATJFM010000008.1:0-14714 GCA_035495655.1 Steroidobacteraceae bacterium
CTGCCGCGTAAAGGTGCTCGGTACGTTATCGATGTAGCCGCCGCGGCGGTCCGTGTAAATGACCCCGCGCACGGCCAGGGTGTCCTGGATGAGCGGCAGGTTCAGCACCGCGACGCCGGAGGAGTTGTCGTCGCCGCCGGCGGTCGTGCCATAGGAGGCCTCGACGTTGCCTTCGGTGACATTCAGCTTCGGCTTGGTGGTGATGTAGCGCACCGCGCCTGCCTGTGCGCCGCCGCCGAAGAGCGTGCCCTGCGGGCCCTCGAGGACCTCGATGCGCGCCAGGTCCGCCATGTA
Organism: Steroidobacteraceae bacterium; assembly: GCA_035495655.1. Classification (GTDB taxonomy): domain Bacteria; phylum Pseudomonadota; class Gammaproteobacteria; order Steroidobacterales; family Steroidobacteraceae; genus 13-2-20CM-66-19. Next base: position 295 of record DATJFM010000008.1, read on the forward strand.
GACATCGACGTTGCGCGACGGGAAGGTCATCGAGCTGTCGTCGAGATAAAGCGCCACGTTCGGAAACGGGGCGATCGCCGCGCTCGACTGGTTGCCGGCAAAGCCTGCGCTGAGACCGCGCATGTAGATGTTGCCGTTGCCGGGCCCGTTGTTGCTGTAGGTCACGTTCGGCAGGAACTTGAGCACGTCGTCGAGCGCAGTGACGTTCAGCTTGCTCAGGTCCTCGCCCGTGATCGCCTGAATGGTGTTCGGCACGGTCTGCACCGACTCGGCGCGGCGCTGCGCAGTGACGACGACCTCCTGGAGGCCGCTTGCGGCGGCGCTGGCTTCTTCACCGGTGGACGGGTCGGCGGCGTAGGCAGCTGCGGCATGCGCGCTCAGCGCGGCGGCGATCGCCGACGCGATCCTGTGATTTCTTTTCAAAGATCTCTCCCCTTGTCGTTTTGCAATAGGCCCCGCGAGAGAGCGCAACGATCTCCCCGGGCGTACCGGCTCAACCGCTGCGCCAGACCAATCTCACGGTGTGCCCCACTTGCGCAATTTAAGAGTGCGGGTCAATTGTTACAAGTGTGTGACTACGGTTCGTGCGAACGATCAGGGACTGACCGGCGCCGGGTGCGGCAGTGCGATGCCCTTGCTGGCGGCCGCTGTGCGCAGGAGGTCCGGGCGGTCCGAGATGATTCCGTCGACACCCAGGTCAATCAGGCGGCTCATTTCCTTCGGATCGTTGACGGTCCAGACGATGACCGGCAACCCGAGGCGGTGGGCCTCGGCGATGGAAGCGGCGGTCACATCGTTATAGAGGGGGGACCAGATCCGCCCCCCGGCTGCCTTGACCGCACGTGGGACCGATCCGCCGTATTTGACCGGATCGAACCCCGCCGTCCACGGGGAGGCCTTGTCGAGGTAGATATTCTCCTCGGGCTGCTGCTGCTGAGTCAGGTAGACCGTCGGGATCTCGGGCGCCTGCTTTTGCACGAGCAGCAGGGTTCGCCAATCGAAGGACTCGATCATGACCCGATCCGTGAAGTGCTCACGGCGCAGGAGATCGAGCACGCGTGTCACGAAGACCTGGGGGTCGAGCGATTCGTCCGGATGCGTCGGATCGATCTTGGTCTCTATGTTCAGCCGCACGTGGCTGTCGCCCGAGCGCCGCACCAGGTCGAAAACCTCCGCGAGGGTCGGAATGCGTGTGCCGGGGATGGCGCGCTGCTCGGGAAACCGAGCCGCATAGTCGCTTCCGGGGCGGATCTGGCCGACGTCGTATTTCTTCACCTCGGCCAGTGTCAGCCTCACATAGGGAATGCCGGCGCGGATGTACTTGCCATCGGGACCGCGTGCCAGATCGGGATTCAGGCCGCGCTCGTGCGAAACCACAACGACATCGTCTCGCGTGACACCCATGTCGAGCTCGAGCGTGTCCACTCCCATCGACAGAGCGTTGGCGAACGAGGGCAAGGTGTTTTCCGGCCGCAGCGCCCGACCCCCACGGTGCGCCTCGAGGTCGAAGGGCCCGAGCCGCGCCTGCTGTCCGGTACCGGGTGTCTCTGCCTGCGCGCCCGCTACGAGGAGGCCCAGGAGAAGCCCGGCCGAACAGGCTGCGGATCGATGCACCTCGTGCCCCCTGCAAGTGACGCGCGCTGTCTTATCGCACAAACGGCTACGCGGCGTCACGCCCGCGACCGGTGCTACGATAACCGGGCGCATCTGACCTACGAATGAGCTTCACCGAGCATCCCGAGTTTCCCGCAGCGCTCGCACTCGCCGAGCAACTCGCCGATGTGGCGCGGCGCATCGTCCGTGAGCACTTCCGTGCACCGCTCGCCATCGAGCGCAAGCCCGACGGCACTCCCGTCACGGTCGCCGATCGCGACATCGAGATGCAGATGCGCCGCATGATTCGCGCCGCCTTCCCGGGGCATGCCGTTCGTGGGGAGGAGTTCGCTGCCGAAGGCAGTGGCGAGTTCACCTGGGTGCTGGACCCCATCGACGGAACCAAGAGCTTCGTCAGCGGCTATCCGCTCTTTGGCTCTCTGATCGCGCTCGAGCGGCAGGGACGCCCGGTACTCGGTGTGATCGAGGCGCCGGTGCTCGGCGAGCGCTGGGTCGGCGCGGAGGGACGCGGGACGCTCTTCAACGGGAAACCTGCCAGAACCCGCGACTGCCGCGCACTCGGGGCGGCGGTGCTCTATACCACGACTCCGGACACGTTCGATGGGGCCGAGCGCGCTCGTTTCGAGGCTCTGAGCGCACGCACCGCGCTGCGGCGTTTTGGCGGCGACTGCTACCTGTACGGGATGCTGGCGAGCGGATTCTGCGACCTGGTGATCGAGTCGCGCCTGAAGCCTCACGATTTCATGGCACTCGCTCCCATCGTCACGGGCGCCGGCGGCCTAATCAGCGACTGGGAGGGCGCCCCGCTCGGCGCAGGTTCCGATGGGCGCGTAGTCGCGGCGTCGACCGAGTCGCTGTGGCGTGAGACGCTCGAGATACTGAGATAGCGCGGGCCGACCGAGCCTAGGTGCCCGGCTTTCCGGCAGGTACGGCCGCGCGGGTGGTCAGCAGGTAGAGATAGGCGGCGCCGACCGCGGCGAGGCCGCTTACCACGGCGAGCGCGACGAACACGCCACCCCAGCCGAAGGCCACCGCCAGGTGTGCCATGAGCGTGCCGGCGAGCACACCTCCGAGGTAGCCCGTGCCATCGACCAGCCCGGAAGCGACGGCACCGGCCCGCTTGCCGCCAAAGTCGAGCGCAAAGGCGCCGGGCAGAAAGGCATACGGACCGAGGAGTGTGAACGCTGCGAGGCCAATCATCACCACAGGCAGCACCAGGCCCGCCGAGGCGGGGCGCAGCATGGCGAGGATGAGCAGCACTACCGCAGTGCACCCGAGCCCGAAGCACAGAAGCAGCGCGCGGCAGTTGGCGCCGAGCCGGTCGCTCGTCCAGCCGGCGGACAGCGATGAGACGGCGCCGACCGCCGGGAAGATCGCAGAGAGCATGGCCGCGTCGCCGACGCCGTAGCCCAGGAACTCGTGGAGATACACCGGGTTCCAGGTATAGAAGGTCTCACGCACCATCGTGGCCGCGAAACCGAGCAGACACACCATGAGGAACGCGCGGCTGCGCAGCAGCGGCAGTACCAGCGACAGGTAGTTTGTCGGTGCGCTCGTGGCGCCGGCGAACACGTTGCCCGGATTGGCCTCCGCCTCCGGGTGACCTTCCTCGACGCGCGATTCGCGCAGGAACAGGAGGTTGACGAGAAACATGCAGCCCGCCACTCCCGCCCCGAACAGGAATAGGCCCCGCCACCCGATGCCAAGGTGCAGCAGCAACCCCATGCTCTGCCGCGCCGACGCATCGCCGATGAAGTAGCTGCAGGTGAGGATGGCGACCACCGTGCCGTAGCGTGAGTAGTGAAACCACTGCGAAGAGACCTTGACGAGCCCCGACCAGCCGATCGATTGCGTGAGGCGATTGCACACCCACGCGAAGGTGAGCATGGGCAGCGCGGTGCTCGAGGCGAACAAGAGCGTGAATACCGTCGCGCCACCGGTCGCCACCAGCAGGTTGCGTTTGCCGCCCCAATAGTCACCGAGGCTGGTCAGGAACCATTTGCCGAGCGCATAAGCGAACACTCCCCAGGAAGTCATCGCGCCGATGCTGACGATCGCATCGGCATGACTCACGCCACGCCGGCCGAGCTCCTCGATGAGAAGCGGAGTCGCCACCGATAGGTTCGAACGGCAGAAGTAACAGGAGGCGTAACCGAGGAAAAGCAGCAGTACCGTACGGCATTGCGAGATACGCAGCTGGCGCACCGTCGGCACGCCGCCGGCGGGTGCCGGCGCGATTACGACAGCCACGGAAGCGAGTAGGTCTTGATGTTGGTGAAGCTCTTGATGGCTTCCTGCACACCCTCCTTGTAGCCGAGGCCCGAATCCTTGATGCCGCCGAACGGCGTGAGCTCGAGCCGGTAGCCGGGGACTTCGCGCACGTTGACGCTGCCGACATTGAGCTCGGACACGAAGCGCGTGATGTAATCGAGACGGTTGGTGCATACGGCCGATGACAGACCGTAGGCGGTGGAATTCGCGATGCGGATCGCCTCATCGATCGTGCCGAACTGCATCACCGGGGAAACCGGACCGAAGGTCTCCTGCTTCACCACGGTCATCTCCGGCTGCACCCGCTCGAGCAGGGTCGGAGAATAGAGCGCGCCCGTGCGCACGTTACCGTAGAGCAGCCGTGCACCGTGCGCGATCGCCTCGTTCACCCGCTCCTCGAACAGGCGCGCGGCCGCCTCATCGATGACCGTGCCCATGTCGGTAGCAGGATCCATCGGATCCCCGTAGCGGACCGCGCGCGTCTTCTCGAGCAGGAGCTCGAGGAAGCGTTCGCGCACCGATTCCTGCACCAGCATGCGCTTGATGGCGGTACAGCGCTGCCCGGAATTCTTGTACGAGCCGAGTGCGGCGAGCGTAGCCGCTTCCTCGAGGTCCGCATCCTCCATCACGATGATCGGATCGTTGCCACCGAGCTCGAGTACCTGCCGCTTGTACACCGCCTTGGCTGCGATGTACTTGCCGACTGCGACCCCGCCGGTAAAGGTGATCAGGTCGATGTCCGGGTGCGTCAGCAGCTCATCGGCGATCTCGCGCGGCTCGCCGGTGAGCACACTGAACATCTCAGGTGGCAAGCCAGCCTCGTAGAGAATGTCCGCGAGCAGCAGCGCACTGAGCGGGGTCTTCTCCGAGGGCTTGAGCACCATGCGATTGTTGCTGGCGATGCTCGGAGCCACCTTGTGTGCCACCTGATTGAGGGGGTGGTTGAAGGGGGTTATCGCGCAGATCACTCCGAGCAGCGGCTCGCGTAGTGTGTACACCTTGCGGCGCTTGCCGTGCGCAGTCAGGTCGCAGGAGAAAATCTGCCCATCATCCTGCAGCGCGGCATTGCCGGCGAACACGAACACATCGCAGGCGCGGCCCACCTCGTAGAGCGAGTCCTTCTTGCACAGGCCGCTCTCGGCGGTGATGAGGTTGGCGATCTCCTCGCTGCGTGCGCGCAGGGCGTCGGCGGTCTGGTAGCAGATGCGATAGCGCTCGTAGCGCGTGAGGCGCGGGCGAAAGCCCTTCGCGATGGCGATGGCCCGGCTTACCTCCGCCACCGAGGCGCAGCCGACGGTGCCGACGAGCGCGCGCGTGTAGGGATTGAACACCTCGCTCGAGCGCTCGGTAACGACGCGCGCCCCGCCGATGCGCAGCCCTTCCCGTCTTACCGCCGCGCCTTGCGAGGTATCGGTGCCGGTCCGCCCGGCAGCACTACTGAACATGATTGAGAGCCCAGTCGAAGGCGTCGAAGTTACGCCAGCGGCGCTCCTTGTCGAGACCTGCGATCGGGCGATTGATGATGAGCGGGACGCGCTCTTCGGACAGGCCGCCGTGCGAGCGCAGCGGTGCATCGAGCCCGGAGAGATCATGCTTCGCCGCGGCACCCCCGAGCACGACCGGCCGCTCGGAAATGATCACGAGGTCCCCGATGCGATCAGCCGGCAGCTCGAAGCGCCGTGCGGCCTCAGAACGAGCGAGCACCAGCTCGATGCCGCGCAGCGCTGCGATGCGCTGCGCAAGCGAGGCGTGGTCGATGCCGGCGGACAGGTACACGGTCGCATAGGAGCCGAGCGCCCCGTGATGAGCGACGTAGGGGTCGGTGATGGGCAGGATCACCCGCGTGGCGCCCTCACCCACCCAGCCGTTCAGCACGTCCTGCAGGTAAATGACATTCGGGCTGGCATCGAGGCGCGTCTTGGCATTCATGCCGTGATCGGCGGTGAGCGCGATGACGCAGCCCGCCTCATCGAGCTCGGCAAGGTAGCGGTCCATCATGCCGTAGAAATCGTTGGCCTCGGCGGAGCCCGGCGCATGCTTGTGCTGCACGTAGTCGGTAGTGGAGAGATACATGACATCCGGGCTGCGCGTGCGCATCAGCTGCACGCCGGCCGCGAATACGAACTCCGAGAGCGCAGCGCTGTACACGCTCGGCACCGGCATACCGACGAGCCCGAGCACGCCCTCGATGCCATGCTCATCGAGTGTCGTCTGATCGGCCTTCTCCGCCGAGAAGCAGATACCGCGCAGCCGATGACCCAAGAGCTTGCGCAACTTGTCCTTCGCCGTCACCACCGCGACCTTGCAACCGGCATCGGCCAGCGCCGCGAGCAGGGTCGGCGCGCGCAGCCACTTCGGGTCGTTCATCATCAGCTCGGTGCCGCTCTCTGCGTCGTAGAGGTAATTGCCGCAGATCCCGTGAACGGCGGGGGATGCTCCGGTGACGATGGACAAGTTGTTGGGATTGGTGAAGCTCGGAATCACGCAGTCGGCGATCACTGCGGCGCCCTGCGCCAGCACGCGTTTCATCCAGGGCATCTCGCGCGCGGAGACGGCCTGGGCGATGTAGTCCGGCTCGCACCCATCGACGCACACCACCACCGTGGGCCGCTCGGGCAGACGGTAGGCGCGGCTGTTGACTTCGATACGACTCATGACGGCCTCATCATTTCTTTCAGGCCGCGGCGCGCATCTCGGCCAGCACCTGGCCCACGGCTTCGACCGCGCCGGCAATGCCCCGCTCGCCGAGTTGTCCCATGCAGCCGACGCGGAAGGTTTCCAGCGTGGTGAGCTTTCCCGGATAGAGGATATAGCCGCGCGCCTTCACCGCGTCATAGAAGCCCTTGAAGGTGTAGCGTGGGCTGTCCGGTGCGAAGAAGGTCACGATGATCGGTGCCTGTATCGGCGGCGGCAGAAAGCTGCGCAGGCCGAGTCGTGCCATGCCCTCGATCAGCGTACGGCAATTGAGGGCGTAGCGCGCATGGCGCGCCTCGCGTCCGCCTTCCTCGAAATACTGTGCGATGGCCGCATCGAACGCCGCCACCACGTGCGTGGGCGGCGTATAGCGCCACTGCGTGGTCTTCTGCATATATATCCACTGGTCGTAGAGGTCCATGGCCAGCGAAGGAGACTTGCCCTCGCAGCGCTCGAGGACCGAGCGACGCAGGATGACAAAGCCCATTCCCGGGGGTCCCTCGAGGCACTTCCCCGAGGCAGCCACCACTGCATCGAATGGCGTTCGGCGGGCATCGATCTCGAGAGCACCGAAGGAGCTCATCGCATCGACGATCAGGCTGCGGCCATGACCGGCCACGACCTCGGCCACCTGCTGCAGGGGGTTCAGTATCCCCGTGCTGGTCTCGCAGTGCACGAGCGCGACGTGACTGATGGAGCGATCGGCGGCGAGTGTCCGATCGATATCCGCGGGATCCACCTGAGCATTCTCGGCGTAATCGATGGTGGTCAGCTTGCGCCCGAGAACACGGCAGATCCTGGCAATGCGTTGGCAGTAAGCGCCATTCTGCGGAACGAGCACGTGACCGTCGCGCGCAACCAGCGTGCCGATGGCGGCTTCGACCGAGAAGGTCCCGCTGCCTTGCAGCGGAACGCATTCGTGGCTTTCGGTGGCCGAAGCGATCTGCAGCAGATGCGCGCGGATGCGGCCGGTGATGCGGTTGAAATCCACGTCCCAGGAGCCCCAGTCGTGCAGCATCGCCTCCCGGGTGCGCAGCGAAGTCGTCAGGGGGCCAGGGGTGAGGAGATACGGGTCGGAGGTCATCGGCGTACACCTTCGCGGTGGGCGGAGAATCTTAACAAAGCTTTGTGCCGCAACATGAACGCGACCAAGAGCAGCGCGAGACTGACCAGGCCGAAGAGCAGCGCGCTGCGCTGCTCGGGGATGACGCCCATGGCCGCGACGATGGCGAGCATGGCGACGATCGTGAGCCGCGTCAGCCAGGGATACCCCCACATGCGCACGCGCAGCCGCGCCGGCGCCTCGCACTCGAGCCGGCGCCGTAGTTTGAGCTCGGCGAACGCGATCAGCACGTAGACGAAGATCGCGACCGTGCCGTAGGAGTTGACCAGGAACGCAAAGATACGGTCCGGCGAGACGTAGCTCATGATTACCGTCAGGTAACCGAACGCGGTGCTCCCGAGGATCGCCGCCACCGGCACGCCGCGCGCATCGAGCCGGGAAAAGACCGCCGGCGCATCGCCGCGCCGCGCCAGCGCCATGAGCATGCGCGAGGCGGCGAACAGCCCCGAATTGAGCGCCGACAGCACCGCGGTGAGAATTACCATGCTCATGAGGGTCGCCGCGGCTGGAATCCGCAACGTCTCCATCACGCTCACGTAGGGACGGGCCATACGCGCCGTATCGCTCCAGGGGACGATCGCCACCACCAGGAAGATCGAGCCGATATAAAAGACCAGCACACGCCAGATGACCGACTGCGTGGTTTCCGCCACCGCGCGCTCAGGCTCGAGCGACTCGGCCGCCGCGATGGTCACGATCTCTGCACCGAAGTAAAAACCGGTAGCCGCGACGGCACCCGTCAATACCGGCACGATGCCATTCGGCATGAAGCCGCCATGCGCCGTGAGCTCGGAGATGCCGCCGTGCCCTCCCGGCCAGACACCGAACGCGAACGCGGTGCCTGCGCACAGGAAGGCCACGATTGCCGCGACCTTGATCGAGGCGAACCAGAACTCCGCTTCGCCGTACGAGCGGACCGAGAGCAGATTGACTACGGTGAAGAGGCTGACGAGCCCGAGCGTGTATTGCCAGGGAGCGAGCGAAGGCCACCAGCTCCCGAGGATCTTCGCGCCGGCAACGGCTTCGAGTGCCACCACGATCACCCAGAAGTACCAGTACATCCAGCCGGTGAGGAAACCTGCGAGCTCGCCCAAGGCGAGACGGTTGTACTCGTAGAACCCGCCGATAGCCGGATAGGCGACCGCCATCTCCCCGAGCATGCGCATGACGAGTACGACCAGCGCACCGGTCAGCGCGAAGGAGATCACGGCCGCCGGACCCGCTGCGCCGATGACGACACCGCTGCCGACGAAAAGCCCGGCGCCGATCACGCCACCGAGTGCGATCATCTGCATGTGACGCCGCCGCAGCGAGCGGCGCAGCCCCTCGCTCGATGCCGCCTCGAGGCGGTGTGCGCCTTCTGCGGCCATCGCTAGCTGCTCGTCACCGCGGAGGCTGCGGGCGCCGCCTGGCCCATGGCGCAGTGTTCACTGGTACTGCCGGTACTTCGGCAGATGCCGCACCGGTTTCGAGAGCGCATCCCGGCGGAAGGGATCACCGAGCTCCTGCGTCACCATCATCTCCAGCACGGTGGTCTTGCCATCGGACTGCGCCCGGGCCGCCGCCTGTAACGCCGGAGCGATATCGGCCACGCGCTCAATGGTTACTCCCTCGCAGCCGAAGGCGCGTGCGACTGCCGCCCAGCTCGGGTTCTCCAGATTCACGGCCTGGTAGCGTCGCGAGTAGAAGTCGACGTGGTTCTTCTTCTCCGCGCCCCATTGGGCGTTGTTGAAAAGGACCACGGACACGCCGATGCGCTCGCGCGCGCAGGTGAGCAGCTCATTGAAGCTGATGCCCCACGCGCCATCGCCGACATAGGCGAAGGCCGGGCGCGCCGGGCAGGCAATCTTCGCGCCGCAGATCACCGGAAAGGCGTAGCCACAGTTGCCGAAGCTCATTGCCGCGAACATCGAGCGCGGCTGCTCGAAGCGCAGGTAAGAGTTGGCGACCGAGCAGATGTTACCGATGTCGGTCGACACCATGGCATCGGGCGGCAGCGCGCGCTCGAGCGCCCGCAGCGTCTCCCGCGGGTGCATGTGACTCGATTGCGCAGAGACCTCCAGAGAGTACGGGTCGCGCTCATGGGTCCATGCGCCGAGCTCCGCTTCCCAGCTGGATTTCTCCGCTGCAACACGACCCAGGCGTTCGGCCCGGTTGGCCGCGCCCGCGAGGCGCCGGGCGCTGAGCCGCTCGAGCAACGCGGCGGCTGCAGCGCGCGCATCTCCGTGGATACCGACAGAGATGGCCTTGACGAGACCAAGTACGCGCGGGTCGCTGTCGATCTGGATGATCTTCGCTTCGCGCGGCCAATAGTCGAGGCCGTGTTGCGGCAGAGTGCCGAACGGGCCCAGGCGTGTGCCGAGTGCCAGCACGACATCTGCCTGGGCGATGAGCTTCATGGCCGCCTTCGAGCCCTGGTAGCCGAGAGGCCCCACGGCGAGTGGGTGGGAGGCGGGAAAGGAGTCGTTGTGCAGGTAGCTGTTGCATACCGGCGCGCTGAGAGTATCCGCGAGCGCAATCGCCTCCGCGGTCGCCCCTGCCGCGATGACGCCGCCACCGGCTACGATGACCGGGAAGCGCGCCGCCGCGAGCAGGTCCGCGGCGCTCTCGAGCGCAGCCGCATCACCCGCACCGCGGCCGATGCGCAGCGGCTCGGTAATGGTGGCCTCGATCTCACCGTAGAAAAAATCCCGCGGGATGTTCAGCTGCGCCGGCCCCATCTCCAGCATGGCCCGGTCGAAGCAGCGCGCAGCGATCTCGGCCATGCGCTTCGGATTGTTGACATGCCCCTGGTACTTGGTGATTTTCGAGAAGATCGGGAGCTGCTCGGTCTCCTGAAAACCTCCCAGTCCGAGCGTCGCGGAGCCGGTCTCCGGAGTGATGAACACCACCGGGGAATGAGCCCAGTAAGCGGCCGCTACGCCGGTCACGAAGTTGGTGACTCCCGGGCCATTCTGCGCGATGCATACCCCGTGGCGTCCCGAGGCCCGTGCATAGCCGTCGGCCATGTGGATCGCCCCCTGCTCGTGCGCCACCGGCACGAAGCGGATGCCGGCGGCGGGGAAAATATCCAGAGCATCCATGAACGCGGAGCCCACGATGCCGAACACGTGCGTGACGCCCTGCGCAGCCAGAGTCTCCACGAGTGCTTCGGAAGGTCCCATCTTCTGTGGTGGTTTCATGCCAGCCAATCCCCGGTTCCGAATAACGAGACGACTTGTCTCTAGGTATCGCCATATCTTACGATATGGCCGCGGTGAAACAAGCACAATTCCGCTACATGAGCCATTCCATACCGATTATCGGAATCTGATCCCTCGCGGCGATGAACCTACGCACCTTACCGCTCGCAGCGGAGACACCCGAGATCGCGAGCGAGACCTCCTCCACGCTGAAGGCCTTCGCAGTGCTCGAGGTTCTCGTACGCACCCGCCGCGCGGTGACGCTTTCCGAGCTCATGCAGGCGACGGAGCTGCCGAAGCCGACGCTTCATCGCACGCTCTCGCTGTTCGAGGAGGCCGGTTTCCTTGCGCGCGAGCCCGGCGGGCGCGCGTACATCGTGGGAGAGCGGCTGTCGCGTTTCGCCCTCGAGGTGCTGCGCAACGATCCGGTGGCGGCCGAACGGCGCACGGTGCTGCGGCGGGTGGTCAACGAGATCGCCGAGAGCTGCAATCTGGCCGTGCTGCAGAAAGGCGCGCTGACTTATCTCGATCGCGTCGAGGCGGCCTGGCCGCTGCGCCTGCACCTGCCTGAAGGAGGCGTCGCACTGCCGCTGCATTGCTGTGCGAGCGGCAAGCTGCTGCTCGCGCACCTCCCGCCCGCCGAGCGCCAGCGATTGCTCGAGCTGATGCCGCTACAGCGGTTTACCGAGCGCACTATCACCGAGCGCACCGTACTCGAGTCCGAGCTCGACCGGATAGTGAGTGTCGGTTACGCGGTCGACAATGAGGAATACGTGCTCGGCGTGGGCTGCGTCGCAGTTCCGGTACGCAACGCGCGCGAGGAAGTGATCGCGGCGATTGCGGTGCAGGCGGCCACGGCGCGCCTGCCGTTGATGCGCGCGATCGAATTCGTGCCGCGACTGCGCTCGGCCGCGGAGCAGATCGGATCCACCTTCGGTTGACGGCGCCGGGAGCGGCGCCCGCAGCTCGAACAGCGAGCATGCTACACAGGAGACGCGCATGGAGATGACCGCCGAAAAACTCGAACGCCACTGGATGCCATTCACCGCCAACCGCGACTTCAAGCGCCACCCGCGCATGTTCGTGCGTGCGAGCGGCATGCACTACTTCGATCCGAACGGCCGGCGTGTTCTCGATGGCAGCTCGGGTCTTTTCTGCTCTCCGGCGGGCCACTGCCGTGTGGAAATCGCCGCCGCGGTGCATGAGCAGCTGCAGACCCTCGACTACACCCCTTCGTTCATGCGTGGCCACCCCGATGCATTTGCGCTCGCCGATGGTGTCGCGGCGCTCACCCCGCAGGGCATCGACCACGTGTTCTTCTGCAACTCCGGCTCCGAGGCGGTCGATACCGCGATGAAGATCGCGCTCGGGTACCACCTCGCTCGCAAGGAGGCGCAGCGCACCTATTTCGTCTCGCGCGAGCGCGCCTATCACGGGGTCAACATCGGCGGCACCGCTCTCAGCGGCATGGTGCGCAACCGCGAGGCCTTTGGCGCGCTCATGCCCTCGATCCTGCATCTGCGGCATACCCTGCTGCCGAAAAATCGGTTCACGCGGGGCATGCCTGCCGAGGGAGTCGAGCTCGCCGATGACCTGCAGCGCTTCGTGAACCTGGTCGGCGAGAAGCGCATTGCCGCAGTGTTCGTGGAGCCGATCGCCGGGTCGACCGGGGTGATCGTTCCTCCGCGCGGCTACCTCGAGCGGCTGCGCGAGATCTGCACGCGCTATGGCATCCTGCTGGTATTCGATGAAGTGATCTGCGGCTTTGGCCGCACCGGCGACCCCTTCGGCGCGAACACCTTCAATGTCACTCCCGATCTCATCACCATGGCGAAGGCCCTCACGAACGGCGCGCAGCCGATGGGGGCCGTCGCGGTGCACGACAGCATTTATCGGACCATCGTCGAGGCGGCTCCGGAGGGCATGCCGGAATTTTTCCACGGCTATACCTACTCCGCGCACCCGGCGGCCTGCGCGGCGGGCCTCGCAACGCTCGCGATTTACGAGCGCGACAAGCTCTTCGCGCGCGCCCGTGACCTGAGCGGCTACTTTCTCGACGCCATGTACGCGCTACAGGACCTGCCGGCGGTCGCCGACGTTCGCGGATTCGGTCTGCTCGCCGGCATCGAGGTCAAGCCGGGCAAGGCTGCCGGGGTGCGCGGCGCCGAGCTGCAGGGCACACTCTTCGATCGTGGACTGCATGTGAAGACCACCGGCGATGTCGCCATCATGGCTCCGGCTTTCATTGCGAGCCGCGCGGACATCGACCAGATGGCATCGATACTGCGCGAGGCGATCGCGGAGTATTGAGCGAGGGGACCGGGGCATCCGTGGGGAGCGCCGATGGCGCTGCCATCGAAGGTTCCCCGCAAAGTGATGCTTTGCTGCAACAACTATCACAGCCATGTGGCGGTAACGGGAGCGGTGCGATAATGTCCCGGTGACGCTTTTATTCAAGCTGTTTGTCGACCGGTGGTATAAAAGTCGTGCGGGGCGGCACAGGTCCAGCGTTTCGAGTGGGAAATTCACAACTATTTGAACCCGGGGAGGAACGCGATGAAGCGTAATCCGAAGATCTCTGCGGCCGTCGCGGCGGTCCTGGCTGCAAGTGCGACTGCGGCGCGGGCCGCCGAACCAACGACTGGCGAGGCAGCGACCGAGACCACCGGTATCGGCGAAGTGGTGGTTACCGCACAGCGCCGCGTTGAGAACGCGCAGGACGTGCCGATCACCATCCAGGCGCTGACCTCGGAAACGCTCTCGCAGATGAAAATCCAGACGTTCGAGGACGTCGCCCGATTCCTGCCGAATGTGACACAGGGCACCTACGGTCCGGGGCAGAACCTCATCTACATCCGCGGCCTCGGCACCGGTGCGCTCGGTGTGCAGGGCGAAGGCTCGGTCGGTATCTTTCCGAACGTCGCCGTGTACCTCGATGAGCAGTCCGCGCAGCTGCCGAGCCGCAACCTCGATATCTACGCGGTGGACCTGGAGCGCATCGAGGTGCTGGAAGGTCCTCAGGGAACGCTGTTCGGCGCCGGCGCGCAGGCGGGCGTGGTGCGTTACATCACCAACAAGCCGAAGCTCAACACCACCGAAGCCAACGTCAATGCGCAGTACGGCACTACGGCTGGTGGCGATCCCAACACCGAGGTCGACGCCACCATCAACCTGCCGCTCATCGAGGACACGCTCGCGGTACGCGCCGTGATCTTCAACGATGCACGCGGCGGCTACATCGACAATGTCCCGGCCACCTTCACCCGCAGCGGCTGGGACCTCGGCCTTGCCACCAATAACGGCGGCACCATCAACCCCGTCGGCAAGGTAACAGCGCCGGGTGCCGTGCCGGCGGACGCACCGACGATCAACAACTACAACGTCGCGGCGAACAACATCAATCCGATCAACTACCACGGCATCCGCGCCTCGCTGCTGTGGAAGATCAGCGATAAATGGGAGGCGTTGCTCACCCAGACCTATCAGAACATGGACGCCGAGGGCGTGTTCTACTCGATGCCGAGCACGGGCGGCGG
>DATJFM010000009.1:0-4485 GCA_035495655.1 Steroidobacteraceae bacterium
GCTGCTGCTTTCAGCCTGGGCGCACAGCTCGCGCAGTTGCTCCAGCGCGCGTCCGTGGCTCGCGGACGTCTCATCCCAAATTTGCTGCAAGCGATCACGGAATTCGACCACAGCTCGCAGAACCTCATATCGCTCGAGTAGATGTCGCAATCGCTGAATCCGAGGCTGAATACCAGGGCAACGTTGCTGAGGCGATGGCGGATATCGTCAAGCGTCATGGACCGCAGGTACTGACTCCCCGGTCTGATGCGCAGAAGTTGGCGGCTGAGCGGCGAGAACTCGAGAAGCGCCGTAGAGCTCAGGGCTGGTAACAAGCATGACCCAGCAGATCTGTGGGGACGACGATCCCGAGTACATCGACAAGATCATCGAGCTGATGGCGAATGTCCGCCCGAGCCGTGTGTACAAGCTCCAGGATGAAACGGCCTTCGATCCCGAAGCCTTCGAGAAGCTCGCCGAAGAAGTCCTGCGCGAGCCGGTCGAGTCGTTATACCGGGCGGAGGCAGAGCTGCGCGCCGCTGAAGATGACTTTCGTTCGCTTATCGGCTTACCGCCGGATCTGAGGTAACACCCGTGAAACGAAAAGGCCCATTGTTCAATCCCGAGACGTTCGCAGACTTACCCCTCGCCAAGAGGACCGCCTTGCCGATTACACCGAGCGCAGCTCCTTTCACCACCCGCGCCTGGAGCCTGAGTTCGTGTAGCGATGCGTGGCATTCGCATGCACGACGGAGTGCGGCTCCGGCTCGGTGGCTGATGTTTCGGGCGCGATACTTCCTATTACACGCGATTCGCATCCAAAGCTGGGCAGCCCCGCTAGTCATGCTGATCTGCGCGCCTCTCGTTTCCGCTCAGCCTGCAGCCCGGGAGGGCAGCCAGGCGTCGTCCAACGTTCGCTGCCGTACCGACTACTTCGTGTGGCCCGAGTAACGTTAGCGCCTGAATCCAACAGAGAAACCGAGCAGGAAATGGTCATGCGTTTAACGTTCGCTCTGATTTGGGTCTGTGTCTGCTCGTTGGCCGGCGGCTGCGCTATAAGTTCCGACGTGGCGAAGGTCGGGCCTGACACATACCTAGCGACCGCAGTAGCGGCCCCAGCCCGCGGCGGGATAGATGGCGCTCACCAGAAGGCGAGTGAGGCCGCCAACGAGAAGTGCGAGTCGCTCGGGAAGAGCCGGGTGGTGACGAATATCAACACGGTGCATGAACCGGCTACAGACCGTGCGGTGATGGCGTTCACTTGCAGCTGAAGTTCTCTCAGACAACACCACATTGATATTACTGACAGGCGAGGGATTGCATGGCAGGTACACTTTGTCCGGTGGGTCTAATAGGGAGGTAGACCTCATGACCTATGCCGACTACCGCGACATGGCGAGCGAGATTCGGGACCTCATCCCCTTGCTACTGCACCCGAGGCTGTCGCTGATCTCCGCTTGCTTGCAGATCGCTACGAGATACTGGCGCACTCTCTCGAAGTTGCGCCCGGCAGACTGCCGGACACGCCTGTCGAGTACAGGCGCCAGGGCGGGCTGATATTCACTACTGCGGACTCTTCCGCACTCCACGCGGCCTGAGCCTCGCAACCGCCACCACCTCCGCGGCCTTCTTACCGCACCTCGAGCAGCGCATCCGTAGCGCGAGCTGCTTGAGTGTCATCTTCCAGCCGACCAAGTGTGCGAGCGCCTGCGGCTGAATCTCACGACACGCGCCGCATTGGCACACCACGCGCACGAGGAAGTCACCGAAGCAATCATCTAGTTGCTTGATGTGAGCCAGCACACGCACGGGCGCATGGTGCTGGCGGCGGACGAGGTGCGTCCATGCAGTTCTCCGGCGATGCGACTACTGTACGCACCGAGGGGTACAGCACATGACAACTCTACTAATTCGTCGCCTCTGGACGATGTACAAAAAGATTCTGATCGACGATGGTGCGGCTAAGCAGGAGGTGCTATTGGCCCAGGATGCGTTCTACAACGGTGTGCGTAGTGTCCTGAAGGTGCTGGCCCACATGCTCGAGCATGGCGAACTGGACGAGCTACACCACACCATCAAGCGGGAGGGGCGGCAAATCGATGTGATTCAGAGATGGGGACGCCGGGCGAGACGGCATTGACGAGATTCCGCTTCTCGAATAGGCAGCGCTGTCTCCAGCCAATCAAGCACCCGAGCTGTGATTAACGGAGTCATGGGCCTGCAGATAGGCTGCTTTTGACCTATTCCGTTGAAAAACTCTCGTGTTTTTCGGCGGTCGCCGAGCCAGAGTCACTCCGCCCTGAGGTGTACCCTGCTCGGGGTAGCTCAACTGGGTTCCTTCCAGAACACCCGCCTGCAGCCACTTACCGATCACGCGCAGGATCACTCCATCACTCACCCGACGAGCCACCCTCCCCCCAAGCCGCGCTCGATCTACTCGGTCAAAGAAGCCCTCGATGTCGAGCTCGATCAACCAGCACTGCGACAACGGCATGATCCGTTGCCACAGTGCATCCAGCGCCTGGTGTGCCGAGCGTCCCGGCCCAAAGCCATACGATGGGCCTAAGAACTGCGGCTCGTAAAGCGGTTCCAATATCATGACGACCGCTCGCTGCAGCACCTTGTCCTCCAACGTCGGTAGGCCGATCGGTCGAAGACGTACGCCATCACCCTTCGGGATATAGACACGCTTCACCGGCGGTGCCCGATTGTGGCGCGACGATCAGGGTGACAGCGCGCGACGATCAAGATGAGAAGCGGTGGTCGCGGCAAGGGGATGATGCCGGTGTTGATTGTCGCTGACAAGGGTTATGCCTCCGGTTGATTGTCGTGCGAGCTGATGGAACCGACGTTCTTGGTTGTCGCGTAGTGGGCAGGACGTCCGGGTCCGGTCTGCTTTCGGTCGAGTGCTGCACGACGTCGGTAGCTTTCGACGTTCATTTCGAAGATGGTGGCGTGGTGCACCAGGCGATCCACGGCAGCGAGGGTCATGGCAGGATCAGGGAAGATCTTTCCCCATTCCCCGAAGGGCTGGTTGGCGGTGATCAGGAGAGATCGTCGCTCGTAGCGAGCGCTGATGAGCTCGAACAGCACGGAGGTCTCGGCCTGGTCCTTGCTGACGTAGGTGATGTCATCGAGGATCAGGAGGTCGAAGCGCTCGAGCCGAGAGATGGCAGACTCGAGCGCCAGTTCACGCCGCGCAACCTGCAGTCGCTGTACGAGCTCGGAGGTGCGCGTGAACAGCACCCGCCAGCCCTTTTCCAGCAGCGCCAGGCCCATCGCCGAGGACAGATGCGACTTACCGCCGCCGGGTTGCCCCAGCAGGATCAAGTTGGCGCCCTTTTCCAGCCAGGCATCGCCGGCGCACAAGGCCGAGACCTGCGCCTTGGAGACCATCGGCACGGCGTCGAAGTCGAAGGTGGCCAAGGTCTTTCCCGGCAATAGCTTCGCTTCGCCCAGATGCCGTTCGAGACGCCGCCGATCGCGTTCGGCGAGCTCATGCTCGGCGAGCGTCGCCAGCAGTCGCGCCGCGGGCCAGCCTTCTTTGTCTGAGCGCTTGGCGATCGTCTCCCACGCGTGCTTGATGGCCGGCAGACGCAGTTCATTCAGCAGCACACTCAAGCGCGTCACATCGATCTTGTTGTCGCTCATGCCGCTCCTCCTTGGCTGTGACCGAGGAGTGCCTCATAGGCGGACAACGGCGTGAGCTTCACGCACACTTCCGGCAGTCGCCCCGGATCGGGGGCGAAGCGCGCTCCCAGAGCGTTCAGATCCGGTACCTGGCCGGCGTCGAGGTGTTCGCTGAGCGCGCCAGCGAGCTCGGCTTCGCAGCCGCGCTCATGCGCCAGACTCAAGAGCTCCACGACCGTCTTGCAGGCGATCCGGCCGCCGTGCCGCTCGAGCAGCCAGTGGAACGTGCGCCGATACGCCTCGCGTGGGAAGAGCTGCTCGCGGTAGACGAGGTTCAGGAGCGCCATCGGCTTTTTGCGCAGCGCGTGGATCACGTGCCGGTAGTCGACGACGTGACCGTGCTTGCCATCGGGACCTGCTCGGCCACGGCGCAGGCTCATCAGGTGTGTGCCGCCGATCAGCACATCCAGGCGCCCCACGAGGTTACGTAGACCGGAACGTCCTCGTAGTCGGTGGTGCGTGAGGGCGGCAGGGGCTGCAGATGGGCGCGCTCGGCCTCGATCCGCTTGGCATTGCGCGCGTTCTTGCGGCTGGTGATCTCATCGATGAAGCGACGGTACTCGGTGAGCTCTTCGAAGTGGCGCGTGCCGCGCAGCAGGAGCGCATCGCGGATGGCGCTCTTCAAGTGCCCGTGAGGACTCTCGATCGAGCCGTTCTCTTGATTGCCGCGCGGCACCCGATAGAGCCCCGATTTGAACCGATCGAGTAGGCTCGACAAGTTCGCCTCCAGGTCCGCCTCGTACTCCGCCGCTACTTGGCCGTCGACCCCTGGCGCTCCATCTTTCCGGGTCCGGCGATACGCCTCGCGCAGCCAGT
>DATJFM010000010.1:0-19351 GCA_035495655.1 Steroidobacteraceae bacterium
GGCGAGGTGAAAGAGAATGCCGTCACCGATCACGTGGCCATAGGGTGTGGTCGGCACGTACTGCTTCGCCTTGTTGACGGTGAAGCCCTGCATCGAGTTGATGGCGGTGTCGCTGAAGAGCTTGAGCGCATCCTTGCCGCGCACGTACAGATTCACCATGTGGTGGGTCTGGTCGAAGAGCACCGCACTGTGCTGCCACGCCCATTGCTCGCTGCGCCAGTTGCTGAATTCCGCCGGCACCACCGGATAGACGTACGCGCCGAGCTGCGAGTTGCGCAGCATCTGCACCTTGTTGCCGGCTACCGCCAGGATTTCTTCGAGATTACGCGCGGCCATGATTCATCCCCCTTCCCCGGGTTCGATGATATCGCAGTTTGTATGCAACACAAACGAACGCGATACCCCGCCCCGGCGGGCCGCGATTACGCCTGATTTGCGATCACGACCTTGCCGAACAGCGCGCCCGAGGACTGATACGCATAGGCGGCCTTCGCCTCGCCGAAATCGAATACGCGGTCGACGACCGGCTTGAGCTGGTGCATGTCGATGAAGGCATTCAACTCGCGCGCCATGGTTGCCGAGCCGACGAAGATTCCGCGCAGGCTTGCGCCTTTCAGCATGAGCGGCATCGGGTTGGTATCGCCCTGCATCGACAGCACTCCGATGAGCCCGATCTCGCCGCCGAAACCGACGGCCTGCATCGATTGTGCGAGCGTTCCCAGTCCCCCCACCTCGACCACGTGGTCGATGCCACCGCCGGCGAGGGCGGCCGCGCCGGCGCCCCACTGCGGCTCGGACTTGTAGTTGAGCGTGGCATCCGCTCCCAGCTCGCGGGCACGCGCAAGCTTCGCATCGCTCGAAGATGTCGCCACCACGCGCGCTCCGGCGGCTTTCGCTATACGCAGCGCCAGCAGCGACACGCCGCCCGTGCCGATGAGCAGCACGGTGTGACCGCGCTCGAGCGGGCGCACCCCCTTCATCAGTGCATTCCAGGCAGTGACCCCGGCGCACGGCAGCGTTGCCGCCTCCTCGAAGCGCAACGAATCCGCGAGCCTTACGACGCCGCTCTCTGGCAGTGTCACGTACTCCGCGAGCATTCCCTTCGCCGGCGGACAGCCGAGTGCATCGCCCTTCGCCGCTGGGGGCACCCCGTCCTGCCACCCCTGGAAGAAGGTGCCGGCAACCCGGTCTCCGGTCTTCAGGGACTTCACTGCGGCACCGACCGCCTCCACTACCCCGGCACCGTCGGAGAGAGGCACGCCGGCCACTTTGATGGCCGAGCCGAAATATCTGCCCTGGGCAATGGCCTGATCACGATAGTTGAGCGAGGTAGCGCGCACGCGCACGAGCACCTCACCCGCGGCCGGCTGCGGACGCGGCAGCTCGATGAGCTCGGCCTGTTCGATCGAGGTGCACCCCGCAGGCAACTGCCAGGCGCGCATTTTTGTCATGCTCATCGTGCCCCCGACCAGGTCCGGAGACCTGGAGCTGTGCGATCCTCGCCGCCGAGTGCGCGTTTCACCGCTGGACGCGCCCGCATTTTCTGGTCCCACCGGGCGAGCCGTGGACAGCGCCTGGCGATCTCCATCTCCGGGAACATGCGCTCCACCGAGACGCCGCACATGGAGAAGAAGTTGATGTCGGCGAGCGTGTAGTCGTTGCCGGCGATCCATTGCGTTTCGCCGAGCTGCTTCTCGACCTTGTCTACGGCGTAAAGGATCTTGTCGGTCGCGTACGCCAGATCCTTGTCGCTGAAGCCGGAGCGCGCGGTGCGCCACTTGATGCGCTGGTCCGGCAGCGGGATGCGCTCCATCAGCCGCTCGAACTCCCCACTTTCGACGCTGCGCGCAATGATGCTCACCATGCGATGCCAGCCGTGCATGGAGACAAAGTTCATCACCTGTTCGTCGCAGAACTTGTTCCAGTAGCGCATGCGCGCGGCGCCTACCGGATCGCCTGGCCGCAGCGGTACCTCGGGAAAGACGTCCTCGAGATACTCGTTGATGACCGTCGTGTGCGTGATGATGACGCCATCGTGGTCGAGCACCGGCACCTGCCCTTCCGGATTGATGGCCGTGAACCAGGCCTCGTGCTGCTCGAACTTGTGCAGATCGACGTAGATGCTCTGCCACGGCAGGCCCTTCTCGATGAGCGGGATCATCGACTTGAGCGAGTTAGCCAGTGGCTCCGCGTGATAGTACTTGAGTGTCATGTTCGCCTACCGTGGTGTGAGCGTGCCCAGCATGCCGCCGTCGACCGCGATGATCTGCGCGGTGATGTGGCTGGCACGGTCAGATAGCAGGAAGCAAACCAGCTCCGCCGGCTCGTCGGCCGTGCCGATGCGGCCCTGCGGCACGTTGCTGCCGAGCCGCGCACGGATCGCCTCGACGGGCGCGCCAGGGTCCAGTTGCATCAGCATCGGCGTCTCGATCAGACCCGGCAGTACGCAGTTGACGCGCACCTTGCGCGCGGCGGCCTCCGCGGCTGCCGCACGTGCCAGTCCTATCACCGCATGCTTCGAGGCGACGTAGGCGATGTTGTTCGGCATGCCCCGTGCGCTCGCGAGGCTGCCCGTGATGACGATGCTGCCGCTGCCGGCGGCAAGCATCGGCGGCAGCACGCGCTTCATGGCCCAGTAGACGCTGGTCACGTTGGTGCGCAGCACGCTGTCGAACTGCGCATCGTCGTAGTCTCCAAGCGGCGCGAAGCGCCCGCCGCTGCCGGCATTGGCGAACACGCCCGCCACGGCGCCGAAGGTTTCCTCGGCCTTGTCGATGGCGGCGAGCAGCGCACCCCGATCGGCGACGTCCGCCGATGCCCATGCGGCGGTGCCACCATCGCGCGCGATGCCTGCGGCGGCGGCAGCGAGCTTCTCTTCCCGGCGCGCGATGAGGAACACGCGCGCACCGCGGCGCGCCAGCAACTGCGCCGTCGCGAGCCCGATCCCGCTCGAGGCGCCGGTGACGAGCACGTGACGGTTGGCGAACTCGCTCACTTCAGATCCAGGAGCCGTGCGGCGTTGTCCTTCATGATCCGCGGCAGCACCTCCGGCTTGAAACCGACCTGCTGTGCCGCCTCCAGCCATTTGTCGGGGCGAATGAGAGGAAAATCCGAGCCGAACATCATCTTCGACTTCAGTGGACCGTTGGCGTACTGGATGATCTGCGGCTGGAAGTACTTCGGGCTCCAGCCGGAGAGGTCGATGAACACGTTGTCCTTGTGCAGCGCCATCGACAGGCTCTCGTCCACCCACGGCCAGCTCGGATGAGCGAGGACTACCTTCATGTCGGGGAAGTCCGCAGCGACATCGTCGATGAGCATCGGCTGGCCCCACTTGAGACGCACGCCGCCGCCACCGGGAAGCCCGGTGCCCAGGCCCGAGTGACCGGTGTGAAAGATCGCCGGCAGCTTGTACGCCGCGATCACCTCGTAGATCGGATAGGCGATTCTGTCGGCCGGGTGGATGTTCTGCATGATGGGGTGAAACTTGAAGCCGCGCACCCCATGGTGCTCGATGAGGTCGCGCGCCTCGCGCGCACCCATGCGCCCCTTGTGCGGATCGATCGAGGCGAAGGGTATGACGATATCGGAGTTCTGCGCGGCGAACTCGGCGATCTCATAATTGCTGACGCGTTTCGCGCCGAAGCTGCTCTCGCAGTCGACCGTGAACAGACAGAACGCAATCTGCTGCTTGCGATAGAGCTCGATGATCTCCGGGATCTTCGGCCGCTCGCGCGGCGCTTTGAAGTACGCCGAAGCCGCATCGTAGAAGCGGCCCATGGCAGGATCCTCCGGATCGTGGCACGAGATATCCGCATGCACGTGCACGTCGATCGCGCGCACCTTGGAAAGATCGATCATGCCGCTCCCCTCAGGCCAGCATTTTCGGGCCGGTCTGCTTCGCCTGCTCGATCTCCGCCGCGCGATCGCGCTTTATCGGAACGTCGCGGCCGGCCTGCACCGCCGGGCGCGCGCCCATGAGCGCGAGCCAGCGCTGCAGGCTCTTGAACTCATCGACGCTGACACCCGACCAGTCGTGTCCCGAGACCCATGGCCACAGCGCCATGTCGGCAATGGAATAGTCGCCGGCGATGTATTCGTGAGTGGCGAGTTGCCGGTCGAGCACGCCGAAGAGCCTCGTGACCTCGCGCTGATAGCGATCGATCGCGGGCTGAATCTTCTCCGGGAAGTAGCGCAGAAATACGTTCGCCTGGCCCATCATCGGACCGATGCCGGACATCTGGAACATGAGCCACTGCAGGACGCGGCTGCGGGCCTGCACGTCGCGCGGCATGAATCTGCCTGTCTTCTCGGCGAGATAGATGAGGATCGCGCCGGACTCGAACATCACGAAGCCGTCATCCTCCAGGGTGGGGATGCGGCCGTTGGGATTGAGGCGCAGGTACCAGTCGGTCTTCTGCTCGCTGATCGCAAAGTCGATCACCCGCACTTCGTAGGGCAGTTCCATCTCCTCGAGCGCAATGGAGATTTTCCAGCCGTTGGGTGTGGCGGCCGTATAGAGTTTGATCGCCATCGGTCTCCTTCTCAGCCCCAGCGGTTGATTTCCGGCCCGACGCTCCAATACGCCGCAGGCTCGGACGTGCGCGCCTGCGCCAACGCCTGGGCGACGGGCGGGGAATCCTTCACACGCGCCAGCCAGTTCCTGGTGCGTGGCCGCTCGGCAAACGCGTCCGGCACCAGCGGCACCATGCCGGCGAGCCATGCGTAGCTCTCGAGATCCGCGAGCGAATAGCCGCCCATCAGCCACTCACGGTCGCCGAGCCGCGCCTCGATGCGCTCCGCCGCCTGCCGGATCTTGCTGCGGCTGTCCTCGAGCTTCTGCTCGGAGAATTGGCCGCCGGCGATCTCCTCCCAGCGCGCACGCAGGTCGACGCTGCCGATCCGCTCGAGCACTGCGGCGTCGGCCTGCGGCGGATGCGCGCGGCAGCCGAGGTATGCCGCTGCCGGCGAAGTGCGCTCGATCATCTGCCGGCACCATTTCATCGCCTCCCACCGGTCATAAGGATCAGCGGGACGGAGCGCCGCGCCCTGCCCCACATCATCGAGATAACAGGCAATGAACACCGAGTCGGTCATGGCTTCGCCATCGG
The DNA here is from genome assembly GCA_035495655.1 of Steroidobacteraceae bacterium. Classification (GTDB taxonomy): domain Bacteria; phylum Pseudomonadota; class Gammaproteobacteria; order Steroidobacterales; family Steroidobacteraceae; genus 13-2-20CM-66-19. The sequence goes on from DATJFM010000010.1 coordinate 5,112, forward strand.
CCACGAGCACGGGTCCCTCGCCCTCGATGCTCATCGCCACCAGCGGCTCGTGCGCACAGGCGAGCGAATGGCGCGCGCCGTGGGCGAGATCGATATACCTCAGGTCCGCCGGTAGCTGTTTGGCGAAAAGCGCCGCGAGCACGGTGAGCGATGGGCCGTTCGGCTCGCCGTGGTAGAGCGTCAGGCTCATGCGATTTGTCCGGCCGCGATGTGTGGCTGCTCGAGAATTTTCACGCGCTCGACCATGCTGGTCCGGCCCATCGCCCAGCAGGCCCGGGTCGCCGGCCGCGCATAGATAGTGCGCAGCCAGCGCAGGATGTTGGGTGTCAGCTCGTCATTGGACAGCGTGGGTTGCGCCAGCGGCAGCGCGTAGGCGAGATTGAAGCCGTTGATGTCGGCCAGGCTGAACTCGTTGCTGGCGAGCCACGGCCGTTTGCCCAGCGCTTCCTCCAGCATGCGGATACCGAGTGCCACGCGGCGCCGCGACTCGGCCATCTCCTCGGCGCCGAAGTTGCCGGAGATCGCCTTGTTCCAGGCGACGCGCCGCTCTGGCAGCGGAATGCGCTCGACGGCTGCCTTCAGCTCCGCCTGATCGCGGGAGCGGACCGCAGGCCCGACGAACACGCTCCACCCGATCATCGAAAAGCTCGGGCCGAGCCATTGGTCCATGAGCTTCATCCACCAGCGTATCCGCCAGCGGTCACGCGGATCGTCCGGCATGAGTTTCGGACCCGGAAACGCCTCGTCGACGTACTCCATGATGGCGGTCGATTCGGTGAGCACGCGCTCGCCATGGACCATCGCCGGTATCGTGCCCTGCGGATTGATGGCGAGATACTCCGGCTGGTGCTGATCGAATTTGAGCAGGTCGAGGTAGTGGCTGTTGAATGCCACGCCCTTCTCCATCAACGCCAGCATGGGCTTGCCGGAATTGGCGTTCGGCTCCCAGTGATACAAGGTGACGCTGTGCATCCGGCACGATCCCCCTTTGTAAGTGTTGCATACCATTGGGCCGGGCGGCGGTCAAGCCACGCAGTTGCTGCGCCCCGAGCGGGCAAGCCGCGTGAGATCAGAGCCTGCAGCGCCCGAGGAATCTAGCCCCGCACCACCCACCCATGGCGCAGGTTGTCGCGCATTCCACCCGCTTCCCGGTAATCCCCACGCAGGCGCGCGAGCCGATCTGAGCCCGGGGAAACCTGCAGGGCGTGCGAGCCCTGGCGCGAGTCCGGCTCATCGGCGAGCGTGGCGCGGAGTTCGGCGGGAACCCGATTTGCAAAATCTGACGGCACGGGCTTGTAGGCGCCGGCGGTCGAGACGGTGCGGCCGTCAAGCTTGTAGAGGCGTGCTGAATTGAGGCCCAGGATTCTGCGCCGGGCGTTCTCATCGAGGCGCGGATAACCGTATTTGGTTGCCAGCACCTCGGGGATCTGGAAGCGCCACAGCGCTTCGATCTGCCATTGAGGCGCGCCGTACCAGAGCGAGTCGGATCCAAACACGATGCGCTCGGATCCGAAGTACTTGAGGAACTGCCCCAAGATGTGGGCGCATACCGTGGGGAAGGTCGTCACGGTCGCGGCGAAGGTCGTGCCGAGCTCGGCATACACGTTCGGCAGGTGTGCGCACTCCTGCGCCATGCGCGTGACCCACTGTATGTCCGGCACACCGTTCAGCAACCGGCCGCCACGCACGGTGCGCAGCGACTGCTGACCGTAGAAAAGCGGTGCCCACGCGGCGTGGTAGATGATGAAGTTGAACTCGGGCCAGTCGCGTGCCGCCTTCGGAATGTCGTTGGGGTTTCCCATCGACGGCAGGTCGCTGTGAGGATCCGCGGGATCGCCGAGTGTCGTCAGGCCTTTGTGGATACAGATGTTGAAGAAACCCGGCCGATCCTTGAGCTGCGCGCGGTTGCGCCGGATCAACTCGTAGGTCGGGTACGCGATGGCTTCATCGTCGAGGCTCCAGCGGTCCATGCCACGCGTCGGATCGTCGTTGTTCTTGGCGGAGTACGCGATGGTGTAGCCCTTCCAGGAGTCCGGACGGCACTCCTCGATCTGCCGCTGCATGAAGTCGAGGTTGTTCTTCCCCGGGTAGAACTGGCCGTGGGCGAGCATGCGCGTCGAGCCGGCGATGCGGTTCACGAAGTCGCGGACCGCAGCGGTCTGGTAGCCGGTCAGGATTTCCGAGGATAGCGACTCGGCGATGGTCCGCGGCGGAATCGGCTCCTTGGCTCCCGGCGGCAGGAAGAGTCCGAGCGGTGCGTTACTCAGGACTCCAACGGACACGCTGCTGTCGAGATACACATCCTTCACCAGCGAGGTCAGCGTGAAATCCGTGCCGACATTCGGTGTCTGCTGAAGCGAATTTGTCCAGGCCGACCATGGATTACCGAGCTCATCGGGGAAGCCCTCGGGGTTGAAAGGATTCGCCTTGAACCCTGCGGCGGTGCTGGCGGCGCCGGCGCCCTGTGAGGTGGCGCGCAGTGGCATGCCGGCCGCTCCCTGGCGGTCACGCACCATGTGCAGCTGGTCATCGAGCACGAACAGGTCCGCGGGCGGCCCCTTCTCAGCTGCCGCGGCCGTCTCGACCAGTTCGAAGTGACTCGCATCGAAGAAGGGACCGAAGACCTCGTTCATGGCGATAAACGAGGCGGCCATGCCGCCCGCGCCGCACAGGAAGCCGCGGCGCGATAGGCCGAGTCGCTTAGCCGTCTGTTCCGCGACCAGGGCAACGCGTGCCTCGACCTCGCGCTGCGCCGCAGTCTGCGCAAACGGCACGTACTCGCCGTTCGAGACGTTGCGCGTCGGCACGGCCGCTCGCAGCGCGTCGGCGGCGTCGGCACGCTCGAGACCCTCGAGCTGCTCGCGTGAGAACCAGGTGTCGCCGTCAGGGCGATCCGGATCGCGTTGACTCAAGTGACCTCCTCAGTGTGCCTGCAGCATGGCAACCAGCGCGGGGTCGAGCTTTTCGGGCATCGCTGCAATCAACGCTGCGTGACGCGCCACCGCCATCGGGCGCCACTCGCCGTGCGTGATGATGTAGAGCTCATCGTCCATCACTGCCTTCAGCACGAGTGAGCCAACCTCCTGCGGTTGCATCATGCTCGGGAACACTACGCTCGTGCCGCCGGACTGCTCGATCTGCCGAAAGGCATCACCCACAGCGAACCCGGCAGGACGGTTTTTCGCGACCTCATTGATGTTTGTCTTCACCGGCCCGGGGCACAGCACCGACACTCCGATACCCTCGGCCGCCAGCTCGCCGCGAATGGTTTCGGAGATGGCCACGACCGCTGCTTTGGCTGCGACGTAGGTGACGAATGCCGCCGGCATCGGAACGAGCGCGGCCAGCGAGGCGGTGTTCACGACATGGCCGCCTTCGCCATGCGCGCGAATGCGGGGCAGAAAGGTCTGCAGTCCGTTGATGACGCCGCCGAGATTCACGGCAAGACCGAAATCCCAATCCGCGTAGGTGATACCTGCGAAGGGCCCCGTGATCCCGACGCCGGCGTCGTTGACGAGCACGTGCAGCTTGCCGAACACACGCTCGGTCTCATCGGCGGCTGCGGACATGGCCGCACGATCGGTGACGTCGAGGCGGATGGCATGCACGCTCCTCGCCTGACCGCAGCGTGTGAACTCGGCCAGCGCCTCATCGATATGGTCCTGCCGCAGATCGGCGAGCACCGCGCGCATGCCGGCGTCGATGAAAGCACCTGCTATGCCGAGCCCGATGCCGCTCGCTCCACCGGTGATAAAGGCGACTTTTCCGCGTACGTCTCTCATATGCATGGATCAGGAAGTTCGGCGCGCAGGCCTTCAGCCATTTTTCACCCGCTTCAGAGAGATTCAGGAGGTCTCAGGGGACGTCAAAACCTCTTCAGTGCTTTTCGGCGATTCTAGGCTCCACGGATTCGGGGAGCTAGGTTCGCATCTTCTACGAGCACCGCAAATGACTGATATCACGTCTTTCCTGGCAGCGGAATTCATTGAGATCCGGGCTGGCGGCGGCGGCCGATCCGAGGCGTTGCGGGGGGTTACCTAGGAAGGGGAGCGGACGCTGGGACAGAACCCGTAGAGATGCATCCTGAAGTGCTATGCGCATGAGTGATGCGCATGGGTCATGCGCATGGGTCGTGCGCATGGGTCGTGAGCTCGTCGGAGACTTCAGGTCAGCGATGACCGGTTGGCCGCTGGACCAGACGGCCATGCTGGAGGCGCGGCGGCGAACCGGAGTCCGACGCGAGTCCAACGGCGCACGCCCGCTGAAGGTATGTGCGTGAATGCGGTGCCTGGCTTTCTCGAGCTGCGTCAATCAAAGCTCAACCCCACGTAGTTCTCGGCCAGTGCGCGCGAGGCGGCGGCGGAGCTCGCCAGGTACTCCAACTCCGCCGCCTGCATGCGCCGTGCGAAAGGGTCCGTGCTGAAACGGTGCATCAGCAGGGTGAACCACCACGAAAAGCGCGTCGCCTTCCACACCCGCGACAGCGCTCGCGCCGAATACTCCTCCAGCAGCGTAGTGCTGCGGGTGCGGTAGAACTCGATGAGGCCGCGCGACAGAATGCGTACATCGGCGGCGGCGAGATTCAGACCCTTCGCCCCGGTCGGCGGCACGATGTGCGCCGCATCGCCCACCAGGAACAACCGTCCGAACTGCATCGGCTCGGTGACGAGACTGCGCAGTGGCACGATGCTCTTCTCCAAGGACGGGCCGGTCACCAGGCGCGCGGCATAGCGCTCGGGCATACGCAAGCGCAGCTCGTCCCAAAAGCGATCGTCCGGCCAGTCCTCGACCTTGTCCTCGAGCGAGCACTGCAGATAGAAGCGGCTGCGGTCGCGCGAGCGCAGGCTGCAGAGGGCGAAGCCACGCTCGTGGTTGGCGTATACCAGCTCCTCGTGCAACGGCGGCACGTCGGCGAGAAGTCCCAGCCAGCCAAATGGATAGACGCGCTCGTAGTGCGCAACTTTCTCGCGCGGAATGACCGCGCGGCTGACACCGTGGGAGCCGTCGCAGCCGGCAACGAAATCGCACCGCATCTCCAGGCGGGCTCCGGAGTGCATGAAGCTCACCCGCGGAGCCTGGCTTTCACAGTCATGCAGCGCGACGTCACGCACCTGCCAGAGCACCGCGCCGGACTCGGCTGAGCGCGCCTGCGCGAGATCTTTTTGCAGCTCGTTCTGACCGTACACGAGCATGCTTTTTCCGGTCAGCGCTTTCAGGTCGATCCGGTGGCGGCCGTTCGCAAAGGCAACGTCGAACCCTTCGTGGACGAGTCCTGCGCGCATCATCCGCTCGCTGACTCCAGCCTCCTGGAGCAACTCGACCGTGGTCCACTCCAGAAGGCCCGCACGGATGCGCGCCTGCACGTGCTCACGGGACTCTCTCTCCAGAACCACCGAGTCAATCCCTGCGCGAGACAGCAGCTGCGAGAGCAGAAGACCCGAGGGCCCGGCACCGATGATCGCCACCTGCGTCCGCACGCTGTCCCCGCCGTGGCTCATTTGTTGGCCGCATCCCGCGCTGCCGGCACGCTCGCAGCCGCACGCGCGTGGCGGCGCAGTCCCTCGATGAGCTGCGACTGCACCTCAGTCGGACGCCAGTCCCGACGCACTGTGAGTCCAATCGATCGTGTCACCCGTCCAAGCGGATGCGGCAGTGCGACCAACTGCCCGGTCGCAAGCTCGTGGTAAATCTGGTGCTCTGAAAGGAGCATCACCCGGTCACTGGCGAGCAACAGCGAGCGTGCCGCGACCAGCGAGTTGCATTCGATCGGCGCGACCTTGTGCTGTACGTCGAGCCGGCCGAGGAGCGCATCGAAGTGCCGCCGCAGTGGCGAATGCCGGCGCGGCGCGATCCAGGGAAAGCGAGCCAGTGCCGCGAGTGTGGGCGTGCCGCGGCCAGCGAGTGCATGCCGCGCCCCGACGACGATGGCGAGCGGGTCATCGAAGAGATGCTCCTGCACGATGTCTTCATAGGGCACGGGCTCCCGCAAGGCACCGACCAACACATCGGCAAGTCCCTGGCGAAGGGCGGCCAGCATACTTTCATACGGACCATCCAGGACGCTGATGCCGTGCTCGGGTCGCACCCGCGCGAACTCGAGCACCGCCCGCGCGACCAGCACGCTCCGGGCGAGCGGCATGGCCCCGATCGTCGTCGAGCCGCTGCCGGAGCCCTGGGCAACCGCGACCTCTGCCTGGGCCTGGGCAATCTCGGCGAACGCTAGCCGAGTGCGCAGGGCCAGCTTCTCCGCTTCACGGGTCGGACGCACCCCGAAACTCGTGACTTCGAACAGGTCTGTGCCGAGCGAGCGCTCCAGTTGTCGAGCCGCGCGGTGCACGCCGGCCCGCGCCCGACCGGCGCGCCGGGCGGCACGGGCAAAAGCACCCTCCTCCACCACGGCGATCAGTGCACTGAGTTGCGTGGAAGTTATGCCGCTCAGGACCTCGGCGGAAGCCGTACTGGGCGGGCGGCTGCGCAACGCGGACAGTGCTTCCCGCAGCATCTGCAGGGCACGCTCGATCCGTTGGGCAGCCGCGTGTCCCGCTCCCGTCAGTGCCAGACCCAGATGACTGCGCTCCAGCAGCCGCGCACCCAGCGCGGCCTCTATGTGCGCGACCGCCTGGGTAACCGCCGGCTGACTCAGATGCGCCGCCCGCGCCGCAGCGCTCACGCTGCCGCGGCGCACCACCTGATCGAACAGTACGAGATGCCGCAGGTTCGGTGTGGTGCCTCCCCTGCGGCGTGCGGGCGCGGTCATGTCCACAATTTCTTATACCCGCGCCTGAATTGCAATTACCCCACCCACCTTCTGCGGCAGGACAATCGGTTCCTCCGGATCACCGAAAAGAAGGCCGCCATGCATGTCGTGTACACGGAAATCCGCCGCGCCGATGCCGAGGTGGTGAAGGGACTGGCGCGCTACGGCGTCGCCACGATTCACGAAGCACAGGGCCGCACGGGCCTGTTGGGTCCGACACTCCGGCCCATCTATCCCGGGGCTCACATTGCCGGTACCGCGGTCACGGTGAGTCTCCCGCCCGCCGACAACTGGATGATCCACGTGGCGGTCGAGCAGTGCCAGGCCGGGGACGTTCTGGTCGTCGCGCCAACTTCCTACTCAGACGCGGGCTACTTCGGTGAGCTGCTCGCCTCCTCCCTCGCTGCGCGGGCCGTGCGCGGGCTCATCATCGATGCCGGAGTGCGCGACGTACATCCACTCACCGACATGGGCTTCCCCGTGTGGTCAAAGGCGGTACACGCACAGGGGACCGTCAAGGAAACTCTCGGCTCGGTGAATGTTCCGGTCGTCTGTGGCGCAGGGCTCGTCAATCCCGGCGACGTGGTGATCGCAGACGACGATGGCGTGTGCATCGTGCCGCGCCTCGAGGCGCGGGCGGTACTCACCGCCAGCGAGGCGCGCGAAGCCAAAGAGGCCGCGACGCGCCAGCGGCTGCAAAACGGCGAGCTCGGTCTCGACATCTACGACATGCGCGACAAGCTCGCGAAGCGCGGTCTCATTTACCGTGCGCAGTCGTTGCCGGAGTGAGCGACATGCTGCGCGCCATACCCAGCACGCTCATGCGCGGCGGCACGTCCAAAGCGCTGTATTTTCACGCCCGCGACCTGCCGCAGTCGGTACGCGCCCGGGACCGCGTGCTGCTTGCCGCCATGGGCTCACCCGATCCGCGCCAGATCGATGGCGTGGGGGGCGCACACCCGCTCACCAGCAAGGTCGCCATCATCGACGCTCCCACGCGTGCGGATGCGGACGTGGACTATCTGTTTCTCCAGGTCGTGGTCGATAAGGCGGAAGTGAGCGACTCGCAGAACTGCGGCAACATCCTCGCCGGCGTCGGCCCGTGGGCGATCGAGCATGGGCTGGTGCGGATCACGGGCGCCGAGACAGCGGTGCGCATCCACATGGTGAACACCGGCAGCGTCGCCGTCGCGCACGTGCCGACCCCGCATGGCGCAGTGGAATACCAGGGCGACGCCCGTATCGATGGCGTTCCAGGAACCGCTGCCGCGATCCCCATCGACTTTCTGGACGTCGCCGGATCCTCCTGCGGCAAACTGTTTCCGACCGGTTCCAACATCGACCGCATCGACGGGATGGAGGTCACCTGCATCGATAACGGCATGCCTGTCGTGCTGATGCGCGCTGTCGATCTCGGCAAGCGTGGGGATGAGTCGCCGGAAGAGCTCGAGGTTGATGCGCCACTCAAGTCGCGTATCGAGCGTCTGCGGCTCGCGGCAGGACCGCGGATGAATCTCGGCGATGTGACGAAGAAGACCGTGCCCAAGATGTGCCTCGTCTCGCCCGCGCATCACGGCGGCACCCTGCACACGCGAACCTTCATACCGCATCGCGTGCACGAAGCCATCGGAGTACTGGGTGCGGTAAGTGTGGCCACTGCCTGCGTCACGCCCGGCTCGGTAGCCGCACAGGTGGCGCGCCTCACAGCGAGCTCAGGGGTGCAACGGCTCGAGATCGAGCATCCCACCGGTTTCTTCACGGTGGAGATGGAGGTGGCGTTGGAGGGAGCGGAGGTGACTGTTAAACGGTCCGCGCTGCTGCGCACCGCGCGCAAGCTGATGCAGGGGGAAGTGTTCGTTCCGCGAAGCGCCTGGAGTGATTCATGACGGGCGAGCTCTCCATCGGTCTCATCGGACTCGGTGAGGTCGGCCAGGTGCTGGCCTGCGACCTGCAGCGCAACGAAAACCTGACTCTATGGGCGTGGGACCGGCTCTTCCCGGTCGATGGCAGTGAGCCGCGGCGCGCCGCTACAGCGCTGTCGTTTCTGACCGCCGCAGGCTCCATGCGCGAGGCGATCCGCGGCCGCGCGATCGTCATCTCCGCGGTCACCGCTGGCGAGTGCCGGGCCGCTGCGCTCGAGGCCTCACAGGCACTGACCGCGGGCACCTACTACCTCGACCTCAACTCGGTGTCGCCGGCAACCAAGGCGGAGGCCGCGCGCACGATCGAAGCCGCGGGCGGCCGTTACATCGAGGCGGCGGTAATGTCGCCGATCGGCCCGCAACGCATCGCCTCGCCGGTGTGGCTCGGTGGCCCTCATGCGCAGGAATTTCTCGCGCTCGCGCGGTCGCTCGGCTTCGATGGCGCAGCGGTGTATTCGGGCACGATCGGCGCAGCGTCCGCAGCCAAGATGTGCCGCAGCGTAATCGTCAAGGGCATGGAGGCGCTGCTCGCCGAGTCACTGCTCACGGCGCGCCACCACGGCGTGGAGGACGCCGTGCTCGCATCGCTCAAGGATCTCTTTCCCGTTGCAGACTGGCACAAGCTCGCCCGTTACATGATTTCGCGCTCCGTGCAGCACGGGTCCCGACGGGCAGAGGAGATGGCGGAGGTAGCCAAGACCGTGACCGAGGCTGGCTTCGAGCCGTGGATGAGCCGTGGATGCATCGAGAGACAGCGCTGGGCCGCGACATACGCGGGTGCACTGAAGCAAGAGGCATTGACCGACATGCTCGATGACATGCTGGCGCCTGCGCCAGCGCAACGGCAGCCGCGGGAGGTGAAGCGCACATGATCATCGATTGCCACGGTCATTACACCACCGCGCCGGCCGCTCATCAGAAGTTCCGCGACGCACAGCTCGCGGCACTCAAGGATCCAACGGCGCCGCCCGCAAAGCCCGGTGCCATCTCGGATGACGAGATCCGCGAGACCCTCGAGAAGAATCAGCTGCGTCTGCAGAAGCAGCGCGGCTCGGACCTCACGCTGTTCTCACCGCGTGCGTCCGCCATGGGGCATCACATCGGCAACGAGGCAATCTCGAGTGCCTGGACGCGCGCCAACAATGATCTCATCAAGCGGGTGGTCGATTTGTACCCGGAGAACTTCGTCGGCGTCTGCCAGCTGCCGCAGTCGCCGGGTGTACCGGTCGCCAATTCCGTGGCCGAGCTCGAACGCTGCGTGCGTGAGCTCGGCTTCGTCGGCTGCAATCTCAACCCGGATCCTTCGGGCGGACATTGGACTTCCCCGCCCCTCACCGACCGGCATTGGTACCCCTTCTACGAGAAGATGGTCGAGCTCGATGTGCCGGCGATGATCCACGTGTCCGCCTCGTGCAATCCGAATTTCCACGCGACCGGCGCGCACTACATCAACGCCGACACCACCGCCTTCATGCAGTTCATCGAGGGCGACCTGTTCCGGGATTTCCCCGCTCTCCGTTTCATCATTCCGCATGGCGGAGGAGCCGTCCCCTACCACTGGGGCCGCTATCGCGGCCTGGCGGACATGCTCGAGCGGCCGCCACTCGAGGAGCACGTGATGAAGAATGTCTTCTTCGATACCTGCGTCTACCACCAGCCGGGCATCGATCTCCTGGTGCGGGTCATCGACATCGGCAACATCCTGTTTGGCTCCGAGATGGTCGGCGCCGTGCGCGGAATCGACCCGCTCACGGGCCATTACTTCGATGACACCCGCCGCTATATCGACGCGCTCGCGCTATCGGCCGCAGACAAGGAGCGGATCTTCGCGAAGAATGCGCGCCGGGTGTTCCCGCGGCTGAGTACGCAGCTCGAGGCACGTGGTCTGTGACCTCAGGATCGCTCATTCAACCAGGTGATCCCGCGTGGCCTGCGAGTCCGGCCACCGGCGGCTTCACGACCGACCGCGACTGGCTGCCGTTTCATGCATCGCCGCGCCGGCCGGGCTTTGCTCTAGCGCGCGGGGCGGTTGATGCTCACTGCCATGTGTTCGGGCCCGGCGCGCGTTTCCCGTACGCCGCGGAGCGCCGTTACACCCCATGCGATGCGCCCAAGGAAAAACTTTTCGGGCTGCGGGACTATCTCGGGTTCGAGCGCAATGTCATCGTGCAGGCCACCTGTCATGGTGCCGACAACGCCGCCCTGGTCGATGCGCTGCGGGCCGCCGGAGGACGTGCGCGGGGGGTGGCAACGGTTGCTGCCGGGATCAGCGACCGGGAGCTCAAGGAGCTCGATGAGGCTGGCGTGCGCGGCGTACGCTTCAATTTCGTCAAGCGGCTGGTCGACACGACGCCGCGCGAAGTATTGCTGCAGATTGCGCGGCGTGTCGAGCCGCTCGGGTGGCACGTGGTCATTTACTTCGAGGCCGCGGAGCTTGCGGAGCTGTACGATTTCTTTGCCGCGCTGCCGGCGACCGTGGTGGTCGATCACATGGGACGGCCGGATGTGACGAAATCTGTCGACGGGCCCGAGTTCGGGCTGTTCGTGAAGCTGATGCGTGAGCATCCCAACATCTGGTCGAAGGTGAGCTGTCCTGACCGGCTGTCCAGGAGCGGGCCGCCGGTGTACGCGGACGTCGTCCCCTTCGCCCGGCGCATCGTCGAGAGTTTCCCGGACCGGGTGCTGTGGGGCACTGACTGGCCGCATCCGAATCTGAAGCCGCACATGCCGGACGATGGTGACCTCGTGGACTTCCTGCCTAAGATCGCCACTACCGCGGCGCTGCAGCGGCAGCTGCTGGTGGACAACCCGCTGCGTCTCTACTGGAGGGCACCGTAATGGCGCGCGTCACAGCGGGTGTCACTACTTCGCACGTGCCGGCGATTGGCGCGGCGCTGGATAACGGCAAGTCTCAGGATGCGTACTGGGCGCCGATGTTTGCGGGTTTCGACTTTTCCAGGCGCTGGATGGCCGCGCAGAAGCCGGACGTCATCCTCCTCACCTACAACGATCACGCCAGCGCCTTCAGCCTGGACATCGTGCCGACCTTTGCCATCGGCTGTGCGGAGCAGTTTCCCCCTGCGGATGAGGGCTGGGGTCGGCGGCCGGTGCCGGTGGTACAGGGCCACGCCGAGCTCGCCTGTCACATCGCCCAATCGGTGATACAGCAGGACTTCGATCTCACGATCGTGAACCGCATGGATGTCGATCACGGCCTCACGGTGCCGCTGTCGCTGCTTTTCGGGCAGGTGCCGGCGTGGCCGGCGCGCGTGATTCCATTCCCGGTCAATGTCGTCCTTTATCCGCCGCCTTCGGGGCGGCGCTGCTACGAGCTCGGCAAGGCACTCCGCCGCGCGATCGAATCATTCCCTGCCGATCTCAATGTACAGGTGTGGGGCACGGGAGGCATGAGCCACCAGCTGCAGGGACAGCGCGCGGGCCTCATCAACAAGGAGTGGGACGCACGCTTCATCGAGCAGCTGATCGACGATCCGGAAACCCTGTCACATATGCCGCACATCGAGTACGTGCGCGAAGCGGGATCGGAAGGCATCGAGCTCGTGATGTGGCTCATCATGCGCGGAGCACTGAGCGACAAGGTGCGCACCGTGCACCGCTTCTACCACGTGCCTGCCTCGAATACCGCCGTGGGCCACCTGATTCTGGAGAACCTGCCGTGAAGATCATTCTCGCGGGCGCCGGTGCGTTCGGCGCAAAACACCTGGACGCCATCAAGGTCATCGGCAACGTCGAGGTGGTGTCGCTCGTCGGGCGCACGCTCGAGGCGACCCGTGCCGTAGCACAGAAGTATGGTGTGCCGCATGCCACGACGGAGCTGGCGGAAGCACTGAGTCTCCCGGGAGTGGAGGCGGCCATCCTCGTCACCCCGACTCAACTGCACGCCTCGCAGGCCCTTGCCTGCATGCGCGCGGGCAAGCACGTGCAGGTCGAGATCCCGCTCGCCGACAACTGGACCGACGCGCAGGCGGTCGCAGAGCTGCAAAAGCGCACCGGGCTCGTATGCATGGTCGGGCACACACGGCGCTTCAATCCCTCGCACCAGTGGATCCACAAGCGCATCGCCAAAGGTGAGCTCGCGATCCAGCAGATGGACGTGCAGACCTATTTCTTCCGCCGCACCAACATCAACGCACTCGGGCAACCGCGCTCCTGGACCGACCACCTGTTGTGGCATCACGCCGCGCACACGGTCGACCTGTTCGCTTACCAGACTGGCGCACCGGTGAGCATCGCCCACGCGGTGCAGGGTCCGGTCAGCCCGACGCTGGGCATCGCCATGGACATGTCCATTCAGCTCAAGAGCGCCAACGGCGCCATCTGCACGCTGTCGCTGTCCTTCAACAACGACGGGCCCCTCGGCACCTTTTTCCGTTACATCTGCGATCACGGCACCTACATCGCGCGCTACGACGATCTGATCGATGGCAAGGAACAAAAGATCGACGTGTCGGGGGTGGCCGTCTCGATGAACGGCATCGAGCTGCAGGACCGGGAGTTCTTCAGCGCCATCCGCGCGCATCGCGAGCCGAACGCCAGCGTCGCGCAGGTTCTGCCCTGCTACCGCACGCTCGCCGACCTCGAGCAGCAGCTCAGCGAGCAGCGCTGACGGGCCGCGGGACCGGCGCGTATGTCCGCGAGTTGTCCGATCGCCGTGTCAGATGAAGGAGCGCACCGGGTCCTGGCCGTCCCAGTCGAGGGTCGCGCGGTAGAAGCGGCCGAAGACCTCCTCGAAAGCACCACCGAGCTCGATCAGCTCGGTGAAGCCCGGCAGCACCGCCGTGGTGTCCATGTATCCGACCCGGCCGCCGCTCGGCACCGCCGCACGAAATGCGAGCGGGTAACCGTCGCGCTCGTACTGTGCAACCGCGGCATCGAAGCTCCATGTCGCCACGCCCCAGTGGTGGAAGCCGTAGCCGCGTCGCTCGATCACCTCGCGGTACACCGAGGGCGCGTCATTGTTGGTCTGGATCAGCTCCATGTTCATGTGCCCGGCAAAGCTCATCGCGAGGCGCACATCCGCGTGCGAGGGCTGCCCGCGATACACGGGATCGATGCCGGAGAAATGCTCGAGCACGAACCATGGGCCGACCCGCAACTTGGTGCTCCACTCACGAATCGCGGCGTCCAGATCCGCGACCACGTAGGCCATCTGGATGACGCCGTTGTCCGGTTGACCGAAACCCACCTGGCCCATAAGGCCTCCTTCCGTCCGCTGCTGCCGGCCCGCGTGCTTCACTCTACGGGCAGCGGCTCACCACGGGAAGAGCCAAGCTAACCCGGCGCGGAGACTCGTCCAACAACATGCGCCACGAACAACGTCTCGTCTGGGTGCTCGGCCTCACCTTCGGGTTCCTGTTCTTCGACCGCAATTCCGCCGCCTTCCTCATGCCATTCATCGCCAGGGATCTCAGCTTCAGCAACCAGCAGGTCGGCCTCATTGCCTCGGCGCTCTCCTTCACCTGGGCGGTCTCGGCATTCCTCGGTGGCGCTTTGTCGGACCACACCGGCAGCCGTAAGCCGATACTGCTTGCCAGCACGAT
>DATJFM010000011.1:0-3625 GCA_035495655.1 Steroidobacteraceae bacterium
GGCGCATCGACCTGGCCATGTCATGTCCTTGTTGAGATCCTCTGTAACCTGCACGTGAGTGAGAATGCCTTATCTGGCGTTGTGATGACCGGCCTGAGCCAGGACGAGGCCCAAGCCCGGCTGGAGCGCGACGGCTATAACGAACTGCCGCGCAGCGGGCGCCGCACGCCGTTTCACATCGTCGTTGAGGTCATGCGCGAGCCAATGCTTGCACTGCTGGCGGCGGGCGGCGCCGTCTATCTTGCGCTTGGCGATCTGCAGGGAGCCATCATCCTGCTCGCCTTCGCCACAGTCTCGATCGTCATCACTGTTGTGCAGGAAACCCGCACCGAGCGCGTTCTCGAAGCACTGCGTAATCTCACGAGCCCGCGCGCGCTGGTCATCCGCGATGGCGTGCGCAGGCGCATCGCAGGCCGCGAGGTCGTACGGGGCGATCTGATCGTGCTTTCCGAGGGCGACCGTGTGCCTGCTGATGCTGTGCTGCGGCAGGCGACCGAGCTGCACGCCGATGAATCGCTGCTTACCGGGGAGTCTGCGCCGGTTCGTAAGGTGCCCTGCGAGGGCGCCAGCGGCGCGGCAACGCGGCCAGGTGGCGATGATCTGCCCTTCGTATTCTCCGGCGCGCTGGTGGTGCGTGGCGCCGGGATTGCCGAAGTCACCGCTACCGGCGCACACAGCGAGATCGGCAAGATCGGCCAGTCCTTGAGCACGCTGACCACCGAGCCGCCACGACTACAGGCGCAGACGCAAAAGCTGGTGCGATTGTTCGCGATCGCCGGCGGCAGCGTGAGCGTGCTCGCCGTCGTCCTCTACGGCCTCCTTCGGGGCGGCTGGCTCGACGCGGTGCTCGCCGGCATCGCCCTCGGCATGTCGATGCTGCCAGAAGAGTTTCCGGTCGTGCTCACCGTGTTCATGGCGATGGGCGCGTGGCGTATTTCGCGCGCGCACGTGCTGACGCGCCGCGCCTCGGCCATCGAGACGTTGGGCGCCGCCACCGTTCTGTGCACGGACAAGACTGGCACCCTGACCCTCAACCGTATGTCGATTGCCGAGCTGCGCCTGAAAGGCAGTAGCGTCCATGCGATCAGGGACGCCGGCGCCCCGAGCCCCGCTTTCGCCGAATTGTTGCGCATCGGAATTCTGGCGAGCGCGCCCCAGCCCTTCGATCCCATGGAAAAGGCTTTTCACGAGCTGGGCGCGAGGTGGCACGTGGAGACGATGGAGGGCGCTGCACTGGAGCGCATTTACGGCCTGAGCCGCGAATTGCTCATCGTCACGCATGTGTGGCGGGATGGTAAAGGATTGCTGGTCGCGTCCAAGGGAGCGCCCGAGGCTATCGCACGACTGTGCCGCTTGGGTATCGAAGAGCTGACCGAGATCAAGGCGACGGTGGACACAATGGCGACCGAGGGGTTGCGTGTTCTCGGCGTCGCGCGTGCGCGGTTTGAAGGAGAGACCCTGCCGGATGATCCGCGGGTCTTTGTCTTCTCGTTTTTGGGGTTGGTTGGTCTTGCCGATCCGTTGCGTGAGAGCGTATTGGGCGCAGTTGCTGACTGCGGGTCAGCCGGCATCCGGGTCGTCATGATTACTGGGGACTACCCTGCCACCGCCCGGGCCATCGCCAAACAGGCCGGGCTTGAATCATCTCAACTCATGACCGGCGAGGAGCTGAATGCATGCACGGAGGACGACCTCACCCACCGGGTGCGGGATGTGACTGTGTTCGCGCGCACGATGCCCGACCAGAAGCTGCGCATCGTCAAGGCGCTCAAAGCCTGTGGTGAGATCGTCGCCATGACCGGCGATGGCGTCAACGATGCGCCCTCCCTCAAGGCAGCCCATATTGGCATCGCCATGGGCGAACGGGGCACTGACGTGGCCCGCGAGGCTTCGTCAATCGTGCTGCTGAACGATGATTTTGGTTCGGTGGTGGAGGCCGTGCGGCTCGGGCGGCGCATCTACGACAATCTGCGCAAGGCGATGGGATTCATATTCGCGGTCCACCTCCCAATCGCAGGTCTGGCGCTGCTGCCGCTTGTCTCCGGCCTGCCGATCATCTTCAGTCCGATCCACATCGCTTTTCTGGAGATGGTGATCGATCCTGTGTGCACACTCGTCTTTGAGGCCGAGATCGAGGAAGAGGACATCATGCGGCGACCGCCGCGTGCACCCGATGAGCCTTTGTTTTCCGGGCGGCTGATCTGGTGGAGCATTCTGCAGGGGGTAGTCGCCTTTGCTGTGGTGGGAGCGATCTACGCTGTGGCCTATCGGCAGGGCATGCCGGCAAACGAGGTCCGTGCGCTGACTTTCTTTTCGCTCGTAACCGCAATCGTGGCGCTCATTTTCGTGAACCGAAGTTTCAGCGCATCGATAGCGGCCACGTTGCGGCGATCTAATCGTGCTTTGAAAATCGTTTTGCTGGGCGTCGTTGGGATACTGACCCTGACGCTGACGTGGCCGGTAGCGGCGCATCTATTCCGCTTCGGGCCGTTGCATGCGAACGATCTCGCCCTAACCTTGGCGACAGGCGTGATTGTTCTGCTGATACTTGAAATCCTCAAATCGCGTTGGGTTGTGCGGAGCTGATTCATCAGGCAACGGCCCGTGAGTGAGCGCAGCTAGCGCCGCCGGCTCCGCAACAAGAGATGCCACCCGGCGCCGCGGCATGACCTAGGCGCTCGCGCAGGAGCCGCGCCTTACCGGGCCGGACTATGGACTCTTCACGGAATAGATGCAGTCCCCGTGAGCCATCGAGGGATTCGCCGCCAGTGCTTCGTTGAAATCCCGGTACCACGGACAAGCGAAGTTCCCGGGTCTGACAAAGTATTGCCACAGGACTTCCTGACCATTGGCCGCTCGCACGACGATCTGCTGCTGGTGTACGTCGAATGATCGCCCGCCGAGGCGGCTATAACGCGTGGTGCCCTCGACGACCTGGACTACATCCTGACAGGGATAGAAGGGGAAAGCGGGCTCGCACACGAACTTCGTAGCGACGGCTCCGGCGAAGACGCCGACCGTACCGTCCGGTGGGTCCGGAAAGCCAAGAGTGGGCTCGGCACGCTTGTCGTAATGGCCAACCCAGCCGGGCGCTTCGACCCAGAAGTGCATGACCTCGTGCTCTGAGTTAGACGGACTCCCGCCGCTGTAGCGGGTGTTCAGTCGATGCCACTCGCCAAATACCGGCTGTTCAGCGGGAGGAGCGAGCTCCACGGTCCAGCCGATGAGACCCAAAAGCAGGACGACACTTCCCGAGAGGCCGACGAACTTGCTCATAGGACCTCCGAAAGCGGGTACCACGAGCTCGAAACCGTTGAGGGCCGTCCCTAGGCTACAGCCCCTCCTGAGAGACCGCTACCGTCGGCAGAAATTCAGCCGCAATCACCCGGCTGTGTTGTCGACGATCAGGTGCATGGCTGCGCGCCTCGCCTGCGCAACCTTATTTGCGCGCTCCTTGACTCTCTCGGCGCGCCGCATCGCCTTCGCGTCCGCCCGTGCGCGCCAGGCGGCTTCCTCGGCATCCTCGATGCCCCGCATCCACGTGAGCCGCTCGTGTGCCGCCTTGGAGAAAGCCCGGACGGCAGTTCCGATCTGAGCCGTCGGATAGTGCTCGGCTGCGTTCCGT
>DATJFM010000012.1:0-57348 GCA_035495655.1 Steroidobacteraceae bacterium
AAGTAAGCGAGGACCACGACAATGGCAGCTAAAGAAGTTCGTTTCAGCGATGACGCACGCCAGCGCATGTTCAAGGGCGTGAACGTCCTCGCCAACGCCGTCAAGGCGACGCTCGGCCCCAAGGGCCGCAACGCGGTGCTCGAGAAGAGCTTCGGCGCCCCCACCGTCACCAAGGACGGTGTGTCGGTCGCGAAGGAAATCGAGCTCAAGGACAAGTTCGAGAACATGGGCGCACAGATGGTGAAGGAAGTCGCTTCCAACACCTCCGATGAGGCCGGTGACGGCACCACGACCGCCACCGTGCTCGCGCAGGCCATCATCCGCGAAGGCCTCAAGGCCGTCTCCTCGGGCCGCAACCCGATGGACATCAAGCGCGGCATCGACAAGGGTGTCATCGCCGCAGTCGAGGATCTCAAGAAGCTCTCCAAGCCCTGCAAGAACCCCAAGGAGATTGCCCAGGTCGGCACGATCTCGGCGAACGCCGACGAGTCGATCGGAAAGACCATCGCGGAAGCGATGGAGAAGGTCGGCAAGGAAGGGGTGATCACGGTCGAGGAAGGCTCGGGCCTGACCAACGAGCTGGAAGTGGTCGAGGGCATGCAGTTCGACCGCGGTTACCTCTCGCCGTACTTCATCAACAATCAGCAGAACCAGACCACCGAGCTGGAAAAGCCGGTGATTCTGCTGGTCGACAAGAAGATCTCCAACATCCGCGAGCTGCTGCCGCTGCTCGAGGGCGTGGCGAAGTCGGGACGGCCTCTGGTGGTCGTCGCCGAGGACATCGAGGGTGAGGCACTGGCGACCCTGGTCGTCAACAATATCCGCGGCATCCTCAAGGTGGCCGGCGTCAAGGCGCCCGGCTTCGGCGACCGCCGCAAGGCCATGCTGCAGGACATCGCCATTCTCACCGGCGGCACGGTGATCTCGGACGAGGTCGGACTGTCGCTCGAGAAGGCGACGCTGAACGATCTGGGCGAGGCGAAGAAGGTGGTCGTCGAGAAGGAGAACACCACCATCATCGACGGCGCCGGCAAGCCCTCCGACATCAAGGCTCGCATCGAGTCGATCCGGCAGCAGGCCGAGGAAGCTACCTCCGACTACGACAAGGAGAAGCTGCAGGAGCGCGTTGCGAAGCTCTCCGGTGGCGTCGCCGTGATCAAGGTGGGTGCGGCTACGGAGATCGAGATGAAGGAGAAGAAGGCGCGCGTCGAGGATGCGCTGCACGCCACGCGTGCCGCGGTCGAAGAAGGCGTGGTGCCGGGTGGCGGCGTGGCGCTGATCCGCGTTCAGCGTGCTCTCGAGAAGCTCGAGACGGCGAACGAGGACCAGCACGTCGGTGTCCGCATCCTTTCCCGCTCGATCGAGGAGCCGCTGCGCCAGATCGTCGACAATGCCGGCGAAGACGCTGCGGTGATCCTGAACCGCGTCAAGGAGGGCAAGGCGGCTTTCGGCTGGAACGCAGCCACGGGAGAATTCGGCGATATGCTCGAAGAGGGCATCCTGGATCCGACCAAGGTGACCCGTCTTGCGCTGCAGAATGCCGCCTCAGTGGCGGGGTTGCTGCTCACGACGGAAGTCATGGTGGCAGAGGCTCCAAAGGATGAGGAGCACAGCCATGCTGGCCCGCCGGGCGGCATGGGCGGAATGGATATGTAATCACCCTCTCTAAAGAGGTATCGATTCTAAAAAGGACACTCGATAGGCTTTACATAACAGTTACGGGTTGGCGCCAGGTCTCTGCCGGGCGTCAGTCCGGAAAGACGCGGAACAAGACCCCCTATTCCGCGCATTCCTCGAGGCCCCACTCTGTGGGGCCTGTTTTTTTGCGCGACCGTTTGTCGACACTTCGCGACCGCGGTCACAGCATGCGCGTAACACAAGGCTGCAGCACTTCCTTACAGCCTGGCCGCGGTTTATCGTCCCCCCAGAGGAGGCTCCATGGGCAAGCTTCGCTACCGCGGCGTGATGTTTATCGGCTGCGTCGGCTTTCTGGTACTCGGTGCCTGTGGTCGCGAGGGCCAGGATGAGATGAGCTGGGCGCGAGGGGCCCTCGAGCGCAACAAATCGATCGAGGTGGTGGCTGCGGATCAGCAGAGTCGCACCTTCACGGTGCGGGTGAAGGATGGCGGTGAGCTGCGCACCGTACATGCCGATGAGGTAATCGGCTCTCCAGCCGGCGCATCGGCCGGGACTGCGGCGCACCCACTGAATGACCGCACAGCTTCTCCCTCTGCAGCCTCCGAGGCCGCTCCGGTGGAGCAGCCCGTGGTGCAGGCGCAGTCAGCGGGTGACGCAGAGCCCGCCGCTGACGCCGAAACTCCCGTTACCCATTCGCAGTCCGTACTGACCTCGGAGAGCTCCGCTGGCCTCGAGCACGTGACTCCCGGGCGCGTGCTCGAATCCGGGCCCGGTTACAGCATCACATCTGCGCAGGCGGCCATGCCCGGAGCCGCGCGCATGCGCGACTCCGCGAGCAGCGCGCCGCTGGAACGCCGCCACGAGCCGATCGTGTGCCAGGGGTCGCGACTGCTGCACATCGACAACCGCAACCTGATTTTCGATGGCGATGCCGTGAGCGCCATGGACGGTTGCGAGATCCATATCACCAACAGCCACATCAGCGCGAGCGGCGTCGGCATTGCTGTCCGGGGTGCCAACGTACACATCGACAACAGCCAGATCGAGGGCGATCAAGCCTCCATCGAAGCCTCACAGGGCGCCCAGGTGTACGCCGCGTCCTCGCGTTTCAAAGGTCTGAGCCGCCGCCTCGATACCGCCGCAGTGCACGATCTCGGGGGCAATACCTGGAATTGAGGGCGGCGCCCCCTGCCGGCGGGCTCCCTGCGGACGCTGGCCGCCCGCAGCATCGTGCGATCATCGATTTCATGGGGACCGGTGGGGTACAGATCTGCCCCGAGCTGAACGCTCTGGTGGAGCGGGCGCTCGCCGAGCTCGGCGATGCGACGCGCGCGGCGCTCGCCGCGGCGCCACCGGCGATCGCTGATTCCATCCGTGGTGTATTTGCCGCGAGCGATTTCGTGGCGCAAGCCTGCGCGCGCGACAGTCAGCTGCTGGCGCAGCTGATCGAGAGCGGAGAGCTGCAGCGGCCACTTGCGAGCGCGGATTACCAGGCGCACGCCCCGAAGCTCGACGCGGCCGGCATTTCAGAGGGGCAGGCTCAAAGCGAGCTGCGTCGCTGGCGGCGACGTGAGCTCACGCGCATCGCCTGGCGCGATCTGGCCGGTTGGGCTGGCCTCACCGAGACGCTCACGGAGCTCAGCGCATTCGCAGATCAGGCGATCCTCACCGCGCTCGACTGCGCACGGGGGACGCTCACTGCGCGCTACGGCGAACCACGCGCTGGCGGCGGTGCCGTGCAGCCGCTCGTCGTTATTGCCATGGGCAAGCTCGGCGGCGACGAGCTGAATTTCTCCTCCGACGTCGATCTGGTGCTGCTGTTCCCAGAGCATGGTGAGACGGATGGGCGGCAAAGCATCAGTAACGAGGAATTCTTCACCCGTCTGGGGCAGGCCCTGGTGCGGCTGCTGCAGACCCCGACTGCGGAGGGCTTCGTGCTGCGTGTCGATCTGCGGCTGCGGCCCTTCGGCGACTCCGGACCGCTGGTGTCGAGCTTTGCTGCCTTCGAGGATTATCTGCCACGCCACGGCCGCGACTGGGAGCGCTACGCCTACGTCAAGGCACGCCCAGTTACCGCAAGGACACGCTACCTCGAGGTGGAAGCGAGCGCCATTCGCCCATTCGTCTATCGCCGTTACCTCGACTACGGCGTGTTCGAGAGCCTGCGGGAGATGAAGGCGCTGATCGCGCGCGAGGTGACGCGCCGTGAGCTCGCCGACCACGTGAAGCTCGGTCCGGGCGGCATACGTGAGATCGAGTTCATCGTTCAGGCGCTGCAACTCACCCGCGGCGGCCGCGACCGACTGCTGCAGACACCTTCGCTGCTCGCTGCTCTGCAGCGCCTGGGTGAGACACGGCTGCTGCCCGCGAAGGCGGTGAACGAGCTGAGCGATGCGTACGTGTTTCTGCGCCGGCTCGAGAACCGCCTGCAAATGCTGGCCGATGCGCAGACGCATCGACTGCCGGCGGACAGTTTGACTCGGGAACGCATCGCGTTCGCGATGGGTGAGCCTGACTGGCCGGCACTCGCTGCCGCGCTCGATGTGCAGCGCTCGCGGGTCAGCCACCAGTTCCGCCTGGTGTTCTCCGGCGGCGGTGAGACCGATGGCGCCGCCGTGCGCCTCGACCTGGGGCGCTTCTGGGACACTCCGGCGGAGAAAGCCGCGCTCGCCGAAGCTCTGGCGGGCGCGGGCTTCAATGACAGCGTCGAGGCGGCGCGGCTGCTGCTCGAGCTGCGCGCCTCGGCCCTGGTGCGCAAGCTCGATGAGGCCGGGAGGCGGCGGCTTCAGGCGCTTTTGCCGGTGTTGCTGGCAGAGGTGGCGCAGAGCACTGCACAGCTGCCGGTGCTACGCCGTGTATTCGCCATCATCGAGGCCACCGGCAAGCGTTCCGCGTATTTCTCGCTGTTGCGCGAGAACGGTGCGGCGCGTGCGAGGCTCATCGAGCTGTGCCGGCACGGTGACTTCCTGGCCGCGCAGATCGCGGCGCATCCGCTGCTGCTCGATGAGTTGATCGATGAGCGTCTACTCACCCAGCTGCCGACACGTGCGGCCCTGGCAATGGACCTGGATGCACGCATGGAGCAGTTGCGTGAGGACGATCCGGAGCAGCAGGTCGAGATCCTGCGGCAATTCCAGCGTGCCGCGCTGTTTCGCGTCGCCGTCGCCGATCTCACCAACCTGCTGCCGCTCATGCAGGTGAGCGATCGGCTCACCGATATCGCCGAGCTCATCGTCGAGCGCGCCATGCAGCTTGGCTGGCGGCAGATCACGGCACAGTTCGGGGTCCCGGGCTGCGGCGAGGGGGCAGAGATGCGCGCGGTGAGCGTGTGCGCCGTAGGCTACGGCAAGCTCGGTGGCATGGAGCTCGGGTATTCCTCGGATCTCGACCTGGTGTTCCTGCATGACTCCAGGGGCGAGCAGCAGCACACCAGCGGCCCGCGTCCGATCGACAACCAGCTGTTCTTCGTGCGGCTCGCGCAGCGCATCGTGCACCTGCTCACCATGCACTCAGCCGCGGGGCGGCTGTACGAGGTCGATGTGCGGCTGCGCCCGAGCGGCAAGGGGGGCATGCTGGTCACCAACATCGAGGCATTTGCAGACTATCAGCGGCAGGAGGCGTGGACCTGGGAGCATCAGGCGCTGCTGCACGCACGCGCCGTGGCCGGCTCGGCGCCGCTGCGCGCACAGTTCGAAGCCGTGCGCCTCGAGGTGCTCTGCAACCACGTGCGCCGCGACACGCTGCGCGATGAGGTGCGTCGCATGCGCGAGCGCATGCGACGCGAGCTCGCGCGCGGCGACCCGCGACGCTTCGACATCAAGCAGGACGCGGGCGGCATTGCCGACATCGAGTTCCTCGCGCAGTACTGGGCGCTGAGCTGGGCGCACGAGCATCCGCCCGTAGCGATGTTCTCCGACACCATCCGCCAGCTCGAGTCGGTGGCTTCCGCCAACCTCGTTCCGCAAAGCGGTGTGGATGTGTTGACCGCGGCGTATCGCAGCTACCGGGCCCGCATTCATCGCCTCTCGCTCGATGGGGCATCTCCGATCGTGCCGGCCGAGGAGTTCGCGGAAACGCGTGCCGCCGTCACGGCACTATGGAATGCCACCCTGGGCGCTGACCCCCGGGACTCCGGGGTATAATCGCCGCTACTCATTCGCATCGGCGCACACGACCATGGCGGCGACGGCTCGGCCCCTGATAGAACCCAACGCGCAGAACCAGTACGACATCACCATGGAGGATGTGCCGCTCAGTTGCCCCATGCCGCAGATGTACCTGTGGAATTCGCATCCGCGCGTATATCTGCCCATCGAGGAAAGCGGCTGGGCCAAGTGCCCCTACTGTGGGGCGGAATACACGCTGCAGCGGTGACCTACCAGGCAAGCTCGCGCGCGGCCGGGCGCCTCCGCCCTCACTCCTGATCCGCAAAGTTGACATCGCGCGGGGGCGCGAGATCCGTGCGGATCGGTGCCACCTTCGCGACCCGTAGCTGACGGTTCAACTCCGGCAGCTCGGCCTGCAGCTTCTGCCAGTCATCGAGAAGTGGCGCGAGCTTTCCCTGCAGGGAATCGGTGGCGGCGAGCTGGGCCGCCGTGGGAGCCGCATCGCCCCGCGTGAGCTCACCGTACAGTCCCGAGATCTGTTCCTGCAGGTCCTTGAGGTTTGGCGGCGAGGCGCCCGGTTGCGGCACGCTGGCACCCGGCGGCGCGCCGCCAGCCACGGGCGCTGGCGGCTTGGCTTCGGCGGTTTCAGAGCCCGCCGCTTCGGGCTGTGCCGAGCCGGTGAGCCTTGCGAGACGGGCCTTGAAACCGCTCGCGGCGGAGGCAGCCGTTGCGGGTGCGATCGATTGCAACTGTGCCTCCTCCGAGCGCGCGGTGAGCAGAGTCTGCGAGCTGCGGGTGATGAGGTCCGTGAGGCGCATGCCGAGTCGTAGCTGCTGCGCAAGCGCCTCGGCCGAAGCCGTGACGCGCGGATCGGGCTTCAGAACCAGCGGAGCCTCGAGATGCTGTCCATCGTAGGTGAGACGCACGCGGTAGCTGCCGGGAAGTGCCAGCGGTCCCTGCGGCTGACGCGGCGTCGCGTGCGGAACTGCGGAAATGGGATAGCCGTGAGTGGCCGAGACTGGCGCGGCATAGTGGAGGTCCCACACCCAGCGGTGCACGCCGGCGCGCGCGGGCAGCACCTGCGGCGGCTTGAGCCAGTACGGCGGGATGAGCTCGCGGGCGCGCTCATCCGCATCGGGCTCCGGTGGATCGTCGCTCCGATAGCGGCGCACCAGCGTCCCGTTCGCATCGAGTACTTCGAGCACCAGCGGCTGCCGCGCATCGCGCGGCAGGTAGTACTCGAGGATCGCTCCGGCGGGTGGATTTTCCGCGAGCGGCTCATCGGGCGGAATCGGCGTGTCAGTCCAGGTGCTGCGATGCATGCGGTAGGCCGTGGCGGGGCGCAGGAGCAGCGCGTCTCGCAACGGCGGGACGGGCAGCTGACGCAGGCGCGCGATGTCATCGAGTATCCAGATCGAGCGGCCATGGGTCGCCAGGATGAGATCGTCCTCATGGATCCACAGATCGCGCATCGAGGTGTGCGGCAGATTCAGCTGCAGCGAGCTCCAGTGATTACCCTCATCAAAGGAGACCCATACCGCGGACTCGGTGGCCGCAAAGAGCAGGCCACGGCGCTGCGGATCTTCGCGCACCGAATTCGCGGGCGCGTCCGGCGGGAGGCCCGCGACGATCGTCTGCCAGGTGCGGCCGCGGTCGCGCGTGCGGTAGAGGTAGGGATGGAGGTCATCGATGCGCATACGGCTCACTGACATGTAAGCGGTATCGGCATCGAAATGCGACGCCTCGATCTGCGTCACCTTGCTCCAGGGTACGAGCTCGGGCGGAGTGATGTTCGACCAGTTGCCGCCCGCATCGGTGCTGAGCCATACGAGACCATCATCGGTGCCTGCCCAGAGCCGCGCGCGATCGAGCGGCGAGAGCCCGAGCGCATAGATCACTCCGCGCTGTGCTTCCGCGCCCTTCTCGTGCAGCGCACCGACACTCGGTGGCACCGCGCCCGGCTCACGCGCGAGAACCGGACTCACCGCCTGCCAGTTCGCGCCGCCATCGCTGGTGCGGTAGAGCCGGTTTGCGGCGTAATAGAGCGTGTGCGCATCGAGAGGCGAGAACATCAGCGGCTGGGTGCGATGCACCCACACCTCGGGTCCGCGCAACGGGATCGGCGTGACATTCTGTACCTGGCCGGTGGAGATGTGGAACTTCGACACCTCGCTCCGCCCTGCGCCGTAGATCACATCCGGATCGAGCGGGTCGGGCGCCACATAGCCGTACTCGATCGCGCCGACGGGATGCCAGTCGCTCGCGGTGACGCTGCCGTCGTTGCCGCGGCTCGCGATGCACACCGAGCCACTTTCCTGTTGCCCGGCGCAAACCCGGTAGGGGAAGGTCGGCGTGACGCTCACGTGATAGAGCTGCGCGGTCGGCTGATTGAACCAGCTGCTCCAGGTCTCTCCGCCGTTGAGGGTGATCACCGCGCCCTGATCAGCGACGAGCGCGATGCTTCGCGGGTCGCGCGGACTGACCCACAGGTTCTGGTAGTCATCGCCACCCGGCGCGCCGCGTAGCGGCCGCCAGCTGCGGCCACCGTCGGTAGACTTCAGGGTGACGAGGCTCGCGCTGTACACCACATCGGGATTGGTCGGGTCCACACGCAGGACCGCCAGGTCACCGCCGCCGATACGCAGCGCCGGGCGCGGATCGGTGGTGATGCGCGTCCAGCTCTCGCCAGCATCATCGGAGCGAAACACGCCGAGCCCTGTGGCGGAGGAATAGCCACCGGGCTCGGTGGTGCCGACCGACACGTAGAGACGCTGCGGCGTGGAGGGGGCGATGGCGATGTTGACCTGCGACAGGCTCTGCGGCAGACCCGCGCTCAGGCGCTTCCAGGTGTTGCCACCGTCGCTCGATTTGAAAAGGCCGCCGCCCGTGCCATTGAACTCGTTCTTGTCTTCCCAGGGACCGAGGCGCGATTGCCACAGCCCCGCGTACACAGTGTCGGGATGCGCCGGGTCGATGGCGACCGCGGAGCCGCCGGTATCCGCATCCTTGTAGAGCACACGCTGCCAGCTTGCTCCGGCATCTGCCGAACGGTAGATCCCGCGCTCGGAGCTGGGGCCGTAGGGGTGCCCGAGGACCGCGGCGAACAGGCGTGCCGGGTCGTGCGGGTCGATGGCGAGCTCGGCAATCTGCTGTCCGTCGCTCAGCCCGAGGTGGGTCCACGTGCGCCCGCCATCGCGCGAGCGGTAGATGCCGTTGCCGACCGACAGGTCCGGCCGCAACAATCCCTCGCCACTCGCTACGTAGATGATGTTGGGATCGGAGGGCGCGACGGCGATAGCGCCGATCGATTGCGTCGCTTGCTCATCGAATATCGGCCGCCAGGTGCGCCCGGCGTCATCGGTCTTCCATACGCCGCCGTTCACCGCACCCACGTAGAACACGCTCGGCTGCGATGGCACTCCGGTCACGGCACGGGTACGGCCGCCGCGCATCGGGCCGACCATGCGCCAGCGAAGATCCGCGAACTCGCCGGGCGGCGGCGCCTGCTGCGCCATGACGGAGTGGGCGAGCAGGACCAGAGCGCTGACACTCACGCACGAGAGGGAAATAGATCGGTGCATACGCCTACCGGTACTGTTTGTAGGATTTCTCTTCGATGATGCGTGAACCGAGCTGCAGGTTGATGCGCTTCTTGATCGCGGCACGCTCGTCGTTGCAGACGTAGACGGCGCGGGCGAGCTCGATGAACTCGCGGTCGAAAGTCTGGCGAGCTTCCTTGTCGCGGATACGATCTTCGATGTCCCACAGCTGCCCATTGACGTTCTCGAGCGCGCGCTCATCGAGCGCCACCTCGTGTGTGCTGGCTCCCGCGTCTTTCCAAATCTGCTCGAGCAGCGACAATTCCAGCTTCACGTTGGCAAGCTTGGAGGCATCCTGTATGCGCGCCACCTTGATCCTGAGAATCGTGATTTTGTCGAGCAACTCGCCAGGGGAGAGGGGAACGAGAATTTCCTTCATCGACGTACTCCGCGCCGGAGACTCCGCGTCGGGGCGGCCCCCATCAAGGGTGCGATCCTAGCAACTCATCGAGCTTGCCGGTGACCTGATCGACCCGGATCAGATCCATGACTCCGGGCTCCTCGATCTTGTGCGTCCAGGGCAACTCCTGCGGCTCGCAACCACGGAAGGTGCGCGCGGCTTCGGGGTAGGCATCGACGCACCAACGGCCGGAGAGGTACGGTCCGCTACGCGCCGGATTGGTGGCGGCATACAGGCCGATGACCGGCGTGCCGACCGCGGTGGCCATGTGCACGGGACCGGAGTCTGGACTGAGGAGAACGCGCGCGCGCGTGAGCAGCGCCAGCAGCTCCGGCAGCGTGTCCTTGCCGATCTGGTTGGTGAGTGGCGCCGGGCATGCCTGCTCGATGGCGGCACCCATAGCACGCTCGCTCTCGCTCGGGCCGCCGACGAGAATCACGCGCATGGCGTGATGGCGGGCGGCGTGCGCGGCGACGGCGGCGTAATGCGCGGCGCGCCAGTTGCGTAACGGGTGGCGCGAGCAGGGACTGATGAGAAGCGACGGCTGGTTGTCGGGAATGAGTCGTTGCGCGTAACTGTGCGCCTCCGGCGGCAGTCGCAGATCCCAGCGCAGCAGCCGCTCGCTGATCCCGAGCGCCGCCGGAAAACCGAAGAAGCTGTCGAGGACGTGCTCGTTCCGGCGTGGCGCGATGCGGGCGTTGGTGAACAACCACTGCAGCTCGCGGGCGCGTGCCCGATCGAAGCCGAGCTTCACGCCTGCCGGTACGCAGGCGGCCACCAGGCTCGCGCGCAGCGCGAGCTGCATGTGCAGCAGCACCTCGAAGCGGCGGCCGGCGAGTGCGGCACGCAGCGCGCCGAGCGCGCCCAGGCTGGCGCGCTTGTCGACGGTGATAAACTCCACGCCCTCGAGGAGTCTCATGAGACGTGCCTCGCTCCTGCCGATGATCCAGGTGAGCTGTGTGGCCGGCCATGCCTGTTGTAAGGTGCGCACGATCGGCACGACGTGGCAGGCATCGCCGAGCGCCGAGAGCCGGAGGATGCAGACACTGCGCGGCGGCTCGGCAAGAGGCAACATCATGGAGTCAGCTTTGTGAATGGGCGCTTCGCGCTCGGACCGGAGGTGAAACGCAGCGCCATCACCGGGGGCGCCATGCTATATGACACCTCCCGTGCGGGCAATTTGAGTGCCGAGTGGTTCGAGCCGCGCTACTGGGAGGCGCTCGGCGCGCTCGACGGCAGCGCACGCGGACGCACCGCAGCCCGCTTCATCACCAGCGCCGATGGACGCCGCTACGTGCTGCGTCACTACCGCCGCGGTGGTCTGATGGCGCGCCTGTCCGCGGATCGCTTCCGCTGGCGCGGTGAAGAAGGTACGCGGCCCTTCGCCGAGTGGCAGCTCACCTACCGATTGCACCGTGCGGGCCTGCCGGTACCCGCGCCGGTCGCAGCGCGCTACAACCACAGGGGTACGAGTTACACCGGCGACATCATTACCGAGCGTCTGCCGGTGGTCGGCTCGCTGGCCGAGTGCCTGCGCACCGGCGCCCTCGCGACACTGACCTGGATCGCCATCGGCCGCTGCATTCGCCGCTTCCACGACCTGGGCGTCTGTCATGCCGATCTGAATGCGCACAACGTGCTGCTGAGCGAAGAGAGCGTCTACCTGATCGATTTCGACCGCTGCCAGCTGCGCGCCGGGGGCCTGTGGCGCGATGGCAACCTGGTGCGGCTGCGCCGCTCGCTCGAGAAAGTCACGTGGGGCCTGCCGGCCGAGCGCTTCAACGAGCCCGACTGGTACGCACTTCTCGATGGCTACCGCCAGTCGGCGGCCCGCAGCGAGCCGCCGCCGACATAAGCACCGGGCAGACGCGGCATTGCGATTCCTGTACCTGCTCGCCCTCTATCTCGCAGTGCCCGTGGTCTCCACGATGCTCCTGTGGCGCGGTCTGCGCGATCGCAGCTACTGGCGCAATTTCAGCCAGCGCTTTGGCTTCGGTGCGCGGCTCGTTCCGCAAGGCGTCTGGCTGCACGCCGTCTCGGTCGGGGAGGTGCAGGCCTGCGCGCCGCTGGTGAGTGCGCTCAGCCGCCGCCATCCGGGACTGCCACTGACGGTCACCACTTTCACGCCCACCGGATCTGCACGGGCGCGGGCGCTGTTCGGCAATGTGGCGCAGGTGCGCTATGTACCCTACGACCTGCCCGGATCGGTGCGGCGCTTCTTCCGCCGCGTGCAGCCGCGGCTGGCTGTGATCTTCGAGACCGAGCTGTGGCCCAATCTGTATCGGGAGTGCTCCAGGCGCCGTATACCGCTCGTGCTGGCGAGCGCGCGCATTTCCGCACGCTCGGTGAGCCGTTACCATCTCGTCGGCAGCTTGTTTCGCGAGACGCTGGCCCGCACCGCCCTGGTCGCGGCGCAGGGGGCGGGCGACGCCGAGCGCTTCCGCGCGCTCGGCGCGGACCCCGCAACCACTCACGTGACCGGCAACCTCAAGTTCGACTTCGAGCTGCCCGAAGGGCTCGCAGCGCGCGGCGCGCGGCTGCGCGCGCAGTACGCGACGGATCGGCCGCTGTGGGTCGCAGGCAGCACGCACGGCGGCGGTGAGGAGCAGGCGGTGCTCGCCGCGCAGCGGCAGGTGCGTATGACGCACCCGAGCGCATTGCTCGTCCTCGCACCGCGCCACCCGCCGCGCTTCGATGAGGTTGCCGGAGTGCTCGAGGGGAGCGGCCTCTCCTTCGTGCGCCGCTCCGCCGCAGCGGCGAGCGCGGCCGATGCGAGCTGCGCGGTGCTGCTGCTCGATTCACTCGGTGAGTTGCTGGATTTCTATGCGGCCGCGGATCTGGCCTTCGTCGGCGGCAGCCTCGTGCCAATTGGCGGCCACAACCTGCTCGAGCCCGCCGCTCTCGGCGTCCCGATTCTCACCGGTCCCAACAACTCCAACAGCGAGGAGATTGCACGGCTGCTGGTGGCGCGCGGCGCGGCAGAAGTGGTGCGCGATGGGACGGAGCTCGGCGCGCGCGTGAGTGCGCTGCTCGCAGACGCCGCGGCGCGCGAGCAGATGGGTGCAGCCGGGCGCGCCTCGGTGGACGGCAATCGC
The DNA here is from genome assembly GCA_035495655.1 of Steroidobacteraceae bacterium. GTDB lineage: Bacteria > Pseudomonadota > Gammaproteobacteria > Steroidobacterales > Steroidobacteraceae > 13-2-20CM-66-19. The sequence continues at coordinate 12,839 of DATJFM010000012.1, forward strand.
GGCGCGCTCGTGAAGCTGCTTGCCCTGATCGAACCCCTGCTGGAGGCACCCGAGGAAATGCCGTCCGAGGCTCGCGCCTAGCGCCGGCCCTGTGGACGCGGAGGCGGCGGGGGGGTCTTGGAGGGCGGCGGCGACGGCTGACTCGGCGGGACGGACGGTGCCACCGATTCGGGCGTCGCGACGGCGGGCGAAGTGGGCGCGTTGAGGGTCAGCCAGTTATTGAGCTCATTGAGCTGCGTACGGTCCAGATTGCCGGCCGCGAGCCGCAGCTGCAGCACGCTGACGATGTAGTCGTAACGCGCGGTGGCGTAATCGGTCTCTGCCTGCACGAGCAGGCGCCGCGCATTCAGCACGTCAACTGAGGTACGCGTGCCCACCTCGTAGCCAGCCTCGGTCGCCTTGAGCGAGGTCTGGTTCGACTCGACCGCCTGGCGCAATGCCTGCACCCGGGCGATGCCGCTGATCACCCCGAGGTAGGCATCGCGTGCCTGGCGCTCGGTCGCGCGCGAGCTCTGCACCACGCCCTCCTTGGCCGCGATCCACTGGTATTCGGCCTGACGCACCTTCGACTGGGTGAAACCGCCGCTGTAGATCGGCAGCGTGAACTGCAGGCCGATCTGGCGGTCGTTCACCTTGCTGTCGACGTTTGAGAAGGGTGTGCCGTCGAAGATCTGGTCGGAGCTCGTGTAGTTCCAGGATCGGCCCGCGACCAGGTCCAGAGTCGGCAGATGGCCGCCCTGCGCTACGCGCACGTTCTCGCGGGCGATATCGGCCGACAGGCGGCTGGAGATCAGCGACAGGTTCTGCTCGAGCGAGATATTGACCCAGCGGGTCTGGTCGGCCGGCTCGGGGTTGTTGAGCGGCATGTCCGCCCCGGGCTTCGCCAGCGCGTCGTACTTCTGGCCGGTGATCTCCTGCAGCTGATCCTCGCTGGTCGCCAGGGTGCGCTTGGCGGCGATCACGGTGGAGGCCGCGCTATCGCGCGCCGCCTTGGCGTCCTCCACGTCGGTGATGGCGATCAGGCCGACCTCGAAGCGCTTGTTGGCCTGATCGAGCTGACGCGAGATCGCCTCGAGCGAGGTCTGATCTGCATCCAGCGTGTCGATGGCGGTCAGCACATTGAAGTACGCCTGCGCCACACGCAGGATCAACTGCTGCTCGGCGGCGGCGTAGTTCGCTTCCGCCTGCGCCACCTCGTGGCTCGCGGCCTTGAGTGCCATCCAGTTCGACCAGGAGAACACGTTCTGCCGCAGATTGAGGGCCCACTGCTGGATGGTGTTGTCGATCTGATCGGCCGTCCGAGCCACCACCAGCTGCGGCGTACCATTCGAAGTGGCGACCTCGAAGATCTGGCTCTGGAAACCGGAGGAGTGGTCGCGCGTGATCCCTGCGGTGCCATTCAGCTGCGGCAACAGGGCCGACAACGCCTGCGGCTTGGACTCGCGCGCCGCCAGGCGATTGGCATCGGCCTGACGGATCACCGGATCGTTGTGCAGCGCATCCTCGAACACCCCGATCAGGTCCTTGGCGGGCGCAGCGATCGGAAGCGCGAGCAATATGAGAGCGACAGTCGCGGCGCGATTCATGGCATCTCCCTTTGGTCAGTAACCGGGCTGACCCGGCTCGTCAGAACGCGAATTCCGGCGGTCGCACCGCGTTCACCAGCGGATCAATGACGGTCTCGAACAGGCTTCGGCTCGTCACCGAGTCCGCCGACGTCCGCCGCACCAGCCGCGCGTCCATCACCGGCGGCTCGCCTACGACCACGAACACCCTCCCGCCGGGGGCGAGCATGCGCTCGAAACGCGCATCGTAGACCGGGAGCGACGCGGTCAGAGCGACCACGTCATAGCTGGCGCCGCCATCTCCCTGCATCGCATCGGCGGCGATCACCTCGACATCGCGCAGGCCGAAGAGCGCGAGGTTGCGGCGCGCCGCATCGGCCAGCTCCGGAAATATCTCGAGTGCCCGCACCTGCTGCGCCATCGTGCGCAGGCAGGCAGTAACGAACCCCGTACCGGCGCCGATCTCGAGCACCCGCTCCCCGGGCAGGGGCAGCAGCGCCTGCAGCAGCCGGCCTGCCACGCTCGGGCGCAACATATGCTGCCCCCGTGGCAGCGGTACCTCCGCATCGGCGTAGGCGCGGTAGCGCTGCCCCTCGGGGACGAACAGCTCGCGCGGGACCCGCCGCAGGACCTCCAGCACGCGCTCATCGAGCACATCCCATGCGCGCACCTGCTGCTCGATCATCTGCTCGCGGGCATCCGCCATCTGCACGCCGACCTCCCGATTGGACTTATTGCCACACCTGAAAAGGCCCGTGAAGTTAAGGGTTTTCCCGCTCGCTGCCAAGCCGCACTGCGACGAGATATGGTGAAATACCGACGGGGCGAGCCCCGTGCTGGGATATGCTTGACCCCTCACTAAGCCTCTGGCGCGACAAGTCGAATCAGAAGCGCCTGCGGAGCCCAGTGGGGGAACCCAAGCGGAAGGCTTGAGAAAAAAGCAAATGTCGATTGCCGGGCTTTTGTCCGTTCTGTTCGCGCTCATTGCCGTTCTGTTACTGCTTCTGTACGCGATGGCGCGTCGCGACCTGCACAAGCTCGGAGAGCTATCGCAGCAGTTGCAACGCATTGTCATCGGTGGCCTGCCGGGTCGCGTAGAGCTCAGCAGCGACAGGCCCGAGGTGGCATCGCTCATCACCACGGTCAATCACCTGCTGACGCGCAGCACTCCGGACAAGGAGCGCGACGCCGCGTACGCGCCCAAGCTGTTCACTGAGCTCGGCGAGCGCATCCACGAGGCGGTGCTGGTACACAGCGATGTGATCGTGTACGCGAACCGGCAGTTTGCCAGCTTCGTCGGGGTGGATCGTGCCGAGCTGATCGGACGGCGACTGGCCGATCTCGTTCCACCGGAGTACTCGGAGCTGGTGAGTGAGAACATCCGGCGGCGCATCGCCGGAGAAAGCGCTGCGGAGCGGTACGAAATCGACATGGTGGGTCTGCAGGGACAGGTGGCCCGGCTCGAGATCGCTTCCACCCCGGTCGAATACGAGCGCGGCAGCGCACTGCTCATCACCGGGGTCGAGATCCTCCCCACCATGACCGCTCAGGCTCTGCGCCTGGCGGTGGAGGGAGGCTCCGCGCCCGAGTCGCTGGCGCTCAACTCACTCGCCGAAGCCATCATTGCCACGGACAAGGACGGTCGCATCAGCTACATGAACCCGGCCGCGGAGCAACTCACCGGCAGCACGGCCGACGCGGCCACCAGCAAGCTGCTCGAGGAGATCGTGAGCCTGGTCGACGAGACCGACCGCCGCTTGCTGTCGGATCCCGTGCATCAGGCGCTCACGACCGGAGCCGCGGTGAATCTCAGCCGACGCGCGCTGATGCTCTCGCGTGCCAACGGCAGCGAGCGCTCGATCGAGCTATCGGCGTCCCCGATCCGTAACAGCGCGCGCGAGCTCGTCGGTGCCGTAGTGATGCTGCACGATGTCACCGAGATGCGCGGACTGACGCGCCAGATGTCCTATCAGGCGACTCACGATGCGCTTACCGGACTGGCCAATCGCCGCGAGTTTGAGCGGCGTCTGGAAGAGGCCATCGAGGGCGGACATCGCGGCGATGGGCAGCACGTGCTGTGTTACCTGGATCTCGACCGCTTCAAGCTGGTGAACGACACCAGCGGCCACCTGGCCGGCGACAGCATGCTGCGCGAGGTGGCGAAACTGCTGCGCGATGCAGTGCGCGACAGCGACACCGTCGGCCGGCTCGGCGGCGATGAATTCGGCATCCTGCTGGTCGGCTGCCCACTGGAGAAGGCGCGGCAGATCGCCGACGACGTGACCCGTGCGGTTGGCGACCACCGCTTCGTGTGGCGCGAAAAGATCTTCAATATCGGCGCTTCCATCGGTCTGGTCGAGATCTCGCGCGAGAGCGGCTCGCTGGAAGAGTTGCTCGCCGCCGCCGACACCGCCTGCTATGTCGCGAAGAAGCAGGGCACGGGCAGGGTGGTGGTGTACTCGGCCCGCGATGAAGCACTGGCGCGTCACACCGGCGAGATCCAGTGGCTGCAGCGCCTGCAGAGCGCACTCAAGGAGAACCGCTTCCATCTCTATCACCAGGTGATCGTGGCGGCGCATGGCGATGACACTGGCCCGGCGATGGAGGTGTTGGTGCGGCTCCATGACGAGTCCGGCAACGATCTGCCGCCGGCGGAGTTCATGCGCGCCGCCGAGCGTTACCGGCTGATGGGCCTGGTCGATCGCTGGGTGGTACAAACCACGCTCGCCGCGCTGGGGCGCGGGGCCATCGCCGTGCCGCCGCAGCACAGCGTCGCCATCAACATCTCCGGACAGACACTCGGGGATCTGCAGTTTCTCGAGTTCGTGGTGGAGTGTCTCGACAGCACCGGAGTCACTCCCGGCCAGGTGTGCTTCGAGATCGGCGAGAGTGCGGTCATCGCCAATCTCGATCACGCGCGCCGCTTCGTCGGGGTACTGCACGGCATGGGGTGTCAGTTCGCGCTCGATGACTTCGGCTCGGGTGTCGGCTCATTCTCCAACTTGAAGACCTTGCCGCTCGATTACCTGAAGATCGACGGCTCCTTCATCCGCAATCTCGCGCGCGACAGCGTCAATCAGGCGATGGTGACGGCGATGATCAAGCTCGCGCGCACCCTCAATTTCAAGGTGATCGCGGAGCACGTCGAAGACAGCGCCGCCGAAGAAGCGGCGCGCCGCATGGGCGTCGATTACCTGCAGGGCTATGCCATCGGGCGGCCGCAGCCGCTGGAGCTGGCGGCGTAACCTGTACGGTGCAGCGGGCAAAAAGCCACGCCTTTTGCCCGCGGAAACGAAGCCGCTGTCCGCCGAAATCGCTTCCTGCGATTTCGGCCAATGCAACTACAGCAGCGGCACCAGCAGCAGCGCGACGATGTTGATGATCTTGATGAGCGGGTTGATGGCGGGGCCAGCGGTGTCCTTGTAGGGGTCGCCGACGGTATCGCCGGTGACCGCCGCCTTGTGGGCCTCCGAGCCCTTGCCGCCGAAGTGCCCTTCCTCGATGTACTTCTTGGCGTTGTCCCAGGCGCCGCCGCCGGTGGTCATGGAGATGGCGACGAACAGTCCCGTGACGATCGTGCCGATCAGCAGTCCGCCGAGCCCGCGGACCCCGGCGCCCGCTCCCATGAGTGAGTTGAGCACCAGCACCAGCACGATGGGTACCAGGATCGGCAGCAGCGAGGGCACGATCATTTCGCGAATCGCCGCACGCGTCAGCAGGTCGACGGCACGCGAATAATCCGGCTTCTCGGTGCCCGCCATGATGCCCTTGATCTCTCGGAATTGGCGCCGCACCTCATTGACCACCGCACCCGCGGCGCGGCCTACCGCCTCCATGGCGAGCGCGCCGAACAGGTATGGCACGAGCCCGCCGATGAAGAGCCCGATGATGACCGCGGGGTCGGAGAGCGAAAAGTTGGCGAGCTTACCTGCGGACTCGAGGTTGTGCGTGTAATCAGCGAACAGCACCAGCGCCGCGAGTCCCGCGGAGCCGATGGCGTAACCCTTGGTCACCGCCTTGGTGGTATTGCCGACCGCATCGAGCGGATCGGTGATCGCACGAACCTCTTTCGGCAATCCCGACATCTCCGCGATGCCGCCGGCGTTGTCGGTGATCGGTCCATAGGCATCGAGTGCCACGATCATGCCGGTCATCGACAGCATCGAGGTGGCCGCGATGGCGAGGCCGTAGATCCCACCGAGTGTGTAGGCGCCCCAGATGGCGAGGCACACCGCAATCACCGGCAGCGCCGTGGCCTTCATCGACACGCCGAGGCCCGCGATGATGTTGGTCGCGTGCCCGGTCTGCGAGGCCGCCGCTACCCTGCGCACCGGGCTGTACTCGGTGGCGGTGTAGTACTCGGTGATCATGATCATGGCCGCGGTGAGCCCGAGCCCGATGAGCCCGCAGCCGTAGAGCGCGAGGTTGCCCGGCATGATCTGCCGGGTGATGAACCAGAATGCTACCGCCGAGACGAGCCCCGACACGATGACGCCCTTGTAGAGCGCAGTCATGATCTTGCCGCCCGCCCGTGCGGAGACGAAGAACGTGCCGATGATGGAAGCGACGATCGAGGCTGCGCCGAGTGCGAGCGGATAAATCACCGCCGCGAGCGCGGCGTCCGCGCTGTCGCGGCCGAACAGCAGCCCGCCGAGCAGCATGGTCGCGACGATCGTGACTGCGTAGGTCTCGAACAGGTCGGCGGCCATGCCGGCGCAGTCGCCGACGTTATCGCCGACGTTGTCGGCGATCACCGCAGGATTGCGCGGGTCGTCCTCGGGAATTCCCGCCTCGACCTTGCCGACCAGATCCGCTCCGACATCCGCGCCCTTGGTGAATATCCCGCCGCCCAGACGCGCGAAGATCGAGATGAGCGAGCCGCCGAAGGCGAGCCCGACGAGCGCGTGCAGCGCGCCGTCACTGCCGATCGAGGGGATCTGACGCAGCACTGCGTAGTAGCCCGCAACGCCGATCAGTCCAAGGCCGACCACCAGCATGCCGGTGATGGCTCCGCCGCGGAAGGCCACCCCGAGCGCAGCATTGAGTCCATGGGTTGCCGCCTGCGCGGTGCGCACGTTGGCGCGCACCGAGATGTTCATGCCGATGTAGCCGGTAAGTCCCGAGAGCAGGGCGCCGATCGCGAACCCGCCCGCAGTCGGCCAGCCGAGCTTGGAGAAGCCGATCAGCAGGAAGAGCACGATCCCGACGATGAGCACTGTGGTGTACTGACGGTTGAGGTACGCCTTGGCCCCGGTCTGTATGGCGGCAGCGATCTCCTGCATGCGTGCGCTGCCTGAGGGCAGACGCAGGATGGCGCTCATCGAGAACACGCCATAGAGCACGGCGAGTACTCCGGCCGCGATCGCGGCCCACAGCCACACGGTGGCATCCATCAGCAAATCTCCCCCGGAAAAAAGGCCGCGCACTATAGCACGCCGCCGGCGCTCTCCAGCGTTCGCGCCGCAGCGCAGCAACAACGGTCAGATCTTGAATTCGTTCTTGAGCTTGCGCCGCACCGTCACGCCCTTGATCCGCACATAATCCGGCAGACCGCTCCGGTACGGCGGATACGCTTCTCCCGCGATCAAGGGCTCGAGGTAACGGCGGCATGCCGTGGTGATTCCGAAGCCATCGTCGCGGATGTACTCGCGCGGGAGCTTCTTCTCCTTGTTGGCGACCTCGCCGAGCGGCACATGACCGATGGACCAGCGGTACGGCCGATCGGAGCGGCGCACGATGGTCGGCATGACCGCATTCACGCCCTTCAGGGCGAGCTCTACGGCCGCCTTGCCGACCGCATAAGCCTGCTCGACATCGACCTTCGAGGCGATGTGCCGGGCCGCGCGCTGCAGATAATCCGCGACCGCCCAGTGGTACTTGTAGCCGTGGGCCTCGCGCACCATGTTGGCGACCACCGGTCCGACGCCGCCGAGCTGCGTGTGACCGAAGGCATCGCGCGTCCCGGCTTCGGCGAGGAATTTGCCATCTGCGTAAGCGGCGCCCTCGGAGACCACGATGACGCAGAACCCATGACTCTCCACCGCTGCACGCACGCGCTCGAGAAAGCGCTGCTGCTCGAAGGGCACCTCGGGAAACAGGATAATGTGCGGCGGCTCATCCGCGTTGCGGCCGGCGAGCCCGCCGGAGGCTGCGATCCAGCCGGCGTGCCTTCCCATCACCTCGAGTACGAACACCCGGGTCGAGGTGCGCGCCATGGATGCCACATCGAGCGCCGCCTCGCGTGTGGAGACCGCGACGTACTTGGCCACCGAACCGAAGCCCGGGCAGCAGTCGGTGTGCGGCAGGTCATTGTCCACTGTCTTTGGCACTCCGACACAGGTGATCGGGAAGCCGAGCGACTCGCCGAGCTGCGACACCTTGAGTGCGGTGTCCATGGAGTCGTTGCCGCCGTTATAGAAGAAGTAGCCAATGTTGTGCGCGCGGAATACCTCGATCAGCCGCTCGTACTCGGCGCGGTTCTGATCGATCCCCTTGAGCTTGAAGCGCGCCGAGCCGAAGGCTCCTGCAGGGGTGTATTTGAGGCCACGTATGGTCGCCCGGCTCTCGCGGCCGACATCGATCAGGTCCTCGGTGAGCGCGCCGACGATACCGTCGCGGCCGGCGTACAGCTTGCCTATGCTGCGCGAGCGCAGCGCCGTCTCGATCACGCCACAGGCCGAGGCGTTGATCACGGCCGACACTCCGCCCGATTGGGCATAGAAGGCATTTCTTACCAGCTTCTTTTTCATGGCCGAAGAATAACGCACCGCGTAAGCGGCCTGCGACCGGCTGTCCGTTTGACCGCGCCGGGAGCGGCCGGTAACGTTGCCCACCCTCGTGCTGCGGTCCGCAGCCGCTTTTGCTCACGACAACCATGCGCATCGTCCTGTTGGGAGCTCCGGGCTCGGGCAAAGGCACTCAGTCTCAACGTCTCATGCAGCGCGAGCACATTCCGCAGATCTCCACCGGTGATCTGCTGCGCGCGGCCGTGGCCTGCGGCAGCGAGCTCGGGCGCAAGGCGAAAGCGGCGATGGACGGCGGGCGGCTGGTAGAGGATGCGCTCGTCCTCGGCATGATCCGTGAGCGCCTGCGCAAGCCCGATGCCCGCGGTGGTTTCATACTCGATGGCTTTCCACGCAACCTCGCGCAGGCGCAGGCACTCGAGCGGCTGCTGAAAACGCTGCGCCAGCCACTCGATGCGGTTGTGCAGCTCGAGGTCGAGTACCCGGAGCTGGTGCGTCGCATCTCCGGACGGCGCACGTGTGCAGACTGCGGCCGCGTATTCAACGTTTCCACCTCGCCGGCGCAGAGCAGCGAACCGTGTGCCGGCAGCGGCGCTCCGCACCGGCTCATCCAGCGGCCAGATGACAACGAGGCCACCGTATCCGAGCGCCTGCGTGTCTACGAGGAGAAGACCCGGCCACTGATCCAGTTTTATCGCGAGCGCGGACTGCTGCGTGTCATCCAGGCGCAGGGCGAGGTCGAGGAAGTCACCGAGCGGCTCGAGCAGGCGCTGCACGCGGTGCCGCGTGCCCGTGCGCCGCTGCGTCGTGCGCCGGGCAAGGCCAAGCCGCGCCGGGCTGCCGCGCGGCGAGCGCCGAAGCGATCGGCCGCAGCCAAGCGCAAGCGGACAGGCCGGGTAATGCGCACCGCGGCCGCGGCAGCGGTGACTCGCGCGGCAACGCGCCGGGTACGCCGCGGACCGCGCGGTGGCAGCCGGCGCGGCGGTGCACGACGCGGCCGCTGAGGCCGCCAGGTTCAGAGTGCCGCTAGCAGCCGCTCACCGAGCACGGCGCGGCGCCACCCGCGCAACGGCGCACCATCGCGCCGTCCGTCGGCGAGCTGCTCGAGGTCGCGGCGCGTCGCGAGCACCTCGGGCACGAGGTTGAGCTCCCGAGCCGCTTCCTGACTGATGCCGCTGAGTTTCCTGATGAGCGCCGTGCGCAATGGATCGGGACGCTGCCGCCCCGGCAACGGCGGCGGCGGTTGCGGTACCTGGGCGCCCTCGATGCACCCGAGGAGCTCCGCACTGCGGCGCTTCACGAGTCCCGGCGGCATCTGCGGAATCTCTGCGAGCGCGGACGCCGTACGCGGCACCTGCAGCACGATATCGCGCAGCACTGCATCATCGAGTATCCAGCCGCGCGGCCGATTGTGCTCGAGCGCAAGCCGCTCACGCCATGCCGCCAGTGCGCGTGCCAGGCGCTCGCGCGCCGGATCGAGCGCGCGCAACCCGCGCAGGCGCAGCCAGGCATCCTCGGGGGCAACGGTGAGTGCGCGCAGGTCAGCGAGCGTCGCCAGCTCCTCGTGCAGCCATTCGAGCCGTCCGAGGCGCTCGAGCTCCTCCTGCAGACGCGCGGCGAGTGGCAGCAGATAGCGCACGTCATCGAGCGCGTATTCGAGCTGCTCGGCACTCAGCGGGCGGCGCGACCAGTCGGTGCGCGTGTGCGATTTGTCGAGAGTGGGTCCGAGAAAGCGCCGCACCGCCTCCGCATAACCAACCTGTGCCGGCAGTCCGGTGAGACCCGCGGCGATCTGGGTGTCGAACACCGGGCGCGGAAGTCCAGCCACGGGCAGCAGTACCTCGAGGTCCTGGCGCGAAGCATGCATGACCTTGAGGACGCCATCGGCCGCCAGCACCTGCGCGAATGGGGCGAGGTCCGCGAGCGCGAGCGGATCGATGCAGAGCGCCTCGTCGGGGGTCGCGACCTGCACCAGGCACAACTGCGCACGGTAAGTGCGTTCGCGCAGGAATTCAGTATCGAGCCCGATGCGCGCAAGCGTAGCGAGACGTGTCGCGAGCGCGGCGAGGGCGGGCGCGGTGGCGACTATGGGGTGCTGCAAACCTGAGCTGCGGATGATCTGTACAATCGAGTCTTGCATTATGCGAGGCGCGCGCATTTACCGAAAGACATGAGTGAGTTCATCCGGCTCTACACTCAGATCGCGCTGCTGCGCCGCGGGCCGCAGGACCTGCCGGCCTCGCGGCTGCTGCTCGCGCTGACGGTGGCCGGCTACCTTGCCGTCAACTTCGTCGTGAGCTGCGTACTGCCACCGGGCGGTCGCTGGCTCGAGGCGCTGCTGGTGGCAACGCTGTTCACGCTGCTGTGGTACGTGCTGCTGCTGTGGCTGACCGGCCGCCCCGAACGCACGCTGCAGACCGCGAGCGCAGTGTTCGGTTTCCAGGCGGTACTGACACCGCTGGTGGACAGCTGCGCCTGGCTGGTACGCCGTATCGGCGAGGACTCACCCTGGCAGATGCCCTTTGTCTGCGGGCTACTGCTGCTGTTTGCGTGGGTCATCGCCGCCAACAGTCATATCGTGAAAGCGGCGCTCGGGTGGTCGGCGACCTCGAGCGTGGCGCTCGTCATCCTGCAGACTCTCGCGGGCTGGCTGCTGCTGTCGGCGCTGTTTCCGGCGTTGAAGACATGAAGACACCGTCGCACGTCCACATCCTCGGAATCTGCGGCACCTTCATGGGCGGGATCGCGGCCATCGCGCGCGCCGCGGGCTTCACCGTCACCGGCTCCGACCGCAACGTCTATCCGCCGATGAGCACGCAACTCACGGAGCTCGGCATAGCGCTCACCGAAGGCTTCGATGCCGCACAGCTCGTGCCGGCACCGGATGTGGTGGTCGTGGGCAACGTGATGACCCGCGGACAGCCGGTGGTGGAAGCACTGCTCGAGAGCAGGCTGCCTTTTTTCTCGGGTCCCGAGTGGCTGGCGCGCGAGGTGCTGAAGGACCGGTGGGTGCTTGCCGTGGCCGGCACGCACGGCAAGACGACCACCGCCTCGCTCCTGGCCTGGATTCTCGAGCATGCCGGTCTCGATCCGGGCTTTTTGATCGGCGGCGTTCCCGGCAACTTCGGGGTGAGCGCGCGGCTCGGTAGCGGCCCGTTCTTCGTCATCGAGGCAGACGAGTACGACACGGCCTTCTTCGACAAGCGCGCCAAGTTCGTTCACTACCGCCCGCGTACCGTGGTGCTCAACAATCTCGAGTACGATCACGCCGATATTTATCCGGACATCGGCTCCATCCAGCGGCAATTTCATCACCTGGTGCGTATCGTTCCCGGCAACGGACGCATCGTCTGGAACGCGGCCGATGCATTGCTGCGGGAAACGCTCGCCATGGGCTGCTGGACACCACACGAAGGCTTTGCGCGCACTGCGCGCAGCGATGCGCTCTGGAGCGCGCAGCCCCTGCCCGGAGCTGCCGACTACTCGCGCTTCGAGGTGCTCGAAGGTGGCCGGCCGCTGGGCACGGTCGAGTGGTCGCTCATCGGCGCGCACAATATGGAAAATGCACTGGGCGCAATCGCCGCCGCACGCCACGCCGGAGTCGAGGTGCCGCGCGCGCTCGCCGCGCTCGCGGACTTCAAGGGCATCGCGCGCCGCCTGCAACTGCGTGGCGAGATCAACGGTATTCGCGTGTACGACGATTTCGCGCACCATCCGAGCGCCATCGCCACGACCATCGACGGCCTGCGCCGGCGGGCCGGCGCGGCACGCATCCTGGCGGTGCTCGAGCCGCGCTCGCACACCATGCGCATGGGTGTGCATGAGCAGACGCTCGCCCCTGCGCTCGCCGGGGCGGACGAGGTATGGCTGTACACTCCAGCGGATCTCGGCTGGGACACCGGCACGGTGTTGCGTGCGCTCGCCGGCCGCGGCCATGGCAGCGCCGATATCGACGCGCTGGCGCGCGCGCTCGCCCGTACCGCGCGCCCCGGCGACCAGGTGCTCATCATGAGCAACGGTGGCTTCGGCGGGCTGCACGACAAGCTCCTCACCGAGCTAAAGAGTGCGGTGCCACGCCCGTGAGCGCGACCTCTGAGCTGGCGCTGTTTCCGCTCAGCACCGTACTGTTCCCCGGTGGCCCGCTGCGGCTGCGGATTTTCGAGCCGCGCTACCTCGACATGGTGCGCCGCTGCCTCAAGGCGTCGCAGGCCTTCGGCGTCGTGCTCATTCTCGAGGGCGACGAAGCCGGTGAGGTGGTGAGCGTGGCGCCGGCCGGCACCAGCGCGCGGGTGGTGGATTTCGACACGCTGCCCGATGGGCTGCTCGGTATCGATTGCCTCGGTGAGCAGTGTTTCCGCGTACTCAAACGCCGGCAGCAGGAAGACGGCCTCAATATCGCCGAAGTCGAATATCTGCCGGAGGATGTGCCGTGCGCACTGCCGGGTGAGCTCGGGCACCTGGGTGAGCTGTTGCGGGAGGTGCTGCCGCAGCTCGGCGAGCGCTACGCGCACGTGGTGGCGCGCTACGAGGATGCCGGCTGGGTCGCCAACCGCTGGGCCGAGGTGTTACCGCTCACCACCGCCGAGCAACAGCAGCTGCTCGAGCTGGCCGATCCGCTCGCCCGTCTTGCGCAGGTAGCCGCCTGGTCAACCCGGCAGCCTCCGACTGCGCATGTATAGCCCGAGGTACTTGCGCCGCACGTAACCGGACTCGACGAGCGCGAACACGAGTCCGCGCCAGCCATCGAGAAATCCCAGGCGCAGCAGGTAGCCGCGTACGAAGCGCCACTGCGGATTGAGCAGTACCGGCAGCATGCCGCAGCGCCGTCCGCGTTCGTAGAGCGCCTGCGCCATGAGATCGGCGTAGCGCTGCATCCGCACCTGGTGGTCGTGGAGGCTGCGGTACGAATAGTGCTCGAGATGCCCGTGCAGACGGCGCACGCGGCCATCGATGCGAGTGTTCTCGTGAATCTCATAGCCCGACCAGCCGCCGCGGCGGCGATCGAACAGCCGCACCAGGCGATCGGGGTAGGCGTTGCCGTGGCGCAGAAATCGTCCGAAATAATCGGTGATGCGCGGTATCGACCAGCCCGCAGCGCTCGCGAGTCCGGCGCGCTGCAGCGCCAGGATCTCGGCACGCAGCCGCTCGCTCACGCGCTCGTCGGCATCGAGGCATAACACCCAGTCGTGCCGCGCGTTGTCCACTGCGAACTGCTTCTGCGAGCGATAGCCCGGCCAGTCGCGCTCGATGACCCGCGCCCCGCGCGCGGCCGCGAGCTCGCGCGTGCGGTCGCCCGAGTGGGCGTCGACTACCAGGATCTCGTCGCAGAAATCCACCGAGCGCACGCAGGCCTCGATGCGGTCGGCCTCGTTGAACGTGATGATGCAGGCCGACAAGCGGCTGTCATCCGCCACGGACGCCCTCACCGTCGCTCGTTGACACAGCCGTACAATACACACTCAGATGAGCCCGGTCCTGTTCTACGACCCCGTGTGCCAACAGCCATACGACACCCGTACGCTGCAGGTGCAGGCATTGGGGGGCACCGAGGCGACGCTGGTGCGCATTGCGGATGCGCTCGGTGCGTGGGTGATGCAGCACAACCGCACCGAGGACTGGCGGCGCTATTGCCGGCCGCAGCGCCTCGCCGGCATCACGCATGTCGTCGTCAACCGCGACTCACGGGCGTTGCCGTTCGTGCAGCAGCACTATCCCGATGCGCGTGTGTACCTGTGGCTGCACGATCGGCTGCATCCACGCGCCCGGCGCGCGCGCTGGCTGGCCGCCACCGCCCCGCTGCTGCGCGCGAGCGCGGTCACTGCGGTATGCGTGTCGGAGTGGCAGCGCAGCGGCGTCGAGGCGACACTGCGCAGCATCGGCGTGGCGGACGTGGTACGCGCGCTCACCATCTACAATCCAGTGAACGATGCGCTGCAGCCGGACGGCACGCCCGTCGATCCGGACCAGCTCGTATTCTTTTCCTCTCCCAACAAGGGGCTGAACTTCGCGCTCGATGCCTTCCGCGAGCTGCGCCGGGCCCTGCCGCGGTTGCGCCTGGCTGTTGGTAACCCCGGTTACCGCGAGGCCGCGGCGGTGCCGGCCACCGGCGTCGAGCTGCTCGGCGCCCAGCCGCAGTCACGTATGCACCTGCAGGTGCGCAGCGCGTTATGCACCTTCTTTCCGAACTTTCTCATCCCGGAGACCTTCGGTCTGGTGTTCGCCGAATCGCATGCCCTCGGCACCCCGGTACTCACACACGACTGTGGAGCGGCGTCGGAGATCGTTGCCGACCCGCAGCAACTGCTACCGGTGAGCGCCGCGGCACGCGGCTACGAAACGCTCGTCGGTCATCTGCCGACGCGCTGGCGGGCCGGGCCAGCGCGGCTTGCCGCAGCGGCCGGACTCTTCGATGCCTACCTCGAGCGCATCCGCCAATGGCGCGCCGGCGCACGGCCGCACGCCGCCCCCGATGCGCGCTTCCGGCTCAGCGCGATCACCGAGCAGTGGCTGCGTTTGCTGAGTTGACCGGCAATCGGCTCCAGGCATCGAACACCGTGTCGACCGACAGCTGATCGACCCGCGGCAGAAGGGGAACGCCACCCACTCCGATCACGGCCGAGCCGCACGCACTGCGCGGAGTGACCTGGGCCGGCGGAGTCGAGCCGAACAACACGACCAGAGGAGTCCCGAGCGCTGCGGCCGCATGGGCGGTGCCGGTGTCGATGGAGATCATGCTGTGTGCGCGCACACACAACGCAAACAAACCCGGAAAAGCCAATCCCCTGAGCACGATCCCCGGCATCGCGGCCGCCGCCTCGATCCACTCGAGCAGCACCGCCTCGCGCGGCGCGCCACAGAGCACGAGCCGGGCCTCGGGCAGCCGCTGGTGTATGCGCTGGATCAGGCTCGCCCAGCGCTCCACCGGCCAGAAGCGGTCGTCGGACTGGCGGATTTGCAGCGAGCGCCCGCGCATCGTGCGGCGGTTGCCAGGCTGCAGCAGCACGAGTGGCCGATCGCCCACGGCGTGCTGGCGCAGCCATTCATCACCGGCCGCGCGCGCTGCGCTCGAGAGTACCAACCGGGGAGCGCAGCGCGGCTCAGGCGTTGGCCAGGGGTAATCGGACTGCTGCAATGCAGCTGGCATCACGCGGCCGAGGCTCACCAGACGATCTACCCAGTGGACCTGCGCCAGCGCAGCCGGTGCATCGGTGAGGAACACGCAGCGCGTCTCATCGATGCGAGCCCAGCGCAGCAGCCGCCGAATGCTCGCCAGCTTGCGCGGATCGGTCTCGCAGATGTAGACCGGGGAGCGCCGCGCGCGGCGCAGTTTCCACACTGCCCTCCACCAGCGGACATCCAGGGCAAAGGGGGTGTAGCGGTGCAGCCAGAGCGTCTCGGCTACATCGGGATGCTCCGCGTAGAGCTGCTGCGACCAGTCGCCCGCACCGACGACCACGCAGGGTCGCCCGAACCGTCGATGCAGTATCTCCAGCAATGCAGTCAGCATGATCATGTCGCCCACCCGGCCGAACCAGATCACGATCGGTTGCAGGGAAAACGCCGACATGACTCCTCAGGACTGCGCCAGCACCATAAGCTATGCGGAGCGGGCGCGCGCAGGCAAGCCCACTGCCTTCCACTATGCGTGCATTGACGTGGTTTTTAGGACTCATGGCGGCGGCGCTGGCAGCCGTAGCTCTGTTCGCCTGGCCGGCGTGGACGCTGTTGCATCCGCATTTCGACTTTCCATTCCACCGCATCGCCGAACGTGTCGGCATGCTTGCGCTGCTACTCGG
This sequence comes from Steroidobacteraceae bacterium, assembly GCA_035495655.1. Lineage (GTDB taxonomy): Bacteria > Pseudomonadota > Gammaproteobacteria > Steroidobacterales > Steroidobacteraceae > 13-2-20CM-66-19. Next base: position 28,943 of record DATJFM010000012.1, read on the forward strand.
CTTCCTCGCGCTCGCCCGCCATCTCGGGCTGACCGATCGGGCGAGTCTCGGCTACGGCGCACCCAGGCGGATCTTCATGCGGGAGCTGGGCATCGCGCTCCTGTTGGGAGTCGCCAGCATGCTCGCGGTCGTAGGGCTCATGGCCTCTCTCGGGCTGCTCGAATGGCGCACCGGATCAGCCGCCGCGCACCTCGCCAGGCTCGTCGCGGCCTCCGCGCTGAGCGGCTTTGCGGTGGCATTCATCGAGGAGACCTTTGTGCGCGGGGCGATGCACACGGCCATCGAGCGCGAGTCCGGCACGAGCGCCGCCGTGCTGCTCACCGCGCTGTTCTACGCGGCGACGCACTTCTTCGCGAAGTTCCACATTCCGGCCGAGCAGGTAAACGCGCATAGCGGCATCGATCTGTTGGCCGGCACGCTGCATCTGTTTGCCCATCCCCTTGCGATCGCGGATGCCTTCCTCGCTCTCGCCGCGGTCGGCGTAGTGCTCGGCCTCGTGCGTGCCGCGACCGGCAACATCGCTGCGTGCATCGGGCTGCATGCCGGCTGGGTATGGGTGATGCTGGTGGCACATGAGCTGGCAGAGCCGCGCCCCGGCGCCGCGCTTGGCTTCCTGCTCAGCCGCTTCGATGGCTTCGTCGGCTGGTTGGTGCTCGGCTGGACGCTGTTGCTCGCCGTACCGCTATGGCGGTTCTATACGGCGCGCGCCGCGGCAGCAACCTAGGCATTTCCGCCGAAATCGCTTCCTGCGATTTCGGCCAATCGCGCCGGCGCAGCCGGCAAAAGTCACATCTTTTGCCGGCGGTAGCGGAGCCGATGTCCGCCGAAATCGCTTCCTGCGATTTCGGCCAATCTAATTAGTTCAGCTGAGTGATCGTGTAGCCCTTGCGGCGCAGGAGCTCGAGCAGCCCACCGTCCCCGACCAGGTGCAGTGCTCCGACCACGACGAATGCATTGTCTTTTCCGTTCAGCAGCTGCTCCACCTGCGGGAGCCAGCGCTGGTTGCGGTCGGTCACCAGTGGCTTGTAGAGCGAGGGGAAAGCGCCGTACTCACTCGAGAGCAGGGCCGCGAGGTGCGCACGATCGCCCGAGCGCCAGGCACCGGTGACTTCACGCATCTCGGACTTGAGATCCTTCAGCTCATCCACGGTCTGATCGAGCATGCGGATCTGGTCGGCGCTCGAGAGTGAGCTGAGACTGCCGAGTTCCTCGGGTAAGGTCTCGAGCCCCGCGGTCGGCTTGTGGTCCGACTGGGCGAGGCGCAGCAGCTGTTCCTCCACGCCCTGGTCGGGATCGAAGCCCTCGTGCTCGTAAGCGGCATCGGTGATCTCGATGCCAACTACCCAGGGCGCAAGCGAATCGAGACCGGCCATGGGCATGCCGAGACTGGCAGCCGCGCCACTCACGCGCCCGTAGCGCTGCTCCCCCAGGAGCCCGCGCAGCGTAGTGCCGGCCGGCAGAGTTCCATGATCCATCATCCAGGTCATGGCCTCCATGGGATCGAACTTTGCGAGATCGAGCTCCATGACGAGTTTGGTGGAATCGGCATAGGCGCGCGTGAACCCCGCCGGCAACGCGGCGTCATCCGCTGGCAGCATGTGGATCGAGCCGGCGAGGTAGACGATGTTATGGGGACCGCGCACCGCCCAGACTGGGCTCGCGGCCTGTGCGCTCAGGCAACCGAGCAGGCCGAGCCCGAGGAGCCACCGCAGTGTTGTTCGACCCACACGACCTCCGTGAGCAGCGAGCCATCCGCCCGCAGCTCGAACGTACGATATGCCGGCGGTCGCGGGTCCACCGCGAACTCATCCGAGTTGGGCAGAAACTGGGCACATGTCGAAGGGGTCGCGAGCAGCCGCACTCCCTTGCGCAATCCATCGTAGTTCTGATGCACATGACCCCAGACGATCGCACGCACGTTGCGGTGCGCATCGATGGCGTGCAGGAACTCGGCAGCGTTGGTCAGGCCGACACGATCGAGCCAGCGGCTCGCCATCGGCACGGGGTGATGGTGCAGACACACCATGCAGTGACGCTTGCCGGCGGTGGCGAGCGCCCGCTCGAGCGCGGCGAGACTAGGCGCACTGATCGCGCCGCTCGCGGCACCCGGGATGCAGCTGTCGAGCAGCACGATGCGCCAGCGTCCGAGATCGAAGAATTCATCGAGTACGAAAGGCGCACGTGCGAGCTCGCGGCGCATCGCCTCGGGCTCGTCGTGGTTGCCGGGCAGGCACAGAACCGGAAGGCCGAGGCCGCCGAACACCTGGCGAAAGTGCGCATAGCCGCCCGCATCGTCCTGCACGATATCCCCGGTCACCAGCAGCGCGTCCGGCGGCCAGTCGCGTGCGCGCGCCTGTGCGAGCGCGGCCCTGAGCGCAGGCAGCGTCGGCACACCGCGCAGCGACTCACTCTCGCTGCCATACAGGTGCGGGTCGGTGAACTGAACGAGGCGGAGCACGCTCATGAATGCAGCCTAGCAGAGCCTTGCTGTTCCCGGCAGTGAACCAGTCGTGCGTGGGGTGCCGCGGGCGACACATGTGGCGCACGCTTCACAATACCCGCTCTCAGCAGAATGTGAAGCAGTGCCTGCGCGCCGTGTGCCTGTGGGTACTTAAGTCGCCTGGCGCAGCACGGCGACAGTGTGCGCGGCTCTCGGCGCCGATGAGACGTGCTGTAGTTCGCAGCCCCGGCGCCGGGCACTGTGAATTTGAGCAACGGGCGGGACTGATGGACAATGCGCGGCCCTGCAGTGCGCCTGCCTGAGCGCAGGCGCGGCACTAGCCCCGTGATGAGGGCGGCTATCGCTCGCCCAGAGGTCCGTATGACTAGACGCCGCGAGCTCGCCAACGCGATCCGTCCGCTCTCCAGTGAACCGGCGCCTGGCCGTCGAGGCCGGCGCGCGCCAGAGCTGGTGGCGCTACGTCGGCAGCTCGGGACGTGTCGTGGGTTCGAGCGCTTCGGTGCCTCCGGCAAAGGGGCCGATGTGTTCCCCCATTTCGGCTTCACCGCCGATAATATCGTGCAACAGATCCGTGAACCGTTGGAGGGTGCATGACGATCAGAGTCGGAATCAATGGCTATGGGCGCATCGGGCGCAACGTGCTGCGTGCGCTCTACGAGGGTAAGCGCACCGCGGAAGTGAAGATCGTCGCGCTCAACGACCTGTGCGATTCCAAGACCAACGCCCACCTCACGCGCTACGACACCGTGCATGGACGCTTCGACGGTGAAGTCAAAGTCGATGGCGACCACATGGTCGTGAACGGCGATCGCATCCGCGTGTTTGCCGAACGTGACCCGGCCAAGCTCCCCTGGGGCGATATCGGGGTCGAATACGTGCTCGAGTGCACTGGGCTGTTCACCAGCAAGGCCAAGGCGGGCGCGCATCTCAAGGGCGGGGCGAAGAAGGTGGTGATTTCCGCCCCGGGCGGCGAGGATGTCGACGCCACCATCGTGTACGGTGTCAACGATCGCACACTCAAGCGTGATTACACCGTCATCTCCAACGCCTCGTGCACCACCAACTGTCTGGCGCCGGTTGCCAAGGTGCTGCACGACAAGGTCGGCATCGCGGCCGGAATCATGACCACCATCCACGCCTATACCAACGATCAGGTGCTCACCGACGTCTATCATCCCGACTTGCGCCGTGCCCGCTCGGCGACCATGTCGCAGATTCCCACCAAGACCGGGGCCGCGGCGGCGGTGGGACTGGTGCTGCCGGAGCTCAAGGGCAAACTCGATGGGTTCGCAGTGCGCATTCCTACCATCAACGTCTCGCTGGTCGATCTCACCTTCAGCGCCAGGCGTGCGACCTCGGTCGAAGAGGTGAATCAGGCCCTGCAACAGGCGGCGGCCGGTCCGATGAAAGGCATACTCGCGTACAACGACGCGCCGCTGGTGTCGGTCGACTTCAACCACGACGCACATTCGTCCGTGTTCGATGCCACGCTCACCAAGGTGATCGAAGGAAATCTCGTCAAAGTGTGCGCCTGGTACGACAACGAGTGGGGCTTCTCCAACCGCATGATCGACACGACACTCGCCTGGTCGCGTGCTTCATGAATTTCAAGCGCATGACCGATACGGACCTGCGCAACAAGCGGGTCCTGATCCGGGAAGATCTGAATGTTCCGGTGCAGCAGGGGGTGGTGACGAGCGATGCGCGCATCCGTGCCTCGCTCGCCACCATCCGCTACGCGCTCGATCAGCATGCCCGGGTGTTCGTCATGTCGCATCTTGGCCGCCCGCAGGAGGGCGCGGAGGATCCGGCACTCACGCTGGCACCGGTGGCGGCGCGCCTGTCGGAGCTGCTCGGCAAGCCCGTGCCGTTGCGCAAGAGCTGGATCGACGGCGTGGACTGTGCCCCGGGCAGCGCCGTGTTGTGCGAGAACGTGCGCTTCCTCAAAGGGGAGAAGAAAGACGACGAGCAGCTCGCGCGCCGCATGGCGGCGCTGTGCGAGGTGTTCGTCATGGACGCGTTCGGCACCGCGCACCGCGCCGAGGCCAGCACGCATGGCGTGGCGCGCTACGCGCGCGTCGCCTGCGCAGGTCCGCTACTGGTCGGCGAGCTCGAGGCGCTCGAGCGGGCGCTCAAGGACCCGGCGCGGCCGCTGGTCGCGATCGTTGGCGGATCCAAGGTGTCGACCAAGCTCATGGTGCTCGAGTCGCTGCTCGATAAGGTGGATCAGCTCATCGTCGGCGGCGGTATCGCCAATACCTTCCTCGCGGCCACCGGCGTCGATGTGGGGCGCTCACTGTGCGAGAGCGAGATGCTCGATGTCGCACGGCGCCTGATCGACAAGGCGCGCGCCCGCGATGCGCAGATTCCGCTGCCGACGGATGTGGTCGTCGGGCGGGAGTTCGCTGCCACCGCGCACGCCGACGTACGCCCGGTCGGTGAGGTACGGCGTGACGAGATGATCCTCGACATAGGTCCCGACACCGCGGACCGCTGCAGCGCACTGCTGCAGGCGGCGGGCACCATCATCTGGAACGGACCGGTGGGAGTGTTCGAGTTCGAGCAGTTCGGCGAGGGGACCCGCGCGATTGCGCAGGCCATCGCGCGCAGCAAGGCATTCTCGCTCGCAGGTGGCGGCGACACGCTCGCCGCCATCGAGAAGTACGGGGTCGAGGAGGGCATCTCCTACATTTCCACCGGGGGCGGGGCGTTCCTCGAGTTCGTGGAGGGCAAGACGCTGCCTGCAGTCGCCATGCTGGAGCAGCGCGCCCGTGAGTGAGCGCGCAGGATCAATGCGCCGGCGCGCGAAGATCGTCGCCACACTCGGCCCGGCAACCGATGACCCGGAAGTGCTCATGCAGATGATGTGCGCCGGGCTCGATGTCGTGCGCCTCAATGCCTCCCACGGTACGCTCGAGGATCGCCGTCGCCGCCTCGCGCAGGTGCGGGCGGCCGCGCAGCGCGCCGACCGCTGCATCGGCGTGCTGCTCGATCTCGCGGGCCCCAAGATACGCATCGAGTGCTTTCGCGAGGGCTCGGTGCAGCTTTCCGAGGGCGCGCCATTCACGCTCGACACTGCGCTCGATCCGAAGGGTGGCAGTGCCCAGGCCGTGGGAGTCGCCTACAAGAACCTGCCCAAGGACGTGGCGGCGGGCGATACGTTGCTGCTGAATGACGGACAGATCGTGCTCGATGTCGTGCGCGTGGCCGGAACCAGTATCGAGACCCGCGTGCGGGTCGGTGGAACGCTCTCGGACCGCAAGGGGGTCAACCGGCAGGGCGGTGGAATCTCGGCACCGGCGCTTTCCGAGCGTGACCGCGAAGACATCGTGTTCGCTGCCGAGGAGAGCATCGACTACGTCGCGGTGTCCTTCGCACGCGAGGCGCGCGATATCGAGGAGGCGCGCACGCTGCTGCGCCGCGCGAAAAGCGAGGCACGCATCGTGGCCAAGATCGAGCGCCACGAAGCCGTGCAGAACCTGCCGGGCATCATCGATGCATCCGATGTGATCATGGTGGCGCGCGGCGATCTCGGCGTGGAAATGGGTTACGCGGAGCTCACCGGGCTGCAGAAGACCATCATCCAGCAGACCCGTAACCGCAACAAAGTGGTGATCACCGCTACGCAGATGATGGAGTCGATGATCAACAGCCCGGTGCCGACGCGCGCCGAGGTGAGCGATGTGGCGAATGCGGTCATGGATGGCACCGATGCCGTCATGCTCTCGGCCGAGAGCGCCACCGGCCGCTACCCGGTGAAGGCGGTGGAGGCCATGGCACAGGTCATCGAGGGCGCCGAGAAGTACCAGCTCACCCACAGCCGCGCCCGTCACCGCACCAGCGACGGTCAGTTCAAGCTCAGCGAAGAGGCGATCGCCATGGCCGTCATGTACACGGCCAACCACATGAAGGTGCGTGCGATCGTCGCGCTGACGGAATCGGGCGCGACACCTTTGTGGATGTCCCGCATCCGTGCGGATATCCCGGTGTATGCCTTCACGCGCAACGAGGCGACGCGTCGCCGTGTGACGCTCTACCGTGGCGTTTATCCGGTGATATTCGATGTGACCGCGGGGGGTGGCTCCGCCGAGCGGCTGTACAGCGCGCTGTTCGCGCGCTTGCTGGAGCTGCAGCTCGTGCAGCAGCGTGACCTGGTGATTCTCACCAAGGGTGAGCACTCGGGTGTGCAGGGCGGTACCAACTCCATGCAGATCCTCACGGTCGCCCTGGATCCGCCGCATTAGGCCGCTGCTTTCTCCGGCGCGATGCGCACGCTGAAACTCGCAGCACTAGCGGTCGCGGTGCTGGTGCTGGCAGTCCTCGGCGGCGTTTACGCAGTGCTGCGGGCTTCGCTGCCGCAACTCGATGGGCAGCTGCGCACGCCCGGTCTCGCCGCGGCGGTGCGCATCACGCGCGATGCACTCGGGGTGCCGACCATCGAGGCGGCCGATCGGCTCGACCTGGCGTACGCGACCGGCTTTGCGCATGGCCAGGATCGGTTCTTCCAGATGGACATCGCGCGGCGTTTCGCCGCCGGCGAGCTGGCGGAGCTCTTCGGCGCGGTCGCCATCGATCAGGACCGGCAGACCCGCCTGTTCCGCTTCCGCGCGGTCGCGCGCGCGGTGCTGGCCGCTGCCACGCCGGCACAGCGCGCGCTGCTCGATGCTTATGCACGCGGTGTCGACGCCGGACTCGACAATCTGCGAGCCCGGCCGTGGGAGTACCTGCTGCTGGGCGCGCAGCCGGTCCCGTGGCGCAATGAGGACAGCGTGCTGGTCGAACATGCCATGTGGTGGGATCTTCAGGTGAATGGTCTGCGCCGCGAGCTGCTGCGGCAGGAAATCAACGCACGGCTCGGCGGCCCGCAGTGCGCCGATGGTTGGAAATGCGCACTGGGCTTCCTGTATCCGGCCGGAACGAGCTGGGATGCTCCGGGCGGATCCATGCCCAGCGCCGTAGCTCCTCCGAGCGTGCCGGATGCCGCGGCGCTCGACGTGCGCGGCTCGATGTTTTCCCCCGCACCTGCATCCGCGGTGCGCACGCCCGCCGCCGGCAGCAACAGCTGGGCGGTCGCCGGGAGGCTCACGGCGAGCGGCGCAGCCCTGATTGCCAACGACATGCACCTCGGGCAGCGCGTGCCGCCCACCTGGTATCGGGCGCGTTTGCGGATCGCGGCGCACGGCAGCGAGCCTGCGCTCGACTTGAACGGCGTCACGCTGCCCGGCGCCCCGCTGATGGTTGCCGGATCGAACGGTCACATCGCCTGGGGCTTCACCAACAGCTACGGCAACTGGTTCGACGTTGCGGCGGCACCATGCGCGCCGGGCGCAGCGCCGCTCACGGTGGTGCACGAGGAGATCCGCGTGCGCGGCGCGCCCAGTGTCGGGCTCGACATCAAGAGCGGACCCCTCGGAGTGTTGTGGCGCAGCGGTGCAGGGTCGGATCGCTGCTGGTTCGTCGCCTGGCTGGCGCAGCTTCCCGAGGCTACCAACATCCGCCTGATGGAGCTCGAGCGTGCGAGCTCGGCCGCGGACGCGCTGGCGATCGCGCCGGACATCGGCATTCCGCACCAGAACGTGGTGGTGGGGGACCGTGACGGTCACATCGGCTGGACCATCTTCGGCCGTATCCCGGCGCAGACCGGTAGCGGACGCGCGCGTACCGGCGCGCCGTGGACTACGGCCGCCGACCACCCGCGGATCCTGGACCCGCCACTCGGCCGTCTGTGGACCGCCAACGCTCGCGTCGCGAGCGATCCGCGCCAGCTGCAGCTGATTGGTGGGGATCTGGCGAGTGTCGGCGCCGAGTACGACCTCGGCGCACGGGCCAGCCAGATCCGTGACGACCTCCTGGCACTCGTCGCGCCGGTCAGCCCCGCCGACATGCTGCGTATCCAGCTCGATGACCGCGCGCTGTTTCTCGGCCGCTGGCAGGCGCTACTGCTGCGGCTGCTCGATGCGCGGGCACTGCATGATCAACCAGCCCGGGCGCGGTACCGCACATTGATCGAGCACTGGAATGCGCAGGCGAGTGTCGATGCGGTGGGATATCGGCTGGTGCGCGCCTATCACGACCGTACCGCGCAGGCCGTATGGGCCATGATGCTCACGGCGCTGCATATCCCGGGGGACGATGTCGACTGGCTTCCTGCGCAGTTCGAGGGACCGCTGTGGGAGTTGGTGACGACGCAGCCGCTGCACCTGCTGGCACAGAACTATCCAGACTGGCGTGCATTCCTGCTCTCGCAGCTGGATGCAACGATCGCCGAGCTCGCGCCCTCCTGCCCGCAGCTCGTGCGCTGCACCTGGGGCGCACGCAACCTCGCACGCATCCGCCACCCGCTGTCGCGCTCGCTGCCGTGGTTCGCGTGGCTGCTCGACATGCCGACGCTCGAATTGGCGGGCGACCACGACATGCCGCGCGTCCAGGACGGCGCATTCGGTCAGTCCGAGCGCTTTGCCGTGTCACCCGGACACGAGGGCGAAGGCTATCTGCACATTCCGGGCGGACAGAGCGGGCATCCGCTCTCGCCCTACTACCGGGCCGGATTCGATGCGTGGGCGCGCGGCCAGGCGCTGCCGTTCCTGCCGGGACCTGCCCAGCACGCACTGACGCTGATGCCCTGAACTGATGGCGGGGCAGGATGCTGCAGCACCGGGCGCCTCATCCGCCACCGTTCAGGTGCGTGCGGTTAGACTGACTGCCCATGGATGACCTGCAACGCTTCACGGGCACTGATCGTTATGTGGTCACCGATGACCTCATGATGGCGGTGAACGCCGCCATCACCGTGGCGCGGCCACTGCTTATCAAGGGCGAGCCCGGGACCGGCAAGACGCAGCTGGCCCAGGAGATCGCACGCTCGCTGCGGCGGCCGCTGTACGAGTGGCACATCAAGTCCACCAGCAAGGCGCAGCAGGGGCTTTACGAGTACGACGCGGTGTCAAGGCTGCGCGATTCGCAGCTGGGCGAGGAGCGCGTCCACGACATCCGCAACTACATCGTCAAAGGCAGCCTGTGGGAGGCGTTCGAGTCGGAGGTGCAGCCGGTGCTGCTGATCGACGAGATCGACAAGGCGGACATCGAGTTTCCCAACGATTTGCTGCGCGAGCTCGATCGCATGGAGTTCTACGTCCACGAGACGCGCGAACTGGTGCGCGCCCGGCACCGGCCGATCATCCTCATCACCAGCAACAACGAGAAGGAGCTGCCGGACGCGTTCCTGCGCCGCTGCTTCTTCCACTACATACGCTTTCCCGACGAGGCCACCATGCGTGCCATCGTGGCAGTGCACTATCCGGAGCTGAAGAAGGAGCTGCTGGCCGAGGCGCTGGCGGCGTTTTTCGAGGTACGCGCCACGCCCGGGCTGAAGAAAAAGCCCTCGACCTCCGAGCTCCTCGACTGGATCAAGCTGCTCGTGGCGGAGGATATTCCGCCCGAGGCGCTGCGCAGCGGCGATGCACGCAAGATCATTCCCATACTGCACGGCGCGCTGCTCAAGAACGAGCAGGATGTGCACCTGTTCGAGCAATTGGTATTCATCCACCGCCGCGCCCGCTGAAGGTGCCGCGCGGTGTTGGTGCGATTTTTCTTCGAGCTGCGCGCCGCCGGTGTGCCGGTCTCGATCACCGAGTTCCTGACGCTGCTTGCGGCGCTCGAAGCACGCCTGGCCGCACTCTCCGCTCAGGATTTCTACTACCTCGCCCGTGCCTGCCTGGTGAAGGACGAGCGTCACTACGACCGCTTCGACCGGGTATTCGCCCAGCTGTTTGAAGGCGCGGAGCAGTTGTTCGCGCGGCTCGCGGCCTCCGTGCCGTCCGAGTGGCTGCAATCGTTGGCCGCGCGCGTTTTCTCCGCAGAAGAGCGGCGTCGCGTGGAGTCCCTCGGCGGCTGGGACAAACTCATGGAGACGCTGCGCCAGCGACTGCGCGCGCAGCGCGAGCGGCATGCCGGCGGCAACCGCTGGATCGGAAGCGGCGGTAGCTCACCCTTCGGCACCGGTGGATATAACCCGCTCGGTGTCCGCATGGGCGGGAGGGGCCGGGGTCACAGAAGCGCGGTCAAGGTGTGGGAGCGGCGCGAGTATCGCAACCTCGACGACACGGTCGAGCTTGGCACGCGTAACCTGAAGCTCGCGCTGCGCCGGCTGCGCCGCTTCGCGCGTGAAGGCGCCGCCGAGGAGCTCGACCTCGAGGGCACCATCGACGCCACGGCCCGCAACGGCGGTTTGCTGGATCTGCAGCTCGTGCCGCAGCGGCACAACGCAGTCAAGGTCCTGCTGTTCCTGGATGTCGGCGGCTCGATGGATGGCCACGTGCGCATCTGCGAGGAGTTGTTTTCAGCCGCGCGCAGCGAGTTCAAGCATCTGGAGTATTTCTACTTTCACAACTGTCTGTATGAGGGTGTATGGAAGGATAACCAACGCCGCTTCGAAGGGCTGGTGGCCACTGAGCGTGTGCTGCGCACGTACGGTCGTGACTACCGCGTCATCCTGGTCGGCGATGCCACTCTGAGTCCTATGGAAATCGTGCAGCCCGGCGGCAGCATCGAGCACTGGAACGAAGAGTCGGGTGCGGTATGGATGCGCCGCCTGTGTGCGGCTTTTCCGCGCCTGGTTTGGTTGAATCCGGAGGATCCGGCGCGCTGGCCCTACACTCCCTCCACCAGCATCCTGAGCGAGATCATCCACGGCCGGATGTTCCCCTTGAGCCTTGCGGGGCTCGACCGCGCCATCGCCGAGCTGCGCCGCCCCTTGAGCGGTACCGCGGCGGCTTCCTCCGGCGCGGGCGCGACTTTGGTCACACAGGGCGCACCACCCCCGGTTCCATAATAGCGGCGCAGACACAACACTATGGATGGGCTCGCCGAAACCTTCTCTCAACCAGGCCTGCGGCCGACCGTCGGCTTGGTACTTACCGGCGGTGGCGCGCGCTCGGCCTATCAGGTCGGAGTGTTGCTCGCCCTCGCCGAGATGCTGCCGCGCGCGCGCAATCCCTTCCAGGTGATCGTCGGCACCTCCGCCGGTGCGGTCGCGGCCAGTGTGCTTGCGGCCGAGGCGCACCACTGGCGGCGCGCGGTGGCGGGTCTCGAGCGGGTGTGGGCCAACTTCCACTCGAGCCAGGTGTTCCACGTGGATGCGACGCACATGATGCGCGCTGGCGCCCACTGGGTGCTGGCACTCCTCTCCGGCGGCATGGTGCTGTCGCCGCCGAAGTCGATGCTCGATAACTCGCCACTGCGGCAGCTGCTCGCCGTGCACGTCGACTGCGCCGGCATCCGCCGCAGCATCGAGCGCGGGCACGTGCGCGCCTTTGCGCTCTGCGCCACCAGCTACAGCAACGGTCACTCGGTGGCGTTCTTCGACGGCATCGACTCGATCCGCGACTGGTCACGTGTGCAGCGTATCGGCGTGCGCACCCCGCTCACTCTGGATCACTTGATGGCGAGCGCCGCGATTCCGCTGCTGTTTCCCCCGATCAGGATCGGCGATGAATACTACGGCGATGGCGCCATGCGCCAGCTCCATCCGCTGAGCCCGGCGATCCACCTCGGCGCCGACCGGCTGTTGATCGTGGGCGTGCGCGCGCGCCGTGCCGCTGGCGTTCAGGTGAGCCGACTGCCGGCGATAATGCCGACGCCCGGAGAGATCTTCGGTTACATGCTCGATACGCTGTTCACCGACCAGATCTACGGCGACCTCGAGCAGCTCGAGCGCTTCAATGAGCTGGTGCATGCGGCACCACAGGTTGCGCGCGGTGGCCGCCCCATCGAGACGCTGATGCTGGCACCCTCGGTCGATCCGCGCGAGCTCGCCGCGCGCCATGCGGGGGAGATCCCCCGTGGGCTGCGCGCGCTGCTGCGCGTGATTGCCGGCCGCGACGCCTCGGGCCACCAGCTCGCCAGCTACCTCACCTTCGAGGCGGGCTACACCCGCGCGCTCATCGAGCTCGGCTACCGCGACGCCATGGAAGCGCGCAGCGCCCTCATGGCCTTCATGAGCGGGGAAAAGCTGCCGCAGGTGATGACCGCAGCGGGAGTGGCGCAGGCGACCTGAGACTGCTGCCACCCCGGGGGGTGAGCGTTTATTGCGCGGCGGCGCTCGCGGTACGCACCGGCTTGAACAGCTTGGCTCCGGGCAGGCCGCTGTGGCGCGCCATCACGTTGGCAGATTCGGCCGCGAAGATCTCCGCCAGGCGGTCGACGATGTACACCGAGCGATGCTGGCCGCCAGTGCAGCCGACAGCCACCGTGAGGTAGCCGCGGTTGCTCGCCTGGTACTCCGGCACGCGACCACGCACGAAACGTGCAATGTCCTCAACGAGCGCCGTGACGTTGGTGTGCGTCTCGAGGAAGCGGATGACCTCGGCGTCGCGCCCAGTGAGGTTGCGCAATCCCGGCTCCCAGTAGGGGTTGGGCAGTGCGCGGGCATCGAACACGAAGTCGGCATCCGCGGGAATGCCGCGCTTGAAACCAAAGGACTCGAAGGTGAGGGAGAGCTTGCCGGCGGAACGCTGCTCCACGCGCTTGTGAATGATGTCGCGCAGCGAGTGCACCGACAGGCGTGAGGTGTCGATGAGCAGATCGGCGACCGAGGCGATCGGCTCGAGCAGCTCGCGCTCGAGTGCCATCGCTTCACGCAGGCCGACGCCGCTGCGACTCATGGGATGCTTGCGGCGGGTCTCCGCAAAGCGTCGCAGCAGCTCATCTTCCGCCGCCACCAGGAACACGACCTCGCATTGCAGGCCGCTGCGCCGCAGCTCATCGATCAGCTGCGGAACGCTCGCCACCTCTGCGGCGGTATTGCGCGCATCGAGCCCGATCGCCGTACGCTCGTAGGTCGCCTCCGGGCTGCGCACCGTGTAGGAGACGAACGGTTTCAGCAGCGCCGCCGGGATGTTATCGATGCAGTAAAAGCCCAGGTCCTCGAGCATGTGCAAAGCCACGCTCTTGCCGGACCCCGACAGCCCGCTGAGGATGATGATGCGCACGCTGCCATGGTATCCAGCGGCAGCGCCGCTGCAAGTTTCCGTTTCGGACCGGCCCTCGGGCCCCCTACAGGCGCAGGGCGCGTACCGAGGCGGCGTGGTGGTCGGCGCGCTTCTCCTTGTGCTTCTTGATGCAGCGGTCGAGCTTGTCCGCGAGCAGATCAATGGCCGCGTACATATCTTCGTGCGTGGCATCCGCATGGATGGCGTTGCCGCTCACGTGCAGCGTCGCCTCGGCCTTCTGTCGCAGCTTCTCCACGGTCAACACGCAGTGTACGTCGATAACCTGATCGAAGTGTCTGCCAATGCGCTCCAGTTTCTTCTCCACATAGCCCCGCAGTGCTGCGGTGACGTCGACGTGGTGGCCGGTTACGCTGAGCTGCATACCTCGTCTCCTTATTTGAATGCCTACATCATTTAAAGCTGCCTACATCTGTTTCGGTCCCGCGCGGCGGCGCTCGTTCGAGGCGGCGATTCCCATGGCCTCGCGGTACTTGGCGACGGTGCGCCGTGCCACCGGAATCCCCTCGGCCGAGAGGAGCTCCGCGATGCGGCCGTCGCTCAACGGGGTTTCGGGCTGCTCGTCCTTGACGAGCTTTCTGATCTTGGCGCGGATCGCCGTCGATGAGGTGCCCGAGCCATCGGCACCCTCGACCTGGCTCGAGAAGAAGTAGCGCAGCTCGAACACCCCGCGCGGTGTGTGCATGTACTTGCCGGAAGTCACGCGCGAGATGGTCGACTCGTGCATGGTGACCGCCTCCGCTATGTCCTTGAGAATCATCGGGCGCATGTACTCCTCGCCGTGCTCGAGGAATGCCGTCTGCCGCTCGACGATCGAGCGCGCTACCTTCATCAGCGTTTCGTGTCGAATCTCCAGACTCTTCAGCAGCCAGCGCGCCTCCTGCAGCTGTGCACGCATGGTGGCGTGGCTCGCGTTGCGGCCGATGAGGCTGGCATAGCTCTGGTTGAGTCGCACGCGCGGCAGCGTCGCCGGATTGATCTCCACACCCCAGCCGTGCTCGGTGCGGCGTACGAACACATCCGGCACCACATATTCCGCGCTGCCGGCGCTTACCGTGGCGCCGGGGCGCGGATGGCACGAGCGCACCAGCGCCAGCGCGCAGGCGATCTCCTCTTCGGTAGCGCGCAGCTCACGCCGCAATAGCGACAACTCGCGTTCGGCGACCAGCTCGAGATGATGGCGCGCGATGCGCAGCGCCGTCTCGAAACCCGGCGTGGAGGGGTCGAGTTGCCGCAACTGCAGCTCGATGCATTCGCCAACCGAGCGGGCACCGACGCCGGCGGGATCGAGCAGCTGCACGCGCATCAGCACGCTCGCGACCTCCTCGCTCGAGCACTCGAGCTCGGGACGCAGCGTGTGCGCGATCTCCTCCAGGGATTCGGTGAGGTAACCGTCGTCGCTGATCGCATCGACGATGGCGCGCGCAATGGCGAGCTGCCGCGGCTGCAGATGCGCGAGCTCCAGTTGCCACAACAGGTGATCCTGCAGCGACTCCCCGGAGGCGTCGGCGTACTCCTGCTGCCGCTCGTCATCGTCGCCGTTCCACGGCGTATCCGCCGGGCCGGCGGTGTGCTCGCCCCAGCTATCCTCGAGAACTTCCACCGTGCTCTCGGCGGCGCGCTCGGCGGGCTTCGCCTGCTCGGCCGCGGTGACCAGCGCCTCGAACGTCCCGCTGACCTCAGCCTCCTCCAGTGGCTCGAGCATCACGTTGGTTTCCAGCAGCTCGCGGATGTGCGCCTGCAGCTCGAGTGCCGGGAGTTGAAGCAGACGGATGGCCTGCTGCAGCTGCGGGGTCATGGTCAGTTGCTGACCCAGCTTGAGCTGCAGAGAAGGTTTGAGCATGGTGACTTGGGTGCCCTGGTGGCGGCCGCTCCAGGTTCCTCAGCTAATCAGTTGAAAGTCAAAGTTTTAACTCCAGCCCTCCCGGAGCTTTACAGCCGGAACGACTCACCCAAGTACACCTCACGGACTTGGGGGTTGGCAAGGACTTCTTCCGCAGTGCCGGCGGCGATTACCGTGCCCTGGTTGACGATGTAGGCCCGTGCGCATACCCCCAGGGTTTCGCGCACATTATGGTCAGTGATCAACACGCCGATGCCACGCTGGGTAAGCTCGCGGATGATGCGCTGAATATCGAGCACCGACAGCGGATCGACACCGGCGAAGGGCTCATCGAGCAGCATGAAACGCGGCTCGGCGGCCAGTGCGCGCGCGATCTCCACGCGGCGCCGCTCGCCGCCCGAGAGCGCAAGTCCGAGCGTCTTGCGAACGTGCCCGATGCGCAGCTCCTCCAGGAGCTGCTCGAGACGCTGCTCGCGCGCGCCGCGCTCCATCTCGCGCGTCTCGAGAATCGCCATGATGTTGTCCTCGACGGACAACTTGCGGAACACGGAAGCTTCCTGCGGCAGGTAGCCGAGACCGAGCTGTGCGCGCCGATGCATCGGCAGCAGCGTCAGGTCCACCTCGCCGAGGTGGATTCGTCCCGCATCGCAGGGCACCAGTCCGACGATCATGTAGAAGGCGGTGGTCTTGCCGGCGCCGTTCGGGCCAAGCAGTCCCACCACCTCCCCGCTGGCGAGCTCGAGCGAGAGATTGCGTACCACCTGGCGCGACCTGTAGCTCTTGGCCAGGTCGGTGGCTTTGAGCGCAGTCATGGCTTGGGATTCGCCGGCGGTGGTTTGCCGGTCTCGTCGTGCGGCTTGCCCGCGGGCGGTGTTGGCGCACTCTGCGGGGTGATCGTGATGTGCACGCGCTGATCGCTTCCGGGTTGCGTCGCCGCCTGCACCCGCTGTGCACGAATGTTGTATACCAGCAGGGGACCTGAGATCTCGTTCACGCCATCTGACAGCCACGCATCGTTGGAGAGCCGCACCGTGCCCTCGTTGACGTCGTAAACGATCTCATCCGCGCGCCCGCGCGCCATCTGCTGCGATTCGCCGCGCGGCTGCTCGAACTCCGCCGGCTTGCCGGTGGCGGTAGCGCGCAGGATGCGATTGTCGCGGAATTCGACCACCGCCTGATCGGCGCGCAGGTTGCCGCTCGGTGCGGCGTCGATGCGCACATGGCCGTCGAAAGTCCAGCGACTGTTGCCAAAGTTCAGGCCGCTGGCGTGGGCATGATCGGCCTGCACGCGCATCGCTCCCTGCGAAATCACCACCTCGCTGAACACCACCGTGTTGGTACGATAATCCACCTCCGAGGAGGCCGCATCGACAGTGATCGGCAGCTGACGGCCGGGCAGAGCGGCGTTCGCAGCGGCGGCCGCGGCCGCAGCCGCAGAGCTCGCCGGAGAGGTCGCCGCCAGCGCATGTGCCGCGCCTGCGCCAGCGGCGATGAGGCCGCACAGCAGCCAGCCGCGCGCGTTAGTGGACGAAGGCGCCATGCACGGCCGATTCTAAATGCACCTGACGCTCCTTCAAGTTGGCCACCAGGCCGCGTGAGGTGAGCTCGCGTCCGGACATGACGATCTTCACCGGTGCCTGGGTCGTCACCAGCTGCGCGTTGGTGTCGAAGGCGAGATGCTCGGAGGTGATCTCCGTCGGCCCGTTCGTTCCGGGCATGATGCCGGAGACGTGCACGTCACCATCGAGTTGCACCAAGCCGCTTCCCTGCGCCACCTCGCCATGCACGGCGCGCGCGGTCCACAGATTGCCGTCCTCGTCACGAAATCCGAGTCGCACCTGCTGCAGTTCCACCAGGCCACGGTTCGGCTCCTGCTGAATCTGTGCGGCATCGAGCGTGTACACGGGGCGGCCGTCGCTGCCGGTCTGCACCAGGCGCGCCTGCGTGGCTGAGTAGCCCGGATCGTGCAGCGGCTGCTCGGCAGCGGTACGGGCCACGGACTCCGGCTGAGGGGCCGTCAGCAGGACCATCCCCACGATGAGCCCGAGCAGCGCCGCCAGTGCCGCCAGACGGTAAATCATCGCGCGCGCGCCCGCCGCGACTCGAGAGCGAGCAAATGATCGCAGACCTCGCGTACCGCGCCATGCCCGCCGCGCAGACGCGTCACCACATCCGCGACGCGGCGCGCCGACTGGTGTGCGTCGGCGACCGCGAAGGAGAGCGCCGCGGCGCGCATCAGGGGCACATCGGGGAGGTCGTCGCCGACACACGCGCAGGCCGCAGGCGTCAGCTTCAGCCGCGCGCACAGCTGCCTGAGCGCCGCGAGCTTGTCGCCGACACCCTGGCGCACGTGCCGCACGCCGAGCTCGCGGCAGCGCGCCGCCACCATGCGCGAGCGCCGTCCGGAGATCACCGCCACGGTGAGACCGGCCATCTGCAGCTGTTTCAGTCCGACGCCATCGCGCACATGGAAGGCCTTGAGCGCTTCGCCGCGCGCGCCGAAGTACAGTCGCCCATCGGTGAGCACCCCATCGACATCGAGCACGAGGAGGCGGATGGAGCGCGCCATTTCAAACGACGCCGGCCCGCATCAGGTCGTGCACGTTGAGGGCGCCGATCAGCCGCCCATGAGCATCGGCCACGGGCAGCGCAGTGATGCGATGTACCTCCATCAGGTGCGCGGCTTCGGCGGCGAGCTCGCGCGGGCCGATGCTCTTTGCCTGCGTGTTCATGACTGCGCGCATCACGGTGGCGTGCACGTCGATCTGCTTGTCGAGGGCACGTCGCAGATCGCCATCGGTGAAGACCCCGAGTATGTGCTGCGCGTTGTCCACCACCACCGTCATCCCCAGTCCCTTGCGCGACATTTCCAGTAATCCGGCACTGAGCGCGGCCTCCGGTGCAACGCGCGGGATGGCATCGCCGGTACGCATCAGGTCTTCGACGTGCAGCAGCAGGCGTCGCCCGAGCGCACCGCCGGGGTGCGAGCGGGCAAAGTCCGCGCGCGTGAAGCCGCGTGCCTCGAGCACCGCGACTGCGAGCGCATCGCCCATGGCGAGGGTCGCCGTCGTGCTCGCGGTCGGAGCGAGGTTGAGCGGACAGGCCTCCTCGGGCACGCTGACATCGAGGGTCACGTTGGCCGCGCGCGCGAGGGTGGAATCCTCCCGACCGCACATCACCATCAGCGGCACGGCCAGGCGCTTCAGGTGCGGGAGCAACAACACCAGCTCCGGAGTTTCTCCGGAGTTCGACAGCGCCAGCACCGCATCGAGGCGGGTGATCATGCCCAGATCGCCGTGGCCGGCCTCGGCCGGATGCAGGAAGAAGGCGGGTGTGCCCGTGCTGGCGAGCGTTGCCGCGATCTTGCCGGCGACGTGGCCCGACTTGCCCATGCCGGTCACCACGATCCGTCCGCGGCACTCGAGACAGATGCGGCAGGCTTGCGCGAACTGCGGCCCAAGCCTCGGGGCGAGCGCCTCCACCGCGCGCGCTTCGATGCCCAGCGCACGACGGGCGGAGGCAAGCAGTTGCTCGTCATCGGCCTGCGGCACAGGGCTCGCCGGGGCCGCGGGGTGCGAATCCATGCAAGTCATTATAGGCGTGGCTGGCACCGCCCCATGTAATATCGCTCCATGGACCCTGAAGAAGTCGCGCGCCTGATCCGCGCCGGCCTGCCCGGTGCGCAGGTGCAGGTGGAATCGGCCGACCGCACCCACTTCAGCGCGCGCGTCATCGCGCGCGAATTCGCTCAGCTGCGCAGCCTCGCGCGCCACCAGCTCGTGTATCGCACACTCGGTGAGCGCATGGGACGGGAAATCCACGCCCTGTCCATCGAGGCGCTGACGCCCGAAGAGTCAGGACAGCGCTGAGGTGGACAAGCTGCAAATCCAGGGCGGCGTGCCCCTCGAGGGTGAGGTGCGCATCTCCGGCGCCAAGAACGCGACGCTGCCGATACTGGCGGGCGCACTGCTGGCCGAGGATCCGGTGGTGGTGGCGAACGTGCCGCATCTGCGCGATGTCACCACCACGGTCGAGCTGCTCGGCAGAATGGGTGCCACGGTAACCATCGATGAGCGCATGCGCATCGAAGTCGACGGCTCGACGGTGCGCGAATGCTTCGCCCCGTACGATCTGGTGAAGACCATGCGCGCGTCCATCCTGGTGCTCGGCCCGCTGGTTGCGCGTCACGGTCATGCGGATGTGTCGCTCCCCGGCGGCTGCGCCATCGGTGCGCGCCCCGTCAACATCCACGTCGCCGGGCTCCAGGCGATGGGGGCGGACATCACCATCGAAGGTGGCTACATCCGCGCGCGTGCTGCGCGCTTGCGCGGTGCGCGCCTGGTGCTCGATACGGTGACGGTCACCGGCACGGAAAATCTGATGATGGCGGCGACGCTTGCCAAGGGCGAGACCGTGATCGAGAACGCGGCGCGCGAGCCCGAGGTGGTCGATCTGGCGAATTTTCTCATCGCGATGGGTGCGCACATCCAGGGTGCGGGCACCGACAAGATCGTCGTGAGCGGTGTCGAGAAACTGCGCGGCACGAGTTACGAGGTGCTTCCCGATCGCATCGAAAGCGGCACCTATCTGGTCGCGGGCGCCATAAGCCGCGGCCACGTGCGCATCAAGAACACCCGCCCCGACCATCTCGATGCGGTGCTCGCGAAGCTGCAGGAGGCGGGCGCGAAGCTCGCCGTGGGTGAGAACTGGATCGAGGTGGACATGCGCGGTCGCACACTGCGTGCGGTCGATGTCAGAACTGCACCTTATCCGGCGTTCCCGACCGACATGCAGGCGCAGTTTGCCGCACTCAACACCGTGGCGAGCGGTGTCGGCACGATCACCGAGACCATCTTCGAGAACCGCTTCATGCACATGCTGGAGATGCGCCGCATGGGGGCGGAGATCCGCCTCGAGGGCAATACCGCCATCATCCACGGTGTCGACAAGCTGACCGCCGCGCCGGTGATGGCGACCGACCTGCGCGCCTCGGCGAGCCTGGTGCTCGCAGGGCTGGTTGCCGAGGGCCGCACGGAGGTCGAGCGCATTTACCACATCGACCGCGGCTATGAGGCCATCGAGGAAAAGCTCGCGCAGCTCGGGGCGCAGATCCGGCGCGTGCCAAACTAGCCGCACTGCTCCGCTCGTGTGCAAGGTCCGCCCGGCGGCTGGCGTGCTTGCTGACACCCGGCGGCGGACTTACGATGATGGCGAGGTGGTCAGCATGATCCACAATGCCGTCATCGGAGCGGCGTTGAGTCTGTGTGTGGCAGCGTGCGCGAGCTCGCAGGTCACGCCCGCGGCTGCGCATTCTGCTGCGAATCGGGCGCCGGCCGGATGCGTGACGCAAACCGCAACGCGAATTCCCCTGCGGCCGGGTGATTGTGGCGCGCCCGGTCAAGCGTTGAATCTGCTCGACCCAACTCTCCCGGTGCCGAGCATCCTCGGCAAGCCACGCATGGCGAGCCGCTGACGGTTCTCACAAACCGCTACACGGTTTCCCGTTGCAGAAGTTGGGCTGCCCATCATCGAGAGAGTGCAGCATCTCCCGGGCGTGGACCTGCTCGGCCTTCAATTCAGCGGCTGTCAGACAAACGATCTTCGGAAATCGCGTCCCGGTCAGTATTTCCGGGCGGCAATAAAGCATCGCCTAACACTGCCTGTTCCACCTGGCGTGTCGGCGACGGCGCGCGGCTGCGTTGCAGACCGCAGGCGCACCGTGGGCGTGCATCCTAACAAGTGCGCAGCCGCGAAAACTTTTTTGCTATTCGATCAGGCACTGTGCGCCGCTGCGCGGGAGGTGGACGCGCTACCGCAAGCTGCTGCTTGACCAGCAGGCGAGCGCGGGCCTCAGATCGCGAACGTTTATACTGGCGGGCAGGTCCGGAGAAAGGCGCTGGGGCGGGAGGTTGCGATGCGGATCGGCATGATCGGACTCGGGCGCATGGGAGCCAACATGGTGCGGCGCCTGCAGAAGGGTGGCCACGAGTGCGTGGCGTACGATCACAACGCGGGCAACGTCAAGGCGGTGGCGGAATTCGGTGCCCGCGGGGTCTCCTCGCCCGCGGAACTGGTGAAGGCGCTCGCAGCGCCGCGGGTAGTGTGGATCATGGTTCCGGCGGCGGTGGTCGACGCGGTGATCGGCGACCTGCGACCTCTCCTTTCATCCGGCGATGTGCTGATCGATGGCGGCAACTCAAACTACCGCGACGACATCCGTCGTGCCGCGCAGCTACGCGCGCAGGGGATCCACTACCTCGATGTCGGCACGAGTGGCGGCGTACTCGGGTTCGAGCAGGGCTACTGCCTCATGATCGGCGGTCCGCGCGAAGCGGTCACACTGGTCGAACCCGCGCTCGCCACGCTCGCACCGGGAGGCCGGCCGGCGGCCGCCGCGGGCGGCATTCCGGGGCCGGGTGCGCCGTCAACGCAAAACGCTGCGAGCCTCGCCGCAGCCAGCATGGGCTATCTGCACTGCGGTCCTTCGGGGGCGGGCCACTTCGTGAAAATGGTCCACAACGGCATCGAATACGGGCTCATGGCTGCCTATGCCGAAGGGCTCAATGTATTGGCGCATGCCGACGCGGGACTCACGGTCGGGACAGCGGACGCCGAGACGGCGCCGCTCGCCGACCCGCAGTTCTTCCAGTACCAGCTCGATCTCGCCGCGATCACGGAGGTCTGGCGTCATGGCAGCATCATCTCCTCGCGACTGCTCGACCTGACCGCCAAGGCCCTCGCCGCCGATGGCAAGCTCGAGCGCTTCGCCGGACACGTGGCCGACTCGGGCGAGGGACGCTGGACGGTGGAGGCAGCCATCGAGGTGGGCGTACCGGCACCGGTACTGAGCGCGGCGCTTTACGGCCGTTTCGAGTCGCGAGGTCACGCGGAGTTTGCCAACAAGCTGCTCTCGGCCATGCGGCTCGGTTTCGGCGGCCACATCGAGCGCAGTCCATGAGCTGCGGGTCGTGACACGAGGAGCTGCGCATGGAACGTAGTGATTGTGATGCTCTGGTGCTGTTCGGGGCGACCGGCGATCTCTGCTATCGCAAGATCTTCCCTGCGCTCTATCACCTGGTACGCCGGCAGCTGCTCGGTATTCCGGTGATCGGTGTGGCGCGCCAGGGTTGCGACGTCAACTGGCTGGCCGATCGCATACGCAAGAGCCTGAAGGAGTTCGTCAAAGATGCGGACCAGGCCACGGTGAGCCGCCTCGTTGGGTTGCTGCGCTATGTGGATGGCGACTACAACGACCGCAACACCTTCGTCGGGTTGCGCAAGGCGCTGGGGAATGCGCAGCGGCCGCTGCATTATCTGGCCATTCCTCCGAGCATGTTCGCAACGGTGGCGGAGCACCTGAGCGGTACCGGCAGCGCCGCCGGGGCGCGCATCGTGGTAGAGAAGCCTTTCGGGCGCGACCTGGCTTCCGCGCGCGAGCTCAATCGCACGCTGCACGCGCATTTTCCGGAATCGAGCATCTTTCGCATCGACCATTATCTCGGCAAGGAAGCGGTGCAGAACCTGCTGTATTTCCGCTTTGCCAACTCCTTTCTCGAGCCGGTGTGGAACCGCAACTACGTTGCGAGCGTGCAGATCACCATGGCCGAGACGCTCGGCGTCGAGGGCCGCGGGCGCTTCTACGAGGAAGCCGGCGCAATCCGCGATGTCATGCAGAACCATCTGATGCAGATCGTGACGCTGCTCACCCTCGAGCCCCCGGTCAACATGGAGGGCGAGGCGCTGCGTGACGAGAAAGTGAAGGTATTGCGGGCAGTACGTCCGCTCAACGCGGCGAAGGTGGTGCGCGGCCAGTATACCGGCTACCGCAAGGAGCCGGGGGTCGCTGCCGACTCCCAGGTGGAGACCTACGCGGCGATGGCGCTCGCCATCGATTCCTGGCGCTGGAGCGGGGTGCCCTTTTATCTGCGCGCCGGCAAGCGCCTGCCGGTGACGGCTACCGAGGTCGTAGTCGATCTGCGGTCACCACCGGCGAACGTGTTCGGCGACTCCGGCCCCGAGCAGCCGAATCACGTGCGCTTCCGCGTCGGTCCCGATGTCGCCATCGCGCTCGGCGCGCACACCAAGAAGCCCGGCCCGGTGATGACCGGGCGCGATGTGGAGTTGTTCGTAGCGCAGCAACAGGGCGAGGACATGGACGCCTACGAGGTGCTGATCAGTGCCGCACTGATCGGCGACACCACACACTTCGCGCGCGAGGACGAGGTGGAGGCTGCCTGGGCGGTCGTCGACCCGGTGCTGCACGGCCTGCCGCCTCCTTTCGAGTATGTGCCGGGCAGCTGGGGGCCGCCGCAGGCGGAGAGTCTGCTGGAGGGGCCGTGCGGCTGGCACAATCCCGGGGCGCGGCCGCAGGACTGGACACGGTCCTGTGCGCGCGTCGTTCCTGGCTGAGCCTGACCGATACAGAAAGGGGGGAAAGTGGCGGACATTCGAACCGCGCGCCGCAGCTGCGCGCGATGCCGGCGTACGCTGGCGCTCGTCGTCTCGCTGGCGCTCGGATCTGCCGCATCATGGGCTGCCAGCCCGCAGCCGGCCGATGATGCGCGCATCGAGCGCGTGCTCACCCAGACACCACTCATCGACGGCCATAACGATCTGCCGTGGGAAATCCGCGAGCGCTTCGCGAGCGATCTGAGAAAGATCGATCTCAGTGCGAACACGGCCAGCTTGCCGGCCCCCGCGGGCAGCCCCGCGCTCATGACCGATATCCCCAGGCTGCGCCGCGGGCGCGTCGGCGCGCAGTTCTGGTCGGTATTCGTCCCGGTGGAGATGAAGGGTGCGCCCGCGGTGCAGGCCACATTCGAGCAGATCGACCTGGTCAAGACGATGTGTGCGCGCTACAGCCACGATCTGGCAATGGCCTACAGCGCCGCGGACATCCGCCGGCTGCACCGCGCCGGACTCATCGCCTCGCTGATCGGAGTGGAAGGCGGCCATCAGATCAACGATTCGTTCGCGGTGCTGCGCGCTTACTACGATGCCGGCGCCCGCTACCTGACTCTCACTCATTCGAGCAACACCGCCTGGGCGGACTCGGCCACGGACATGCCGCTGCACCATGGGCTGACGCCTTTCGGTAAGGAGGTGGTAAGGGAGATGAACCGCCTCGGCATGCTGGTGGACCTGGCACATGTCTCGGAAGAGACCATGCGTGCGGCC
Organism: Steroidobacteraceae bacterium; assembly: GCA_035495655.1. Taxonomy (GTDB): domain Bacteria; phylum Pseudomonadota; class Gammaproteobacteria; order Steroidobacterales; family Steroidobacteraceae; genus 13-2-20CM-66-19. Next base: position 53,430 of record DATJFM010000012.1, read on the forward strand.
CTGAGTGTGAGTGCGGCGCCGGTCATCTTTTCGCACTCCTCGGCGCGCGCGCTGGTCGATCACCCGCGTGATGTCTCCGATGAGCTGCTGCGACTGGTCGCGCAGAATGGCGGCATCGTGATGGTCAACTTCGCGCCTCCCTACGTGTCGGACACGCGGCGCCGCTGGGACGCCGAACGCGTGGCTGAGGAAGCGCGCAACAACAGCCCGCCTTTCGGCGGCCTCTACATCGGTCAGCCCGAGCGCGCCGCCGCTGCACTCAAGTCCTGGGACGCCGCTCATCCGAAGCCGCCCGTCACACTGGCGGATGTCGCTGACCATCTCGACCACATCCGCCAGGTGGCGGGCGCCGACCACGTGGGCCTCGGATCGGACTTCGATGGTATTCCCGAGACCCCGACCGGCCTCGAAGGAGTAGATCGATTCCCCGCTCTGTTGCAGGAGCTCGCACGGCGCGGTTGGAGCGATGCGGATCTGGCCAAAGTTGCGGGTGCAAACCTGCTGCGCGTCATGGCGCAGGCGGAGGCCGTGAGCGCGCGGCTTCGTGCCGAGCGCGAACCCGCTGAGGGTCCGCTGGCCGAGCTCGATGGTGGCGGCGGCCCGGCGGCGCCAGCGAAATGAGGTGCTGCTACGCCCACCTACCGTGTGAGGTTACCGCCGCTGCCTCACACCAGAAAAGGGGCGGCCAGCAAAGCTGGCCGCCCTCCCACCGTCGGTCTCTCAGAAGTGCACGGTAAACGCGACGAACAGCTCGCGACCGAGCTGATCGTAGGCGGAGTACGCGTTGGAACCCCCGGGCTGAATGGCGAACGGAACCACGGGCGGATCCTTGTCGGCGACGTTGTTGACGCCCCCGCGGATCTCGAGGTTCTTCAGAGCGTGGTACGTGAGCGCCAGGTCGATGTAACTGTATGAGCCGACGTGCGCCGGCTGGTAACTGTACGCACCGTATGTCGCAAAATGCAGCGTCTCATCCGGTGAGTTGTTGTCCTGCGAGACCGGACCGATGTAGCGCCACGTCACTGCGAAGTCGAGATCGACCGGCGTCTGATAGGTCGCACGGGCAATGTGACGCCAGCGTGGATTGACCGTCTGGCAGGTGAAGCCGAAATACCCTGAGCAGTCGTAGGTATGAGCCCCGGGGATGGGGGTCGACTCGTCGTGCTGCAGATACGTTCCGTTGAGAGCAAACAGCACATTGCCGAGGTTTGCGAGCACCAGCTTATAGGCAACCTGCACGTCCACACCGCTCACGAGGGCGGAGCCGATGTTGACGTTGGTTTGCTTTATATAGCCGCCGGTGGCAACCGCATTGCCAGTGATGCTACCGGTGTTGGGCTGGCGCACGATCTGGTCGCAATATTGCGTGAGAGTGGCCAGGCAGTCGGCCATGATGACTCGCGCCGGCAGGACTCCGACCTCCCCATTAGTGTCGCTCCCTCCGAGGGCGATGTGGTAGTAGTCGAAGCTGCCGCTGAGAGTCGGGATCGCCTGCGGGGTGAAGGTGAAGCCCGCCGTCCAGGATTTGCTGGTTTCCGGGTTCAGCGCGGGATTGCCGCCGGTCAGCTGCGAACACTGCCCGGCCACGCACTGCGGAATATGGCCGTACTGAGCCGCTGTAACTCCCTGGGCCATGCACTGCGTGAGAGTGGCCGTCGGTGCCGTGCCTGCGCACGGATCGTTGCCGAACTGAATCAAGCCCACCAGCTGCGGATTGAACAGCTCGATGATCGACGGGGCGCGAATCGCCTGCTGGTAGGTGCCGCGGAAGCGGATATCCCGGATCGGTGACCACTGCAGCTCGAACTTGTAGGTGTTGATACCGCCACTGTAGGTGTAGTTCGAGTGGCGGTACCCGGTATCGAAGATGAGGTCCTGCGCGAAGGCCTTGTCCTGCACGAGCGGTGCACGCAACTCGCCCCAGTACTCGCTCACCGCGTTGGTAGCATCGATCGGCACCGCGGCACTCCCGAAGCCCGAAAGCTGTCCGCTGGTCTCCGCAGAGTCAGGACTGAAGAACTGGTGCTCGTTGCGATGCTCGTAGCCTACATTGACTCCCAGGCCATCGTGCGCCGTCGGCAAAGTCACTCCGTAATGGCCGAGGTCGCCGGTGATCTCACCGTGTATCGTGCGCATGGTGTAGTTGCCGGAGCCCGTGCCGGCGATGTACAGATACTGGAGCTGCTGTGGCGTCACCCCTCCGTCCTTGAAGATGTTGTAGGGCACGCACGGTGGACCACTGATACACACCGGGTTAGCGGCGGTACCTGTGACCAGGAGCGCGTTATCGATGTTCGCGAAGTTAAGATACTTGTCGTTGGAGTTGAAGAAGTTGACGTAGTAATAGCCGCCATACGCGTCGTAGTTCCAGGCGTCGAGGAAGTCGCCTTTGGCACCGAAATGGGCGCGGTAGCTGGTGTGTTCGTAGTCCGAGGTTCGCGCACCGCCCTCGATGTTACGGCGGCCGATCTGAGTGTTGATGGTCACCGAGCCGGGGGCTGCAGCGTCTGCAGCGATCATTGCCGGCGTACAACCCAGTATGCCTGCCTCCTGCCCGCTCAGTAGTGGATTGCTGCAGTTAATGTTGTAGTTGCCGCTGAGGGGATCATTCGGATTCGAATCCTTGAACAGCGCCGCCGGCGCTATCGCCTGATGGGTCTGGTCGTCGGTGAAGTAGAAGTCGAGATAAGGCCGGAACCAGGTCTGCACATCCTCGTGCGCGAGGAAGCCGCCCGTGTAACGCGTGTCCTCGCGCGTCATGTAGATGTAGGGCTGCGAGTTGAAAACGGCCGCCGGCGTGGTGTTCACCGTACCCCACGGCACCAGGCTCGTGCCATGCACGCTGAAGGGCCCGTTTGGAGTATTCGCATTGGGTCCGCTGAACGGCCAGAACCAGTTCGAGTTGGAAGAGCCGCCGCAGGACTGTCCAGTTACGGTGAGGTTATCCGCGCCATACACTTCGCTCGCCTGGCAGCTGCTCCAGTCGCGCGCATTACCGGCTACCGGGTCGGTATGGTAGTAGCTGAAATAGCCGGTGACATTGCCCTTGTCGTCGGCGAAATTCGTGCCCACGACCATATCGAGCTGTTTGTTATGGCCGTCCCAGACGCCGCTGGTGGGGACCGCTGCGTTGCCCGTCGAAGCTGGATCTGCCGCCCCAGTCACGTTCTGCTGCTGCCAGAAGGTATTGTGGTTCTCGTGGTTGTTGACGCCAAACTGGCCATCGATCTGCACACCCTGGAAGTTCTTCTTCATGATGAAGTTGATGACGCCCGCGATCGCATCGGATCCGTACGTTGCCGAGGCGCCGCCGGTCACAACCTCGATGCGGTCCACCAGGAAGGTCGGAATCTGGTCGAGGTCCGGGGCAGGCGACTGGATGAAGGTATACGGCGACCCGATGCCGAGGCGCACGCCATCCACCAGCACCAACGTGCGGTTTGGGCCCAGACCACGCAGGTCTGCCGTCGCGACGCCACCGGCGGTCGTGAGGCCGCTGGTTTTGTTGCCCAGATCCTGGCCGAGACCGTTGTCATAGTTCTGCGGCAACATCATGACGATGTCGCTGATGTCGGTTCTGCCGGTGGTCTGAATGTCCTTGGAGGTCACCACCGAGATCGGACTGGTGGACTCGAGGTTCGGGGCCGCGATGCGCGATCCGGTGACGACTACCTCCGCGACTGCCGGAGTCTCCGGAGCAGCGGCCGCTGGCGCAGCTTCCTGGGCGTGTAGTGGCAGGGCAAGCGCAGCGACGAGAGCCAGCGGCGTAAGTCGCGTCAGGATTCGTGCAACACTATGTACGCAGTTCATTTCGGACCTCCATGTCCCTCAATCCGCGTTTGCTAATCCGTTCGAGCACCTGCGCCTCGACATCCATGCGAAGCACGTGCGGGAGCCACGAGTGGCGCTGCGACACCGT
>DATJFM010000013.1:0-4050 GCA_035495655.1 Steroidobacteraceae bacterium
GGGTCCGCTGCGCTATGAGGCCCTGGAGAATCCACGGCAGTATCTGCCGAGCACCTATCTCGGCAACAGAACCGCGGGCTACCAGGCAGGGCTTGGTTGTCGCTTTCGCTGCACCTTCTGCGGCGTGGCCAACATGTTCCGCGGCAGGCTGGCGCTACCATCTGCGCAGCGACTGGCCCACGACATACGCTATCTGCGCGAGCATCTCGGCGCGAATGCAATTCAGTTCTACGACCACAATTTCTTCGACCGCGAAACGGACATGGTGCCGTTACTCGAGGTGCTGGCGAAAGAGCAGATGCCCTGGTGGTGCTATGCCCGCGCCGATGCGCTCACGAGCCTCTCGAGCCGCTCCTGGCAGCTCGTGCGTAAGAGCCGCTTGCGCATGGCCTATATCGGCGCGGAGTCCCCGAGCGACTCGCTGTTGCACGACATACGCAAGGGCACGCGTTGCGACCAGACGCTGTCAGCCATCGAGGAGTGCCGCGCTCACGGGGTGATCCCGGAGTTGTCGTTCATGCTGGCGCCGCCCCAGGATCCCGAAGGGGAGACCGAGAAGACCTTCGAGTTCATCCGCACGATCAAGCGGCTGCATCCAGCAACCGAAGTGATGATCTACATCTATACCCCTTACCCCATGCGCAGCGACGAAACCAACGGTCAGGCGGCGCGTATGGCGGCCTCCTTGCGCGATGGTGAGGGCAGGCCGGTCGAATTCCCGCGCAGCGCCGATGCCTGGGCCGAGCCGCGCTGGCTGGACTACTGGTGCCACACCGACGCACCCTGGGTTTCGGAGCATCTGCGGCGGCGGATCATCGACTTCACCACCATTCTCGGCTGCCGCTTTCCAACCGTGATGGACATCCGCGCGCCGCGGTGGGGCAAGGCGGCGCTGCGTGCGCTCGCGTCCTGGCGCTATCGCCACCGCCGCTACGACAACCCCTGGGAGCTGCGCGTCACCCGACGACTGATCCGCCAACGGGATCCACGCGTGCTGAGCCTGTGAGGCGGCGCAACTCGCTCGCCGCACCCCCGCCGGACCCGTTTGGCGAGCGTCAACGCGGCGCGTTGCGCGCACGCGCGCTGTTGTTGGGAGGCCGCTTCGAATTCGAGAGCGATAGTGCGCGGTTGCTGCACATCGTCCGGCTCGCCTATGCGCGGCTGCCACCGCACAAGCTCTCGAGCACGGCTCCGCGTCTTCGTGTGAGGCTGATCCTGACAGCGCCGCGGTTGGCGCGGCGCGCGCATCGAAACGGCGAACCTCCGCCGGTGCAAGCGGTGGCTACGGATGGAATCCTTTGCGGAGCGGTGGAGGGGGCCGGCTTCGTCACGGTCAACGCGCAGCAGCGCACTGCGCTCGTCATCGTGCCGCACGAGCTGCTGCGCTACCCTTACCATGTCCGCTACGAGCTGCTCGAATTCGCGGTCTATCTGCTGGCTCAGCGCGTGCAGGGACTGGTTCCGCTGCATGCCGCGTGCGTTGGGCAGGCCGGGCGCGGTGTTCTCCTCATGGGCCCGAGCGGATCCGGGAAGTCCACACTCGTACTGCAGTGTCTGCTGGCCGGTCTCGATTTCCTCGCCGAGGATAGTGTGTTGGTTCGCCCCGGGGGCCTCGAGGCCACTGGAGTTGCAAACTTCCTGCACCTGAGACGGGACGCGCTGCGGTTTCTCGAACGGGCAGAGCGCGCAAAGATACTGCGCGGCGCAGCGGTGATTCGCAGGCGCAGCGGGGTGCGGAAGGTCGAGGTCGATCTGCGGCGTGCGTCGTACCGCCTGGCGAGGACACCGCTGCGCATCGAGGCGGTGTTATTTCTGAGCGCGCGACGGGCGGGGCGCACTAAGTTGCTCGTGCCGTTACGCAAGTCCACGGCGCTCGAGCGCCTTGTTGCCAGCCAGCGTTATGCGGCGCACCAGCGCGGCTGGAGTGCTTTCAAGAGGCGAGTGAGCCGGCTTCCGGCATACGAGCTGCGCCGCGGAGCCCATCCACGCGAATCCGTTGCCGCGCTCCGCCGACTGCTGCGCTGTTAGGCAGGCAGTGGCGCTCAGCGCGGCTCCGCCAGCGCCGCGCGCACGTTGTGAAGCGGCCACGGACGCGGCGTCCGTGCGCGCAGGGCCCGCAGAATTCTGCGGCCCTGTGGAAGACTGCCCCAGTCACCCTGCGCCAGACTCGGATCGGTCGCCACAGCGAACTTGCGGTCCGACCGGATCTCGGCGTCCGGGACGATGCGGCGGACGATGAACGTCGCAGCATCTCCGAACGAGCGTGACCACTCGATACCCGGCAGCGCCTCGAGCCACAAGCGTGACAAGGAAACATCCGTGATGCGTTGCCGGAGGCATGTGCGACGCAGGACCGGCTGGCAGAAGCTGCGTAGCGGCGCCATGACCCCCTCCGGAGCGAGCGGGCCGTAGTAGCGCTCCGCCAGATTCAATGGCGGCCACGCCCACCACGGACGCCACTCCAACAGCTGCCGCCAGTCCCCGTGCGACAGACGCCGCCCCAGGAGCGCGATGTCGTGCAGGTGAATGAGGCGCAGCGTGCGGTAAGCCATTCCGCCTGCGGCATGCAACAGCAGATGCGCCATGAGCGCGGCTCTCGAGGGGTAGGGATTGAGTCCTGGAGCTGCTTGCTCCTTCGGCAAGACCCAGTGCGAGATATCTGTCAAACGCTGGGGGAGTGGCTCGCAGATCCGTTCATGAAGTTCCACCTTCAGATCGTTATCGGCGTGCTCACCGAAGACGCGCGGTGGGGTAGGGTGACGTGGACCAAAAACTCGGTGCTTGAAGGTGCGATGCGACTGCTGGAGTCCGAGGGCTTCGAGGACCTTCGTGACGCCGACCGTGTACCGCGGCGAGGCCAATAGATCCAGGTCCGCCATGGGCCGCTGTGCCGGCCCATAGAGGCCCTCGCAGTGCAGAGCTGCGCCCTTAAGCGCCTGTATGGGGATGCCTGCTTGTTGACAATGGTCTGCGAGGGCGGCCAGCAGGCCCTGCAGGCGTAGCTCCCGGGCTGCAATATGCTCGCGCTGTCGGCGGAGGAACGCCGACCATTCCTGCGGTCCGTCCCACACCAGCTTCTCGGCCAGCACCGCCGATATCCCGTGCATGGCCGAAACGGCACGGGCGGCGGCCCATTCGAACTCCGACCAGTCCGGCGCCGCAGCCTTCGGCTCCGCGAGCTCCGAGGCCAGATGCTCCGTGGTGAGGCGAAGCGCGGCAGCCACCGAGGCGAGTGGGGGCAGCTGCGGTGAAATGTCTGCAGCACTCATGGGCACTCTTCAAAAGTTAGCGGCCGCAGGCATCGAGTGCTTCACCGGGCGAGAGTACTCCAGCCGATCGGTGGCGCGCATTCCAACCTCGGCCGGCAAAGGCCTGTGTACCGGCGCATGAGTGGGTGTCGAGTCGAACTATGTCCGGTTCACCCTATTCAGCGCGCGACTGCCAATGGTCGGCGGCCCCGGCCAGACACTACTCGGCGCCGCGTCCGGATCCGGAGTCCGTATCTTCAGCATAAGTCTATGATTTAGCGCGGCTTACAGGGTCGCACCGTGGCAGGCGCGAGGCGGGGCTGCGTTCGCGCCGCTCCCCCGGGAAGCACAGGTGATCAGCTATACTTTTCCAATGCCCCAACGCACGACCGAGACACGGCGCACCCGATGTATCCGGTGCGCACGGCACCGGCGAAAGTGGCGGAACTGGTAGACGCGCTGGACTTAGAATCCAGTGGGGAAACCCGTGAGAGTTCGAGTCTCTCCTTTCGCACCAGTTCTCTGTGCGGCTCTCCGTTGAATGGTGGTTCCGGGGCTCGAGGCTTCGGGCGAAGGAATTGAATTGATGGAAGTGTCCTTGTCTGAAACGGGCGGGCTGTCGCGGCGACTCGAAGTCGCGGTGCCGGCGACCGAGGTCGCAAAGGAGGTGCAGACGCGCCTGAAGCGGCTCTCGCGCACCGCGCGCCTGAAGGGCTTCCGTCCCGGCAAAGCACCGCTCGCGGTGATCACCAAGCAGTTCGGGGACCAGGTGCGTGCGGAGGTGTTGGGCGACCTCATGCGC
>DATJFM010000014.1:0-14810 GCA_035495655.1 Steroidobacteraceae bacterium
ACTCGGCTACGCCGGTACCTTCATGGTGACTGCGGAAGGTTCATCTTCCGCACGAGCGCGGCATATCCCTGATCGCTGCGCAGCCCCGCAAGCAGGGGATCGGTCTTCAGGTAAAGCATGTCCGGCTCTCGCCGCTGGTACGATGCCTCCAGGGAGTGGAACGCGAGATCCTTCTCGCCCCGATAGGCGTAAGCCGCGGCAAGGCTGTATTGCGATACCGTCGATATGCGCAGCAGTCTTTCCAACGGCTTCTTCGACTCGTCCGGTTTCCCGTCCCGGCGTAGGCGATGGCGAGTGCCATCTCCTTGGCTTCCGGATCGGGGTCGAGCGCCTTGCGCGTCCCCTGCAGGTCGATCTGACACTCTCTCCCCCTGGGCGGGTAAGCATGCATGGAATCGCACAGCCCGCTCAAGGAGTTGCAGACCGCCGTTCCCCCGCTCTTTTTGCTATCCCCGGTAGGGAGCCGTACACTGCGCGCCCCCCGGCGTCACGGACCGGCGCTACCCCTTACTGCCACGCCTCGGCCCGTCGCCGGGTTGTGTCTGCCTGGCGTTTTCTGCTGATGGCTCAGGGGCAGGGAGCCTAAACTCCGGGCTGAGGGTCACCCGGCGAATGAGGGCAGCATTGTGGTGGCCCAGACCGAAGGAACCCCGCGTGGGCACGAATCCCGAACACATCGCAAGCCCCCCGGAAGGCCGGGGCGAGCCGGTCACCTGGATCGGCCGCGATCGGGGTTTTGAGCGCAGTCCGGCACCGCCTCCGGAGGCCGAAACGCCGAAGGAGCCTGGCGTATATCCGGAGGACGCGAGGCTCGGGAATCACTGGAAGTTGACCCTCGGAGCGTTGGCCGCCGTGCTGCTGATTGCGCTGGCGGCCTGGAGGCTGATGGCAGGCGGTGCAAAACCGCAAGCCTCGCTCGCCGACCGCGGCGGGATTCCGCTCGTGACCGTGATCGTGCCCCGACAGCGGGCGGTGAGCTCCGATGTGACCTTCACCGGCGCCATCGCTGCGCGCTACGACATGCCGATTGCCAACGAGGGCGATACGGGCCGCATCGTCGCGGTGTACGTCGAGCCCGGCGACCAGGTCAAACGCGGCCAGGTGCTTGCGCGGATCGATGACTCCGTGTTGGTACAGCAGGTACATCGGCTCGAGGCAACGCTCGAGCAGGCACGTGCTCAGGCGGCCCTGTCGGCAGCGGAGTACCGGCGCGCCGAGGGCGTCGCGGCCGCGGGTGCATTGTCTGCGGAAGACATCGAGAAGCGGCGCGCTACCTCCGTCACTGATGCAGCGAACGTCAAAGTCGTTGAAGCGCAGTTGGCGGAGGCACAGGCGCGCCTTGCGCGCACGCACATCGTCGCGCCGGTCGAGGGCACGGTGCTAACCCGCCACGCCGAGGTCGGCCAGATCGCAAATCCGGGCGGTGAGCCGCTGTTTCGCCTGGAGAGTGGGGGTGAGGTGGAAATGCGCGGGCAGATTGCCGAGCAGGACCTCGCGCAGGTGAAAACCGGACAATCGGCGACGGTATATCTGACCGGCATCGACCGGCCCTTCACCGGGCAGGTGCGCCTGCTGGGCGCCGTCATCGACCCGCAGACCCGGCTCGGTGACATCCGCATTCGCCTTCAACCTGATCCGGCGCTCCGGCCCGGTGCATTCGCACGCGCCGTAGTGACCGTGGACAAGACCCAGCGGCCGGTGTTGCCGCAGACCGCAGTGATGGCCGACTCGAACGGGAGTTACGTCCTGCTGGTGAACGCCGCAGGCAAGGTCGAGCGCCATCCGGTGCGCGTCTCGGGCACGACCGAGAGCGGTGTCATCATCGCGCAGGGGCTGGCGGGGACGGAGCGCGTAGTCGCGACCGCCGGCGGGTTCCTGCGCGACGGTGAGACGGTCAACGTCGCTCCCTCGGCGTCCGACAGCGACTCGCCAACGGCCACTCGGTAGGCTCACCGTCATGCGGAACATCTCGGCGTGGGCCATACGGCACCCGGTTTCACCCATCGTGCTGTTCGTGGTGCTGCTCTTCATGGGCACCGTGTCCTTCATGCGGGTGCCGGTAACGCTAAATCCCGACGTCGCCTTCCCGGTAGTGCTGGTGCAGGTCGCTCAGCCTGGCGCCTCCCCGCAGGAGGTGGAAACCCAGATCATGCAGAAGATCGAGGGTGCGGTTGCCGGGGTCGGCAACATCGATAACATCATCTCGCTGGCCATCGAGGGCCAGTCGCGCACCTTCGTGCAGTTCAACATCGGCACACCCATCGACCGTGCGGTTGCCGACGTGCGCGATGCCGTCGCCAAGGTGCGGGTCGATCTGCCGCAGGGTATTCAGGAGCCCACCGTCCAGCGTATCGACATCGACGGCGAGGCCATCGTTGCCTATGCCGTGAGCTCGAGCAGCCTGTCGCAGGAGGATCTCTCCTGGTTCGTGGACAACACCATCACCAAGCGGCTGCTCGCGGTCGAAGGCGTGTCCCAGGTCACCCGGGGCGGCGGGGTGAGTCGTGAGATCCGTGTCGAGCTCGATCCCGCGCGCATGCAGGCACTTGGGGTGACCGCGGCGGAGGTCAACCAGCAGTTGCGCACCCTGAACCTCGATTCGCCGGGCGGCCGCGTGCAGATCGGCGGGGGTGAGCAGGCGATCCGTGTCCTCGGCGAGGCACGCAGCGCGAAAGCGCTGGGTGACGCGCAGATCATGTTGCACGGGGGGCGATTCGCGCGCCTGTCGGACCTCGCGAACGTCAAGGACAGCGTGTCCGAGATCCGCTCGCTCGCGCGGCTGAACAGCAGGCCAGCGACGTTGTTCAGCGTTTACAAGGCCAAGGGGACCTCCGACGTCAACGTGCTCACCGCGGTACAGCGCGAGCTCGCGAAGATCGAGAAGGAGAACCCCCAGGTCGTGCTCTCGCAGGCGTACACCTCGGTCGATTACACCAAGGGAACGTACCACTCCGCGATGGAGGCACTGGTGGAGGGCTCGATCCTCGCCGTGCTGGTGGTGTTCCTGTTCCTGCGCAACGTTCGGGCCACGCTGATCGCGGCGCTCGCCATCCCGCTTTCGGCCATTCCGGCGTTTGCCTTCATGCAGTGGATGGGCTTCACCCTGAATCAGGTGAGCCTGCTCGCGCTCTCGCTGGTCGCCGGTGTGCTGGTTGACGATGCGATCGTCGAGATCGAGAACATCGTGCGCCACATGCGCATGGGCAAGAGCGGCTTCCAGGCGGCGCTCGATGCGGCCGATGAGATCGGGCTCGCCGTGGTGGCGACCTCCGCGACCATCATCGCCGTGTTCCTGCCCGTGAGTTTCATGGGAGGTATCACCGGACAGTACTTCAAGCAGTTCGGGCTCACGGTCGCGGCGGCGGTGTTCTTCTCGCTGCTGGTGGCGCGGCTCATCACCCCGGTGTTGGCCGCCTACACCCTCAAGTCCGACAAGATTGCGGCGCACGCCGACGGCCCGATCATGGACTGGTATCAGCGGGTATTGCGCTGGAGCACCCGTCACCGCTGGAAAACGCTCGGCGCCGGCGCGGCCTTCTTTGCGTTGTCCATCATCGGTCTGGCGCTGACTCCGACGGAGTTCATACCCGCCTCCGATCTGAGCTGGACGATGCTCAATATCGAGCTGCCGGCGGGCGCACGCCTGGAGGACACCGCGGCCGTGTCCGCAGCCGCCTACCGCATCGTCGCCCGCCAGCCGGAGGTCGCCTCGATCGTCGAACAGATCGGCGGGGACGAGTTCGGCGAGGTACGCGTGGCGAACCTGTTCATCACGCTGGTTGAGCCGAGCCATCGCAAGGTGTCGCAGCGCCAGTGGGAGGATCGGGTCATCAGGGACCTCGAAACGATTCCCGATGCCCGTATCCATTTCAACCGCAACAACGACAATGGCCGCGACATCACCATCTACATCACGGGCGACAACACACAGCTCACCGAGGCGAGTGCGCGCAGGCTCGTGGAGGAGATGCGTCAGTTGCCGACGTTGCGCGATGTGGGGATCGATGGCGACATGCCGCGGCCCGAGATCCTCATCAAGCCGCACCTCGACCTGGCGTCCCAGCTCGGGGTCACCGTGGCCTCTCTCAGCGATACCATCCGCATCGCCACGCTCGGTGAGCTCGATCAGAACAGCGCCAAGTTCTCCCTCGCCGACCGCCAGGTACCGATTCGCGTGAGCCTTGCTGAGGATCGGCGTCGCGATCTCTCGACGCTCGAGAATCTTCCCGTACCCACCGCCAGCGGCAGCGCCGTACCCCTCAAGGCGGTTGCCGACATCAGCTTCGGACAAGGTCCGACGCGTGTCCGCCGCTACAACCAGGCGCGGCGGCTGTCGATCGTGGCGGACCTCAACAACGGCGCCAAGCTCGGCCCGGCCATGGAGAAGATCAAGGCGCTGCCGGCGCTGAAGAACCTGCCGCCCGGTGTGCGCCAGGTCGATGTCGGCAACGCGAAGTACATGGCGGAGCTCATCACCAACTTCTCGATCGCCCTCGTCACCGGCATCCTCATGGTGTTCGCGGTGCTGGTACTGCTCTTTGCCCGCGTGCTGCAGCCGATCACCATTCTCGGCTCGCTGCTGCTGTCCTTCGGCGGTGCGGTGGCCGCGCTGCTGCTCACCGGCAGTGCCCTGTCGCTCGGCGCCATGATCGGCTTCCTGATGCTCATGGGCATCGTCGCCAAGAACGCCATTCTGCTCGTCGACTTCGCCATCGAGGAGATGCGCGCGGGCCGGGATCGGCTCACCGCGATCCTTGAAGCAGGTCACAAGCGGGCTCGCCCCATCGTCATGACGACTGTCGCCATGATCGCGGGCATGCTGCCCGTGGCGGTCGGGCTCGGCGGGGATACCTCCTTCCGCCAACCTATGGCCATTGCTGTCATCGGCGGCCTGATCACCTCGACCGCACTTACCCTCGTGATCGTGCCCGCGGCCTTCACGCTGGTGGATGACATCGAGCGCTGGTTCGCGCCGAAGTTCGGTCGCGTACTCACCGCTCAGCCGGCGGCTGCGGGAACGCCCGCGCATCCGCATCCGGTAAAATGACCGGAATGCTCATCGAGGTCCGCGAAGACAACTCCAGCGCCACCACCGTCAAGCCCGAGCCTTCGTACGGGCGGCCCGTGTGGTGGGCACGCCTCCTCGCGCGGGTGCCCCTGGCGGCGCTCTATGGGCTCGCGAGCTTCGCTGGATGGCTCACCTTCCGCTTCTTCCCGTACCGCGAACGTGTCATACGCGAGAACCTGTCCAAGGCATTTCCTGGATTCAACGAACAGCAGCTGCGCGAGGTCATGCGTCGCTACTACCTCGGCTTCGCGCAGATGCTCATGGAGATCATCAAGTCCGTGCGCATGCCGGCGGCGGAGCTCCACCAACGCGTGCGTATCCTCAACATCGAGGCACCGCGCGCGATCCTGGCGCGGGGGCAGTCGGTGCTGCTCGTAGCGGCCCATCAGGGCAACTGGGAGTGGATGCTGCTTTCACTCTCGATCGAGCTCGGCTATCCGGTCGATGCTGCATACAAGCCGCTCGTCAATCCGTGGGCTGAGCGCGAGATGAAGAAGTTGCGCACCCGCTTCGGCAGCCGTCTGGTACCGGCCAAGGATCTGTTGCCGGATATCATCAAGCGTCGCGACGTGGTGCGTGCAGTCGCCATGGTCGCGGATCAGGAGCCGACGACGAGCGAGCGCAAGTACTGGACGCGGTTCCTCGGCCGTGACACTGCCTTCTACATGGGCCCGGAGGAGATCGCCCGCGTCACGCACTTTCCGGTGTTCTTCATCGCCATGCGCCGTACGGCGCGCGGCTACTATGAAATGGAGTTCCAGCCGCTCGCCCCGGGCGACCAGGTCGGACGCTCGGGTGAGCTCACCGAGCGCTATGCGCGCCTCGTCGAGCAGCAGATTCACTCTGCGCCGCCGGACTGGCCCTGGTCGCACAAGCGCTGGAAACTCAAGCGCTCGCTCTACCAGACGCGCACGCCTCAGGCGCGGGTGCCATAAAGAACCGGCCCGCTGATCCTTCAGCGGGCCGGCGAGCGGGAGCCCTCGACGGGCCCCAGGGGGTCGGGCGATTTCAGTGGGCGCTGAGCTCGATCTGGCCGCGGATTGCGCCCTTTGGGTCCGCGGGCGTCAACATGTTGATGTACCAGTGACTCGCCTTGAACGCGGCCATGTCGGCGGTGTCGACTGCGACGAGCTGCGCAGCCCAGTGCCCAGGATCGACATCGTCCCGGGTAAGTGCCGCCAGGCGCCCACCGACGACGCCGGCTGCGCCCTCGGCTACCTCGCCACCCATGGCGTCATCGACCCCGCTGGCATGCACGTGCACCGTGAGCGTGTTGGCAACGGTATCGACGGTGGCAGCGGACACACCGGCTGCGTTGATCGTTACCGGCGGCACCTCCTGTGTGCCGCTGAGCGGTGAGAAGACCACCATGATGCTCGCGGGTGTGATCTGGCCGCGCAGCTCACCCTGGGGGTTGGCGGCAGAGGATGCGATCACATAGAGACCGCCCTGGAGAAGCGCGGTCGTCTGCTCCTCGGTGAGCAGCGCACCGGCAGGTAGCTGCCATTCGGAGCTGCTGGCACCGGGTTGCAGCGTCAGCAGCAGCGCACCGCGGTCTCCGGCAAAGCCCGTATTGAGTGTCACCGCCGTGGCCGTTACACCGCTCAGCATCACGCGGCCGCTCAGTGCCCCGCTCGCAAGATCGGCCTTCAGTTGCGCGGTGCCCGAGGCGGCAGAGCCGGGCGTTGGGAAGATCTGCGCCGCTGTGAGGGTCACCGCGAATGCCGGGTGGTTGTCGACCTCGATGGCGAGCGGATTCGCGTTGCCGGTCTGTCCCATGCTGTCGCTGACGGTGGCCGTGAGCGTGTGAGGACCATCGCTCACGCTGGTGGTATCCCAGCTCACACTGTAGGGCGCAGCGCTCGATGAACCGATACGCATGCTATCGACCATGAAGTCGACGCGCGCCACCGCATCCGCCCCGCTCATCGAGACACGTGCCCGCAGCGTGACGCTACGACTCATCGTTCCGGCTGGCGCGGCGAGCGTGACGCTCGGGGCTGGACAGGACATGCCGGACATGCCGCCCATGCTCATGCAGTTCATGTCCATGGAACCACCGCTCATGGATCCGGATGCCATGGCGTTAGTGCCCAAGGTCGAATCAGATCCCATGCCGCCGCCGCAGGCTGCGAGCAGCAGTGTGGCCGCCCACGGCGGCGCCAAAGGCAGAGCTTGGCGTATGCGCAGCGCAGTCGACATAGGCGCGCTCCCCGTTGTGGGGTGAGTGTGCGCCGCGGACGAGACGTTTTTACAGGGCTTTGGAGGGCAGCGATCGACGAGAGGCGTTCCCGTCAGCGCTCGGGCTCTGCGCTTTGTTCCAGTGCGCGCCGCAGCTCGCGCGGGAGTGTGAACACCACGTGCTCCTCGCGCCCTGTGACCTCGCGCGGGGCCTGCGCGCCCCAGCGGGCGAGTTGCTCGAGTACCTGCTGGACGAGGATCTCGGGAGCCGACGCTCCGGCTGTCACACCCACCCTGGCCTTACCCGCGAGCCACTCGTGGCGCAGGTCGGCCGGTCCATCGATCAGATAGCCAGGAATGCCCGCGCGATCGGCGAGCTCGCGCAGGCGGTTCGAGTTGGAGCTGGCGCGGGAACCGACCACGAGCAGGACATCGCATTCCTCGAGCAGCTTCTTCACGGCGTCCTGCCGATTCTGCGTGGCATAGCAGATGTCCTCGCGGCGCGGCGTGGTGAGCTGCGGGAAGCGTGCCTTGAGAGCCGTCACGATCCCGGCCGTGTCATCGACCGAGAGCGTCGTCTGCGTGACGAAGGCGAGGTTGAGCGGATCGCGTACCGTGAGAGCGGCGACATCGTCCAGCCCCTGCACCAGGTGCATGCGCCCACCACGGGAGGTATCGAAGCGTCCCATGGTGCCCTCGACCTCCGGATGGCCAGCGTGACCGATGAGGATTACGTCGCGCCCCTCGCGCGCGTAGCGCTGCACCTCCATGTGCACCTTGGTGACGAGCGGGCAGGTGGCGTCGAATACCGTGAGCGAGCGCTGGCGGGCCTCGCGCTCGACCGCGTGCGACACACCGTGGGCGGAGAAGATCACCGTCGCGCCCCGCGGTACCTCAGACAACTCCTCGACGAAGATCGCCCCGAGTCCGCGCAGCCGCTCCACCACGTGGCGGTTGTGCACGACCTCGTGGCGTACGTAGATCGGCGTTCCGAAAAGCTCGAGCGCACGCTCGACGATGTCGATCGCGCGGTCTACGCCGGCACAGAAGCCGCGCGGGTTGGCGAGCAGAATCTGCATCAGATACGCAGCCTCTTTGCCCGGCGGCTCTCTCCCCACGCATCGAGCAGCAGCAGCACCGCGCCGATGGTGATGGCGGAGTCCGCCACGTTGAAAGCCGGAAAGTAATGCGCGCCCCAGTGCACGTGGATGAAGTCGACCACCCGTCCGGCGGTGACGCGGTCGATCATATTGCCGAGCGCGCCCCCGACGATGAGCGCGAGGGCGCAGGCAAGCAGGCCATGGAGGCCGGCATCGAGGCGGCGCATCCACACGATGAGGGCGGCACTCACCCCGAGCGCGAGCAGCACGAACAGCCACCGTTGCCAGCCGGAGGCCTCCGCGAGGAAGCTGAAGGCGGCGCCGGTGTTATAGGTGAGGATGATGTCGAGCACCTTCAGTACGTGCACGCGCTCGAGCGGTGCGAAGTGATGGGTGATCCATAGCTTGGTCGCGCGGTCAGCGATGATGACCGCCACCGAAAGCGGCAGCCAGCGCCACCCGCTCGCCGCCGCAGGGAGTATGCGCCTCCCGGCGGCGCCCGTGCGTGCCGCCGCAGGCGGCACCGTGGCGGCTTCTCTCTCGACCTCGCTCATACGTACTCCCTCTCCTCGCCCGGGCCCTCGATGTTGCTCACGCAGCGGCTGCACAGCCTCGGGTGGCTGGCGACACCGCCGACATCGGCGCGGCGCTGCCAGCAGCGCACGCATTTAACATCCTCGGTCGGTTGCGCCAGGATCCAGACCCCGCTACGGCCGGTATTGGTGGCCGGCACGGACCCGGCAGGCGCTGTGCTCGCCCGATTTACCTGTGCTTCCGATGTGATGAGCAGGAACCTCAACTCCCCCCCGAGCGCGGCAAAACGCGGGTACTCCGCTTCCGTGCAGTAGACGTCGACGCGCGCATCGAGAGGCGCACCGATCAGCCCCGCATCGCGCAGCTTCTCGAGCTCGCGGGTGACATCGCTGCGCAGCGCGATGAGCGCGTCCCAGTCGACACCGTCGGCCGCCACCTGCGGCAGCGCATGCCAGGTCTCGTGAAACACCGACTCGCGGCGCTCACCGGGCAGATAACTCCACACCTCTTCTGCGGTGAAGGACAGGATCGGCGCAAGCCAACGCACCATGCTCTCGGCTATGTGCCACATCACGGTCTGCGCGGAGCGGCGCGCGGGACTTGCCGCTGCCATCGTGTACATCCGGTCCTTGATGACATCCAGGTAGAAGCTGCCGAGATCGACGCTGCAGAAGTTGTGAACCTTCTGGTAGATGAGATGAAAGGCATAAGCGCGATAGGCATCGAGCACCTCGGACTGCAGCGCGTGGGCGCGCGCGAGCACCCAGCGATCGAGCGCGACGAGGCGCGCAGGCGGCAGCGAATGCTGCACCGGGTCGAACCCGTGCAGGTTGCCGAGCAGAAAGCGCAGCGTGTTGCGCATGCGACGGTAGGAGTCGGCCATGCGCCGCAGGATCTCGTCCGACACCGCGATCTCGTTGGCATAGTCGGTGGCCGACACCCACAGCCGCAGCACATCCGCGCCGAGGGTGCTCATCACCTTCTGCGGTGCGATCACATTACCGAGCGACTTCGACATCTTGCGGCCCTTCTCATCCACGGTGAAGCCGTGCGTGAGCACGCCGCGGTAAGGAGGACGCTCGTACAGGGCTTCGGACATGAGCAACGAGCTGTGAAACCAGCCGCGATGCTGATCCGAGCCTTCGAGATAGAGCTCGACCGGCGCCGCCACCTCCGGACGCTCGGTGCCCACGCACTCGAACGAGAGCCCGGAGTCTGCCCACACATCCATGACATCGGTCACCTTGTCGTACTGCTCGGCCTGTTCCGCGAGCAGCTCCCGTGGCTCGAGCGAGAACCACGCATCGATGCCGCCCTGCTCGACACGCGCCGCGGCCGCTTCGATGAGCTCGAGCGTACGTGGATGCCGCTCGCCGGTTTGTTTGTGCACGAACAGCGGAATCGGTACACCCCAGGTGCGCTGGCGCGAGATGCACCAGTCCGGCCGGCTCTCGATCATACCGGTGATGCGCTGCTCTCCCCACGCGGGCGTCCAGCGCACGGACGGAATGTCGCGCAAGGTGTGGGCGCGCAATCCCGCCTGCTCCATGCTGATGAACCACTGCGGCGTCGCGCGGAAAATCACCGGGCTCTTGTGCCGCCAGCAGTGCGGATAGCTGTGCCGGAAAGGCTCCTCGTGCAACAACCGCCCGGCTTCGGCGAGCGTTGCGATGATGACCGGGTTTGCCTCATCCACTTTCAGGCCCGCGACGAGCGGCGTACCGGGCAGGAATCGGCCGTCGTTACCGACGGGGTTCAGCACCTCGAGTCCGTACCGCTGCCCGATGGCGAAGTCCTCCTGACCGTGACCGGGCGCTGTGTGCACCGCGCCCGTACCGGCATCGAGCGTCACGTGCTCACCGAGCACGACCGGAACCAGCCGCTGCTGAAAGGGATGCTCGAGCTCGAGGCCCTCGAGCGCCCTGCCCTCGAACTCAGCCAGCACGACCGCCTCCGACATGCCGAAGCGCTGCAGGCACGCCGGCAGTAGTTCCGCCGCGACGACCACGCGGTGTCGCTCGCGCCCCCGATGGGCGGCGGCGAGCACGTAGCGGAACTCCGCCCGCAGCGCGACGGCCTGGTTCGCAGGCAGCGTCCAGGGCGTCGTCGTCCAGATGACGATGTCCACCGGCTCGCGGCCGAGCTCCGCCGCATTTGCGCCAACGCGGCGCGCCAGCTCGGCGTTGTCGCTCACCCGAAAAGCCACATCGATGGCCGGGGACACCTTCTCCTCGTATTCCACTTCGGCTTCCGCCAGCGCCGAGCGGCAATCGAGGCACCAGTGAACGGGCTTCACGCCTTTATAGAGGTGCCCGTTCGCGATGATGCGGCCGAAAGCGCGCAGCTGCTGCGCCTCGTAGCGTGGCGCCATCGTGAGATAGGGATGGTCCCAGTCGCCGAGAATGCCGAGCCGTTTGAACTCGTTGCGCTGCAGCTCGATCTGCTCTTGTGCGTAAGCGCGGCATGCGGCGCGGAAGGCGCGCGCATCGAGCTTCCCGCCCGGGCGGCCGTGCCTTTTCTCGACCTGGAGCTCGATCGGCAATCCGTGGCAGTCCCAGCCGGGGATATAGGGGGAGTCGAAGCCATCGAGCGAGCGCGATTTGACGACGATGTCCTTGAGGACCTTGTTGACGACATGCCCGACGTGGATCGCTCCGTTCGCGTAGGGAGGCCCGTCGTGCAGCACGAACCGTGGCCGACCGCGCGCAATGTGCCGCAGCTTTGCGTAGGTACCGCGCTCGTCCCAGCGTCGGACCGCCGCAGGCTCGCGCTGCGCGAGATCCGCCTTCATCGGGAAATCGGTCTGCGGCAGATTGATGGTGAGCTTGTAGTCGGTCATGTCGGAATCATGTCGGAGGTCAGGCGTTCAGGATGCGGCGCGCCTCGGCGGCGTCGCGCTCCATCTGCTCGCTGAGCGCCCCGAGCGAAGCGAAGCGCTCCTCATCGCGCAGTCGCGCCACGAACTCCACCTCGATCTCACGCCCATACAGATCGCCGTCGAAGTCGAACACGTGGGCCTCCAGCAACGCCTCGCTACCGCCGATGGTGGGCCGCGTACCGAGACTCGCCACACCGGTGCGCTCGCCCTCGCCCGCTCCGCGTACCCGTACCGCGAAAATCCCGGCGACGGGGGAGCGGCGCCGCTCGAGCGGCACGTTGGCAGTGGGAAACCCCAGCTGCGCTCCGAGAGCGCGTCCGGGCTGCACCCGGCCGCGCATCGACCAGGGCCGCCCCAGCCAGCGGCACGCGCGCGCAAAATCGCTCGCGGCCAGTGCCGCCCGCACGCCACGGCTGCTGACGCGTTCGCCATCCAGGGTGACCGCCGGCAGCACGTCGACCTCGAAACCGAGCCGCCGGCCGGCATCGGCCAGTATGGGCGCGGTAGCTTCGCCGTGCTTGGCGAAGCGGAAATCGTGGCCCACCACCACCACCTGTGGAGCGAGCGCGCGCACCAGCAGCTGCGAAAACTCTTCCGCGGAGAGGTTACGCAACTGCTCGCCAAATCGCAGCAGCCAGAGGTAATCGAGGCGCAGCGCGGAGAGGATGCGCCAGCGCTCACGCAGACTCGTAAGTCGTGCCGGCGGGTCGGCCGGCACGAGGTATTCCCGGGGCGTGGGCTCGAAGGTGAGCAGCACCGCAGCCGTCCCGAGGCGCGCCGCGTGCGAGCCGAGCCGGGCGATGAGCGCCTGATGGCCGAGGTGTATTCCATCGTAAGTGCCGATGGTCAGGGCGCATCCCGCGCCGCGCCCGCGAAAGCCTTCGACTCCCCGGATCAGCTGCATGATGGAGCGCGCGACATGTTCTTTAAGTCATTGATATTACGAAATTAATTTGAATGTAACTTAAGAGCGTGAGCATGAAGCTGGCCAGTTTATGTGAACGCGCCAATGGGCGCGCGGCGGGGCTGTCAAGTGCGTTGACAACCCCTGGGCCCATGCGCAGACTAGCGCCCCCGCAGACACGGACGTAGCGAGAACACGGAGATTTCGTGGCCAATACCAAGTCCGCCGAAAAGGCTGCCCACCAGGCCGAGAAGCATCGTGCCCGCAACGTCGCGTTGCGCTCACGTATGCGCACGGCGGTGCGAGCGGTGACCGCGGCGATCGCGGGCGGCGACAAGGAAGCGGCCAGGGCGAGCTACCAGAGGGCGGTTCCCGAGATCGACTCACTGGTCGGCAAGCAGATCATCCACCGAAACAAGGCGGCGCGTCACAAGAGCCGGCTCGCGGCTCGTATTCGCGCAATGCAGTGAGGGTCGCAATGAAGGATGTTGCAGCGAAGGATCCGGCAATGAAGGATAACGCACGCATTCCCGTCCCGGTGATTCCGACCCCGCTCAAGTTGCGCCCGGCCGCGCGCCGGCAGCATCTGTTGGACATGATGCGCGCCCGCGTGCCGCTCGATCGTGCTCCTCCAAAAAACTCATAGCGGCCTCGCATAGCGACGCGGTCCCGTCGCCCGTCGCTCCTGAGATGAGGAAAGACGGCCCCCGATAACGCAGGCGCCGCACGATGCTGCGCGCGCGCTTTTCGGCATCCGCGGCGGGCAGCAGATCGCGCTTGTTGAGCACCAGCCAGCGCGGCTTGGTCGCGAGCTCGCGGCTGAATTTGCGCAGCTCGGCGATGATCGCGCGTGCATCGCGCACCGGGTCGGCCTCGGGGTCGAGCGGCGCGATGTCGATCAGGTGCAGCAGCAGCCGCGTGCGCTGCAAGTGGCGCAGAAAGCGCATGCCGAGCCCCGCACCCTCCGCCGCGCCCTCGATGAGTCCAGGGATGTCGGCCATCACGAAGCTACGGTGCTCCCCGACTGCGACCACCCCAAGATTCGGGTACAAGGTCGTAAAGGGGTAGTCGGCGACCTTCGGCCGTGCTGCAGAGACCGCGCGGATGAGCGTCGACTTGCCTGCGTTCGGCAAGCCAAGCAGGCCGACGTCCGCAATCACCTTCAGCTCGAATTCCAGCGAACGCCTCTCGCCGGGCAATCCCGGGCCGAATTGCCGAGGCGAGCGGTTGGTGCTCGACTTGAAGCGCTGATTGCCCCAACCGCCCTTGCCGCCACGCGCCACGAGCAGTTGCGCGCCATCGCGCGTGAGATCGCCGAGCACCTCCTGGGTGTCGGCATCGCGTACCACCGTGCCGATCGGCACCGGGATGTAGAGGTCCGCGCCGCTGCGGCCCGTGCAGTCCTTGCTGCTGCCCGGCTCGCCGTGGGGGGCCTTGAAGGTGCGCTCGATGCGGAAATCCGCGAGCGTATTGATACCGGAAGCGGCGCGCAGGTAAACGCTGCCGCCCTGGCCGCCATCGCCCCCATCGGGGCCACCGAAGGGCACGAACTTCTCGCGGCGGAAACTGGTGCTGCCGCGACCGCCGTTGCCCGCCTGTACGCGCGCCGAGGCTTCATCGACGAACTTCATGAAGATGACTCTAGCGCATCGCGGCCAGCGAGGCGCCCCGAGGGGCGGGCAGCGGTCGCTGCGCCCGGCACTCCCCCCTTCCAGCCGATCGGGCGCGGTTGACGCTCGCAGGCACTCGTCCTACAGTTCGTTACGTTGGCGATAAGTAAATATCGATAATCGATGTGCCGCGGCTAAGCGCCGCATGGATGCCGCCAGGCCGCAAGCACGCACGCCGTTCAGGGGAGGCGCTGCCATGAGCCGTGGTAATCGCAGCTATCGGTCATCCCTCGGGAAGTTCGCGAGCCTCGTCGCCGGCGGTGCTCTCTGCAGCGCCTGCTGGCTGCAGCAGGCGCATGCGGATGAAGCGGCCGTGCTCGAGGAGGTCACCGTCACCGCCCAGTTCCGCAAGGAAAACCTGCAATCCACGCCGATTGCGATTACCGCCGTCAACGCCGAGATGCTGGAGGCGCGCAGTCAGACGAACGTTCAGCAGATCGCGAACCAGTCGCCGAACGTCACCCTGAAGCCTGCA
>DATJFM010000015.1:0-27915 GCA_035495655.1 Steroidobacteraceae bacterium
ACGCCACGAACGTCCCGCCGTAGGTCTCGGCCATCACCTTCGTCAGCGCCGCCGTCAACGTCGTCTTGCCGTGGTCCACATGACCAATCGTCCCAACATTCACGTGCGGCTTGCTGCGCTCGAATTTCTCTTTGGACATGGCGTAATTCCTTAACTCACCTTGCTGCGCTGTTACTCGTCTTTGAGGATGCCACCGGCGATGTTCGGCGGCACTTCAACATACTTGGAAAACTCCATGGTGAAGGTCGCGCGCCCCTGGCTCATCGAGCGCACGGTGGTCGCGTAGCCGAACATCTCCGAGAGCGGCACATCCGCCGTAATGGCCTTGCCCGCCGGAGTCTCATCCATGCCGGTGATCTGCCCGCGCCGGCGGTTGAGATCTCCGATCACGTCCCCGGAGTAATCCTCGGGCGTCACCACTTCGACCTTCATGATCGGCTCGAGCAGCACCGGCTTCGCCTTCCTGAATCCCTCCTTGAATCCCATGGAACCGGCAATCTTGAACGCCATTTCGTTCGAGTCGACATCGTGATACGAGCCGTCGAACAGCGTCACCTTCACGTCTACCACCGGATAGCCGGCAATGACGCCGGTCTCTTCGGCTTCCCGAATCCCCTTGTCCACCGCCGGCACGTACTCACGCGGCACCGAGCCGCCGACGACACCGTTGACGAACTCGTTCCCCTTGCCGGCCTGATTCGGCTCGAGTTTCAGCCATACGTGACCGTACTGGCCGCGCCCGCCGGTCTGGCGCACGAATTTGCCTTCGCTCTCGACCGTGCCGCGAATGGTCTCGCGGTAGGCGACCTGGGGCTTGCCGACGTTCGCCTCGACCTTGAACTCGCGCTTCATGCGGTCGACGATGATCTCGAGGTGCAGCTCGCCCATCCCGGAGATGATGGTCTGACCCGACTCCTGGTCGGTGCTGACACGAAACGAGGGGTCCTCCTTGGCGAGGCGCTGCAGCGCGAGGCCCATCTTTTCCTGGTCTGCCTTGGTCTTCGGCTCCACGGCCACCGAGATGACCGGCGCGGGGAATTCCATCTTCTCGAGCGTGACGACCTTCTCGAGGTCGCACAGCGTGTCGCCGGTGATGACGTCCTTGAGCCCGACGGCGGCAGCGATGTCACCCGCGCGCACCTCCTTGATCTCGGTGCGCTCGCTGGCATGCATCTGCAGCAACCGTCCGATGCGCTCTTTCCTGTCCTTGCTCGGCACGAATACCGTATCTCCGGAATTCAGCACCCCGGAGTAGACGCGGAAGAAGGTCAGGTTGCCGACGAAGGGGTCGTTCAGGATCTTGAAGGCGAGCGCCGAGAACGGCGCATCGTCGCTTGCCTTGCGCGTGTCGGGCGCGCCGCGCTCGTCGATCCCCTTCACGTCTGGCATATCGACCGGCGAGGGCATGAACTCGATGACGGCATCGAGCAGCGCCTGCACGCCCTTGTTCTTGAAGGCCGAGCCGCACATGGCGAGCACGATCTCGTTGCGGATCGAGCGCTCGCGCAGGCCCTGACGGATCTCCTCGTCCGAGAGCTGCTCGTGCTCGAGATACTTGTGCGTGAGTACCTCGTTCGCTTCCGCCGCCGCCTCGATCATCTTGGCGCGGTACTCTTGCGCCTGCGCCTTCAGGTCCGCCGGGATGTCGCGGTACTCGAATTTCATCCCCTGGGTCTCCATGTCCCAGTAGATGGCCTTCATGCGGATGAGATCGACCACGCCTTCGAAGCCGTCCTCGGCACCGATCGGCAGCTGGATCGGCACCGGATTGGCACGCAGACGCGAGCGGATCATCTCGACGACGCGCAGAAAATTCGCGCCCGCGCGGTCCATCTTGTTGACGAAGGCGATGCGCGGCACCGCGTATTTGTTCATCTGCCGCCACACCGTCTCCGACTGCGGCTGCACGCCCGCGACCGAGTCGAACAGCGCCACCGCCGAATCGAGCACGCGCAGCGAGCGCTCCACCTCGATGGTGAAGTCGACGTGTCCGGGGGTGTCGAGGATATTGATGCGGTGCTCGGGGAAGCTGTTGTCCATCCCCTTCCAGAAGCAGGTGGTGGCCGCGGCGGTGATGGTGATACCGCGCTCCTGCTCCTGCTCCATGTAGTCCATCACGGCCGCGCCGTCGTGGACCTCACCAATCTTGTGCGAGACGCCGGTATAGAAAAGGATGCGCTCGGTCGTAGTCGTCTTCCCCGCGTCGATGTGCGCGGAGATGCCGATGTTCCGATAGCGCTCGATGGGCGTCGCGCGTGGCACTGCCGTCTCGCTCCTTTGGCTCTGTTACCAGCGGTAATGGGCGAACGCCTTGTTGGCCTCCGCCATGCGGTGGGTGTCCTCGCGCTTACGTACCGCGGCGCCGCGGTTCTCGGAGGCGTCCATCAGCTCGTGTGCCAGGCGAAACGCCATGGACTTCTCGGTGCGATCGCGGGCCGCCTCGATGACCCAGCGCATGGCCAGTGTCTGGCGACGCGTGGCGCGAACTTCAACCGGTACCTGGTAAGTGGCGCCACCGACACGGCGCGACTTCACTTCCACCACCGGCTTCACGTTGTCGAGCGCCGTGGACAGCACCTCGATCGCCTCGCCTCCCTGCTTGCCGGTCTTCTCCGCGATGCGATCGAGCGCACCGTAGATGATGCGCTCCGCGGCGGACTTCTTGCCGTTCTTCATCACCACGTTCATGAACTTGGCGAGCATCTCGTTGTTGTATTTCGGATCCGGAAGAATGGTGCGGACCGGAGCCTGGGCACGACGGGACATGGATTGCGCCTCCTTACTTCTTCGGGCGCTTGGCGCCGTACTTGGAGCGACCCTGCTTGCGCTCGCCGACGCCGGCACAATCGAGCGTGCCGCGCACGGTGTGGTAGCGCACGCCCGGCAGGTCCTTGACGCGGCCACCGCGGATGAGGACCACCGAGTGCTCCTGCAGGTTGTGGCCCTCCCCGCCGATATAGCTGGTGACCTCGTAGCCGTTCGTGAGGCGCACGCGGCAGACCTTGCGCAGCGCCGAATTCGGCTTCTTGGGGGTCGTGGTGTAGACGCGCGTGCACACCCCGCGCTTCTGCGGGGACGCACCCAGCGCGGGCACCTTGGTTTTCTCCGCTCTCGTTCGGCGTGGCTGCCGGATGAGCTGACCGGTGGTCGCCATCGTTTACTCGTCTCCTCGCGCGACAAAACGACCTGCGAAGAACACCGGGCCGCCTTCATTGAGGCGGCCCGGTTCTCGTAAGTCGCTGTTTCCGGGCCGGCATGTACGGGGGCCGCCCGACAAAGGCCGGCGATTCTAGGTACGGGCCCCTGGAGTGTCAACCGGCGGGGGAAACCTCTCCAAGGGCTGCACAAAGTGGCTTGTCGGCGGGTCGCTCATTAGGATAGTCGTGCCAGGGTCGGGCAGCTCTGCAGCGACCCTGGAGACCGGTTACGGATGAACAGAATAGGGCCTCCGCGGGGGCTACAGGGATTCGGTGCACAAGCGGGCGTTGACGAGATGGGTAGCAGCAGTGGCGGCTTGTCTGCCACTTGCGGCTACAGCGGTACCAACGCTGGTCCCTGATCTGCCGTCGGTCGCGCAGCTCACTCCGGGAAATGGTTCGCCGCTCGAGGTCCGCGTGCTCGAGCCCTCGCTCGGAGATCCATCGGCTGCCAGTGTGGCGGCTGGCGCCCTCGATGGACACTTCGTCCCCTTTGACGCACGGGGTTCGCACCGGCTCACGGCCCCGCTATGGTTTCGGCTCCCGCCGCTCGACCCCGCACCTTCCAGGGATGCGAGCCGCATACCGGTGCTGCTCGCGCGCGCGGGCATGGATCAGAACGTTCAGGTGTTTGCGCGGCACCAGGGTGACAGCCTCTCACTCAACCCGGCGACCGTCGTACCGCAGTTCGGCGGCGCACAGGATCTGGTTTTCGCGCTGCCACCGGGACTTGATTCAGGCCAGCCGCTCTATGTGCGGGTCACGCGCCAGGGCCCCGCCACGACCGACGTGCACTTCACCACTTCGACGCTCGAGCGCACGCTGGCAGTCGCTGCAGTGCACCAGCGCATCATCGCGCTCGCCTTCGGTGCGCTCATGGCGATGGCGCTGTCGACTCTGCTCGTGCGCTTCGTGCTCACCGACCGCCTCTATCCGCTCTACGGCACACTGTTCTCGCTGCAGGCGCTCTACCTGGCGTACTTCTCCGGGCAGGGTTTCAACTGGCCGATCCTGTCACTCGCGCGTCCCATTTCCTCCTACGCCTGGAACGTGCCGGTGGCGATCTCGGCGGCAGCGGCGGCGCTGTTCGTGCGCGAGTTCGCGAACCTGCGGCTGTTCTCGCCCAAAGTCTACAGTGCCTTCGGCTGGCTCGCCGTCGCCTTCGTCGCGCTCGCGCTCTGCAACGTGCTGCGCATCGTGCCCGGGATGTCGGCGCTCATTGCGGCCGTTGGCAACCTCATGTTCCTCGGCAGCGCGCTCTTCACGCTGATCGTGTCCTATCTCGCCTGGCGCAGCGGCAATCGTGCGGCGGGGTGGTTCCTCATCGCCTGGGCGCTGCTCTGTACCTTCCAGATCCTAACCGCGCTGCGGCTGCTCTACGCGCGCGCAGACGATGCCCAGGGACTCCTCTACTATGGTCTCGCGCCCTCGATGGTGGCGGCCGCCGTGCTGATCGCACTCGGCACCTCCGACCGCCTGCGCGCACAGTCGCTCGCGCTCACCGATGCCGAACGGCGTGCGCAGACCGATCCGCTCACCGGCGTACTCAACCGCCGCTCGCTCATCGAGCGGCTCGACGCGGCGTGCATGCGCGCCAAGGCTCGTGGGCTGCCGATCTCCGTGTTGTTCCTCGATCTCGACCATTTCAAGCACATCAACGACAGCCGCGGTCACGCGGCTGGCGATGCGTGCCTGTCGGGGGTCATCGGGCCCATACAGGCGGAGCTGCGCCAGTCGGATGTGATCGGGCGCTACGGTGGGGAAGAGTTCGTGGTGATTCTCAACGGCGCCGACGCTTCTGCCGCCCACCCCATCGCGGAACGCATCTGCCGGCGAGTGTCGGAGGTACGCATCGAGGGCTACGGTGCGCCCATCAATCTCACCTGCAGCATCGGCGTCGCCTCGAGCGATACGCTCGGGGTCTGGGGACAGCATCTGATCGCTCACGCGGATCATGCGCAGTACGCCGCGAAGCGCTCCGGCCGCAACTGTGTGCAGCTCGCCGCGGCGCTCGCGGCCTGATGAGATGGACATCCGGCCTGCGCATGCGGAGGACATTCCGCAGCTGCTTGCGCTCATCCGCCGCTACTGGGACTTCGAGGGCATCCCCGGCTTCGCGGCACTGCGCATCGAGCTCCTGCTCAAGGAGCTGCTGGGGCGGCCGGGGGAACGGGGCTTCATATGGGTAGCCGAGTCGCAGCGCACGCTGCGGGGCTATCTGATCGCCATGTTGCTGATGAGCATCGAGCACCAGGGACTCATGGGCGAGGTCGATGAGCTCTTCGTGCTGCCGGAAGAACGCTCGTGCGGTATCGGTGCACGCCTGCTGGCCGCGGCGGAAGCCGAGCTATCGCAGCGCGGTTGTGTCCGCCTGCAACTGCAGCTGGCGAGCGGCAATACGCGCGGCCGCGCCTTCTACGAACGGTGCGGTTACGCCTCGCGCGCGGGCTACCAGCTGCTGGACAAAGCCTTGCGTTGATCACTGCGCGGCGCACGGCGCGCTCGGCTCATCGCAAGCGCTCCGCCTGCAAGCACGGCCAAGCTCATACTGAGCTCGGGAAGGACAGCATGGGAGGCCGCACTATGCGCGCCGTCAATCCTCATCTGCGCCAGGGGCTGCTCGTGCTCGTGGCGCTCGCGGCTCTGCAGCCCGCCGCAGCCTGGGCAGATCGCTACAGCGATGCCGTCTCACACGAGGGACGCCCCGCAGAGGATGTGAAGCGCGACGAGATCGACCATCCCGCGGAGGTGCTGCGGCTCTCGGGCATTCGCGATGGTCTGGTCGTCGCGGATTTTCTGGCCGCGGATGGTTACTACAGCGAGCTCCTCAGCTACCTGGTGAGTCCGCGCGGCAAGGTGTATCTGCTCAACAACGATGCCTACGACAAGTGGAGCGAGAACCAGTGGCAGGCCCGCACCACGCGCTTGCCGAATGTCGAGCACCGGACCATCACCGTCGAGCACCTGGGGCTGCCCGCTCAGTCGCTCGATGCGATTCTCGTGATCAAGGTCTATCACGATCTCTACTGGCATCCGGACCAGGGACCCTGGCCGAAGGACGTCGATGCGAACGCCGCGCTCACCGAGATCGCCCGCGTCGTCAAGCCTGGCGGTATCCTGCTGCTGGTCGATCATTCGGCGAAGCCCGGCACCGGCAGCGCGGATGCCGGCCCGCTGCATCGTATCGATGAGCAGTACGCGCGGCGTGATTTCGAGAAGCATGGCTTCGAGCTCGTGCACACGAGCGAGGTGCTGCGCCGTCCCGATGATACGCGCGCGCTGATCACCTACAAGGGCGCCATGGTCGGCAAGACTGACCGTTTCGTCATGGTGTTCCGGAAGCGGCACTGACTCGGGCGAGGCGCCTGTGCCGGCGGACTCTCAGCTCATCGAGCAGGTTTGCCCGGCGGGCTTCCCGGCAAAGCGGTCCTTGATCCAGGCTAGCTGATCCGGTACCGATTGCTCCATGGTCGGGTCGTGGTCCAGGTTCGGATAGGAGCGAAAGCTCACCGTCCCACCTGACTTGCATGCGGCGGCCACTATCGCGCGTACATCCCCGATGGGTACCGTCGCATCTGCCTCGCCGGCAAGCACCAGCAGCGGCCCCCAAATGGGCTTCACACCGAGTGCATTTTCCTGGCTATAGCGCCTCACCAACGGATTCCGTTCCCACCCCGGTCTGAGTAGCGAGCTGCCAGGAACGCCGAGATATGCGGCATAGCCGTTATACCAACAGCCCCCCGTTGTCACAGTTGCATAGGAGCGCATGGCGCTCGATGTCAGCATGTCCGCTGGCTGAAATTCCGGGAAGCGCGCGTGGATGCCGTAAGCCATGAAAGCCAAATAGAACCCGACGCCCGCAGTCTGACTGAGATGTACGAACAGCTCCTGCAGCCGCGCTGCGCCGGCGACCGATACCGCACCGAGATAATTGGGATCATGCCGCGCGGCTTCGAGCTCAGCCGTACCCCAGGCCGCGAGCCCACCTTGAGAGTGACCATCGACAACCCACTTCGGGCCCAGTGAAGGCTCGGCGGCACGCGCAGCGGGTACCGCGTAGATGACATCGTGCGCCTGGGCAACTTTGTCGACGTACTGATGGGGTCCTGGAGTCCCGAGCCCGTGATAGTCCACTGCGATCACCGCCAGGCCTGCTGCCAGGAAAGCGAACAGGCCCTCGGCCCCGTAATACAGGTCCTTCATGAGCGAGGGCGCGCATTGCTGCGCAACACCGCTCGTCCCATGAGCCCAGACCATTACTGGCCATCCATCCTTCGGCGGTTGACCGGGCGGGGTGAGAACGACGGCCGAGGCCGTCACGTCATGCCCCTCGGCATCCCATGAGTGATAGATGATGCGTTGAGCCTTGACGCCTGCCGGTACGCCATAGCCACGGTAGGTCTGGTGAGCGAGCAGATCTCCGGCTTTCGAGCCGTGCGCGGGAAGCGGTGTCGTGAAGAACTCCGTGAGAGGGAGCGAGTTGGCACGCTCCCACTGCTGCGCTTCGGCAACCGACTTCGGCATCTCCTGCGCCGCGGCCTGCACCGCAAGCGACAGCACGGCGACGCTCAACACCGCGGCACTCAAGCACCGGTTCGGTCGATCTAAGACCGACATGACTGCGCCCGCCTCTCAATAGCTGTAGGTGGCGGTGATTCCTACCGTCACCGGACGTACCCCGCGCGAGAAGTACAGGTTGTCCGGATACGCGGCCAGATCACGCGACTTGAACAGCACCGGCTGCTGGTCCAGTGCATTCTGCGCAAAAAGCGATACGTCGTAACCGCTCCAGCGCACGCCCGCGCGCAGATTCAGATTCTTGGTGATCGGCAGGCCGGGGAGCGTAGTGTCGTAGAGCGCATTGCGCGGGTCCTGGCCCGGCAAGAGACCGGTCTGTGCAGTCGTGTACTGGAAGTCAGCGCGGAAGTAGGGATGTCTCTCCTGCCACAGGAAGGTCTTCTCCAGCGCCGCGGTGAAGGACCAGGGAGCACCCGGCAGACGGTTACCCTCGGTCACGATTGGTGGGGCAATTACACCGTTACCGGTGCACGATGCCGCGGCAGCATCGTAGCTGAGCACGCCAGCGCAGGAGCTGCTGGTGTAGTGCGCATCGGTGTAGGCGGCCGCTACCTGCAGCATCAGGCTGTCCACCGGACGGAAGAGGATCTCGATGTCGCCGCCGCGGCTTTGTGCCTTGCCCAGGTTGGCCGTGAACTGCGCGCCGCAGGTCGGCAGGTAGACGTTCTGCTGAATGTTGCTCCAGTCGATGTAGAACACACTCGCGTTCAGCTGCAGGCGATGCTCGAAGAAGGCATTCTTGGTGCCGAGCTCGTAACTCCACAGGCTGTCGGAGGAATAGGAGCCGGGCACGTGGTGCAGGCCATCGGCCCCCACCGGGAGGCCGAGCGTGGCAAGATCGACCTCGCAGTTTGCGCCCACCTCAGGGTTGGTGCCGCCGACGCGGTAACCCTTGGCGGCGCTCGCGTACACCATGTTGTCGCGATCCGGCTGCCAGGTGAGGACGGCTTTGGGCGTGATCGGATTCTCCGATGCCGTCTGGTAGCTGGTGATGAACGGGAGGCCGAGGAAGGCGCCGCCTTGGTAAGCGGTGCCGGTGTATTCCACGTGCGCAATACGCACGCCGCCGGTGACCTTGAAGGTGTCCGTGACTCTCCAGGTCGCCTCGCCGAAGCCAGCCAGCTGCCGATCGACCACGCGGTACCAGGGCTGGTAGTAGATGTGTCCATCGGGGCAGGGCAGCTCGGCTGAGCAGACGTTGCCGCCCGTTTCGGCATCGATGGTTTTGTCGTAGATGTCCTCCGGGATGTTCTCATCCAGGTGCGAATAGAACACGCCCGCATTCCATAACAGGCGCGCGCCCGTGTCCTTGGAGGCAAGCCTGATCTCCTGGTAGAAGTTGCGCTGGTTATCCTGGAACGGCGCATAACCCGCATCCCCAGGCTGGGGGTAGATGGTCTGCAGCAGGTCGAAGTACGCGTAGGTCGCCCGCAGGTACTGCGTGTAGTCCGATGTCGAGTGCTGGTTGCGGTAGTAGAAGGAAGTGTTGGAGGTCAGCTGCGCCCAAGGCAGGCTCCAGTCCACCTTGATGGCCGCAAGCCAGAAGGGATCATACGCAGGATTTTTCAGCGCATTGCCGTTGTAGAAGACGTTCGACCCCGCATTGGAGAGCGGGTCCCAGTAAGCGGCCGTATCGTTGACCTTGAAGCGTTGGTAGTAGAAAGAGGGCGTCACCGCGATCGTGTCGCTCGGTGCCCACTTGAGGGCGGCCCTGAAGGTCACAGTTTCCCACCAGTTGGAGTTCGAGCCGGTTGCACCGTTGAACACCGGGTTCGGCAATCGCGGATCACCCGTGGGCTCGAGTGTGTAGTTGGCGCGATCGACCCAGCCGCCATCGCGGCGGTAGGAGACGCTCACCCGGAACCCCAGCTCGTTAGCCACGATCGGGCCGCCATATGCGGCACCGAGCTCGTAACTCGGATCGCCGCTGCGAGTAGTGGCCAGTTCGGCTCGCGCGTACGCCGAGTAATTGGTGAGCCCGGGCTGCGGCATGAGGAACCTTACCGCGCCGCCCTCGGCGCCAGCGCCGAAGAGGGTGCCCTGCGGGCCGCGCAGCACTTCCACGCGATCGATGTCGAAGAGCGCCGGGAACACGTTCACCGCGCCGAAGGCCAGGTGCCGGCTCTGCACCGGTGTGTCGTCGATGTAAATGCCGGTAGTGGAGGCGCCGGCCTGAGACTCGACGCCGCGGAAGCTGATGTCCGAGTTCTCGTCGTTGTAATTCGCCGAGGACCCCATGCCATTGCGCGAGAAGTTCACCCCTGGGCTCTGGCGCGTCAGGTCATCGATGCTGCGCAGCCCCTGGGAATCGATCTGCTCCTGGCTGAAGGCGGTAATGCTGATCGGCACATCCTGCAGACGCTCCTCGCGGCGTGTCGCCGTGACCAGCACCTCCTGAAGTCCGCCGGCCGCCGCCGCTTCGCTGCCCGTGGTCTGTGCTCGCAGGGGCAGCGCCGCTGCGAGCGCGCTGAAAACCGTGAGTACGAGGCAGGCTCGAGTGATCTCGGATCGATTCATAGAGTCCCCATGAGTGCTGCGTCAGTCTTCGTCCAGATGTCTTTTCGCCCGATCATTCGTTGGCGAACGGTGCGGCCGCGTGCACGCTCTTGCCACCGACCACGGTGAGCAGGACGTGAACGTCCGCGACCTCGCGTGCTGGAACCTTGAAAATGTTGCGGTCGAGAACGATGAAGTCCGCGAGCTTGCCGGCCTCGAGCGAGCCCACCTCGCGCTCGGCATGCAGCTCGTAGGCGGAGCCGGCAGTGATGGCGTGCACGGCCACCGGCAGTGTCAGTCCGGGATCGGTGCTCAGCCGACCGGCGTACTTCGAGCCCGCCGCAGGGTCGCCCTCGCGCGTGATAGCAACCTTGATGGCAAACCACTCGTTCAGCGCATCGACGGGCCAGTCGCTCCCGTAGGCGATGTGCGCGCCAGCGGCGGCCAGATAGCCCGCGGGCTCCAGGTAGCGGAAACGCTCAGGTCCGAGATAATCACGCGCGCCGTCGATGGTGTCCGGCGCCGGCTTCTCCCACTGGAAGGAGAGCACCGGGATGGCCTCGAGCTGCTGATAGCGGCCGAAGTCACTCGGCTCGACGATCTCATCATGCGCAATCGCCGCCCGGATGGCGCTGCCGGCAAATTGCCGGCGCAGCGCCGCGACGCCGTCGAGCGCCTCGCGCACGGCGCGGTCGCCATCAGCATGCATGTGCGGCTCGAGGCCGGCTTTTGCGGCGGCGATGAGCAGCGGATGAAGGACCGCTGCGGGAAAGTAAACCTCCGGTCCGCGGTTGGTGCCGGGTACCCAGTGCGGCGCCTCCGCGGTACCGGCATTCTTGAAATAAGGATTGAGCAGCGCTCCGGTGCAGGCGGGCGCTGTGATCACTCCATCCATGAAGAGCTTGATATTGCGCACCGTGATCCCAGGTACCGCGCGTGCCGCGCCCTGGTCGTAACGGCGCGCGAGCGCCTGCGCGGTCTCGACCGCGCGCTGTGGCTCGCGCCCCTCCTCGGGAGTGATGAGCACCGCGAAATGCGCACGCGCGGTGAGCGGTTGCTGCCGCTGCGCGGCGGCGAAGGCCGCCAGGGTGCGCGCTGTCGCCGCGGCGTCGAGGAACGTAGTGACACCCTGGCGCCGCATGGCCTCCAGCGCCGCGGTTGCCGCCCTGGCGTCCTCGGCCGCAGTCGGCTGCGGGATGACCGCAAGCACCTTCTCGTAGGCGGCGTCTTCCAGAATGCCGGTCGGGGCACCGGAGGGACCGCGGTCGATGCGCCCGCCGAGCGGATCCCGGGTAGCGGCCGTGATGTTCGCGAGCTCGAGCGCGCGGGTGTTGACGAGTGCGGTATGGACGAAGGAGGAGATCACGAAGATCGGCCTGCGCGTCTTGAGCGCATCGAGCGTGGCACGCGAGGTCGCGACCCCGTTCGGGATCATCGCCTCGCGGAACCAGTTGACCACCTGCAGCCACTGATTCGGCTCTGCAGCCCGCGTGGCATCGAGACAGCCCTGGATGCGCGACTGGAGCTGCGCAACCGTGAGCCGCTCGTAGTTGAGATTGCACTTGAGCAGGTTCGCGCCGCCATCGAGCGGATGCATATGACCATCGACGAGACCAGGCATCACCATGCGCTGTCCGAGATCGACGACGCGCGCCTTGGTGGCTGCCTTGCGGGCCTCGTCGTTCGAGCCGACGAAGGCAATGCGCCCGTCGCGTACCACCAAAGCTTCCTGCACGCTGTCACGCGCGTCAGCGGTGTAGACGTGGCCGTTGACGTACACGGTATCGGGTGGTGTCGGTGCCGGCGGCGTGCCGGCAGCAGGCAGCGCAGAGGCTACGATCGCGGCGGTGAGCGCCGCACGCGCGCCATGCCGGAAGTGCTCAGTGCGCTGGTGCAGCCGCATAAACCTTGGCTCCCCGGAACCAGGTTGCCAGCACCTTGGTGTCGGCGATCGAGTCCGGATGCTCCGCCTGGGCGAGCGCGAGGATGTCGCGATCGATGAGCACGAAGTCTGCCGACTTGCCGACTGCGATCGAGCCTGCATCCTTCTCCAGTCCCAGCATGCGCGCGCCGTTCAGGGTGTAGGCTTCGATGATCTCAGGCGCCGAGAGACGCTGCTCGAGGTTGAGAGGCGGCTGCCCGCCTACACTGCGGGTGAGCGCGACCGCCATGTTGACGAACGGCCGCGGATCGCGTGTCTCCACCGGCGCGTCGGAGCCCGCCGCGAGAATGCCGCCGGCCGCCTTCACCGAACGCACCGGATAGACGTTGCGCTCGTAGTAACTGTCAGGCCGGTGCAGCTCTTGGTAGCTGTTGCCGTGAATATGCTCGAAGAATGGGATCACCGTAAGGTCATAGTCCTGGTTGCTTGCCATCCAGGAGTACGTGAATGCGACGTAGAGGTGATCGCGGCCGATGCGCGCCACGTCCTGCGGCGCTGCCAGCTGCACGTGCGCCAGTCCGTCGCGGGTGGCGGAGTTGCCATCCGCGGCGCGCGCCGCCTCGATCGCATCGAGCGCCGTGCGCACCGAGCGATCGCTGATGGCGTGGATGTGGAGGTTGAACCCGGCGAGATGCATGCGTTTGACGTACTCGAGGATCACCTCACGCGGGTGCTGCAGCTTGCCGCTCGAGATGGCGCACTGACCGGGATGGTAACCGTGCGCCTGGACGAAGCGCTTGATGTCGGCGCCCGCGGAGTAGGACTCGGGATGTGTCCGCACGCTGGCGCAGAGCTCCGAGCCGGTGTCGACATAGCCGGTGACGGTGGCGTGGCCTGCAGCATCCGTAGCGAAGATCGGTTGCAGGAAAGGTTTGAGCGCTGCCGCGTTCGGTAAGGTCGGCGGCACGGCGAACGGGTTGCCCTCGAGCACGCCATCCGCGAACAGCTTGATGACATCGGCGCGAATCAGCGGATGGTGTGCGTACTTTTCGCGCACCTTCCTGGCCGCCGAGACCATGGCGTCGTAATCGGGCGTGCCGGCCGAAGACAATGTCCGTGATGGATCGTAGAACTGCGCAAGCGTCGCGCGCACGGTCAGCTGCCCTTTGGCCGCGAGCTGATCGTAGATCCTGAGGCCCTCCGGCGGCACCATGGCATCGAGCACCGCAGTGATGCCAACGCTGTTCAGGCGCTGCGGAATGCGCTCGGCCACTTTGGCGACGGCCTCGAGATCGCTGAACAGCAGGATGCCCGGATCGACGAGATAACGGGCGTCTTCGTTGACCGCACCGTTCGGCTCGCCGAGCTCATCGACCCCGACCAGCGGCTTGTACCTCGCGAACTCTCCCGCCAGCGTCGCTTTCGAGAGGCCTATCACCCGGCCCTGCGCATTCCTCGCCTGCGCGAGGGCAAGGCTGTTGTAGGCGGCGTGGTGACCATCATTGCCCAGCACCTCGATCCGCACCTTCATCGAGGCGGCATCGAGCGCCGCGCGCAGCGTAGGGTGCTGCGGGTCCGGTTGGTTGCCGTCGGTGTAATTCCACAGTTGCACCACGAGCTTGCCGCCCGCCGGAATGGCGTAGTGCGTAACGCACTGGGCGATGAAGGCGGAAAGCTCAGCCAGCGTGCGCGCCACACTCTTGAGATCGCAGACATCGAGGTCGACGATGTCGAGGGGGTGGATGTGGGCATCGATAAGGCCAGGAAGCAGCAGACGGCCGCCCAGCTCCTCCACGTGAGTGCCCGGGCCGATCCAGCGTTTCACCTCGGCAACGGTGCCCACGAATACCACGCGTCCGGAGCGCACCGCGAGCGCCTCGGCGGTGGGGTGTGCCGCGTCCACGGTGTAGATCTTGCCGCCCTCAATGACCAGATCGGCTGCCGGCGTCGGTACCGTCGCGGGCGTTTGCGCGAGGACCGAACCGACAAGCGCGAGTCCGGCGAGGGCAAACCTCGCGCCGAATCTCTGCATCTCCCCCTTGCCCACTCGCGCTCATCCGGCGCGATCTATCGATAATCGATAATTTACTATCGGCCGGGACTCTATGCCAACCACGCTGCTGCCGTCAACGCAGGTGCGGTTACTTTAGCCCTCTGCCCGACTAGAATGCTCCGGATGCGGGCTCCCGGCCGTGGCTTCAGATCCGTACAACCTGAATCGCTTTGTCGCAGCGCAGAATGCGGTGTTCGCACAGGTGTGCGCCGAACTCGCTGCGGGCGAGAAGCACAGCCACTGGATGTGGTTCATATTCCCGCAGCTGCGCGGGTTGGGCTCGAGTCCCATGGCGCAGCGTTACGCCATCGGCTCACTCGATGAGGCGCGTGCTTATCTCGCTCATCCGCTACTCGGTGAGCGCTTGCGCCGTTGCACCGGGCTCGTGAACCGGCTCGAGGGCCGCAGCGCGCAGCAGATCTTCGGTCACCCCGATGACCTGAAGTTCCGCTCCTCGATGACGCTGTTCGCACGGGCTGCGGCGGGTGCAGCTGAGCCCTTCGAGGAAGCGCTCACAAAATACTTCGCCGGTGAGGAGGATCCCCGCAGCGGCGAGTTGCTCACCAGGGGCTAGTCTCTCTTGGCGGCAGCGAAAGTCGCCCTGTCTCCACCGTCCCCAAGAAATTTCGCGTCTCGATGACCGGCTGATTGCTGCTGATCGCATCCAGCGTGATTTCTTGGGGTGGTATTTTCTCAGGGCTTCTTGAATCTCAGCATGAATTGGTCGGTGTGGCCCTTGATCTCCGCGTCGAAAACCTTCGCAGTGTGCGGATCGGCCTTGTTCCGCAGGGCATCGCTCTCTGCGGCCAGTTTGAAGCCGGCCGCAGTCACCTCCTGCTTCACCGTCTCCTCATCGATGCGGTGCAGGGTATTGGTGTCTCGCGCGCCCGAGCCGGCCTCGGCAGCGTGGTCGAGCACCAGGTAGGTACCCCCCGGCTTGAGGGCAGCGAAAACCGCGCGGTTGATCGCGCCGACATCCACATCCGGAATATTGTGGAAGTCGTGGTAGTTCAGCGAGGTCCACACCAGATCCACGCCCTGCGGGAGCTTCAGATCCGCTACGCGCTGGAAGCTCACGCTCACATTGCTGTAATGCGGATCGGCCGCTATCGCCTGCACCGGCGGCGCGGGTGCGTCCGGCTTTGGCTGCGAGGTGACCGCATACACCTTGCCCTTGGCCCCAACCACCGCACTCAGCAGCCGGGTGTAGTACCCCCTGCCGGGAGCGATCTCTATGACCGTCTCACCGGGCTTTACTCCCGCAAATGCCAGGGTCTCGGCCGGTTTGCGCTCGGCGTCGCGCTGCTTGTCCTCGGCTGGGCGCGCACCGTCCGCGACGGCAGCGCTGATGTACTGCGGTATCGAGGGTGCCGCGGCGGCTATCGAGGCCCCGAGGACCACAACCAACAAGCCAGCCGTGGTTGCCATGGCCGCACACGCTGCAATGACTGCACGTTTCATGGAGTCGCTCCTATCCGTGCCGCTCTGAGGCCACCGCGGCGCGCCACTGTATCAGGAGGAGTGTGCACACCGGCATCGCTCTACCGTGCGGGTTCATCGGCGTAGCGCGCTTCAGCTCACAGGCAAGCTTGAGCTTCTGTGTCAGAATCCCGCCTCATTGAATGGGAAGGAACTGCCATCCATGAGGCCTGCGCTCCGCTCGTTACTCTGCAGCTGTCTGCTCGCAGGCGTTGCACCCGGCGCCGGCGCCGCCCCGAAGCCCGCGACAGAACCCAGCCCGGCGATCGCCCACGAAACGGAGAGCGCCGTGGTCAAGGTGTTCTCGACCATGCGCCGGCCGGATGTGGCACGGCCATGGAGCAAAGCCTCGCCGATCGAGGCGTTCGGCTCGGGTGTCGTCATCGAGGGCAGGCGGATCCTTACCAACGCGCATGTGATCGGCTACGCGAGCCAGATCCAGGTCCAGGGCAACCAGTCCGGAGACAAGATCGCGGCCAGCGTCGTAGCGATGGATCCCGGCATCGATCTGGCGATATTGAAGCTCGACGACGAATCGTTCTTCGATCACCGCCCGCCGCTGCCGCGCGCCAATGTCCTGCCGCAGATCAAGGATCCGGTGTTGGCGTACGGCTTTCCGACCGGCGGCACGACTCTCTCGATCACGCGTGGCATCGTCTCACGCATCGAGTTCGTCCCCTATGGCATCTCGACATCCGGGCTGCGCATCCAGATCGATGCCGCCATCAATCCCGGCAACAGCGGCGGCCCTGCCATTTCGGACAACCGCATGCTCGGGCTCGCCTTCAGCCACCTCGCGAACTCGGAGAACATCAGCTACATCATCCCGAATGAGGAGATCGAGCTGTTCCTCAAGGGTATCGCCGGCAGCCACTACGACGGCAAGCCTGGCATGTATGACGATCTGCAGACGCTCGAGAATCCGGCACTGCGCGGCTTCCTGAAACTCGAGCCCTCGGTGCGCGGCATGATCGTTCACCGCCCGGACGACAGCAGCCCCGGCTATCCACTCAAGCAGTGGGACGTCGTTACGCATATCGGCACCGAGCCGATCGACGATGAAGGCATGGTCGCGCTGCGCAACAACCTGCGCGTCGGTTTCGCCTATCTCATTCAGCACATCGCACGCGACGGCGCCGTGCCGCTCACCATAGTGCGCGCCGGCAAGACTCAGCAGATCCAGATGCCGGTGCCTGCGCACCGGCCCCTGCTCATCGATTCACTGCAGGGACAGTATCCGTCCTACTTCATACTCGGACCGATCGTATTCGAGCGTGCCTCCATCGAGTCACTGCAGTTGATCCGTGCGCACGGCGGAGCGGCGTTCGGCAATCCGCTGGTCGCGAGGTTTGGAGACCGCCCCGACGCCGAGCGCCAGGAGCTCGTGATCCTGCCCGCACCGCTCTTCCCGCACGCGCTCTCCAAGGGCTACTCGGATCCGACCGGCTGTGTAGTGAAGTCCGTGAACGGCACCGCGGTGCGCAGCCTCACACACCTGGTCGCACTGCTGCGCGACCTGAAGGATGACTATCTCACGCTCGACTTCGACAACCGCGCGAGTGAGGCCATGGTGTTTCCGCGTGCGCAGCTGGTAGCCTCCACCGAGGCGATACTCACCGACAACGGAGTGCGTGCCCAGGGCTCCCCGGACATGATGAAGATCTGGGAGCAGAAGTAACGCGCAGGGACCGCTTTCAGCGCTACCTGGGCGCGGCGAGCCGGTCCTGCAGACGCTGCTTCACCGCGGGCCACTCAGCGGCCACGATTGAATAGCGCGCCGAGTCGCGCGGGGCGGGTTCGACGGCCAGACGATGTGCGCGCAGGACTCCTTCGAATTGTGCCCCGATGCGCTCGAGCGCGGCCCGTGAGCGCTCGTTGCGCACGTCGGTGTGGAAACAGACGCGGTGCATGCGCCAGGCCTCGAAAGCCTGCGCGAGCATGAGCAGCTTCGACTCGGTATTCACCGCGGTACGAGCGGCGGAGGCCGACAGCCAGGTGTAGCCGATCTCGCAAGCATCGAAGCCGGCGCGCCGCGCCAGCGGGTGGCCTGCGGGCCAGCCCCAGCTCTCGAGCAGGAAGAAGCGCGTCGAGCCGACGACCGCATCGTCCTCGACACGCACGGTGGCGAAGGGCAGCGCCGTGCCTGCCTCGCGCGCAGCGAGCGCGCTGTCGACGTACTGCGCCATCTCCACGACCCCCTGCGGAACCGCGCTCCAACGGTAGAGTGTGGGGTCCTCGCGCGCCGCGGCCACCAGCCCGGGGACGTGCGTGTGCGCCAGCGGCTCGAGGCGGACGTGCCGGCCAGCGAGGATGGTCGGCGCGATGACCATCGTAGTATCAGTCATGATGAGCTGCTGCCGGGCCTTTCACCCATCGGCCGGGACATAAAAGACGGGCCAGCGATCCGCGCCGGCCCGTGCTACTTCTAACGGTGCGCGCGATGAGCAGTCGCGCGCTCCCGACCGCCATCAGCCGGCGGCACTCTCCGACTCCTCACCGACGCTCGACTCCTCGGTGTCCGGAAGGCCGCCGCCGACATCCATGAAGCTGCGGCGGTCGGTGCCCTCCATCTTCCTGCGTCGCGAGGCATGGGCGGCGAACCCGGTGCCCGCCGGGATGAGCCGGCCGACGATGACGTTTTCCTTCAGTCCGCGCAGATCGTCCTTGAGTCCGCGCACCGCGGCCTCGGTGAGCACGCGGGTCGTCTCCTGGAACGAGGCGGCTGAGATGAACGACTCGGTGGCGAGGGACGCCTTGGTGATGCCGAGCAGCACCGGCTGCAGGCGGGCGGCTTTCTTGCCGTCGGTCTGCGCCCGATCGTTGATGTCGAGCGCCCGCGAGCGATCGAGCTGCTCGCCACGCAGCAGCGTCGTCTCACCGACTTCCTGCACCTCGGTCTTGCGCAGCATCTGGCGGATGATCACCTCAATGTGCTTGTCGTTGATCTTCACACCCTGCAGGCGATAAACGTCCTGGATCTCGCGCACCAGGTAGTTGGCGAGCGCCTCGACGCCCTGAAGTCTGAGGATGTCGTGCGGGTTCGGCTCGCCATCCGCGATCACCTCGCCCCGCTCCACCGTCTCGCCCTCGAACACGTTCAGCTGCCGCCACTTCGGGATGAGCTCCTCGTATTTCTCGCCATCGTCGGGGGTGATGATCAGTCGCCGCTTGCCCTTGGTCTCCTTGCCGAAGCTCACCGTGCCCGAGCGCTCCGCGAGAATCGCCGGATCCTTGGGCTTGCGCGCCTCGAAGAGGTCCGCGACACGCGGCAGACCCCCGGTGATGTCGCGCGTCTTGGAGGATTCCTGCGGGATGCGCGCGATGACATCGCCGACCGACACCCGCGCCCCGTCCTCGAGCGAAACCAGAGCGCCCGGGGGCAAGTTGTACACCGCCGGGATCTCGGTGTGGGCGAAGGTCACTTCCTTGCCCTTGCCGCTCACCAGCTTCATCGTGGCACGCAGGTCTTTGCCGCCGCGCTGCTTGGTGTCGAGTACCACCGTGCTCGAGAGCCCGGTGACCTCGTCCACCTGCGAGGTGACGGTCAGACCATCGACGAAGTCCTGGAACTTGACGAAGCCCGCGACCTCGGTGACGACCGGGTGAGTATGCGGATCCCAGGTGGCCACCACCTGGCCGGCACCCACCGTGGCGCCTTCCTTGACGCTGATCATGGCGCCGTAGGGGATCTTGTAGCGCTCGCGCTCGCGGCCGAAATCATCGACCACGCCAATCTCGCCCGAACGCGACACCGCCACCAGATGCCCCTTCTCGTGCTGCACGGTCTTCACGTGATGGAAGCGGATCACACCCTTGTTGCGCACCTCGACACTGGAGGCCGCGGCTGCCCGGGAGGCGGCGCCGCCGATGTGGAAGGTGCGCATGGTGAGCTGAGTGCCCGGCTCGCCGATCGACTGCGCGGCGATGACGCCTACGGCCTCGCCGATGGAGATCGGCCGGCCGCGCGCCAGATCGCGTCCATAGCAATGCGAGCACACTCCGTAGCGCGTCTCGCAGGTGATCGGCGAGCGCACCTTGATCTGGTCGACACCCTCGGTCTCGAGCAGGCGCACCAGCTTCTCCTCGAGCAACGTTCCGTTGGTGATGAGCACGTCCTGGCTGCCGGGCTTGAAGATGTCCTCGGCCAGCACGCGGCCGAGCACGCGCTCGCCGAGCGCCTCGACCACATCGCCGCCCTCGACCAGCGGAGTCATGGTGAGCCCGTTGGAGGTGCCGCAGTCGGTCTCGGTTACCACCAGATCCTGCGCCACATCGACCAGGCGGCGCGTGAGATAGCCCGAGTTCGCCGTCTTCAGCGCCGTATCGGCGAGACCCTTGCGGGCACCGTGCGTGGAGATGAAGTACTGCAGGACGTTCAGGCCTTCACGGAAATTGGCGGTGATCGGCGTCTCGATGATGGAGCCGTCGGGCTTCGCCATGAGGCCGCGCATGCCGGCCAGCTGGCGGATCTGCGCCGCCGAGCCGCGCGCACCGGAGTCGGCCATCATGAAGATCGAGTTGAACGACTTCTGCTTGTGCTGCACGCCTTTCAGGTCGGTGGCCTCTTCCGAGCCGAGCTTCTCCATCATGGCCTTGGCCACCTGATCGTTGGCACGCGACCAGATGTCCACCACCTTGTTGTAGCGCTCGCCGTTGGTGACCAGGCCCGATGCGTACTGGTCCTGGATCTCCTTCACCTCGTTGTCGGCCGAGGTGACGATGCGGGTCTTCTGCTCCGGAATCACGATGTCGTCGATGCCGAAGGAGACCCCCGCACGCGTGGCGTAGTGAAAGCCGGTGTACATCAGCTGGTCGGCGAACACCACGGTCTCCTTCAGACCGAGCGCGCGATAGCACGCGTTGATGGTTGCCGAAATCGCCTTCTTGGTCATGTCCTGATTGATGAGATCGAACGGCAGACCCCTGGGCAGGATCTCGAACAGCAGCGCACGGCCGACCGTCGTCTCGACGTTGCGGGTGCGCTCGGTCAGCGTCCCGCCCTCGCCGCGCACGTACTCGCGCAGCCGCACCCGGCAGCGTGCCTGCAGCTCGACGCCGCGGCTCTCGTAGGCGCGGTGCACCTCGTGCACATCGGCGAACACCATGCCTTCGCCGCGCGCGCCGATGCGCTCGCGCGTCATGTAGTAAAGACCCAGCACCACGTCCTGTGAGGGCACGATGATCGGGTCCCCGTTCGCCGGGGACAGGATGTTGTTCGAGGACATCATCAGCGCCCGCGCTTCGAGCTGCGCTTCCAGCGACAGCGGCACGTGCACCGCCATCTGGTCGCCGTC
Organism: Steroidobacteraceae bacterium; assembly: GCA_035495655.1. Lineage (GTDB taxonomy): Bacteria > Pseudomonadota > Gammaproteobacteria > Steroidobacterales > Steroidobacteraceae > 13-2-20CM-66-19. The sequence continues at coordinate 20,980 of DATJFM010000015.1, forward strand.
GAAGTCGGCGTTGAAGGCGGTGCACACCAGCGGATGCAGCTGAATGGCCTTGCCTTCGACCAGCAGCGGCTCGAACGCCTGTATCCCCAAGCGATGCAGCGTCGGAGCGCGATTGAGCAGCACCGGGTGCTCGCGGATCACCTCCTCGAGGATGTCCCACACCTCCGGTCCTTCGCGCTCGACCAGGCGCTTGGCGGCCTTGATGGTGGACGCCTCACCGCGCAATTGCAGCTTCTGGAAGATGAAGGGCTTGAAGAGCTCGAGCGCCATCTTCTTCGGCAGCCCGCACTGATGCAGGCGCAGCTGCGGACCGACCACGATCACCGAGCGGCCGGAGTAGTCGACGCGTTTGCCGAGCAGGTTCTGGCGGAAGCGCCCCTGCTTGCCCTTGATCATGTCGGCGAGCGACTTCAGCGGCCGCTTGTTGGTCCCGGTGATGGCACGCCCGCGCCGGCCGTTGTCGAGCAGCGCATCCACCGCCTCCTGCAGCATGCGCTTCTCGTTGCGCACGATGATGTCGGGCGCATTGAGCTCGAGCAGACGGCGCAGGCGGTTGTTGCGGTTGATGACGCGACGATAGAGGTCGTTGAGGTCGCTGGTGGCGAAACGCCCGCCATCGAGCGGCACGAGCGGGCGCAGATCCGGCGGCAGCACCGGCAGCACGGTCATGACCATCCACTCGGGCTTGTTGCCCGACTCGACGAACGACTCGATGAGCTTCAGCCGCTTGGAGAGGCGCTTGAGCTTGGTCTCCGAGGAGGTGCCGGCCATCTCTTCCCGCACCTTGCCGATCTCGGCCTGCAGGTCGATGGTGCGCAGCAGCTCGTAGACGGCCTCGGCGCCCATGCGGGCGTCGAACTCATCGCCGTGCTCCTCGATGGCCTCGAGGTACATCTCGTCGGTGAGCAGCTGGCCGCGCTGCATCGGCGTCATGCCCGGATCGATGACCACGAAGGCCTCGAAATAGAGCACGCGCTCGATCTCGCGCAGCGTCATGTCCAGCATCAGGCCGATGCGCGAAGGGAGCGACTTCAGGAACCAGATGTGCGCGGTCGGGCTGGCGAGCTCGATGTGGCCCATGCGCTCGCGGCGCACCTTGGACTGTGTCACCTCGACACCGCACTTCTCGCACACCACGCCGCGGTGCTTGAGGCGCTTGTACTTACCGCACAGACACTCGTAGTCCTTCACCGGCCCGAAGATCTTGGCGCAGAACAGGCCGTCGCGCTCGGGCTTGAAGGTGCGGTAGTTGATGGTCTCCGGCTTCTTAACCTCGCCGTACGACCAGGCACGGATCATCTCCGGCGACGCCAATCCGATCTTGATCGAATCGAAGTGCTCGACCGGGGCGTGCTGCTTGAACAGTTTAAGTAAATCTTTCATGTCTTAATCCTGCTCCAGTTCCATGTTGATGCCGAGCGAGCGGATCTCCTTCACCAGGACGTTGAAGGACTCCGGCATGCCCGCATCCATCTGGTGGTTGCCGTCGACGATGTTCTTGTACATCTTGGTGCGGCCGTTCACGTCGTCCGACTTGACGGTGAGCATCTCCTGCAGAGTGTACGCGGCCCCGTAAGCCTCCAGCGCCCACACTTCCATCTCGCCGAAGCGCTGGCCTCCGAACTGCGCCTTGCCACCGAGCGGCTGCTGGGTGACGAGCGAGTAGGGACCGGTCGAGCGCGCGTGCATCTTGTCATCGACCAGATGGTTGAGCTTCAGCATGTACATGTAGCCGACCGTCACCTGCCGCTCGAAGCGCTCGCCGGTGCGGCCGTCGTACAGGTAGGTCTGACCGTTCAGCGGCAGGTCGGCGAGCTTGAGCATGCGCTTGATCTCCTGCTCGCTCGCGCCATCGAACACCGGCGTCGCCATCGGCACGCCGCTGGAGAGGTTGCGCGCGAGCTGCGTGAGATCGACGTCGTTCAGGCTGTCGATCTCCTCGCGCTGACCGCCGGTCGCGTTGTAGATCTGCCCGACGAAGGCGCGCAGGTCGGCGGCCGCCGCCTGCTGCTCGAGCATGCGGCCGATCTTGAGGCCGACGCCCTTGGCCGCCCAGCCGAGGTGCGTCTCCAGCACCTGACCGACGTTCATGCGCGAGGGCACGCCGAGGGGATTCAGCACCACGTCCACCGGGGTGCCGTCCTCGAGATAGGGCATGTCCTCCACCGGTACGATGGTCGAGATCACGCCCTTGTTGCCGTGACGTCCCGCCATCTTGTCGCCCGGCTGTACGCGGCGCTTCACGGCGAGGTAGACCTTGACCATCTTCAGCACACCGGGGGCGAGATCATCGCCGGCGGTGATTTTTGCTTTCTTATCGTCCAGGCGCTTCTCGAAGGCCTTGCGCTGCAGCTTGAGTCTTTCGGCAGCCTGCTCGAGCTGCGAGTTCGCCTCCTCGTCCTCGAGACGGATCTCGAACCACTCCTCGCGCGGCACTTCATCGAGATACTCGCCCGCGATGGGCGTGCCCGCCTTGAGCTTCTTCGGGCCGCCGGCAGCGGACTGGCCGGTCAGCATGCCGCGCACGCGCTGGAACAGGTCATCCTCCAGGATGCGCTGCTGATCGGCGAAGTCCTTGCGTACCCGCTCGATCTCGGCCTTCTCGATGGCGAGCGCGCGCGAGTCCTTGTCCACGCCGTCGCGCGTGAACACGCGCACGTCGATCACGGTGCCATCCATGCCGGGCGGCACGCGCAGCCCCGTGTCCTTCACATCGGACGCCTTCTCGCCGAAGATCGCGCGCAGCAACTTCTCCTCGGGAGTGAGCTGCGTTTCGCCCTTGGGAGTCACCTTGCCGACCAGGATGTCGCCAGCCTTCACTTCCGCGCCGATGAAGGCGATACCCGCCTCATCGAGCTTGGCGAGGGCTGCGTCGCCGACGTTGGGGATGTCGGCGGTGATCTCCTCCGGTCCGAGCTTGGTGTCGCGCGCCACGCAGGTGAGCTCTTCGATGTGGATGGTGGTGAAGCGATCCTCCTGCACCACGCGCTCGGAGATGAGGATCGAATCCTCGAAGTTGTAGCCGTTCCAGGGCATGAATGCGACCAGCAGGTTCTGCCCGAGCGCGAGCTCGCCGAGGTGCGTCGAGGGCCCATCCGCCAGCACATCGCCGCGCGCGATGACATCACCGGCATTCACCAGCGGGCGCTGGTTGATGCAGGTGTTCTGATTCGAGCGCGTGTACTTGGTGAGGTTGTAGATGTCGACCCCGGGCTCGCCCGCGGTAGTCTCTTCATCGTTCACCCGCACCACGATGCGCGAAGCGTCGACCGAGTCCACAGCGCCGCCGCGCTTGGCGATGACGGTGACGCCCGAGTCGATCGCGACCGGGCGCTCCATGCCGGTACCGACCAGCGGAGTCTCCGAGCGCAGCGTCGGCACCGCCTGCCGCTGCATGTTCGAGCCCATGAGCGCACGGTTGGCATCGTCGTGCTCGAGGAACGGGATGAGTGAGGCCGCCACCGACACGATCTGCTTCGGCGACACATCCATGTAGTTGATGCGCTCGCGCGGCATGAGCGTGAACTCGTTCTGGAAGCGGCAGGACACCAGCTGATCGGTGAGCGCGCCGTCGGGTCCGAGCACCGCGTTGGCCTGGGCGATGGCGAACTCGCCCTCCTCGATCGCCGAGAGGTAATCGATCTTGTCGGTCACATGACCGTTCTCGACACGCCGGTACGGTGTCTCGAGGAAGCCGTAGTTGTTGGTGCGTGCGTAGACCGAGAGCGAATTGATCAGGCCGATGTTCGGGCCTTCCGGAGTCTCGATCGGGCACACACGGCCGTAGTGGGTCGGGTGCACGTCGCGCACCTCGAAGCCCGCCCGCTCGCGGGTGAGCCCGCCCGGGCCTAGCGCGGAAACGCGCCGCTTGTGAGTGACCTCGGAGAGCGGATTGTTCTGGTCCATGAACTGCGAGAGCTGCGAGGAGCCGAAAAACTCCTTCACCGCCGCCGCCACCGGCTTGGCGTTGATCATCTCCTGCGGCATGAACGGCTCGGTCTCGGCGATGGTGAGCCGTTCCTTGACGGCGCGCTCGACGCGCACCAGGCCCACGCGGAACGCGTTCTCGGCCATCTCGCCGACGCTGCGCACGCGGCGGTTGCCGAGATGATCGATGTCGTCCACCTGGCCGTTGCCGTTGCGGATGTCGATCAGCACTTTCAGCACGTCGATGATGTCCGACATCTCGCCGTACTGCGCCACCAGGCGCTTCGACAGCTCATCGGCACGGGAGCTGGCGTACTTGTGGTCGTAGAGAATGCCGGGCCCGAGGATGTCCTTGCGGCCGACACGGCGGTTGAACTTCATCCGCCCCACTCCGGAGAGGTCGTAGCGCTCCGGATTGAAGAACAGGTTGCCGAACAGGTTCTCGGCCGCATCCTTGGTCGGCGGCTCGCCCGGCCGCATCATGCGGTAGATCTCCACCAGCGCCTCGAGGCGCGTCTTGGTGGGATCGATACGCAGGGTGTCGGAAATGTAAGGTCCACGATCGAGGTCGTTGACATACAGCGTATTGACCTGCCCGATGCCGGCCTCGATCAGCTTCTCGACCGACGCCGCCGTTAGCACCTCGTTGGCCTTGGCGAGGATCTCGCCGGTCTCGGTGTTGACCACATCGTGCGCCAGGATCTTGCCGTACACGTACTCGCGCGGTACCCGCAGCCGCGTCACCTTGGCGTCTTCCAGCTGGCGCACGTGACGCGCGGTGATGCGGCGGCCTTCCTCGACGATCACAGACTCGCCGATGCGGATCTCGAAGGTCGCGGTCTCGCCGCGCAGACGCTGCGGCACCAGCTGCAGCGCCACTTCCTCGCGGCCGATGTAGAAGGTGTTGGTGTCGAAGAAGGTCGCCAGGATCTCGGCTTCGTTCATGCCGAGCGCGCGCAGGATGATCGTGACCGGCAACTTGCGCCGGCGGTCGATGCGCGCGAACACGCAATCCTTCGGGTCGAACTCGAAATCGAGCCAGGAGCCGCGGTAGGGAATGATGCGTGCCGAGAACAGCAGCTTGCCCGAGGAGTGCGTCTTGCCACGGTCATGGTCGAAGAACACACCGGGTGAGCGGTGCAGCTGCGACACGATGACGCGCTCGGTGCCGTTGATGACGAAGGTGCCGTTGTCGGTCATGAGCGGCAGCTCGCCGAGGTAAACCTCCTGCTCGCGCACGTCCTTGACCGGCTTCTTGGCGCCGGCGGCCTCCTTGTCGAGCACCACCAGGCGCACCTTGACCCGCAACGGCGCGGCGTAGGTGAGTCCGCGCAGCTGACACTCCTTGACGTCGAATACCGGCTCACCGAGCCGGTAGCTCACGTACTCGAGCGAGGCGTTGCCGCTGTAGCTGGAGATCGGGAACACGCTGCGGAAAGCGGCGTGCAGTCCGATCGGATCGCGGCTGTCCTCGGGCTTGTCGACCTGGAGAAACTTGCGATACGAGTCGAGCTGGATGGCGAGCAGGTAGGGCGTATCGAGAATGCTCGCCTGCTTGCCGAAGTTCTTGCGGATGCGCTTCTTCTCGGTGAAGGAATAAGCCATCGAGTGGTCACCTCAGGTCGTCGAATCGTTCGAACACACAAAAACACCCCGCCGCCCGTCCGCCGCGCACCGCCATTCCGTAGCGGGGCGCAAGCGGCCGGTGGAGGGTTTGGCGCATGGAGCCGTTACTTGATCTCCACTTTCGCGCCCGCGTCCTCGAGCTTTTTCTTCATTGCGTCGGAATCTGCCTTGGACACGGCCTCCTTCACGGTCGAGGGCGCGCCCTCGACCAGATCTTTCGCTTCCTTGAGGCCGAGACCGGTGATCTCGCGGATCACCTTGATGACGGTCACCTTCTTGTCCGCCGGGTACTCCTTGAGAGTCACGGTGAACTCGGTCTTCTCCTCCGCCGCAGGCGCGGCGGCAGCGCCCGCGGGCGCCGCAGCCACCGCCACCGGGGCGGCAGCGGTGACACCGAACTTCTTCTCCATGTCGGAAACCAGTTCCATCACCTCGAGAAGCGTCATCTTGGAAATTGCATCGAGGATTTCGTCTTTGCTGACAGCCATGTGAGTCTCCAAAAAGTTTGTGATCGAACCGTCAGGCGCCCGCAGCCTGCTTCTGCTCACGCACCGCGGCGAGGGTGCGCGCCAACTGCGATGCCGGCGCTGCGAGCGTGCCAACGAGCTTCTGGATCGGTGCCTTGAGCACGCCCAGCAGCATCGACAACGCCTGCTCGCGAGTCGGCAGGCTCGCGATCTTGTCGAGCTCCGCCGCGGGCAGCACCTGCCCGCCGAGAGACACGAGCGTCGCCACGAGCTTCTCGTTGCCCTTCGCGAAGTCCTTCACCACGCGCGCAGCCGCGCCTGGATCGTCCTTCGAGAAAGCGAGCATCAGCGGCCCTTTGAGCTTCGGTCCCACAGATTCGAACGTCGTCCCGGCGAGCGCCTTGCGCGCCAGCGTGTTCTTCACCACACGCATGTACACGCCTTGGCGCCGCGCCCGGGCACGCAGCTCGGTCATCTGGGAGACCGTGAGGCCACGGTACTCGGCGGCGACGACCGACTGGGCATGCGCTGCCACTTCGGCCACCTCCGCCACGAGCGCCTTCTTGTCTTCCAGGTTGAGTGCCATTCATCTCTCCTCTTAACGTGGACGGTAACCTCCACGCCTCGAGGATCTCCTCGATGCGCATAGCGGTTCACCATCTGCGCAGGCCACTCATTAAGAGGGCCGCGGCTCGGCACCAGGCCTCGCCTTCCCTCGCCTGCGGTCTTCGATGATGACCGGAGTCATCAGCCCTCCGGCCTTTCCCCGCGCCGGAGCGCGGGGCTCACGCGGTTCGCGCAAAGCGCGGACCGCGTGCATCAAACCAAAACTAGATCGTCGCCTGATCCACGAGCACGCCCGGCCCCATGGTCGAGGACAGCGTCACCCGTTTCAGATACACGCCCTTCGCCGTGG
>DATJFM010000016.1:0-24624 GCA_035495655.1 Steroidobacteraceae bacterium
TACGCGGCGCTCTATCTGCAGTTCGCCGCCGCTCTGCACAAGCACGATCCGGCGCTCAAGCTCGGCGGGCCGGTGTTCACGGGAGAGAACGAGGACATTCAGACCTGGCCGGATGCCCATGGCAACAGCTCCTGGACCGGGCGCTTCATCGACTATCTCAAAGCACACGCGGCCCTGAAGGAGCTCGCCTTCTTCTCCTTCGAGCACTATCCCATCGACCCCGGAAAGATTGCCTGGAGCAGCCTGTACGACGAAGCGCGTCTCGTCACCCACAGCATGAAGGTCTGGCGCGAGGACGGGGTGCCGAAAGAGGTGCCGCTCTTCATCACCGAATCCAACATCTCCTCGCAGTACTCGGAGGCCTACATGGACCTCTGGGGCGGACTGTGGCTCGCCGACTATGTCGGTGCGTTCCTGACAGGAGGCGGCAACGCGATCTATTACTTTCACTATCTGCCGGGGCGCATCGGCCCCGGGCACAACGGCTCACCGGGTACCTTCAATTTCTTTTCCGCCGACCAGGAGCTGAAGATCCGTCAGCCCCTGGCACAGTACTTTGCGAGCCGGTTGATCAATCTCGAGTGGTTGCAGCCGGGCAATGGGCAGCACCGGCTGTTCGCTGCGACCGCGGATACGATCGATGGCGCGGGCAACCTGCTGCTCGGCGCCTATCCCGTGCTGCGGCCGGATGGCAGCTGGGCGCTGCTCATCATCAACAAGGACCAGGAGAACGCTCACGCGGTGAGCATTCGTTTCGAGGATTCCGTGCATCACCGGGCAGGAGCCTTTACCGGCAAGGTGGACGCAGTGGTGCTCGGCAAGGCGGAGTATCAATGGCACCCGGAGCGGGCAGGCGGTCTGGCCGATCCCGACGGACCGCCGCGGAGCACGGTCATCGAGGCCCGACCCGACACCAGTTTCAACCTGCCGGCCGCATCGATCACGGTGCTGCGTGGCCGGATAGCCATGCGGGATGCGGCGCCCTGAACGAGCGCCAACCGAGCGCCGTCAGTCCCTCGCGCGGATCTCGAATCTATCCGGCTCCGACCAGACCTGCGGACCTTCCACCTTGCCCGCATCGTAGCGAACCATGGACACCGCAAGCCGCTCCTTCTCCAGAGTGAGCCGTAGGTAATGGAAGTTGACGGCGGTGCGCAGGTGAGACTCTTCGCCGAACATGCGCGGCGCCGGCACGGCCTTGGCTCCGCCACCGCCGCTCACCACGTAATTCACGCCATCCCTGAAGTAGCGCTCGTAGTTGTGCACGTGACTGCCCACGACCAGCACCTTCGCGCGCAGTGATGCGGCATGACGCGCCAGATAGCGTGCAACCTCCTTCTCATCGAGCCCGCGTGGAAAGAACGGATCACGTACCGGGGGATAGTGCAGCACGATGAGAATGAACTTCACCCCATCATCGGCGCCGGCGATCTGCGCCTCGAACCACGAGCGCTGCTCGCTCCCAGGTTTCAGCGGAGCACCGGAATCGAGGACGAGCGCGAGCATGTTCGAGCCGATGGCCACTGAGTACCAGCGATGCGGCCGCAAGGGGAGGTCATCGAACGTGCTCCACCAGTTCTCGAGACAGGGCTGCACATCCGCCGCCTTACATCCCCTGAGCTCGTGATTGCCGAGGGCAGGAAATACCGGGATGTGCGCCGTCGACCAGGCCATGGTCTCGCTCCGGAAGGTCTGGTAGTCGCCCGGGTCGCGTCCCTCGTACACCAGGTCTCCGCCGATCAGGATGGCAGCGGGCTTCTCGGTGGCGATTCTCTCTACCAGCGCTCGCCGGGCGATGGCATTGACGACATGCGACCGGTGCGTGAAGCGCGTATCACCATAGACCACGAGCACGAGCGGGGCGTCATCTTCGGAAGGTACCTTGAAGCGCGGCGGCTCCGCCGCGCCGGCGCGGAGCGCTGCGGCGAGGGCGACGCAGCACAACGCCAGCACGCACAAAGCCGAACGCCCACGCGGGCGGCCCGCATCCGAATAGGCCGAGCTCACGCCCGCGAGTGTGCCGCGCCGACCTCAGGCATTGAAATGCTCACTGTTTGGCGGGTGCTTCGGTCACCTTGATCGCCAGTGCCTCGACGTAGGTGACCTGGACGTGGTCGCCCTTCTTGATGTTCTCCAATTGGCTCGGGTCCTGCGCCTCGACATCCACTTCGTTTCCCTGGGGGCCACGCAGCGTCACCATCTGCTTGGCGGGGTTCACGGCGATGACTTCGGCCGTCGCGGTGACCTTGCGTGCGACCGTTCCGCCGGGCTTTGCGCCGGGCGCTGGCGGCGGGGTGATCGCTCCCTCCTCGGCGGGTGCTGGCATGGCGCCACCGCCTTTCTTGAGCTCGAGCGCCAGAGCCTGCGTGTACTTGGCGTGTACCCGGTCGCCGACCTTGATCTGGTCGAAGTTGTGGACCTGGTCCCCCACCTCGATGGTGCGCGTCCTGCCGTTTGCACCCTGCAACGTGACGGTGCGCTTCTGCGCATCGACGGCGACCACTTTCGCAGTGACTTCGGTCGTTGCCGCTCCGGCAACCTTGCCAGGTGCTGTGGCGACCCCCGCCTGAGTCGTCGGCGCAGATTGTGCCTGCACGGCGAGCGAGCCCGCCCCCATGCTGGCCGCGGCGAGTGCAGTCACGATCGTGATGAATTTCATCCCCTGTCTCCCATGTGGTGTGAAGAGAAGCGCTCACCCCGCGCCCCGCTAAAATAGCCGGTGTGGGGCCGGACTTGCCGGTCCCGGGGGCGCGCCTCCGTTGAAATGATGCGCCGAGGCAGCCGCAGTACGCTACCCCCCCGCCATACCGACTGCCGCACTGCAAGGAGAGCTCGATGTTGCAGATAGCCGTGATCAACGAATCCACCGCCATCGCCGACGGCGATGTCCAGAACATGATTGGCGCCTTCGAGACGCAGTGGAATGGCGATCTGAACTCGGCGTGGGGAGTAGGAGCCGCTACGTTCGGTTTCAATCCAAAACAACAAGCTCCGCCAGCGGGCGCCTGGTGGGTGGTGTTCCTCGACAACAGTGACCAGGCGAATGCGCTGGCGTATCACGATCTCACCAACGAAGGCCTGCCGATCTCCAAGGTGTTCGTCAAGACGATCCAGGCCGACAAGGCGAGTCTCAGCGTCGGGGCGAGCCACGAGATCTGCGAGATGGCCGTCGATCCCTGGCTGAACAGTGCCTACCAGGACTCCCAGGGCACCTTCTGGGCCGGCGAGATCTGCGATCCGGTGGAGGATGACCAGTATGGATACGACAGTAGCGGGGTACTGGTGAGCGACTTCATCACCCCCAACTGGTTCGGTCACAAGAATGCGTCCGGCGCGATCGATCTGCAGCGCCATGCTGCGAGCGCCTTCGAGGTGCTCACCGGGGGGTACGCACAGAAATTCGATCCGAAGAAAGGCTGGGTACAGGTCACCGGCGCCAAGGCGGCCCTGACACTGCGCGGATCCAGGGCGGCTACTGGTTCGCGGCGCGAGCGTCGCGCGCGCGGCTGGAAGAAGTGGGCCCCCAGCAGGCACATATTCAAGCGCTGACTGGGGAACCGCTCCCCCCTGTAATTTTCTGTAGGTGAGCGCGCAGAAGTCTCGGCGGCGCACCCGCCCGAGGCGCCTGCATGCTAAGTTCACGTTGCACTGACGGGGGAATAAAGATTGGCCAAGTCCGGGACAACGGGATCCACCCCGCGGTGGACCGGCGGGCTTCTGCCGCCTGACTCACCGCGTAGTGCTGAGCGCGCCGAGCCCACCAGCGCGCAGGTAGTGGCCGATGTCAAAGGCATCCGCGGCCTCAGTGCGGAGTACGAGCATCTCTATCGGGTCACCGGCAACACGCTCCCCTTTGCAACTCAGGAGTGGCATCTCGCGTGGTGCGAGCACCTCTTGAGTCACACGCGGCGCGCCTCTCAGGAGCCGTTGTTCTGCATCCTGCGGAAAGGCGATGGCGGCTGCACCGCCATCGTGCCGCTCATCCTGACACGCCGGCGGCTCGGACCGCTCAGCGTGTCCGCACTGGGACTCGTGGGCGCGGACCCCGCGCTCACCCAGATCCGCAATCCGCTCGTCGAGCCGGGCTATGAGCGCGCGACGGTGCGCGCGGTGCATGAGCGGCTGGCTGAGTTGCGCGGCTGGGACTGGATTCAATGGAGCGGGATCAGCGCGGCGCTGGCTCAGGCCCTGTCGCTGGAAGCGACACCACAGTGGTACCAGACTCTCTATGACTGCGTGCTCGATCTTCCTGCCGACTGGGCGCAGTTCAGCGCTACGCTCCGGCGCGAGGTGCGCGAGTCGCTGCGGCACTGTTACGACTCGCTGCGGCTAGCGGGGCACAACTTCGAGTTCGTCGTGGCGCGCGATCGCGTGGAAGTGCGTTGGGCGCTCCATCGCTTCCTGCAGCTGCAGACGCTGCGCGCCAATATGCTCGCAGGACCGGGTCAACCCGATCGCTTCACGGCCCACTCCCTCAGGGCGTTCCTGTACGAAGTCTGTGACCGGCTCGCGGCGCGCGATGCAGTGAGGATATTCCAGCTGCGCATCGCGGATGAAGTGGTTGCCTCGCGCATCGGCTTCGTAATCGGCGACGGCCTCTACCTGTACTACTCCGGCTTCGACCCGGCGTGGGCGCGCTATGGCGTCATGACCACGACCACGGCCGAGGCACTGCGCTATGCGATCGCGAGCGGTTTGAAGAGCGTCAACCTATCGCTCACCGGCGAGCGGTCCAGGCTGCGCTGGGACCCGCGCCGCGTGGATTTTTACTCGGCGCTCGTACATCGCGACGCGGTACGCTCGCGCCTCGCCTTCGGAGCCTATCGCATGGCGCTCGCCGGCGGCAGCGCTCCACGCAGGTTCCTGAAGCGCCTGCTGCAGCCGCGCCAGGAATGGAATTAGCTCAGGCCAGGATGCCGCTGCGTACGCCAGCCGCCAGCTGTGCACCGCGAGGCGGTGCGCTCACGTCTCGCCTGCGCCGGGTACCGCGCCGGCCTCTGCGGATGGAGCGCACCAAGGCGCCTGCTGCGCAAACTGGTGCAACGCTCGGCCTGGGACTGAATCGCCGCACGCAGCTGCACGCCGCAAAATCTGCCGCGGCTAGAGGGCGAGCTCCTGCAGCAGCACCAGGGAGCGCCCCTGCAGCGGATAGCCCTGTTCGGCATTCACTGCCCGCAGCGCGCAGGGATCATCGAGCGCCGTATCGAGCACCGCCGTCCACGGCTTGCCGCTCAGCATTTCGGCGATGCGAAACGGGATGGCTTCGTGATGGGCATTCATCAGCAGCATGAAATTGCTGTCGCGGATCGGCTCACCGCGGCGTCCGCGCCGCTCGATCGCGCCCCCGGCCAGATACACGCCCAGGCAGCGGGCGAAGTCCTGCTGCCAGTCGCGCTGGGTCATCTCGCGCCCTTCGGGATTGAGCCAGATGATCTCCTTGAGGCCTTCCGGGGTGAGCGTGTCGGCGCGCACATAGCGGCGCCGGCTGAACACCGGATGCTCGCGGCGCAGTCGGATGATGCGCCGCGTGAACTCTAGGAAGTCGCGGCGCCCCGCGTCCAGGTTCCAGTCGCTCCAGGAGAGCTCATTATCCTGGCAGTAGGCGTTGTTGTTGCCATGCTGCGTGCGGCTGAGCTCGTCGCCACCGAGTAGCATCGGTACTCCCTGCGACAGCAGTAAGGAGGCGAGCATATTGCGCTTCTGCAGCCGCCGCAGCTCGAGCACCGTCGCGTCCTCGGTCGGACCCTCGATGCCGCAGTTCCAGGAGCGATTGTCGTTGTGGCCGTCCCGGTTGTCCTCGCCGTTGGCCTCATTGTGCTTGTCGTTGTAGCTCACGAGATCTTCGAGCGTGAAGCCATCGTGTGCGGTGATGAAGTTGATACTCGCGTGCGGCTTGCGGCCGCTCGCCTCGTACAGGTCGGCGGAGCCGGTGATGCGGCGCGCGCATTCCCCGATGAGCCCACCGTCGCCTTTCCAGAAGCCGCGCAGCGTATCGCGGTACTGGTCGTTCCATTCGTTCCAGCCCGGGGGGAAGTTGCCGACCTGGTAGCCGCCGCTGCCCACGTCCCATGGCTCTGCGATCAGCTTGACCTGCGATAGCACCGGGTCCTGGCCAATGGTGTCGAAGAAAGAGCCGAGACGGTCGACGTCGTGGAGCTCACGGGCGAGAGCGGAAGCGAGGTCGAAACGAAAGCCATCGACATGCATCTCCGTAGCCCAGTAGCGCAGACTGTCCATGATCATCTGCAGCACGTTGGGGTCTTGCAGATTTAGTGTGTTACCCGTGCCGGTGAAATCCGTGTAGTAACGCGGATTACCGGCGGCCAGACGGTAGTAGCTGGCATTGTCGATGCCGCGGAAGGAGAGGGTCGGCCCGAGCTGATTGCCTTCGGCAGTGTGGTTGTAGACCACATCGAGCAGCACCTCGATGCCGGCGGAGTGCAGTACCTTCACCATGGTCTTGAACTCGCTGATACGGCCGGTCGAGGAGTAACGCATCTCCGGGGCGAAGAATCCGAGCGTGTTGTACCCCCAATAGTTACGCAGCCCCTTCTCGAGCAGGTGCCGGTCATCCACGAAGGCGTGCACCGGCATCAACTCCACTGCAGTCACCCCGAGGCGCACCAGGTGATCGATGATCGGTGCAGTCGCAAGTCCCGCGTAGGTGCCGCGCAGCCTGGGAGGCACCTCCGGGTGGAGCATGGTCAGGCCGCGCACGTGAGCCTCGTAGATCACCGTGTCGTGCCAGGGGATGCGCGGCGGACGGTCATCTCCCCAGGTAAAAGCCGGATCGACTACGCGGCACTTGGGAGTGCCGGCCGCGCTGTCACGGCGATCGAACGACAGATCCGCTTTCGCGTGTCCGGGGCGATAGCCGAAGTGAGCGTCGCTCCACACGAGCTGGCCCTGCAGATGCAGGGCATAGGGCTCGATCAACAACTTGTGCGGATTGAAGCGATGACCATGCTCGGGATCGTAGGGTCCGTGGACCCGATACCCGTACAGCAGGCCAGGGCGCGCCTCGGGAAGATAGGCATGCCAGTTGCCGTCGGTGCACTCGCGGACCGTGATCCGCTGTAGCTCGTGCCGCCCGCTGGGATCGAACAGGCACAGCTCCACCCGTTCGGCGTGCGCGGAGAACAGCGAGAAGTTGACCCCTTCGCCATCCCAGGTCGCGCCGCGCGGATAGGGATGACCCGGCCACACTGCGCTGATCAGCGCATCCGGCCTGACGCCGGCGGGGCGTTCGTTAGTGCGGCTGCGGCCCCTGTCGGCTGTAACATCCACGTGCGTACAGCTCCTGGCTACCGCAGCATCGAAGCATCCATACTAGTGGCAGCACTGCGGCACGTCCAACCTTGCGCACCGCGTGAGGCTTGGCAGTTGCTGCTGCGCACCGAAGTGCGCATCAGGTAGTCGGCGATGCTTCTTCCGGAGTGGATGAATCGTCGCGGATCCGGCTCTCGAGAATCATACCGGCGGGTAGCATGACGGTGGGTGAATCGTCCGGGATGCTGACTTCCGCGCCGGCTCCTGCCGGTCCCTCGCCGCCGGCTTCGTTCATCGCAACCTGCCGCGTGCTGCGCAGCTGGCGGAACAGCGCCTCGGCATCGACCGGAGGAGAGTAGAAGTATCCCTGGCCGAAGCCGCAGCCCATCTGCAGCAGCGTCTGCGCCGCAGCCTTGGTCTCCACCACCTCGGCCACCGCGCGCAGTCCGAGATTCGAAGCCATCTGCAGAATCGCCCCGGTAATCGCGTTGTTGGCTCGTTCGGAACCCGTGCGGCTGACGAGCGGACGGTCGATCTTCACGTAGTCGAACGGGAACAACTGCAGATAACTGAGTGATGAGTAGCCGGTGCCGAAGTCATCGAGCATCAGCTCGATCCCCATGTCGTGAAATGCATCGAGCACGGTGCGGGCCATGGTCACGTTGCTGACCAGTCCGCCCTCGGACAGTTCGAACTTGAGGTTGGCGGCGGGAACGTGGCTCTCATCGAGCATTTGTGCGACGTATTCGCGCAGGCCCGGTGAGCGCAGCACCGCCGCGGAAAGATTGACGCTGATGTAGAAATCCTCATTCTCGGGCAGTCGCCGCCGCCACTCCGCCGCCAGGCGGCACACGCGCTGGATGATCCAGCGCGTCACCGGCACGATGACGCCCGCCTCTTCCGCGATTGCCAGGAACTTGTCCGGAGTCAGCAATCCCTCGACCGGATGCCGCCAGCGCAGCAGCGCTTCGGCTCCTACTACGCGCCCGCCACGAAGATCGACGATGGGCTGGTACAGCAGGCGGAACTCGCGCCGATCGAGAGCCACGTGCAGATCGGCTTCCAGGCTGACCAGAGTCACTGCGGCGCCTGCCATGCCGGGTGCGTACGCGACCGCGCGCAGCCGCTGCTGCTGCCTGGCGATCGAGACCGCGAGGTCGGCCTCGCGCAGCGCATCCTCGGCGCGCTGCATGCCCGAGTCGATGCAGGTGAAACCAACACGAGAGCTCACACTGAGGCGATGCTGGCGCAGCTCATAAGGCCGCTGGCATTCCTCCTGCAGACGATCGGCAATTTCCTGCGCTGCTGCGGTCGATGCCACCTCGAAGAGCAGCACGGCGAGCTGATCCGCTCCCCAGCGCGCCAGCACGTGCTCGGTCTCGGTTGCAGGCAGCGCCTGCGCGCAGCGTTGTGCGGCCTGCAGCAGCAGCTCATCACCCGCGGTGTGTCCGAGGGTATCGCTGATGAGCCTGAGCCGCTCGATATCGATCAGTGCAATGACTATGCGCTGCCGGCGGCGCGTGCGGATCTCGCGCAGTGCCCGGTCGAGCTGATCCATGAAGTAGCGCCGGTTCGGCAGGCCGGTGAATACGTCGTGATAGCGCGCGTGGTCGAAGCTCCGTTGCAGGGTCTCGCGCTGCTCGATCTCGCCGGTGAGCCGCTCGTTGACCGCATGCAGGCGTTTGCGTGTGGCAGCGAGCGTGCTGCGCGTGCGCTGCAGGCTGTGCGTCAGGTCGTAGGCACCGAAGGCCAGCGCCCACATGAGCAGCGCCACCAGTCCGACCTCTGCGGCCAGCTCCCTCGCCGGGTACCAGCCGGTGCGTGGACGGATGGTGAGCGTCAGAAATGCCGCTTCACTTCCCGGCGCTGAGCCGGGCTGACGAATGACGCCCGTGGCTGGCTGCGCGAAGGTCCCCGCCTGGGAGCTGAGGAACACCCGTGGATGCTGCGTGCTCGCATCCGATTGCGACAGCTGGAAGTCGTAACCCTCGTTGACGAGAGTTCCGAAGCGCGCCCGCGCCAGCAGCGACTCGAGATTTTCGTAACTCACCGACCAGGCGGGCGCAACTGCGGAGTTGACGCCCGCTGCCGGCGGTGCGAGCGCGGCGCGCGCTGCAACGATCCACTGGCTGCCGTAGCGCACCGGCCCGAACAATACTCCGGCACCGCGGCTGGCTTTGCTGGCGGCCCACTCCCGCGCCACCGCACCCGCGACCGCAACATCGGCCGGCGGCACATTCACGACGGCGCCATCGGTGCTCATCCAGAACACCCCGCTGCGATGCGTGCCGGCAGCGAGCGCGGCGAGCTCTGCTTCGATCAGGCTCGCATGCTGCACGACAGCCGATTGAGCGGCGCGCCGCAGCTGTTCGGAGCGCTGCTGCACGCTCAGCGTGATGAGCCGCGCACCGAGCAGCGCCACCAGCATCGCCGCCAACAACGGCAGCAGCCAGTAGCTGTGACGCCGCAGCACATCGAGCTTCATCGCGGTGCGCTCCGCTTGTCGAGGTGCACGCTGCAATTCAGCGTGATGGTGGTGCGCTTGAATCCCTCCAGGTCCTGATAGTCACCGATGAGTTGCCAATCGGTGGGGCCGAACGATTTCCCCACACCGGCGAAGCCTTCCTTGAGTGTCTTCGGAGGTCCCACCGTCTGGCCGATGAGGTTCAGGACCCGGGGCGCCACCGGTCCGTAGGCGGCGCCGATGAGCCAGCTGACCGGCGTCCCAACATAATCGAGGCGTGCCGTGCCGAGCTTCGTGCCGAGGTTACCGCCGAAGGATTGCGCATACGACACCGAGGCAAGGACCTTGGGGTCGAGCTGAAATGACAGTCCGAGCTTCGGAAGGTGCCCATGGCTCGGCTGGATGTCTATGTAGCGTTCCTCCAGCTGCACCGACAGCCAGGGCGTGAGTGCGCTGATGAAGCCGCCAGCGACGTTGCGGTATTTGAAGGCCTCGCCCCCGGTAGAGCCCGACCCCACGTGAGCCTCGGCGTACAGACTCGTCTTGATGCTGCTCTGCCCGAACTTGTAGGCGCCGTTGAACGTCCCGTTTGTCCAGTGCGAGTTGTAGATCTGCTGATACTCCACGCCGAGGCCCAACACGCTCCCGCTATCGAACTGCGTGAGCCAGGTCCCGGCGGCGCCGCCGCCACCGTGATCGCCGGTGAGACTCATGCCATTGGCGGAGAACACCAGTTTGTCCTCTGCCGCGGTTGCGAGGAGTGGGCCGCCCAGTAACAGCACAGCGAGCGCGACCGGCGCGCCGCATGCCAGCCTGCGGCGCGGCCTCATGGATTTGTCACCGTGGTCATGGGCGCCTGGCAACCGTGGTAAGAGCCGTGCCGTCCTGATCGGCGGCGGCGACGCGCGCGGCCGGCACGAAGGCGACGGTGTACAGCCGCTCATCCTCCCCCGGCAGCGCGATCGCCGAGCACGTCACCTGATACACGCGTTGCATGACGGTCACGTGCGCCTTGCGGCGGCCGCTCAGACCCGGATCCCACCAGCGCGGCTCGGGCGGGGCCTGCGGCAGTAGACGCGATATCTCGGCGTCGACCTGCGCACCCGGGAAGAGCGCCGTAGCGGGCTTGTTCCAGGCCAGCACTCGTCCCTGCGAATCGACCACCAGCGCAGCCTGCTCCGCGACATCGAGCGCCGCCCGCACACAGAAGCTGGCGGTCGTATCCTCCACGACCACCAGCGCGAGCCGCCGCCCCTTCTGCGCCAGGTGCTGCGCGCGTACTTCGCAGGTGCGCAGCCGGCCACCGATCCGCAGCACGCATGGCCGCGCGTCGCCATTGGCACCCGCTATCAGCTCCTGGACCAGCTCGGGATAGGAGAAATGCAGCACCTCGGTGAGGCTGCGCCCGATCAGAGCGCCTTCATCGCCCTCGAATTTCGCGAGCGCGGTGCGGCTCGCAAAGCAAACCTCGCAGGTGTCGGCGTCCACCACGAACGCCGGCAGCGGCAGTTGCTCGAGCACCGCCGACCACAGCTGCTCGCCGCGCTCCGCCTCATTCAGTGCAGCGGCCACCTGATCGTGCAGACGCTCGAACACCGTGCCCAGGTATTCCGCCGCCACCGCGCAGGCGAACGTCAGGATCACGAATACTTCCAGCAGCACCACGAAGTAATCGGAGGGTGCGTAAAAACCGGCGAACGGCAGTGCGCCGCCGGCGCCCCCGCGGCCGAGCAGCTTCTCGAGCCCGGCAACGATCTCCTCGACCCACGGCGCGTACCAGCGCAGCTCCGGCGCCTCGATGGCGGCGAGCAGCGTCACGGCAACCGCCACGATTGCCGCGATGAAATACGGATGCCAGCGGGACAGGAAGATCGAGCCGACGATGGGTAGCGCGAATACCAGCAGGAGGAGCGGATTCTGCAGACCGCCGGCGTGCTGCCAGATGTAGGCTATGGCGAGCACGCCGAGCACGTGCAACGCGGTGAGCACGCGCGGAGGCCGCTGGCTGCGTTGCGCCGTGCCGCTGGCGAGTACCGTGAGCGCTACATGGATCGCGCCGAGCACCACCAGGCCCGCGGCGGTAGCAATGAAATCTATGGCCAACCCGCTGACCAGCCAGGGAACCGCCGTGGCAAACAGCAGCGCGAACACGGTCAGCAGCCACAGATCATCGAGCAGGTGGATGCGCGGATCACGCCATAACGGCCGCAGCATGAGCTGAGTGGCGTTGTTGTCGTTCATGGCTGTCGTGCCGTGCCGCGCAGCTCACCGTCAGCCACTGCGGGCGTGCCGGCGCGGAAGTTGTTGTTCTCGAGCGTGGGGTGCGCGAGCACTTTCTTGCCATCGGGCTGCTCGTAGTCGGTCACGTGCAATGCATAAGCGCGCGGCTGCAGCACCTGGTTGTTGCGCAGGATGGGTGAGTCGCCGATGACGTCGATGCCGTTGAACTGCGGCGCAATGATGGTGTTGTCCGCCGCGGTGCTCGGTCGGTGTGGATCGCCGAGCACGAAGGCCAGGCCGTAGCCGCAATTGTGCACGCGGTTGGCGCGTACCAGTACGCTGGCTGAGCTGCGCACCATGATGCCGTATGCCCCGAGGTGATCGAGCTCGTTGTTGTCGATGACGGATTCGCGCGCGGTGTCGGCGATGATGCCCATGCCAGGGCCACCGCTCACATGGTTGCCGCGCACCACCGCGCCGGCACCGAGCAGGTGGACGCCGGCCTCGGAAGCGTTGGCGAACTCGTTGCGCTCGATGAGCACGGCGATGTTCGCCGCCACGATGCCGCTGCGGTCGCCGTCGAAATGATTCTCACGCATCGTGAGAGCCGCGCCGCGCGCGTCCGGCTCGGCGCGCACCGCCCACACACCCGCATCGCGGCTGCTCGAGAAGGTGTTGCCGACGAGCACGGCGTTGCGGGTCGAGGCGGCGAAGCGCACGCCGACGCGGTTGCCGCTGAAGCGGTTGCGCTCGAACAGCACGTCGCTCGCGTTCTCTGCCACGTCGACGCCGACGTCGCAGCTCTCGATGCTGCTCGCGCGCAGGCGAAATTGCGTGGCGCGCAGCAGGATGGCGCTGCCTGGGCAGTTGCGCAGCTGCAGGCCTTCGATCGAGGTGTTGGCTCCGGCAATGTCGAGCACCGGGCCGCCGCTGAGCGCGTGGCCGTCGATCTGCGTGCCGCCCTGCTGCGCGATGATGCGCACGCCATGCGGGTTGACGAGCGGCGGCAGCGGCGTCTCGGGGGCGACACTCTTCACTTTGAGCCTGACGTCTGCGTTGCCGTTGGCTGCGGCTACGATGAACAACGCCTCGCGCAACGTGCCCGGCCCGCGGTCGGCATCGCTCGTGACCTCAACGGTAAGCGTGCCGGTCGCCTGACCCGCCGGGTGTTGCTGCCGTGTCTGGTACCACCAGCCGAGCGCCGCCAGACCGCCAAGCAGCACCAACACACCGACCGCCACTGCCATACGGACGCTAGTGCGCATGAGGTCTCCGTGCATGCCCGAGGACGAATACCGCGTGCCACGAGCGTGCCACCAGCGCCCGGCCGAAGGGCACGTCGATCGGCAGCGACAGCGCAGTGACCGCAGCCAGCGCCACACGGCGCACGGCCGGCGAGAAACGTGGCAGGTGAGGCAGCAGCCAGGTGCGGAAAGGCGCCGGGTCGACGCCGCTCATGGCGCGTAATTCGAGACCGCACTCGGCGAACAGCTGCAGATAGCTGCTGCGCGGCCGCGCGCGAAACGTGGCGCTGTCGCATTGACCGAGCGCGCACTGCGGCGCCGCCTCGAGCAGGATCAGCATCCCATCCGCGGCCAGATGCTCCACCATACGTTGCAGCGAGGCGCGCTGCCTTGCGGGGTCCACGATGTGCTGCAGCACCGTGACGCTCAACACGAGATCGAACTTGTCGCCGGCCTCGAGGGCCGCGAGGTCCTGAACGAGAAAGCGGCATTGCCCGCGCAGCGGCTGCAGGCTCGCACGGCGCCGGGCTTCGGCAATCATGGTGGGACTGTGGTCGATACCGGTGACCGATGCGCCACGTGCGGCGAGCAGCCGGCTCCAGCGGCCCACGCCGCAACCGACGTCCAGTACCCGTACACCTTCGCGCATGGGCAGCCAGCGCTGCAGCGCCAGGCGCTGGCACAGATCAATGGCCCGGTTGTAGAAGCGCGGCATGCCGAAGGAGCACACCGCTGCCAGGCCCGCGCCCTGCGCGGCAAAGCGCTGCGCGCGCTGCTCCCAGTAGCTGAGGTCGGCAGAGACGGGCAGGCTCTGCGGCTCGATCATCCCGTCCTCCGCGCCCAGGCATCCGGCGAAGCCGGATCGCGCTCGTAGTGATCCTTGTACAGCCTGCGGCCCCACAGCCGCACGGCGATGAAATTGCCGAAGCCGACCGTCATGGGCAGCAGGTGCGTGAGCGCATACAGCAGATAGAGCGGCACGATCGGCGCGACATAGGCACGCTCGGATTTCGGCACCACGGTGAAGAGTGCGATCACTCCGAGGGCAAGATAGCTGCCCACCGCGCCGATGAAGTACGAGGGGCTGGTGAGAGCGTTGCGCGGCAGCAGGTGCACGAGGAACAGGCTGTCGAAGCCGCCGATCAGGCTGAGCAGCAGCAGCAGCGCACTGAAGATCTTGACCAGATGCAACACCAGCGACAGGCCGCCGATATAGATCACGAAGTGGTAACCCGCGAAGGGCGTGCGCTTGCTGATGCGCCAGATCGCGCCGAGGCGTTCGCTGTACACCTTGAGCAGGCCGTGGTACCAGCCGACGCGCTGCGAGAACCAGCGGCCGAGAGTCCCGGGTCCCTCGGTGCTCACCACCAGCCGGCCGTCATAGTAGATGCGCTCGTCCTGGCTGAGGAGGATCACGGCGTTCTCCAGGTCCTCCGCGTAGACCGAGAGTGAGTGCTCGCGCAGCGCGCGCCACAGCGCATCGCGACGGTAAATGGAAACGCCGGAGGTGATGCTGTAGTCGGCGAGGCTCTCGCGGCCGACGCGGAAGGCGAGCGCGTACTCGAACGCCTGAAACCGCGCGAGCAACCCGTCCGGCTCGATCATCACCCTTGGACAGACGGCGGCCGCTCCGGATTGCTGGAAGTCGCCGATGACCCGCTCGAGCTCCGCGCTGCTCCCCCCGCTGAGCCCGCGGATGCGGATGTCGGGGTCGATGACCATGACGGTCTCGATGTGCGCCGGCAGACGCTCCAGCAGCAGCCGCAGCGCGGCGGGTTTGCGGCGATTGACGCCATCGTCGAAGCAGCGCCAGCCATCCTGCAACAGCCGCGTCACGGTACTGTCGGTCGAGCCGTCGCTGATCAGCCAGACCCGATCGCGGTAAGCGGCAAAGGACTCGGTGAACTCATCGAGCCGATCGCCGAGATTGAACACCGAGGCAACGATCGCGTAGGGCCGCAGCGGCACCATGCGCCGAATGCCTCCGGGAAGCGATCCGACCAGGTCGATGGAGACATTACGCGTGTCGGCGGAGGGACTCGCCGTGGCGGTGTGGCGGCGGCGCACGTGCAATCGCAGAAACAGATCCAGCGCGTCGGTGTATACGATGAGATTGGCGAGCCCATAGATGAGGAGCGAGACGCTCGCCGCCTGCACATTCGCCGCCGCGAGCACGATCCAGATGGTGAGCAATGCGCACACCGCTGCAGGCGCTATCAATGTCCAGGGCCGAGCCGCTTTCATGCGCTGGCTACGATCGGTGAGGGCTGCTGCGGGAGTTTCGCCAAGACCGCGGCGCGCACCTGCTCGGCATCGGCGATGTGCAGGCCGTGCATCGCCATCGGCTCGAGCGA
Source organism: Steroidobacteraceae bacterium (assembly GCA_035495655.1). GTDB lineage: Bacteria > Pseudomonadota > Gammaproteobacteria > Steroidobacterales > Steroidobacteraceae > 13-2-20CM-66-19. Next base: position 15,552 of record DATJFM010000016.1, read on the forward strand.
GGAAAGAATCCACAGCAGTGAGCGCGTTCTCGAGGGCAGATGCGCGACCCTGCGCTGCAGATCGGTGAGCCGCGCCTCATAGTCGCGCTCGATGGCGAGAACCGTCGCGCTCACATCGGGATCGAGCGGCAGGATCTTCGCCGGTTGCTCCCAGGAAATCCGCGTGCCGCGGATGCGCCGCCGCTCGTGCACGGTGAACGGCTTCAGCTCCGGATCATCCGCCATGGCCGCACCCGAGAACGGGATTATGTACGGGTAGATGCCCACTTCGCAGCCCTGCTGCAGCCAGCGCCACGCGCCACGCAGCGTCGTCGCGACATCCGCAAGCCTGGCCCGCGGGGAGCTGAGGATGATATCCAGGAACGGGGTAATGCCGAGCTCGAGCGCGCTCGCCAGCGTCGGCTCGATGTTGGAGTAGATCTGCGCCTTGTTGAACTCACCCAATATCTGGTGCGAGAAGCTTTCGATGCCGAAGCCGAGCACGCGGAAGCCGGCGCGCCTCATGGCTGCGAGCCGTTCCGGTGACATCGCGTCGATGCGGTTAGTGCTGATGAACTGCAGCTCGTGCGGCAACGATCCCTTTTTCTTGGCGGCGAGGATCGCCTCGCATAGCGGCAGGATGCGGCGATCCTTGGTGAAGACGAAGATATCGTCCTGAAAGATCACGGTGCGCACCGCCGGCTGTGCCGCGACGATGCGCTCGAGCATCTGTACACAGTCATCCGCTTCGAGGCGAGCGATGCGGGCGACGCTACCCTGGGCTTCGTGGAGGAAGTTAGTGGCCGAGCAGAAGGTGCAGCCCATTGGGCAATAGTTGAGCGTGATGAGGCGCACCGAGCGGATCTCGGCGAGACGTGCCTCGCGCGCTGCCTTGCTCGGCAGCGCGCCCAGGCGATACGCCGCTTCGAGACGATCCCAATACTGCCGATACGGCATGCGCTCGTACGGAGTGCGGAACACCGCGTCACGCAGCGCCGCGGCATCGAGTGCCTGCTGGGGAAGCTTCAGTATTCGGCCATCGGCGGTGCGCTCGGCCGTTCCGACGATACCGGCCGTCGAGGCTCCCGAGCGCAGCCGCGCGACGAGCTCGAGAAGCGGCCGCTCACCTTCGCCGAGTATCACGCGATCGAACGGAGCCAGCTCGAACAGCAGCTCGGGTCGAAAGGTCGCTTCCATGCCACCGGCAATGAGCAGCGCCTTGGGCGCCATGCGCCGCGCGCGGTGTGCGAGCTCGAGGTCGAAGCGCAACGTCATGCCTGTGGTCGAGATGCCGATCACGTCCCACGCACCGGCGAGCACTTCACGCTCGAGTGCACGCTGAGGCGGTGCGCTGCAGCAGTTCGGATCGAAGACCTTGACGGTTACGCCTGCGGACTCGAGTACACCGGCGAGCCGCCACACACCGAGGGGCGGCGCGAGAAAAGTGTATTCCCCGCAATTCGGGTCGTACGGACCGACCAGTAGAATCCGTGGCGAGTGCATGCTGGAGTTCTTGCTTTTAGATTGCCGACGGCACGCATGCATTGTTGGGCTGCAACACCCTCGTCGGCAAGCGCGGCAGGTGCTGGACTCTATGCCGCAACGCAGCAGGAAGCGTGCTACCTGACATAATCAGCGCCATGACGGCCAAGCTTAAGCTTGCAGACCGCCTCGCTCGAGCTCCGGTCATGTCCGTGTTGGGCTCAGGCGGCCGACAATCACACCGAGCGTCGCAGCGATGGCGGAGCCCGCCAGCACAGCGAACTTCGCAGCGACCAGGAGCGGCGGATCATCGAATGCGAGGTTGGCGATGAAGATCGACATGGTGAAGCCGATCCCACCCAGGATGCCCAGCAGCATCAGGTGAGACCAGCGCAGGCTTGGCGGTAGCTCGGCGACTTTCAGTCTCACGGCAGCGAGCGCAGCGAGCACGATGCCCGTGGGCTTGCCGAGCACCAGTCCCAGCACGATTCCTGTACCGACCTCGAGCGGCGGGCCGGCAGAAAACTCGAGACCCTCGAGGCGCACGCCCGCATTGGCGAAGGCGAACAGCGGCATGATGCCGAAGGCGACGTACGGATGCAGCATGGCCTCGACGCGCGCTACGGGAGCCTCGGAAGAAATTGGCGGCGGGAGCGCGACATTCGCGCTGGGCGTATTGCGCTGTTTGCGCGCGCGACGCCGCGCGCTGAGCCCGAACTCGGCGGTCACCGGGGTGAGAAGCCCGAGCACCACACCGGTCAATGCCGGATGCACGCCGGAGTGCAGCATGCCGAGCCACAGCACCGCCCCGGGCAACGCATACGCGAGCGGCGAGCGCACGCCGATCGCCTGCAGCAGCAGAACCAGAGCGATACCGGCGGCAACGAGCAGGAACTGCGCGAGCGCCAGACCGCCGGAATAGAACAGCGCAATGATGAGAATGGCCGCGATGTCGTCCGCGATGGCGAGCGTCAGCAGCAGCATGCGCAACGCCATGGGCACGCGGCCCGCGAGCGACAGCACTCCGAGGGCGAAGGCGATGTCGGTAGCGGTCGGGATCGCCCAGCCGCGCGCGACCGCAGGGCCGCGGGCCACGAGCATATATAAGAGTGCGGGCACGACCACTCCGCCGGCGGCAGCGATGATCGGGAGCGTCGCGATACGTGGATTGGACAGCGTGCCATCGTGCAGCTCGCGGCGGATCTCGAGGCCCACGAGCAGGAAAAAAATGCTCATCAACCCGTCATTCACCCAGAAGCGCAGATCGCCCGCCGCAAGCAGCGGCACACCCAGGCTCAACCGCTGCCGCCACAAGGACTCGTAGGCACCGGCGAGCGGCGAGTTGGCACAGGCGAGCGCGAATGCCGCGGCGGCGAGCAGCACTATTCCGCCGAGCGCCTCGACACTGATGAAGCGCAGGGCCGAGAGGCGGCGATGGCTGGGATGCGGCATGCTCACTGGCAAACTGACGGCACCGCGGCAGCTTAGACCAGGCCGAAAACTACCGCGCGCATGTCGATTGCAGGCGGCCCGCTTCGTCGTAGGGGAGTGCATGGCTTGGCGCGCAACCCCACTCTGTCGCTTGGTGAACACAGTTGAGCGAGCTTTGCTTGCGCTGTTGCGGCTGCGATGGTGTCATCGGCGGCCATGACGACTACCGCTGCCCATCGCGCCATCGATGCCGTATGGCGCATCGAGTCCGCACGCCTGATCGCCGGACTCACGCGCCTGCTGCGCGACGTCGCTCTCGCAGAGGAGCTGGCGCAGGATGCGTTGGTTGCAGCGCTCGAGCAGTGGCCGCACGCGGGCATTCCGGACAAGCCCGCTGCCTGGTTGATGGCCACCGCCAAGCACCGCGCCATCGATCAGCTGCGGCGCCGGCGCATGCTGTCCCGCAAACACCAGGCGCTCGGCCATGAGCTCGAGATGGAGCAGCTGAGCCAGGGCGACTCGCTCGAGCACAGCGCCGACGATGTAGTCGGTGATGACCTGCTGCGGCTCATGTTCATCGCCTGTCATCCGCTCCTCTCGACCGAGGCGCGCACGGCACTCACCCTGAAACTGCTGGCCGGGCTCACCACCGCAGAGATCGCGCGCGCATTCCTGGTGCCGGAGGCGACCATTGCGCAGCGCATCGTGCGCGCCAAACGCACACTCGCCGCCGCCCGCGTCCCCTTCGAGGCGCTCGCGCCCGAGCAACTGCGCGAGCGTTTGTCCTCGGTGATGGAGGTCATCTACCTGGTGTTCAACGAAGGCTACTCCGCGACTGCCGGCAATGACTGGACCAGGCAGGCCATGTGCGAAGAAGCGCTGCGGCTCGGGCGCATGCTCGCCGAGCTCGCGCCGCTCGAGGCGGAGGTGCACGGTCTGGTGGCGCTCATGGAGATCCAGGCCTCCCGGCTCAGTGCGCGCGTCGGCCAGAACGGCGAGCCGATCCTGCTGATGCAGCAGAACCGCGCGCTCTGGGACCCGCTGCTGATTCACCGCGGGCTGCTGGCACTTGCGCGTGGCGAGAAGCTCGGTGCGCTACGCGGCCCCTACCTGCTGCAGGCCGCCATCGCCGCTTGTCATGCGCGTGCGGCAAGTGCCAACGATACCGACTGGGTGCTCATCACTGCGCTCTACGACGAGCTCGCACGCCTGTCATCTTCACCGGTGGTTGAGCTCAACCGCGCGGTGGCGGTTTCCATGGCCTATGGGCCGGCAGCCGGCCTCGAGCTTGCCGACCAGCTCGCTGCGCAGGGTGCGCTGCACTCCTACCATTTGCTGCCGAGCGTGCGCGGTGACCTGCTCGCCAGGCTCGGCCGTTATCAGGAAGCGCGCGGCGAATTCGAGCGCGCCGCCACTTTGACGCAGAACACACGCGAGAGCCGCCTGCTGCTCGATCGCGCGGCTGCGTGCGAGCGCGGAGAGATCTGATGTCGTACATGCTGCTGATCGTCGAGCCGCGCGGACAGCGCACGGCGCGCGCGCCAGAGGAGGCGCACGGGATTTATCGGCGCATGCTCGATTACACCGAGTCGCTCAAGACGCGCGGCGTGCTGCTCGCGAGCGACTCGCTGCGCGCGCCCGCGGCACGCGTCAGCATCCGCGCCGGACGGCAGAGCGTCGTCGATGGACCCTTCACCGAATCGAAGGAGCTGGTCGGCGGATTTTTCCTGCTCGACTGCGCAACACGCGACCAGGCGCTGAGTCTCGCTGCCGAGTGCCCGGCGGCACAGTGGGCCACGATCGAGGTGCGCGAGATCGGACCCTGCTACGAGTGAAGGCAGGAGCGCGTGCGCGCCAGCTTCACAGCTGGGGCGCCCACGAGCTGCACCATCCGGCGGCTTTCACGTCCTTACCGGGGAACAGCTGGCACGGTCCGCGCGCGGATCCCTCGGCTCCCTGATAGAGGGCACAGTTGGCGCAGCTGCTGCCCGCAGTGGCTCCGCGCGCATTCTTGGCATCCTCGACGTATTTCACCGCCTTGGCTTCCGGCGCATCGACTGCGAGCAGAGGCGTCGAGGCATGCGCGCTGCGCGAGCCGCCACCGAGCGGCAGCAGGCACGCACCGAGCGCGAGCCGCTGCAGCAGCTGGCGACGCGCCAGAGCAATCTTTTCGTTCATGGGCAGCTCCACGGCGCCTCACGGCGCCGCCCGCTCGCGATCGCAGCGTCCGGCGGACTCAGCTCGAGGACTGCGCGAGTGACTCCATCATCAACCCGGTGCCACCGCGCGAGACGTGCGCGACCACCGCCGTGCGCCGATGGAGCTTGGTGATACCACCTAAGTTGATCGCGAAGGACAGCACCACGTGCTGACCCTTGCGCAGACCGAGGTTGGATGTCTCGATGAAAACGCCGGTGGCGCTCAGGTTGACCGCCTTGCAGAGTTTGCGTCGACCGCCTGGTACTGTGATGTAGACGATGGTGCGCGCGCGATGCCTGGTATGCAGCCGGCGTTCCACTGCGTTTCCCCGTAATCCTGGTTGTTCTGTTGTTGTGCTCTGAGCGCATGCGCATTATGCCTTGTGCAACGTGGCCTGCCGCGGTGAATTAAACGTAATGCTTGCGTTAGCTTAGCCGCTTTCCAGGAACGAGCGGATCTCGCTGCCGAAGGTCTCCAGATCGATGAGAAATGCGTCGTGGCCCTCGATGCAGGGGAGGGGGGCGAAGCGCGTGGCCACCGCCGCGGCCTCGAGAAAGCCCGCAACCTGGCGCTGTTCGTTTACCGAAAAAAGCAGGTCCGTCTGCACACCGATCACCAGCGCCTGCTCGAGGGCGGCCCTGCGCAACAGGCCCACCGGCTCGCCGTGCGCCGCGAGGTCGAAGCGGTCCATGGAACGCGAAATATAAAGGTAACAATTGGCATCGAACGCGCTGACAAAACGCTGTGCCAGGCTCTCGAGGTATCCCTGTACGGCAAACTCCGAGGCGAAGGGGTCTCCGCGTCGCATGTCCTCGCGGATGGGCTGACGCCCGAAGCGCAGCTGCCATTCGGCCGCCGAGCGGTAGGTCACGGTGCCGAGCTTGCGCGCGAGGCGCTGACCGGTGACCGGAGGATGCTCGGAAGAGTAGTTTCCGCCCGCCCAGGCCGGGTCCGAGGTGATGCACTCCCGCTGGATGGATCGGAGCGCGATGGCAAATGGCGCTGCCGCCGCTGTGCCGGAGATGCACACCAGGCGCCGCGCGGCACCGGGAAACAAGGCGGCATACGCGAGCACCACCATGCCTCCGAGCGAGGGCCCCATGACGGTGTCGAGACGGTTGATTCCGAGGCTGCGAACGGTCTCGAAGCCTGCGCGCGCGATGTCTTCGACCGACAGGTCCGGGAACGTGAGTCGGTACGGCTTGCCGGTGTAGGGATCATCGGAGGCTGGCCCCGTCGAGCCGAAACAGCTGCCAAGGGAGTTCACGCACACCACGAAGAAGCGTTCGGTGTCGATGGCGAGTCGCGGACCGACCATCCCTTCCCACCAGCCGGCACTCGGGTCCTGCGCCGAGGCGGCAGCGTGCGCCGGTGGCGAAAGTCCGGTGAACAGCAGCAGCGCGTTGTCACGTGCAGCGTTGAGCTTGCCCCAGGTCTCGTAGGCGATGCGGGCACCGTGCAGCACACCGCCCCGCCACATGGGGAAAGGATCGGACAGCACAGCGTACTGGCGCGCATCCATGAGAAGAATTCACTAGAGCGGCGCACCCGCACGGGGGCAGACGCGCGCTCAGGGCTCCGGATCGCTTCCCTCGGCGATCCCCTCGAAGAGAATCGTCGAGAGATACCGCTCACCTGTATCCGGCAGCATGGCGAGAATGACCGCGCCTTCCGGGGCATCAGCGGCCACCTTGGCGGCGGCAGCGAATGTCGCCCCGGAGGAGATCCCGCAGAAAATGCCCTCCTCGCTGGCGAGCTGCCGCGCGTTTTCAACCGCTTCGGCTTCCGTGACCGTAACGACCCGGTGGGCTACCTCGCGATCGAGCACGGCCGGCAGGAAATCCGGCGTCCAGCCCTGTATCTTGTGCGGGGCCCACGGCTTGCCCGAAAGCAGAGCCGCCCCGGCAGGCTCGCAGGCGATGATCTGCACCTCCGGCCGCGCGAGCCTGATCATCTGGCCCGCTCCGGTCAGCGTGCCGCCGGTTCCCCAGCCGGTCACGAAGTAGTCCAGCCGCCGGCCGACGAAATCCTGAATGATCTCGGGGCCCGTGGTACTACGGTGATAGGCGGGGTTGGCCTCGTTCTCGAACTGCCGCGCAAGAAACCAGCCGTGCTTCTTCGCCAGCTCTGCGGCCTTGCGCACCATGCCACTGCCGCGCTCGGCCGCGGGAGTGAGGATGACGCGTGCACCCATGATGCGCATGAGCTTGCGCCGCTCGACCGAGAAGGTCTCGGTCATGATTGCCACGAACGGGTATCCCTTTGCGGCACACACCATGGCCAGTGCGATACCGGTGTTGCCCGAGGTAGCCTCGACTACCGTCTGTCCCGGTTTGAGGGCCCCGGTGCGCTCGGCGTCCTCGATGATGCCGATGGCCAGACGGTCCTTCACCGAGGCCAGCGGGTTGAAGAACTCGCACTTCACGTACAGCGTGGCGTGCTTGGGCGCGAGACGATTGATGCGCACGATGGGAGTCTTCCCGATCGTGCCGAGAATACTGTCGTAGATCATGATGTCCTTCTACGCTCGGCTTGGGAGGGCGGGCAAGGCATCCCGCGGGGCTTGTAAGACTTTGTCGTTATGATCGCATGATCAGATTGCAGAAGCTTCTTGCCGAGGCCGGCCTCGGCTCGCGCCGTACGATCGAGGACTGGATCCGGGCGGGCCGTGTGAGCGTGGGCGGCCGGACGGCGCAGCTTGGCGAGCGTGCGTCCCGAACGGATGAGGTGTGCCTCGATGGCAGGCGGCTCGATCTCGGCAGCGAGGAGCCGGCGCCCGAGCTACTCCTTTATTACAAGCCTCTCGGCGAGGTCACTACGCGCCGCGATCCCGCGGGAAGGCCAACGGTGTTCGAGCGGCTGCCGATGCCGCATCACGGCCGTTGGATCAGCGTGGGACGGCTCGATGTGAATACCGCCGGGTTGCTGCTCCTCACCACCGACGGCGAGCTGGCACATCGGCTCATGCACCCCTCCGGCGAGGTCGAGCGGGAGTACCTGGTGCGGGTTCGCGGCAGGCCGGGGCCCGAGGCGATTCGCGCGCTCCTCGAGGGAGTGGTCCTCGAGGACGGGCCGGCGCGCTTCGATCGCATCTGCCCCGAGGGAGCGGGCCAGGGCGCCCACAGCAGCTTCCGCGTGGTGCTGCACGAGGGCCGAAATCGCGAGGTGCGCAGGCTCTGGGACGCCGTCGGCTTCGAAGTCAGCCGTTTGCTGCGGATCCGGTACGGGCCGGTCGAGCTGCCGAGCGGCATGCGGCCCGGAACCGTCCGCCGGCTGGACGAGGGAACGCTCGGCCGCCTGCGGGGGAGCACCGCCCGGGAACGAGCGCCGCCCTGACCGTGTGCGCCCCTGGGCTTGCTTCCCGGCAAGCAAATAACGGGCCAGGAACGCATTGACACCCCGCCGGGGCAAAATCACAATACGCGGCTCGTTTTGCGGAGGGGTACCCAAGCGGCCAACGGGAGCAGACTGTAAATCTGCCGGCTTACGCCTTCGAAGGTTCGAATCCTTCCCCCTCCACCACCCGAGGGCGGAAGGCGAGCCGGAGCGGGGCCGGCAGAGGACGCCATCAGCGCGGGTGTAGTTCAATGGTAGAACCTCAGCCTTCCAAGCTGATGACGTGGGTTCGATTCCCACTACCCGCTCCACGTTAACTCGCGATGTTGGCGACCGAGGTCGGCCCAGGTAGCTCAGTTGGTAGAGCACGTCCTTGGTAAGGACGAGGTCACCGGTTCAATCCCGGTCCTGGGCTCCAGCCGCCCAGGCAGCCGGTGTTGAGTTGAAAGTTGGTTTGTCGGGTTTTCGGCGCCCCGCGATGCGCGGCGCCCTTTCGAGGAAACTTCCATGTCCAAAGAGAAATTCGAGCGCAGCAAGCCGCACGTGAATGTTGGGACGATTGGTCATGTGGACCACGGCAAGACGACGTTGACGGCGGCGCTGACGAAGGTGATGGCCGAGACCTACGGCGGGACGTTCGTGGCGT
>DATJFM010000017.1:0-65522 GCA_035495655.1 Steroidobacteraceae bacterium
TCTCAACCGGCCACTCACGCTCAATGTCTCCGGTGCAATCCCCGCCGTGCTGCTGGACGCCGGTTATCCGCTTCTTGGCCTGAAGGGTGTTCCGGTGCTCGCGCGCACCGCCGGGCTCATCGCCCATCTGGTCGAGGAGCAGCAACGCGCCATCGGCTTCGTGATGTCGCACGCCGCGGCGCAGGCCATCGATTACGACGGCGAGGCGCCCCCCGGCTTCAAGCCGAGTGATGACGCGTAGCCTCATGCAAGAGACACTTGCGGGCGTTCGAGTCGTCGAGCAGGGCACCTTCATCACCGGTCCCTGTACCGGAATGATGCTGGCCGACCTCGGTGCAGACGTGATCAAGGTGGAGAGCCCGGAGGGTGATCCCTATCGGGCGTATCAGGGCGGCCAGTATTCACCGCATTTCCAGGCTTATAACCGCAACAAGCGCAGCATTGCGCTCGATATGAAGCGCGCGCAGGACTGCGAGCTGTTCCGCAGACTGGTGCGCGAAGCGGACGTCTATATCCAGAATTTCCGCCCCGGCACCGCAGCGCGACTCAATGCCGGGGCCGAGGAACTGCTGCAGCTCAATCGCCGACTGGTCTATTGCTCCATCAGCGGCTTTGGCTCGACGGGCCCCTACGCGGGACATCCGAGTTACGACTCGGTGGCGCAGGCACTCAGCGGCTTTCTGAGTGTGGTGGTCGACTACCGCCGTCCGCAGTTCCTGGGTCCGGCGCTCGCCGATGCTATTACCGGGCTCTATGGCTCCCAGGGAATTCTCGGCGCCCTGGTACAACGCGGACGCACCGGCCGTGGCTGTCATCTCGAGGTGTCGATGCTCGAAGCGATGATGCATTTCGCGGTCGAGCCATTCGCGGCCTTCTTTGCACTCGGCCAGACACCCACCTCCGCGGACCGCCCGCGCCTCGCGCAGGCCTACATTCTGCACACCTCCGACGCGCGACTCATTGCCATCCATCTTTCCTCGCTGGAGAAGTTCTGGCAGGGACTGATTGCGGCCTTGGAAGCGCCGGAGCTTGCAAGCGACGCGCGGTTCAATCCGCGCGAGCGGCGTATTGCCGAGTATGAGACTTTGCGCCAGGAGCTCGATGGGCGCTTCGCTCGCCAACCGCTCGCGCACTGGCAGCAGCGGTTACGTGCGCAGGACGTGCCGTACGCACCGGTCAATCGTATCGATGAGGTGGTGCAGGATCCGCAGGTCGAGCACCTCGGCATCGTGGTGCCGGTCGAGTCACCGCATGAGGCGGCGTACGCAGTGCGGCCCGCATTCCAGTTCGATGGCGCGCGTGCGCGCTCGGTGCGCCCAGCGCCGCTCCTCGATGAGCACGGCAACGCGATACGCGCGGCTCTGGCGCGTGGTCAGCCCTGGCCGACGGCGCAGGCGGCGGCTGTAGGTTCCGGCTCAGGCAGCGCAGGAGGCTAGTGCGCATGCTCCTTCCCACGATGCTGGTCGGCAGTTATCCGCAGCCCGATTGGCTCATCGACCGCGGGCGGCTTGCCGGGCGCTTTCCTCCGCGAGTGCGGGCGCGAGAGCTGTGGCGCGTTCCTGAGTCGTATCTCGCCGAGGCCCAGGATGATGCGACGATCATGGCCATCAAGGCACAGGAGGATGCCGGACTCGACTACATCACTGACGGCGAGATCCGCCGCGAGAGCTACTCGAATCGCTTTGCCACTGCGCTCGAGGGGATCGATCTGGACAATCCGGGCACTGCCCTGGATCGCAGCGGGCATCCGAATCCGGTGCCGCGCGTGGTCGGTCCGATTCGCCGGCGCAACGCCGTCGGGGTCCGCGACCTCGAGTTCCTGCGCCGCCATACTCAGCGGCCGATCAAGGCGACTGTGCCGGGGCCGTTCACCATGGCGCAACAGGCGCAGATCGACTACTACGGCGGCAGCCGTGAAGGCGCTGCGATGGACTACGCCACAGCGGTCAATGCGGAGATCCGCGATCTGTTCAGCGCCGGCGCGGACATCGTGCAGATCGATGAGCCCTACATGCAGGCACGGCCGGAGGAGGCGCGCGCCTTCGGTCTCAGTGCCTTGAACCGGGCGTTCGAAGGAGTGCGTGGCACGACGGCGGTGCACATCTGCTTCGGCTACGCCGCCATCATTCACGTGCGCCCATCCGGCTACTCGTTCCTGCCGGAGCTCGCCGAGTGCCGCTGTCAACAGGTGTCGATCGAGACCGCACAATCGAGCCTCGACTGTGCGGTGCTCAAGCAGCTGCCTGACAAGAAGATCATCCTCGGCGTCATCGATCTCGCGAGTCACGACGTCGAGTCGCCCGAGGTCGTGGCGAGCCGCATCCGGCGCGCGCTGCCCTACGTCGAAGCCGGGAATTTACTGGTGGCACCGGACTGCGGCATGAAGTACCTGCCGCGCCACGTCGCTTTCGGCAAGCTCCAGGCCATGGTGGCCGGTGCACGGCTGGTGCGCGGCGAGCTCGAGGGCTCCGGCACGGCAGCCGGCCCGGGTGTGAAGTCCTGACGATGACGAGCCGACAATCAACACAAGCAGAGAGGGGTCTCACATGTTCACTGCGTTGCGCCGAACACTATTACTGCTGACTGCCGCGCTCGGCGTCCTGACCCTCACCGTGCCCGTCTGGGGACAGACCCAGACCAAAAGCGCGGCGCAGGGAGCCGAGCCGACCCTCGAGGAGGTGGTGGTCACCGCCCGCAAGCGCGAAGAGGCGCTGCTCGATGTGCCGGTCACCGTGGACGCCTTCACGCAGCAGACGATCCAGTCGGCGGGCATCGAGGCGCCGCGCGATTTCGTCGCACTGGTCCCGAATATGACCCTGGTGGAAGTGCAGAACGTCGGCAACTCATTCATCACCATCCGCGGCATTTCGCAGGCGCGCAACAGCGAGCCCTCCGTTGCGGTATTGGTCGATGGCGTGCTCGAGCCCAATCCGTACGAGTTCGACCAGGAGCTGAACGATGTCACCTCGATCCAGGTGCTGAAAGGGCCGCAGGGCGCCTTGTACGGCCGCAACGCCATCGGCGGGGCGATCATCATCAACACCGCCGAGCCGTCCGATCATTTCGAAGGCGCCGCCAAGGTAGGTGTGGGCAACGGAGTGTCGGAGAAGGCGCAGGTAGCGGTCGGGGGACCGATAGACTCCGCCGGAACGCTCAAGTACCGCGCCTCGGTCAACTTCTACAACACCGACGGCTACCTGGAGAACACCTACCTCGATCACAAGGCGGATCCCTACCGCGATTACTCCGGGCGTTTGCGCCTCTTGTGGAGACCCTCCGACCAGTTGACCGCAGATCTGCGCTTTTTCGGCGACCACGTCGAGACGACCGCCTATTACTACATCATTCCGCGCTCTGATGAGGCGAATCCTTTCACCAGCTTCAGTACGCCGCCGAACGCCAACGACATCACCAGCCCGATCCAGACCAATAACCTCGGCACCGACACGCGTGACGTGAGCGATATCGCACTCAAGCTCGATTACGCCATGGCACCCGGCACATTCACGTCGATCACGGACTGGGACCATACCAAGGAAATCGACACCGGTGACGCCTACGATTTCCGGCCTATTACTAGCTCCATTTTCTACAACTGTCCGTCTTGCCTTGGCATACCTCCTCCGTACCCATTACCTTCCCAAGGCGGGCCGTTCGATCTGAGCCAAAGCCAGTTCATCGACGTGACTACCTGGAGCCAGGAGCTGCGCTTCACTTCCAACAAGGTCGGCGGTTTCGCGTGGATCGCGGGGGCGTATTTCATTCATACGGATCGTTTCATATCCACCGACAACATCGTCGACCGGGGAGAAGGCGTGCCGAGGGTCTATCGCGACCCGATTGTCGATCCGACCAATCCGTTCGCAACCAACACCAACGTAACTTTCCTCGCGGATTCGCAGAGCAACAATGCCTGGGCGGTGTTCGCCGATGCGACTTACGACTTCACCAGGCAGCTCGAGCTCGATGTGGCGCTTCGCTACGACGAGGATCAGCGGCAGAACACCACCGATACGCCCAACCAATTCCTGCCAGCCGCGACCAAGCCCGCCGCCTACACCGGCCTGGTGCGCAAGGAGACCTTTGACGCCGTCCAGCCGAAGTTCACCCTGCGCTATAAGCCGAGCGACAACGTAACGCTCTATGGCGGCTGGAGCCGCGGTTTCCGCAGCGGTGGCTTCAACCAGACAGGTGTCGGCGCCGTTGCCGCGGCCGCGGGGCAGAAGGGCGTGCATGACATCTTCCAGGCCGAGATCGCCGATACCTGGGAAATTGGCATGAAGAGCGAGTTCCTTGACCGGCGGCTCGCGGTGAATGCGGCGCTATTCGATACCACCTCCACCAACGGCTACTTCTTCTACTTTGATGCGACCACCTCGACTCAGAATCTCGGCAACCTCGATGCGCGCTACAAAGGTGGAGAGCTCGAGCTCACCGCCGTGGCGACAAATTGGCTCGACCTGTACGCGAGCTTCGGCTACACCGACGGCAAGATCACCAACATGGAGGATCCGACCGTGGTCGGTAACCGGCCGCCGCTACTGACCAAGGACACCATCAACGCGGGTTTCCAGGTACATCAGCCCCTCGGTGGCGGAGTGAACGGGGTGCTACGTCTCGACTATCAGATGATCGGTACCACCTGGTGGGACCCGTATAATGTGACCTCGCGCGATCCGGTCGACCTGCTGGACCTGCGGGCCGGCCTCGAGGGCGAGCGCTGGTCGGTGACCGCCTGGTCGAAGAATCTGACCAACAAGGTGTACAACGCGGAGTTCTCGGCTGGCGGCTTCCTGTGGAGAGCACCGCCGCGGCGCTACGGTCTGGACTTCACGTTCAAGTTCTAAAGAAGGAGGAGCAGTCAATGGCGCAGACCAAGAACCTGCCTTCGCGGTTGCATCACACCGCCTACGTGACGAAGGATCAGGAAAAGACACGCCAGTTCTACGAAGACATCATCGGGCTGCCGTTGATGGCAACCTGGTGCGAATCGGACGAGCTGTTCGGCAAGGTGCGCACCTACGTCCACACCTTTTATGGGATCGGCGACGGCGGCGCGCTGGCGTTCTTTCAGTTTGCCGACCCGGCGGACCAGGAGGAATTCGGGCCCAAGATGCCGGCTACGCCGTTCCATCACATTGCGCTGCGCGTCGATGCAGAGGCTCAGGCCGACATCGAGGCCCGCATTGCCAAGGCCGGCATCAAACCTCCGGATACCTTCGTGCTCGAGCACGGCTATTGTCGCTCAGTGTATGTGACTGATCCCAACGGCCTGATCCTCGAGTTCACCCGCGATCATCCGGATGTGGAGAAGATCGGGCGCGCCCGGCGCGCCGACGCACATCAATCGCTGAAGCGCTGGCTGGCGGGGGACCACACCTCGAACAACACCTATCGCTGAGAGTTGCGGACCCACCGCCGTGTGATTCATGCGCGAGTTCGACGAGCACAGCATTACTCAGGCGGTGATCGAACGGCTCGCCGCATGCGAGGACCCGCGCTTCGCGCGCATCATGACCTCGTTGGTCACCCACCTGCATGAGTTCGTGCGCGAAGTGAAGTTGACCGAGTCCGAATGGTTCACGGCCATTCAGTTTCTCACCGAGGTCGGCAAGGCTTGCACGGACAAGCGCCAGGAATTCATCCTGCTCTCCGATACGCTCGGAGTGTCGGTGCTGGTCATTACTCTCAACCATCCGGTGCACGATGGCAGCGTCGAATCGACGGTTCAGGGTCCGTTCTACTGGGAAGGGGCTCCAGAGCTGCCGTGCGGCAGTAACCTCGCCGAAGGGGTCAAGGGGGAGCCGGCGTTCTATTCCGGACGCGTGCTGAGCACCGACGGCACGCCACTGCCGAATGCGCTGCTGGACATCTGGTCGGGCGATGGTGAAGGCAACTACGACATGCAGCTCCCGGGCGAGGCGGGCATGAAGGCGCGCGGCCGGATCCGCACCGATAGCGCGGGGCGCTACTGGTTTCGCTCGATCAGGCCGACCTTTTACCCGGTGCCGACGGACGGGCCGGTCGGGCAGATGCTGCGCAAGATGGGGCGTCACCCGTATCGCCCCGGACACGTGCACATGATCGTCTCCGCGCCTGGACACCTGCCGGTGACCACGCACCTGTTCGTAGCCGGCAGTCGATACCTGGATTCCGATGCCGTCTTCGGAATGAAAGAGTCGCTAGTGGTGGAGTTCGAGCGGCATCCCCCGGGAGTCGGCGCGGACGGCGAGCGACTGGATACCCCTTTCTACACCGTCAACTACGACTTCAGGCTGCGGCCTGCCGTCGCGGCTGCGCCGGACAAGAGCTGAGGGAGTAGGGGGGCATGGATCAATGAGCGCAAGCGCCGGGCGGATTCTCACCACGCACGTCGGCAGCCTGCCCCGCAGCCAGGCCGTGACCGACGTGCTCTTCGCGCGCGAGCGCGAGGAAACCCGTGACGTGGCACGCGACGACGCGGTCATCGCAGCCGCGGTAGCCGAGGTCGTGCGCCGACAGGTCGAGGTTGGCATCGATATCGTCAGCGATGGCGAGATGAGCAAGATCAGCTACGCCACCTACATCGCGCGCCGTCTCGATGGCTTTGGTGGCGACACCCCGCGCGAGCCTGGGCAGGACCTGGTCGAGTTTCCAGGCCTGCTGCGTAAGCTCGCCGAACGGGGTGCGACGGCCAAGTACCGGCGTCCGCGTTGCATCGGGGCGGTGACCGTCAAGGACAGAAAGCCGCTGGAGATCGACATCGGCAATCTGAAGGCTGCGGCCGCAGCGGCGCGGCCGACCGGCATGTTCATGAACGCGGCTTCGCCCGGTGTGATCGCACTCTTTCAACCAAACGACTATTACCGTACTCAGGATGCGTACCTCGAGGCGCTTGCCGCTGCGCTGCAGAACGAATACGAGTCCATCGTCGCGGCTGGCATCATCCTGCAGATCGATGCTCCGGATCTGGCGATGGGACGTCACACCATGTACCGCGATCGCTCGCTCGAGGAGTTCGAGACGCTTGCCGCGCGCCACATAGAGGTCCTCAATTACGCCCTGCGCAACGTGCCGGCGGAGCGCGTGCGCATGCACGTATGCTGGGGCAACTACGAAGGCCCGCACCATCACGACATAGCGATGGCGCGTCTATTACCGATCGTGCTCAAGGCCAAACCGCAGGCACTGCTGTTCGAGGCGGCTAACCCGCGCCATGCCCACGAGTGGGCAGTCTTCAAGAGCGCAGCTATCCCGGAAGACAAGATCCTGATTCCCGGAATGCTCACCACCACTACCAACTACATCGAGCACCCCGAGCTGGTCGCCGAGCGGCTGGAGCGTTTCGCACACATCGTCGGCCGCGAGCGTGTGATGGCGGGCACGGATTGCGGGTTCGGCACCTTTGCGGGGTTTGGGCCGGTCGAACCCGATATTGCGTATCTGAAGCTCGAGTCCCTGGTCGAAGGTGCGCGCATCGCCTCGCGCCGCCTGTGGGGATAAGTGCAGCGCAGCCGTGCCCCGCACTCCGCTCCGCGCGACTCGCTCACCCGTTCCGGCCAACACCGGTAGCGCTGCGCTCGCGAGGATCGCGACCGGCGCGCTAACCCATTCAACACCGTTTCGCTTCTACGACAACCGCCAGAAATATCTGGCATTCGTGACCACCTGCAACGAGAAGGCGTCGATCGCGCGGCGCGCCGCGCGCGAGTTGCAGCTCGTGCATCCCTCGCCCCCGGCGCTGCGGCTATTCGATGCCGGAATGGGCGATGCGACCGTGCTGGCGCGGCTCATGCGCAGTGCCCATCACGCTTTTCCCGTGGTGCCGATGCTGGTGGTGGCCAAGGAGATCAGTCTGGAGGATGTGCGGTTAGGATTGGAAAAGATGCCGGACCGCTTCCACGAGCACCCGGCAACCGTGCTGGTGATCACCAACCTGCATTACGCCGAGGCACCGCGACTCATGCCGCGCGATGTGAAATCGGCGGCGGCGCTCAACTGGCAGGAAGTACGGCTCAGCGGGAACTCAGCACATCAGTACGCGGAACAGATCGAGGAGCTCACGACAACGCTCGGCTACGGCTGGGAGACCAAGCCGAGTCAGAGCTCCGGTAATCCGATCTATGTACGTCCATCGGTGCTCATCATCTATCGGGATGATCAGAGATTCCTGCTCGATGCGGTCATACCCAAGCCCGGGCGCACGTTCGAAGACTATGACTTCATTCTCGCTTCGCAACCGTGGCGGGCACGCACCTCCGCCAGCCTCAAGGTCCAGAAGGTCCTTGCGCCCCTCGCGCGCAGTCTCGCGCCCGGCGGACGGCTCCTGGCCATCCAGTCGTATGGAAACGATCCCGCTCTCGAAATCATTCGCAAGCTCTGGCCGGGGGAAAATCCCTTCCAGGTGGACCGGCACCAGCTGATTACCGCGCTGAAGTCCGAGCTCGGCCGGCAAGCACGCGGGTTTTCCTTCAGCGCGCAGCCCGACGACAAGGCCATCTTTCGCTACCAGATGCACACCTTACCTTCGGAAATCTCCGACCGCATCGGCACCTCCACGCTGTTCGCGGCCTGGAACGCGGCGATCTACGTCAATCAGATCGAGGATGAGCGACTCGACTCGGTGGTGCAGACCGGTGCCTACCTGGAAGCGACCCAGGCCGTCCTGCAACAATATGGTGGTCTGTGGTTCAACGACGAAACCTTCGTGGTGAGCCGCCGCAGGCCGTGAGCAGCGTGACGGACACAGCACCGGTTCTGATCGCAGGTGGCGGCCTGGTGGGTCTGTCGGCCGCGGCATTCCTCGCGCAGCAGGGTGTGCGCTCGCTTACCATCGAGCGCCTACCCGCAAGCTCGCCGCTGCCGCGGGCTGCTTTCTTCCACATGCGCACGCTCGAGATGTTCCGCGGCCTCGGCATCGAGGACGCCGTGCGCACTCAGTCCGCGAAGGAGTTCGTACCCGAAGGCGCCATCATTGTCATGGAGACGCTCGCCGGCAAGAAGCTCGCGGACATCATTGCGAATCTGAATGAAGGCGTTGAGCTGCTCAGCCCGTGTCGGCGTCTGTTCCTGAATCAGCCGACCCTGGAGCCCATCCTGCGCGATTGCGCGCGCGCCGGCGGCGCCAGCATCGTGCAAGGCGCCGAGATCGTCGATGTGCATCAGGATTCCGGCGGAGTCAGCCTGACGATCCGCGACAGCAAACATGAGCGCACGCGCGAGCTTCGCGGTGCCTACCTGATTGCTGCGGATGGTGCGCACTCGAAGATTCGCGCGGCCTTGGGAATCGAGCACGAAGGGCGTGGTGCCTTTTCCAACTCGCTGACGATCTATTTCACCGCGGACCTTTCTCCATACGTTGGGGACAAGGCCTGGAGCCTGATCTACGTCAACAATCCGACGTTGCACGGATTCTTTCGCCTCAATCGTGCCGGCACTGCCGGTTTTCTCGGAGTGAACGTCGTCGGGGATCCCGCGGTCGATCCTGAGGCGGCGGTGAACGCCGCCGCGGACTTGAGTGAGCCGCGACTGATCGAGCTCGTTCGTGCCGCGGTGGGCAAGCAGGATCTTCCGGTGAGGATCGACGGCTACAGCCGCTGGCGGGCGACGGCGAGTGTTGCGCGCACGTTGCACGCGGGTCGGACATTCATCGCGGGCGATGCGGCGCATCTCATGCCGCCAAACGGCGGTTTCGGCGGCAACACCGGCATCCACGATGTCCACAATCTTGCCTGGAAGCTCGCGCTCGTCATCAATGGCCATGCAGGTCCGGCGCTCCTCGGCACGTATGAGACTGAGCGCAAGCCAGTTGGGGCGTTCACCGTCGAGCAGGCCTTTTCCCGCTACGTGACACGTACGGCACCCTGGCTGGCGGCGCGCGTTCAGCTCGCGCCGGTCGTCGATGACCTGCATATCGAGCTCGGTTACCTGTACGACTCACCACTTGGCGTGCATGCCGATCCCCGCAGCACTGGCGGCGTACCGGGCTCGCGTGCCCCCCATCTTTGGCTCGAGCGTCATGGCGAGCGAATCTCCACCATCGATCTCGCCGGCCGCCATGTGCTGCTCGCCGGCGCTGCAGGCTCGCTCTGGGTGGACGCCGCCCGGGCGATGAAGGCGGAATTCGAGGGCCTGCCGCTGGAGGCCTATTGCGTGGGACGCGACCTGGTAGACCGAAGCGATGGTTTCGCGGCCGCGTACGGGATCTCCAGCTCGGGGGCCACGCTGGTGCGTCCCGACAGTTTTGTCGCGTGGAATTGCCCCAACCCCGTCGCCGAGCCCGCCACGGCGTTGCGGTCGGCACTGAAGAGAAGCCTTTCCGCGCGCCAGTAGGGCGGGAAATTCCGCTCCCGCGGCGGCCGATGTTACAACCGCCCGGAAGGGGTAGACGCCGACCCCTCTAGCTCACGCATCCTGTTACCCCGCCTGAGGGCTGTCTCCAGCATCGCCCATCACTACATTAGCTGTCCCATGACAGGGCGGTGATTTATGGAATTTCTGGCTGTTGATATTGGCGCTACGGTCATTGCAGCGCTCGGTTACCTGGCAACTGTCGTCTGGCACGACATTAAAGGCGAATCGTGATGGTTGCTCGTCGGGGAACGCGGCGAGCTGCCGCAGTCGCGTTACTGCTGGCTGCCACACGGCTGGCGTTGGCCGACGCTGCGCTCGAGGAACGCGCGCCTTGTCCCGTCTCGACCCGGGATCAGGCGCGCGGGCTGGCGGAGGTGCTTTTCCAGCAAGGCGACTATCAGCAGTCGGGCGCCTGCTACCAGGCCGCGGGAGAATACGCGCTCGCAAATCGAGCTTTCCTGAAGGCTATCGAGCCACAGAGCGCAAAGACTGCACGTCAGCTCTCCGAGCAGGGGGAGCAGACGAAAGATCTGGTGCGCAAGATGCGGCGGGCTTTTGGAGTCGAGAACTGAAGGTCCTACGTCGAGGTCGTCTCGCTACCAGGCGAGCGTCGCCCCAAGGAACGGCCCGTTGAAATCGAGCGAGTCGACCCCGTTGCCGGGACTGAAGTGGTAGGTAACGTGACGCCAGCCGCCCACGAGGTCCACATCCTCTCGAGCGTGGATGCCGGCGAGGCCCTGCCACTTCAGCGCTGAGTCCGTGGCGCCCATATCGGCGTATACAAAAGCACGCTGCTGCTCGCCCAGAGCGAGCGGCATCTTCGTCCGCACGAAAGCGTCCGCGTTGCCGAACAGCACAGCACGGTCAGTCCGGAGCACGGCCTCACCCGAGGCAACGAGGGCCCTGCCGAAGGCAGAGTGAAGCCTCGCCAGAAGCTCGGACACGGGCGCATCGACCGGCGCGGCGAGGCTGGGCGCTGAGCCCGGGCGATGCGGAGCGGTGAGGGCGCGCAACTGCCCGCTTAGGTGCACATCCAGGTTGTAAGGCCGCGGTGCCGAGCGTGCCTCACCTTCAGGCTCACGGAAGTACGCATAGAGTAGGGTCCCGGTCGACGAGGCATCCGCGTAATCGGCGCCGGCCGCGGGCGAAAGAGTGCTCGCGCCCAGGAGCATGCCGACCACCGCGACAGACCAGTGGCCTGTTTTCGTGCCAG
This sequence comes from Steroidobacteraceae bacterium, assembly GCA_035495655.1. Lineage (GTDB taxonomy): Bacteria > Pseudomonadota > Gammaproteobacteria > Steroidobacterales > Steroidobacteraceae > 13-2-20CM-66-19. Next base: position 11,546 of record DATJFM010000017.1, read on the forward strand.
ATGCTGCTCTGCGGGTCAACATGGCGATTCGAGTCACACGGTGAGCCGTGACACGCAGTGTTGATGGCAGCCACTCGAGCAGCAAACTCGATGTCTGAAGGGGACATCAGAAAAACTGAACTCGAGTTGCCGGCACGCACCACCCGAGTACGAAGCGATGGGTAGCGGTTAGAGGCTCAAGCTCCCGCGCGTGCCGGGCCGTACTTGGCCGTCATTCGCTCGACGATGCGCGAGACGTTGACTACGGTGCGCTCGTGGATTCCGGTGCCGATCTCCTCCGCGCCGTCCGTGGCCCACACGCGGAAGAAAATCTTGCGACCGTCCATGCCGGTGACTTCCGCATGGCCTACCACCTCGCGCCCGACCGGAGTTGCCACCAGATGGCGCACATCGATGCGTGTGCCGACAGCACTTTCCCCGGGCTCGAGGTATTGCTTCACGGCATTCAATGCCGCGTTCTCCATGATGAGAATGAGGTACGGCGTCGAAAACACCGGCGGCAGGATGGCGTCCTTGAAGCGATTCGCCAGATGCGCAGGCTCCACACGATGCACGTACTGCCCGGTAGTGCCGATCGGAATCGTTTTCATGTCGTACCCAGCGTTTTCGGGTCAGCCATCGGGAGATTCAGGATCTACGCGCCGCTCGCCGTACCATAGCTCCAATCCTTCACGCCGGCGCACTGCCTTTGGGCCGCTGACGGCGAGGCGTAACAAGGTGCTCAGTACCTCAGTCCCGGAATGCGCCCGCAACTTGCGCGCCGATGTCACCACTTTCTCCCGCAGCAGCACGAACCGCCCGATCCGACGCAGTGCCCGGCTCAGGACGGCCTCTTCAGCGGCGAACAGCCGCTCATCGAAGCCGCCTACCGCATCGAATGCCTGGCGCGTGCAGAATAGGAAACAGCCGGCCGCCAAGCCAAGAGCGAGATAGACCGGCAGGAACAGCGCAATGAGCACACGCCCGTAGCGTGGCACCCGACCGTCGAAGCGGACCACGCAACCGCCGCCCACCGCTCCCGCACTCAAGGCCGCGACGGCCTCGCGCAGCACCGCCTCGCTGATGATCGTGTCAGCGTCGACGAAGAAGAGCCATTCGCCCGCGGCCGCGCGCGCACCCGCGTTGCGTGTCGCGGCGATCTGACGAAAACTTACCGCGACCACGCGGGCGCCGTGTGCGCGAGCGACCTCAGCGGTACGATCGAGAGAGGCGTCATCGACCACGATGAGCTCGAAGGGCAAGCGTAGCGCACGCGCGGCCGTATCGATCGCGCGCAGGGTGCTGCCCAGGAGCCGGGCCTCGTTATAGGCCGGGATGATGAAGGAGATGGAGGACATCGAGCTCCGGAACAGCGTGGCTACACCAGGACCGTACCTCAGCGGACCCCCCAAGTAAAAGAAGAGGCGGATTAGCCCAGGCTTGGTGGCCAGGGTGATCCGCCCAATGGGGAGTCAGCTCAAAATGAAATCGCTGGCTGCATTGCGCCACGCTCTAACCTGTCGGATACCCGACCGCCAGAAAGGTTGGCGAGCGAGATGCTCGCGCGACGGGCTTGGGCCAATCATCGGGGTGGCTCCCTAAATCACGCCTGGCACTTGCCCAGATTGCGCAGGCGCATCGCGTTCCGGATCCTGTCGCGACGGTTTGGTTCAGTGGGGGGTATTTTCGACATCGTATGCCGGCATCCTGTTTGCCGCGGGCTTGTGGACGGCGGCATTCGTGCTTTTCCTGTGGGTTTACGGGCCGATCTCATCAAGCCGCGCGCGGACGGAAAACCCGGCTGAGCACATTGCCAGTTGCGTGGCCTTTGTGGGTGACGCAGCGGTCGGTGGGATCATCGTTCGAGCTGCCCCGCGTCAATCGCGAGCACTGCACCCATCAAGACGTTCACGCCGTGAGCGATGTCTGCCGGAGCGGTGTATTCCCGCGGCGAGTGGCTGATGCCACCCATGCTCGGCACAAAAATCATGCCGATGGGGGCGATGAGGGCAATGTCCTGTGCGTCATGTCCTGCACCGCTCGGCATCAGCAGCGTCGTCAAGCCGAGTGCGTGCGCCGCGCCATCGATGATGCGTTGCAGGCGCGGGTCGGTCAGGGCGGGCGCCGCGGTCGCCTCGAGATCCCGAAACTCGATGCTGGTGCCGCGCGCCTGGGCGATGGCTGCGGCACGTGTGCGGATGCGCTCGAACACCGCTGCAATCCGCTCTGCATCGAGATCCCGCACCTCGACGCTGAGTACCACCTTTCCCGGAATCACGTTCGGGGCTCCCGGCTCCGCGCGGATGCGGCCGACGGTCGCGACCTGGCGTCCGGGGACCTCGGTGGCCGCGGCATTCACCGCCAGCACCAGCTCGGAGGCCGCAAGCAGTGCATCGTGGCGCTGGTCCATGGGAGTAGTGCCGGCGTGGTTTGCAACGCCGGTCACGGTCGCCTCCCACCAGTGGATACCGACGATGCCTTCGACAACCCCGATGTCGGTATGAGTGCGCTCGAGATTACCACCCTGCTCGATGTGCAGCTCCAGATAGGCAGTGATCTCCCCGCGGCCGCGTGCGGCACGGGCAATGTCATCGGCATCACCTCCGAGCAGGCGAATTCCATCACGCACGCTGCGGCCGCTGGCGTTTACCAGGTCGAGCGTTGCCGACTGCAGATGGCCGGCCATCGCTCGACTGCCCACGAGCCCACCCTCTTCATCGGTGAAGTCCACGACCTCGAGTGCATGGCGCAGCCGGATGTGCCGATCGCGGAGCTGCTGTGCAACCTCGATGGCGCCCATCACGCCGACATCACCGTCGTAATTGCCACCGTGTGGCACCGAGTCGGTGTGCGAGCCCAGGACGATGAGCGGTAGTTTGCGGTCGCTGCCCTCACGGCGTCCGATGAGATTCCCCGCGGCATCGATGCGCACTTCGAGTCCCGCAGCCTCCATCAGGCGCTTCACGTATGCGCGGCCGGCGACATCGGTATCGCTGAATGCGACCCGACTCACACCACCCTCGGGATTTGCGCCGAAGCGCGCGAGCTCGGTCAGATGCTGCTGAACCCGGTTCGAGTCCACGAGCCGAGCCTGCGGGTACGCCGCGGCCGCGGCGAGTGCAGGTGCTAACAGCAGGGTGAGCCAGAAGATCCGCATACTTCAAACAAGGGCTTTGCCACAGTCTAATATGCCATCATTGCCGTATCGAGGTGACACAGCCTGTGCGCGATTTTGGACGTTACTGAAGCGCCCGTGGCCGATGGGCTCAGCTCGCAGACTGCGGCCGAGCGGCTAGCACTGTATGGTCCGAACGATCCGGCGCCCCGCAAGCGGCGCTCTGCCGTGGTCGATTTCCTGCGCTTGTTTTTCAATCCACTCGTTCTGGTACTGCTGATCGCCGCGACCGGCTCGGCGGCGCTCGGCGATGTGACCGATGCAGCGATCATCATCAGCATCGTCATCCTGAGCAACATCCTCGACTTCGCGCAGACCCGACGCTCGCAGACAGCGGTTGAGCAGCTACGGGCGCAGGTGGCTCCCAAGGCGACGGTCCTGCGGGATGCGAAATGGATGGAGATCGATCGCGCGCAGGTAGTTCCGGGCGATGTGGCACGACTGTCCGCCGGCGACATGGTCCCTGCGGATGCGCGGCTGCTGGAATCCCGCGATCTCTACGTGCAGCAGGCGGCGCTGACGGGAGAGTCGCTGCCGGCGGAGAAACATGCGCGCGGCGATCAGGTGTCGGTGCACCCGGACGCCGAGAACATGGTTTTCCTCGGCACCTCGGTCGTGAGTGGTATCGCACGCGCGCTCATTGTCGCAACGGGGACCAAGACGGCATTCGGCGATATTGCGGCGCGGCTTGCGGCACCCCCGGAGCCTACGGCGTTCGAGCGCGGGCTGAAGGACTTCAGTCTGTTTCTTACACGCACGGTGATATTCCTGGTGCTCTTTTTGATAGTGGTCGGCGCTTTCAGGCACCGTGCCCCCGTTCAGTCGCTGCTGTTCGCGGTCGCGCTCGCCGTCGGGTTGACGCCGGAATTCCTGCCTATGATCGTGTCGGTAACGCTTGCCAACGGCGCGCGCGCGATGGCGCGCAAGAAGGTGATCGTCAAGCACCTTGCTGCCATCCAGAACTTCGGCAGCATCGATGTGCTCTGCAGCGACAAGACGGGCACCATCACCAGCGGTAGCATGGCACTCAATGGATGCCTCGACCCCTGGGGAGCGCCTTCCACGCGCGTGTTGACGCTCGCGCGCCTCAACAGCAGCAATCAGACCGGAATCCGCAGTCCGCTCGATGACGCGATCCTTGGCACAGCGCCGACCCTTGAGGAAGGCGGCTACCGCAAGTGTGATGAGATTCCCTACGACTTCGAGCGCCGCCGGCTCTCCGTCGTGCTCGAGCAGGCATCGAGCCGAGTGCTGATCACTAAGGGCGCGCCGGAGGGAATCCTCGAGCATAGCGTAGCGGTAGAGCAGGATGGGCATGTCATCTCACTCGATGCCGGGCTGCGCGCTCGTTGCCGCGCCACCTTCGAAGGATTAGGCCGCAAGGGATTACGAGTGCTGGCGGTCGGCTACGTAGCGGTCGAGCCGCGTCGCAATTATTCCGCCGCAGATGAGCACGATCTCATCCTCACCGGCTTCGTCACCTTTGCGGACCAACCGCTTCCCGATGCAGCCCGGGCGCTCGCTGCATTACGTGCCGCCGGCGTGCGCGTGAAGATCATCACTGGCGATAGCGATGTCGTCACGACGCAGGTGTGCACGCAGGTAGGGTTGGAGCCTGGCACCATCGTGATGGGGCAAGAGATCGATAAGATGACCGACCCCGCTCTGCAGGCCGTCGCGGAGCAGGCCACGGTTTTTGCGCGCGCATCGCCCGCGCAGAAGAACCGCATACTGATGGCGCTCAAGCATCGCGGTCACGTGGTCGGTTTCATGGGCGATGGCATCAACGATGCCCCCTCTCTGCATGCGGCGGACGTCGGCATCTCGGTGGCCTCTGCGGTCGACGTCGCGCGCGAGGCAGCGGACATCATCCTGGTCGAGCCGGGCCTCGAGGTGCTCACCAGCGGCATCCTCGAAGGACGCAAGGCGTTCGGCAATGTCATGAAGTATCTGCTCATGGGCACCAGCTCGAACTTCGGCAACATGTTCAGTATGGCCGGGGCCTCGACCTTCTTGCCGTTCCTTCCCATGCTGCCGACGCAAATTCTGCTGAATAATTTCCTCTATGATCTCTCGCAGATCACGATTCCGAGCGACAACGTGGATGAGGATTTCGTCCGGACACCGCGGCGATGGGATATCGCCCTGATCCGCAGATTCATGCTCTATGTGGGGCCGATCAGCTCAATTTTCGATTTCCTGACCTTCTACGCACTGCTGCATTTCTTCAGCGCCAGTCAAACGATCTTCCATACCGGCTGGTTCGTCGAGTCGCTGGCGACTCAAACGCTGGTGATCTACATCATTCGCACGGCCGGAAGCCCGCTCAGGAGTCAGCCAAGCCGGGCGCTGTTGATCACAACGCTTCTGGTCGTAGCGGTCGGTGCGCTTCTGCCTTTCAGCAGACTCGCCGGGCCACTCGGATTTGTCCCGTTGAGCGGCGCTTTCTACTTGTTTGTCGCGGTGGCGACGCTCATCTACCTGCTGCTCGTGCAGCTTGCCAAGGGGCTGATCTTACGTGCCGCTGCGAGCTCTCCGCGAGTGGCCATGCCGGGCTGATGCTGGGTTTGCGCACCCGCTTCCTGGCCCGGTAATGTGTCCCGCCGCAGCCATTGTTATGGACGCCCGGGAATAAGAAACGATGAGAAAACCCCTCAGCCGCCGTACTTTCATCGTCGCCGGGCTCGGCGCCGGCACCACCGCCTGGGCCCGTTGGGCCGCCACGCCGGACGTGATCCTCTATAACGGCAGGATTCTCACGATGGCAGCGCGTCAGCGTGAGGTCGAGGCGCTCGCGGTCGCCGGGGACCGCGTGTTTGCGATCGGCACGAGTGCTGAGATGCTGGCGCTCGCTGAGCCAGGAACCCGGCGTGTCGATCTCGGCGGCAAGCGCGTCACGCCTGGATTCAATGATGCACATTCGCACCCCTGCGACAGTGGTGTGGCGCTGCTCACTCAGGTGCCGCTCGAGATGGACTCGATCGAGGCGATCAACTCCGCGCTCCGCTCGAAGGCGGCGGCGACGCCACCGGGGCAGTGGGTGGTCGGATTTCTGTATGACGACACCAAGACGCCGCGGCCGCTCGACCGCGCGGATCTCGATGCCGCTGCTCCGAATCATCCGGTGGTGGTGCAGCACCGCGGCGGCCACACGGTGTTCGTGAACTCGCGCGCGCTCGCACTGGTGAACGTCAGCGAGAACACTCCGAATCCCCCGAACGGCGAATATTTCCGCGATGCGGCGGGGCGTCACAACGGGCGCATCGCCGAGAAGGCTGTCGATCCGATCCTGGCACTCGCCGTGAAGCCGCCATCGCGCGAAGACTACCGCAAGGGCGCGGCGCTGATATCGAAGCAGTTCGCGAGCCGCGGAATCACCTCGGCCTGTGAAGCTGATGGTGATCCGGCAGTACTTCAAGGCTATCAGGATGCCCGCGATGCCGGTGAGCTCAAAGGCCGCTTTTACACGCACATCGACTTCGCTGCGCTCGACAAGATGATCGCGGCCGGCGTCCACACGGGCTTCGGCGACGAATGGGTGCGGGTCGGCGCGGTCAAGTTGTTCGCGGATGGCTCGATCTCCGAGCGCACGGCGCTGCTGTCAAAGCCCTACGCCGGTCTAGGCGACTACCGCGGCATCAGCCGCGCCTCACGCGAGGTGCTGTATGAACAGGCGCGCAAGGCGTACCTGGCGGGTTGGCAGGTCGGCACGCACGCGAACGGGGACGTGGCCATCGACAGGATCCTCGGCATTTACGAGCAGCTGCAACGCGAGTTCCCGCGCCGCGATCCGCGCCTGAGGATCGAGCACTGCACGTTGGTCACGCCGGAACTGGTGCGGCGTATCAAGGCGGCGGGTGTGATTCCGCTGCCGTTTGCGGGCTACGTCTTCTTTCACGGCGAGAAGATGCGCTTCTACGGTGAGGAGCGTCTCGAGCACATGTTCGCGATGCGCGATTTCCTCGCCGCCGGTATCAAGGCTGCGCCTGGATCGGATTACACGGCCAGCCCGGCCGAGCCGATGCTGTGGCTGCGTTCGGAGGTGACGCGCGCCGATGCGAGTGGCCACATCTGGGGCGGGAATCAGCGCATAACGGTCGAGGAGGCGATCCGCTGCTCGACCGTGCATGGCGCCTATGCTTCATTCGAAGAGAGCCTCAAGGGGAGCCTCCAGCCGGGCCAGCTCGCCGACCTGGTCGTGTGGGATCACGATCTGCTGAGCATCGAGCCGGCAGCGCTCACCACCGTGAAGCCCGAGCGCACCATGCTCGGCGGCCGTTGGGTGTACGAAGCTTGATCAGCGCATGCACTAGTAGCTAGCCTGCGCCGGATGGGCCCGGAAACGCTGCATTCAAGCTCTGGAGATCCTGCGGTGTGAGAGCCAGGGAAAGCGCCACGGCGTTTTCCTTGACGTGTGCGGGTGCGCCGGATTCGGGAATGGCGATCACATTCCCGCTTCTGATCACCCAAGCCAGAGCGACCGCGGAGGCCGAGCAACCATGGCCGGCGCCGATATGCGCGAGCGTACGGTTACTCACTACGAGGTTCTTGTCACCGCCGAGCGGCGAGTACGCCATGATCGGCATGTTGTGTTGCTTGCACCAGGGCACAAGGTCACTTTCGATACGGCGGTCGTTGGGACTGTAGGCGACCTGATTGGTGGCGCAGCGGTGGCCGTCGGGTACGCGTAACAGGTCCTCCATCTGATTGACGTCGAAATTGGATACGCCCCAGGCGCGAATCTTTCCCGCGGCGCGCAGTTGTTCAAATGCCGCCACCACGTGGGCGAATTGCGCGCTGGGAGTCGGCCAGTGCAGCAGGTACAGATCCAGATGATCGGTGCCGAGGCGAGCGAGACTCGCCGCGCAAGCACGTGCGATGCCATCGCCGCTCACTTCATCGCCCTCGACCTTGGAGACTAGGAATATGCGATCCCGCTGGTCGGCAATTACTTGCTTGAGGAATTGCTCGGAGCGACCGTGGCCGTAATTCCCCGAGGTGTCGAGCAGGGTCATGCCGAGCGCGATCCCGCTGCGCAACGCCTCTTCCTCGACAGCTACCGGGTGTCTTCCCTGACCGAGGTGCCAGCAGCCCTGACCGAGCGCCGTGACACGCGTGCCATCTGGAAGCTTGACGGTTCGCTCCGGAGGCTTCGCCGCCTGCGTCGCACCAGGCGCCTGTGCTGTGGCTTGCGTCGCAAGCAATGCACTGACGCCCGAAAACGATAAGCCGAAGGCCGCACAGCGCACCCCAAATTGGCGCCGGTTGAGCAAGGATCTGTTCATGCTGTCATCTCCTTCTGGCTGGCCCATTGTAATGGTGTGCGTGCGCTGGCGGACGGACTGTTGCAGTGCGGCCACCCAACAGTGCCAGGTCGCAGCCGTGGTGCCAGGCCTCAGCTGTGTGGGAGCGCCCGCCCGCCAAGCTCAGCCTGCAGTGCTATGCTGGAGCCCGCTCCCCCTTCAGTTCGCGCGGTGACCGTCATGCCCATCGCCGACTACTTCAGCCCCGACTACTCAAGTGCCCGCGAGCGTTTCTGTACGGCCGCGCAGCGTGCTGGGGCGCGCCTCGGACGCTATGTGTTACCGGAACGCCTCGGCCCGCGGGGCGAGTCGCTCAGCATCGACGTCGCGCGGCTCGGCCCCGAGGATGCGAGCGACGCGCTCGTCGTGCTCTCCGGAACGCACGGCGTTGAGGGCTTCGCCGGTGCGGGATGTCAGGTCGGCTTCCTTACTGACCGGCTGTACGAGGTACTGCCTTCGACGGCGTGTGCGTTGCTCGTGCATGCACTGAATCCGTACGGCTTCGCATGGCTGCGGCGGGTGAATGAGGACAACGTGGACCTCAACCGCAACTTCATCGATTTCTCCCGGCCGCCTTCTTCGGCTGCCTACGAGCCGTTGCACGCTGCGCTGGTGCCGAGTGATTGGGAAGGCGAGACACGTCAGCGTGCCGACGCGGTCCTCAACCAATACATCGCAACCCACGGCATGGCGGGTTTTCAGCAGGCGCTTACAGCTGGTCAGTACACCCGTCCCGAAGGTCTGTTCTATGGGGGTACCGCTCCCACCTGGTCGGCGCGGACGCTTGGGCAACTGCTTCGCGAGCAGCTGCCCACCAAGATGCAGCGCGTCGCGGTGCTCGATCTGCACACGGGACTCGGGCCGATGGCCTATGGCGAGCCGGCTGTCCTGCCCACCGCACGCGGCGACCTCGCCCGGGCGCGGGCATGGTATGGGTGCGAGGTCCGCAGCCTCGTGGCCGAGGAGTCGCTCGCCCTCACGGGCGAGAAGTCGGTATCGGCGGAGCTCTCGGGCACGCTCGCGAGCGGCTTCCAAGCAGCCCTGCCGCAGCAGGAAATCACTTACCTCGGGCTCGAATTCGGCACGCGCCCCGTGCAGGAAGTTCTCACCGCGCTTCGTGCCGATCACTGGGTGCACGCGCGCGCCCCGGATGATGCCGTGCGCAGCGCTGCGGCTCAGCACCTGATGCGTGCAGCTTTCTACTGCGACATGCCGGCTTGGCAGGCCGCGGTATACGGGCGGACTGCGGACTTCGTGTTCCGGACGTGCCGGGCCCTGACACGAGCAGCGTAACGATCGACTCCGAGATACACGCTGAAGGAGCTTCGACCGCTACAACATTGCCGCTGCCTTCTCCCCGGCGCGCTTGCCGTACTCGAGGGCCGAACCCCAGTGCTGCGCACCATTGAGCTCCGAATGGCCGATCGCGACGCGGCCATAGCCTTCCCGCACACGCTCCAGCGGGCTGGGTCTGCCACCGACGCCATAGTGAAAGCCCGGCGGCTCGATCAACCGCGCGTGTCCCCAGCGGTTGAGGACGATGGCGGCAATGTCCCGTTCGGGCTTGAATCCGGATCTCGCGAAGAGCGACGTCATCTGCCGCCGAATCCGCACCTCGAAATCCATATAAGGAGTGCCAAGAAATCTCGTGCGGGAAGTCACGCCCTGTGCGGCCGCAGGAAGTCCCGGTACGGGCAATCCCATATAAAAGGAGAGCACCGCGGGACGATCCGGATGCAGCACCGGCGAGTGTCCTGCGGTCACCATGTTCTGGCGGATGTTGCAGCAGTAGCCGATGCCATCGGTGTCATCGAACCAGCGGCACGCCGTGACGCCGAGGTCATATAGAAATCGCCACTGTCGCAGGGCTACGTTCACGATGAGGGCTGGAGCGTAGGAGAACTGGTCGTAGGCGGCGCGCAGGTCCGCTGGCATGTCCGTCAGGATGTGCTTGTTGACCCAACCTCCGCTCGCCATCACCACCGTTCGCGCTTCCGCCTTGAAGAGCGAACCACCTCGTTCGTACGTGACAGCCAGCGCCTCGCGACTCGTACGCTCGGTCAGGTGCTCGATGCGCACCGCGGTTGCGTTGAGCCGAATGCGCACCGGCTGGTCGTCACGGTCCAGTGCCGCGAAATTGACCGGCGCGTACATCAGGGTACTGAAGTCTTTCCCAGGCAGGCTTTGAGGTAGCACTCCGCGCAACAGCGCGCGGGGGAACGGCGAATTCCCGCCAGGGAAGGACACGGCCATGGCTCTGTCGGGCGCCTCTACGAGCTGCCGCCCGAGTCGCGCGCAGGCCGCATCCGTGCTCACCCCGCTCAGTAGCCCGACGATCGGCTCCACCATGCGGGTGACCGCGGGATCGTAGGCACAGACCTTCTCGAGATAGTCCTTATAGGTGAGCGTATCGAGATGGCGGTTCTCCGCCTCGCTGAGCGGCCCGTGGTTGGCGCGCCACTCGAGCAGGTCGCGTCGCGCGCTCGCGGAGTACGGAGTTTCCGCCAGGGCGTTGGCCCAGATGTTCTTGCGCCAACCCGCCGCGCCGAAAAAGTAGCCGATATCGACCTGACTCTCCTGGAAGCCATCCATGTTGGAATAGTTGTCGCGCGCGAAGCGCAACGGTCGAAGCTTCGGGCCCCAGCTCTGCCATGCGTACTCGCGTGGCAGGTCGAACTCGGCAAAGAAGCTGTCGAGCAATGAGTCGCTGCCGCGCTCGGGAACGCTGAAGTCGTTAGACCCCTGTGGCCCGAGCAGCCGCTCGCCGTCGACCATGAACTCGTTCTGCCGGGCTTCGCCTCCCAACATCGCATGGTTCTCGAGCAACAGCACGCGCCTGCCGCCCCGGGCCGCCTTGAGGAAGTAGTAGGCCGCGCTCAGGCCCGCAATACCTCCGCCCACGACCACGAGGTCAAATTCCCCGGCGGCTTGCGCATGAGCCAAGGCTGCCGAGTCGTATTGCCCATCGCGCAGGCGGTGCGCTGCCTGCACGACGGGCCACGTATTGCCGTTGGCGCGCGCGTAATCGCCCACTCCGCCGTAACCGGTAAAAGTATCTTCGCCAGCGCCCCGGATAGCGCGGGCTGGCTCGCTCGCAGCCCCTCGACCTGCTACCTCGGCAGCCGCAGCTGCATCGCGCGATGAGGCGCCGAGCATGACTGTGCCCGCACCGATCAGCACACCATTGACGAAGTCGCGCCGGGTGATGCGGACATCGAGCCCGAGTCGCCGACGTTCCCGCCCGCTCGGCAGATGACTCATGGGCCGTGCCAAGGCCTGCGAGGACCTACTGGCGCGCCGAGCCGAGCTGCGCTTCGGCTCCATACGGATATACCGGGTAGTCGGGGCCGATCAGGTCCGCCACGCGGTTGAGCCAGCGGAAGACCGCTGGATAGTGCTTGAACGCGAATCCGGCTTCCTCCGCGCGGTGGCCGTACGCATAGACCGCGATATCGGCAATGGTCAAGCGGTCCTCGACGAGAAAGGCAGCAGACTGCAGAGCACGCTCGAGCGCCGACAATGCGCGGCCACCTGACTCGCGACGCGAATCCACCATCGCGCCCGCGTTGCGCTCGAGGCGGCCGGTCAGCGTCCAGAAGCGCAGCGTGCCGATGGTGGGCTCGACGTAATACTGCTCGAAGAAGAGCCATTGCATGACCTTGGCCTGAGCAAAGCGCTCGGCGGGGAGAAAGCGCGTCCCGGCGGCCAGGAAGCAGAGAATCGCGTTCGATTCTGCCAGCGCGCGGCCGTCTTCCAGCTCCAGGACGGGAATGGCGCCCACGGGGTTCAGATTCAGGAAGCTCTGCGTGCGACTCTCACCGGAGAAAATCGCTACCGGTTTGATCTGGTAGGCCATGCCCAGGTGGCCCAGCAGAACGCGGACCTTCCAGCCATTCAGGGAGGGAAGATAGTCGTGAAGTGTCAGCATGCGAGTTCCTAATGCCACACCGCAAGAGTAACGCTAGCGTCGGCCTGCAGGGTATAGAACGGTCATCGCGACCGGCATTCCGTTTCTTGCGATCTGCTTTGTCACGCAACACGCAGGTGCAATGAATGGATTGGACGGCCGGTCTTTGCGCAGCCACTGTTCAACCAGGGGAGAACCTACGATCCCATCGCCGCGCAGACGGCTTGGCGGCTGATCGAAGACTTCCTCATTCGCTGCTTGAATTGACCGTCACACGAGTCCGTGTCCGGCGAGTGGAAGCCTGCGCAACCGTTTACCAGTGGCAGCGAAGATGGCGTTGCAGAGCGAGGGCGCAACTGGAGGCACCGCGGTCTCACCGACCCCGCCGGGCTTGGCATCGCTTCTGATCACGTGGACATCCAGGGGGGGCAGCTCATTCATCCGCAGCACGCGATGATCGTTGAAGTTGCGCTGCTGCACCCGTCCGCTCCGCAATATGACGTTGCCCCACAGTGCGGCCGATAGGCCGTACACGATGCCGCTCTCGAGTTGCGATTCGACGATACGCGGATTCACTGTCTGTCCGCAGTCGATGACGCAGGTAATCTTATGGAGCTTGAGTTTCCCGGACTCAATGGACACCTCGGACACCTGCGCGATGTGAGATGTGTAGCCTTCCATGAAGGCAATGCCCTGAAAGTGTCCCTTGGGAGCACGGCCCCAGCCGGAGCGCTCGGCGACGACCTTGAGCACCTCCAGATGGCGCGGCTTGCCCGCTAGTAGCTCGCGGCGGAATTCGAGCGGGTCCTTGGAGGCCAAAGCGGCAATTTCGTCGATGGAGCTCTCGATCGCAAAGCAATTCGGTGCGTGGCTGACCGAACGCCAGTAGCCGACATCGATGCCGATCTCCTGACGGGTATACCTCAGATCGAAGTTCGCCACCGCATAAGGAAAGTTCTGCACATACTCGATCACCGAATCGAAAGGATCCTTGTTGGTCGGATCGTAGCGTGAGGTTATGGAAGGGCTGACGATGTGCAGAGTCCAGGCGCTGAGCTTGCCGTGCTCGTCCAAGCCCGCCGTCACCGCGCCGCGCACCGGCGGCCGGTACAAGTCATGCGACATGTCATCTTCGCGCGTCCAGACCAATTTCACGGGCGCCCCGACGGCCTTCGAGGCCGCGACCGCAGCGGGCACGAAATCCACATCCAGGCGGCGACCGAAACCACCACCGAGCAGAGTCGTGTGAACGTTGACCTGGTTCGCCTTGAGGCCCGCCGCTTCCGCAGCGGCGGCCTGCGCAAGCTGCTGTGCCTGTGTGCCGACGTAGATGTCGCAACCATCGGCGCGGACATGGGCCGTGCAATTCATCGGCTCCATGGTCGCGTGCGCCAGCAGCGGTAGCTCGTAAACCGCAGCGAACGTCTTGGCAGCCCGCTTCAAGGCTTCGCCGGCGTGCCCGCCTTTGAGTGCGGCGGCCACATTGTCACTCGAGAGGGCCGAGACGCCCGGTTTTGCCGCGGCCGCGTTCAGTTGCGCCCATATGGCCGCGTTATCGAGCTGCGCATTAGGTCCGGCTGCCCACACGATGTGCAACGCATCGCGCGCTTTCTTGGCCTGCCAGAAATGCTCGGCAATGACGGTGACCGTACTCGCGGTCGGCACGACGCGGCGCACACCCGGCATGGCGAGCGCGGCGGTGGAGTCCACTGAAGCCACGGTGCCGCCGAGTTCCGGAGAGAGTGCGATGGTGGCATACAGCATGCCCGGGAGCTTCACGTCGAGGCCAAACTGAGCGCTGCCGTCCACCTTGCTCGGGGTATCGAGACGCACCAGCGGCTTGCCGATCAGGCGAAATTCGGCTGGGCTCTTGAGTGGAACTTCCTTGGGCAGGGGGACTTTGGCGGCCGCCTCGGCCAGCTCGCCGTAGCGGGCGGATTTGCCCGAGGCACTCGTGATCCGGCCGTCGCTCGCCCGGCAGCTCGAGGGCGCGACGTGCCAGCGCTGCGCCGCGGCAGTGATCAGCATCGAGCGCGCCTGTGCTCCCGCTTTGCGCAACTTCTCCCAGGCTTCCGGGATGCTGTTGCTGGTGCCAGTGATCTGTCCGCCGTTGAGCGCGTTCACGTAAGCCTCGCCCACCGGCGCGGCGACGATCTTCACGCGCGAAGGATCGACCTCCAGCTCCTCGGCGAGGAGCGTCGGCAGGGCGGTGTACACGCCTTGGCCCATTTCCGAACGATCGACGAGAATGGTGATGGAGTCGTCTGTACCGATTCTGACCCAGGCGTTCAACGCACTGCTCGAGAGCGTCGCGGCCCGTGAAGCACTGCGGAGCCCCGGCAGGGCCAACGACAGTACGAGGCCCCCACTGAAGTAAGCGCTGCGCTGCAGGAGGCGGCGGCGCGAGGCGTCGATGGCGCCGTGGAGCTCGCGCGAGCGTTTTCTCATGTGGAAAGAATAACTCCCATGCCGCACTCGAGCCAGTTGACCCGCTATCGAGACCTCACGCGGCGTGGTACGTTAAGCGCTGCGCGGCCGTCGGCATCGGGCTGCCGCGCCCGTTAGTCATTCGATCTGGGCTTGCCGAGAAAAAGCATGACCGCTGTTCGATGGCTTCTCGCGATAGCGCTGGCCGGACTCGCCGTCGTGATCGCGGCGTGTTGGTACCTCTCCGGCACCGGGCCGCTGAGTTTCGCAGGCACCGAGACGGTACGCCTCGCGGATTATAAGGAATCGAACCCTACCGGCGTGCCCGCCGAGCTGGCGCAATCGGATCTTATCTCCCAGGGCCGGTATCTGACGGTTGCAGCAGACTGCCAGGCGTGCCACACAAGGGAGGACGGAGTGCCGTTCGCGGGGGGGCGTGCATTCAAGACTCCGTTTGGAACGCTGTATTCCTCGAACATCACGCCGGACCGCGAGACCGGAATCGGCGCCTGGAGCGATGGCGACTTCCTGCGCGCAGTCCACAAAGGCGTGCGTCCCGATGGTGCCCATCTATACCCGGCATTCCCCTATGCGGCCTACACCTATCTCACCGACGCTGATGTTCAGGCGATATGGGCCTATCTGCGCAGCATCCCGGCGACAAGAGACCCGGTACCGGCCAACGCTCTGGCGTTTCCGTTCAATCAACGGTGGCTGATGGGGATCTGGTCGGTACTCTTCAACCCCGACCGTCGCTTCGCCCCGAACGTGCGACGCAGTGCTGAGTGGAACCGTGGCGCGTATCTGGCGGAAGGCCTGGAGCACTGCGGGGACTGTCATACACCGCGCAATGTCATGCAAGGACTCAACAACCGACGCAAGTTCAACGGTGCTCTGACGGCCGGATGGCAGGCTTATAACATTACGAGTCATCCGACGAGCGGCATCGGCGGCTGGAGTGAAGAGGCGCTGGCGCAATACCTCGCGACCGGCCATGCCGCAAGTCATGGCACGGCCTCCGGTCCCATGGGTGAAGCGGTGGATCTCAGTCTCAGCAAGCTCACGTCGAGCGATATCCGAGCGCTGGTGACCTACCTGCGGAGCATCCCACCCATCGCGTCGCCAAAATTACCCGCGGTGCGGACCGAAGTCGCCAGTACCACGCCCCCGTGGTCTACTTCCGACATCGGTGGGGACTCCCTCGGCCAGCAGGTGTTCGCTGGAGCCTGCACCGGCTGTCACGGCTGGACCGGTAGCACCCCGCTGCTGGACCGCGCCACGCTCACCGGCTCGAGAGCGATAAACGACCCGAGTGCCGTGAATGTCGTGCAGATGATTCTGAACGGCTCTGGCGCCGGCGACTCCAACACCACCGGCATGCCTGCTTTCGGAGCAGCCTACACCGATGCAGAGATCGCGGCGGTCGCCAACTATCTCACCGGAAGATTCGGGGCGAAGGCTTCTGCCGTAAGCGCTCGCACGGTCGCCCACCTGCGCAGCACGACCTGATTGCTCAGGCCGCCGCGGATCGCGCGGAGCGACTGAGCCGCTGCGACGCCTCGAGCCGCGTCAAGTCGAGCAGACCGCGCTGTGCATGGCTGCCACCGATGCGATGTGCGACCGCGGGAAGCAGGCCAACCACCCGAGTCGCCCGCGCGTAATCGCCTTGGCCGAAAGCCATGAGGGCGCGGCACACCGGCAGACCGACCAGCCGGGTCATCTCCCCATAGCGGTCGCTGCGCGCCTGGCTTCTGTGCATGGCCGTCTCGAGGCGTCTCGCGGCTCTCCAATTCCTTGCCCCGACCAGCGCCAGCATCGCGTGCACGTCATTGAAGGTGCAGTAGCCATCCTCGATGCGCGCCTCCCAGGCTGCAGCCAGCTCGGTCCAGCGTGCGCCGCTGTCGCCGCCGACGAGTTCGATGCGCCACAACAGTGCCGACGCATCGATCATGTCGGCAACCTGCGCGGAGCGGCCGCGGCGCACCTGGTCATCGTAGATCAGGAGCGCCCTCTGGATGTCACCTGCCGCGAGGTGAAACAAGGCCCAGTGCCACCAGAGGTGTGTTGCGGCAACCGTATCAGCCGCCCAGTAGGACCGCCGCTGCTGCATCCAGCGCATTCCCGCCGACGCACTGCCGGTCATTTCATACACGTGTGTGAGCGCATGGTGTGCTCGGGCGTCCCAGGGGTCGAGCTCCAAGGCGTGCAGCCCGCAGTCCGCAGCCCATGCATAGTGCGCAGACTCCACCAAACTGAAGGCCTGCATCGAAAGCACGGCGTGATAACCCGGCGTGCTCTTCGACCATGCCGGCAGGACCTTGGTGATGCGCGCAGCCATGCTCTCGATGTCGCCGGTCAGATAATCGAGCGCGTGCCCGATCTGCAGTGCGAGCACATCGCGCGGATACTGCTCGAGCAGGCTGTGCACGATGGTGGCGAACGATGGAAAATCGTCGGCGAGCGCGGCACCCATGGCGGCGACGTGCAGCCGCTCGCGGGCGGTGGCAGGCAGCCGCAAAGCCGTCGCATATGCGATGCGCGCCTGGCGCACTTGCTCCCGGTCGCGGCTGCACAGGTTGAAGTAAGCACCGAGCACATACGCCATGGTGAAAGTGGGCGCCGCCTGCAGCGCCTGCTGCAGGTCACGCTCAGCCCCGCTACGCCAGCTCAGGTGCGCCTCGAGAGCCCGTTCGAACGCATCGCGTGCGGCGGGTGTCGCGCCCGAGATTTCCAGATCCCGATGATCCCGCAACTCCATGCGACCGCACCTCACGCCTTGGTGATCACGATCTCGAGATACTCGCCGGGTACCACGAGCGAGTCCGGTCCGGCCACATTCCAGCGCTCGAGCAGCTCGGTAAGCGCTGCGCTGAGTTGCGACTGGCGCGCGTCGTCGAGCGCGCCGAATGCCTTGTGCGTCGGCCCATAGAAAGAGCGGAACACCGCGATCCAGTGCGCGCTTGAGCGGTAGCGGAAGTTGAAGTGCCGCCGCACGCAACGCAGATCCGAGGCTTGAGGGCCAAACAGCCCCACGATGTAGGGCTCGGAACCCCACAGCACCGGCGAGCGGGTGCCAGGCGGCGGTGCGACGAAGCAGCCGACCAGGGCAAAGAGCTCGCCGAGGAAACCTTCGGGGGTCCAGTTGGCGAGGCCGATACGTCCACCGCTGCGCGTCACGCGAAGCATCTCCTGCGCGGCGCGCTGGTGTTCGGGCGTAAACATGGCACCGAAGGTGGAGAGCACCACATCGAAAGCGGCGTCGGCGTACGGAAGATTCTCGGCATCGGCCACTTCGAAGGAAATTTCCAAACCTTCGGCTCGGGCGCGCGCGGCACCCTTGTCCAGCAGGTGTGGCACATAGTCGGTGGAGGTCACGCGA
Organism: Steroidobacteraceae bacterium; assembly: GCA_035495655.1. Taxonomy (GTDB): domain Bacteria; phylum Pseudomonadota; class Gammaproteobacteria; order Steroidobacterales; family Steroidobacteraceae; genus 13-2-20CM-66-19. The sequence goes on from DATJFM010000017.1 coordinate 29,716, forward strand.
GCGAAGCGGCGGGCCGCTGCAAGTGAGGCATTGCCGTTGCCTGCAGCGACGTCCAGCACCCGCTCGCCCGCGCGCACATCCGCGGCCTCGGCAAGCGATTCGCCCACGATCTGCAGCGTGGTGCCGATGATCGCAAAGTCGCCGCTCGCCCAGGTGGCCTGCTGGCGTCGCTTGATGGAGTTGAAATCGATAACCTCACAGGGTGGTGGCTGTACCTGCGCTGGTGCGTTCATAAGTCTCTCCTCGACTCTGGAGTGGTGGTGCACGGATTCAACTAAGGGGAGAGTGATTTTCGCCCGCGCGATTGATTGACGCTTCACCGCTCGTCTTGCAGACTTGTCTGCGCATCCGCATTTGGCAGCGGCTTGATCGAAAGTCCGCGCGCCTTGATCGAACGTCCGCCGATCCCGAAGCTTGATGACTCGCGATACCCTGTCAGATCTGTTACGAAGCGTGCGGTTGCGCGGCGCGGCGTTTTATTACGTGAGTTTCCGCGGTCAGTGGTCGGCCGGAGCGGCGCCCGCACGGGAGATCGCGCAGCTGGTGATGCCCGGATGCGACCACGTGATCGAGTACCACATGTTCGCCAAGGGAGATGGCTGGGCCGCGGTCGACGGGCTGCCACCGGTGCGCTTGCAGGCGGGTGATGTGGTGCTTTTCCCGCAGGGCGATCGACATGTGGTATCGAGTGCCCCGGGCCTCACGCCGATCGAGCAGCGGCCGGAGCTGCTGCTGGCGCACGCCGGACAGCGCCCGGTGCCGATCTCCTTTCACGAGGGGATTGTCGAGGCGGGCCCGACGCCGATCGAAAACGCCGATGCGGTGGTGGTCTGCGGTTTTCTCGGTTGCGATCTGCGGCCCTTCAATCCACTCATCTCTGCGCTGCCGCGCATCCTGCATCTACCCGCCTCGCGCGCCGGTGGCTGGGTCGCTCGTGCGATCGACCAGGCGGTGCTCGAGAGCAACTCGCGCCGGCCCGGTAGCGAGGCCGTGCTCGAGCGCTTGTCGGAGATGATGTTCGTCGATGCAGCGCGCCGCTATCTCGAGAGCCTTCCAGAGGACTCGGTCGGCTGGCTCGCAGGACTGCGCGAGCGCCACGTGGGCAGGGCCCTCGCATTGATGCACGAGCAGCCGCACCGCCAATGGAGCATCGATGACCTGGCGCGCGAGGTGGGTCTGTCGCGCTCGGCATTGCACGAGCGCTTCGTGCGCTACGTCGGGCAAGCGCCCATGCAGTATCTCACCAGCTGGCGCATGCAGCTCGGCGCCAGACTGTTGCGCGAATCCAGTCGCATGGTGGCCCAGATCGCACTGGAGGTCGGTTATGACTCGGAGGCGGCGTTCGCGCGCGCCTTCAAGCGAATGGTCGGCATGCCCCCGGCCGCGTGGCGCCGCGCCCAAGCGGGTTAGACTGTCCGCATGGCGCAGCCAATTCACGGCGATCTCTCGGTTCGAGTCGTTGTCCACACCAGCTCCATGGCCTGGAATGCCAGCCCGAGCAGCACGGTGTGGCGCAAGCGTCTGCACCTGGTCGGTCCGGCGGAATCGGGTCAGGTGACTTCCGTCGTGCGTTATCAGGAGCACTCGCAGTTTCCGCCGCATCCACACCCGGATGGCGAGGAGATTCTCGTTCTCGCGGGCGTGTTCTCGGATGAACATGGCGATTGGCCGGCCGGCAGTTACCTGCTCAACCCGGAAGGCTTCCGTCATGCGCCGTTCTCCCGCGAGGGCTGCCTGCTGTTCGTGAAGCTCAGGCAGTTTCCCGGCCTGGACCGCAATCACGTTGCGGTGAACACACACACGGTGACCTGGGAGCCACTCGCGGACGGCCGCAGCCGCAAGCTCCTCTATGCCCAGGCAGGCTATGAGGATACGAGCCGGCTCGAGAACTGGTCGGCCGATTCTGCGCTCGGGGAGTTGGCCTACCCGCGTGGTGCAGAGCTATTCGTGCTCGGCGGCTCGTTTGAGGATGAGCAGGGGCGCTACGAGGCTCATACCTGGATTCGGCTGCCGATGCGTTTTGCGCATCGACCGAGGACGCCGGAAGGATGCGAGCTCTACATCAAGGAAGGCGGTTTCGCCTACCTGCGCAGCGCTGGCGTCTCGTGACGGCGGATACCTCGGATCACCCGAAGGTGAAATCAAAGACGGCCGCACCGGGCTCGAGAAACTGAATCTCGAATTCTCGATCGGTGATCGGTCCGGATTCTCGGATGAGCTGGTACATCCGCGGTTCGGCAAGGATGCCATTGCCCGCATCGTCGGTATCCGAGCCGTGCGCGCCACCGGGGGCTCGTCCATCGATGAGAATGCGAAATCGTACTGAACTGCCGCTGGCTGGCGGGCTCATGATCAAGTTCACGTCGCGCCCATGGAAGCGGTACAGCAGCCGCCCACCAGCTGCGTTCAGAGCTGCGGAATCCGTGCCGATGTTCCAATCGCCGGCCAGCGCCCACTCATTGAGCTTCAGTTTCTCCGGCGCGGCGTAGCTGTGGCGCCGATTGAAAATCGCTCCACCGGGGGAGGCGAACGTATCGCTGCGTTCATATCCGAGGTAGGTTTCTGGAGACTTGAGGTTGGCCCAGTCCGCGCCGACCTCTACTCTACGGGGCTCGACCGAGACCAATTCCGCTTTATCAACGGCGTGCCCCGCGTCCGCTAGCAGCCGCTGGATGACCAGCTCCGACTGCTGGTAGTCGCCCTCGCCGAAATGGTGATGCCGGATGCGGCCCTGCGCGTCGACGAAGTACATAGCAGGCCAGTACTGGTTCCTGAAAGCCGTCCATATCGCGTAGTCGCTGTCGATTGCAACGGGGAAGGCAACACCGATTTCCTTGACCGCGCGCTGTACGTTGCCGGCCTTTTTCTCGAATTCAAATTCAGGTGTGTGCACGCCAATGACCACCAATCCCTGGTCCTTGTATCTGTCTGCCCAGGCCCGAACGTAGGGAAGCGTGCGTCGCCAGTTGATGCAGGTGTATGTCCAGAATTCGACCAGCACGACCTTGCCGTGCAACTGCGTCATGGTGAGCGGAGGTGTGTTGAGCCATTCAATCGCCCCTCCAAGAGACGGTAAGGTCCCTTCGATCGGCAATTGGCTCGCTGCGAACGTCATCGGTGGGTCCTCACTGCGAGCTCCGGGCACAGGGGCGCCGGTCACGAGCGCGAGCGTGCAGACCAGCGTTGCGACCGAGACCAGCCGAAGCGGTTTCACGATGTCGGACCCCGCGCCTTGAAGCGCATGCGCGTTGCGGTCGAGATTGCGGGGAATTATCCGGCATGAGCCGCCAAACCAACATCAGACTTTCGTCCGATTACACGGCGCAAGCCTGGACTTTGCGGTATTTCGCGCGGCGAGCAATCGGTGGCCGGTGCTTGGTGCAATCTCGCGCACCGCAGATTAGACCGATACTATCGCTGCATCGACATTGCGCGTGTCGCTCAATCTAATCCTGTAGATCATCGGCTCGTGGGAGGCTCATGGCATCCGGAATCGACCGCGATCGTCGCCGCTTCTTTGGGGCAGCGGTCACCGCGCTTGCGGCTACCCAGCTCGATGTGGCGGGGCAGGCCGAGGCGCAATCAGCGACGACACCAACATCCAAGTCCGCAGCGAGCAACGCCGCAATGAACAGCAGAACGTTCTTCGCGCCGCTCAAGCAAATCAATGCCGGCGTGTTGAGCGTCGGGTATGTTGAAGCAGGCCCTGCCGGCGGGCCGCCGGTCCTTCTGCTGCACGGGTGGCCCTATGACATTCACAGCTTTGTCGAGGTAGCGCCACTTCTCAGCGCGGCGAGATACCGGGTCATCATTCCCTATGTCCGCGGCTACGGCAGCACACGATTTCTCTCGGCCGCGACGTTGCGCAACGGTCAGCCATCGGCGCTTGCCCAGGACACGATCGATTTGATGGATGCACTCAAGATCCAGAAGGCGGTGCTCGCTGGCTTCGACTGGGGCGGGCGTACCGCGGACATCGTCGCCGCCTTGTGGCCGGAGCGCTGTAAGGCGCTGGTCTCGGTGAGCGGTTATCTCATCGGTAACCAGGAGGCCGGCAAGTTGCCGCTGCCACCGAAGGCGGAGTTGCAGTGGTGGTATCAGTTCTACTTTGCCACCGAACGTGGCAGGGCAGGGTACGACAAGTATCGACACGATTTCTCAAAGCTCATCTGGCAGATCGCTTCTCCAAAATGGAATTTCGACGATGCCACCTTCGAGCGCAGCGCCGCCGCCTTCGACAATCCGGATCATGTCGCCATCGTGATCCACAATTACCGCTGGCGTCTTGGACTCGCCGCAGGGGAGGCGAAATACGACGAACTGGAAAAACGCCTGGCGGCAAGTCCTAACATCACCGTGCCTACCATCACCATGGAAGGCGACGCCAACGGTGCGCCGCACCCGGAGCCCGAGTCCTACGCCAAGAAATTCACCGGCAAGTATGCTCACCGAACGCTGAGCGGTGGCATTGGGCATAACCTGCCCCAGGAAGCTCCGCAGCCCTTTGCCCAAGCGGTCATGGACGTCGACCGCCTCTAAGGAAGGGATAATGTCGCCTGAAATCTCGACGATCACGACGCGCCGGCATCAGATGTTTCCGGTGCTGAACGAGCAGGAACTGCAGCGCATAAAGCGCTTTGGCGAGCTGCGCACTTTCGAGCCCGGCGAGAGTCTGGCTGCGGCCGGACGGCGCTCCGCGGGAGTGATGGTCATCCTCAGCGGGAGTGTGAAAGTTTTCCGCAGGGACGTTTCCGGAGTCGAGGAGCACATCGTGACCTATGCTCCCGGAGGCTTCCTCGGCGGTCTCGAGCAGCTCTCCGGCCGGCCATCACTCGTCGATGCGGTGGCCGAAGGTGCTGTGTCCGCTCTGGTGATCGCTCCGGATCGATTGCGCACGCTGTTCATATCCGAGGCGGTACTGGGCGAGCGCATCCTGCGCGCACTCATACTGCGTCGGATGCTGCTGCTGGAGGCAGGCGCCGGTGGTCCGGTGATCGTCGGTTCGCCTGACGATCGTGACGTGCTGCGGCTGGAGGGGTTCCTGCGGCGTAACGCGCATCCGCAACAAACACTGAAGGCGGGCGAGGACCCGGAAGCGAACGTGCTCATCGAGCGCTTTCACATCGAGGCCAGCGAGCTGCCGGTGGTTCTATGCCCGAACGGGCAATTGCTGCGAAATCCCAGCGAGGCGGAGCTGGCGAGCTGTCTGGGACTGGTTTCGACAGTTGATCCGCAGCGTGTATATGACGTGACTGTGGTGGGAGCCGGGCCGGCTGGCCTCTCTGCCGCCGTTTACGCGGCCTCCGAAGGGCTCTCGGTCCTGGTGCTCGATCGGCACGCCTTCGGCGGACAGGCTGGCGCCTCGTCGCGAATTGAAAACTACCTGGGCTTTCCGACCGGGATTAGCGGGATGGCTTTGACGGCCCGGGCCTACAACCAGGCGCAGAAGTTCGGGGTCGAGACGGCCATCCCGAAGACGGTGGTGGGCCTGGATTCGAACGCCGGGTTGTTCTCGTTGCATCTTGCGGATGAGGAAGTAGTCCGCACGCGAGCGGTCATCGTCGCGAGTGGGGCGCGTTACCGGGAGCTCGCGGTTGAGGACCTCGCGTCCTTTGAAGGCTCGAGCGTGCATTACTGGGCATCCCCTCTGGAGGGAAAGCTTTGTGCCGGCCAGGAGATCATAGTGGTCGGAGGCGGCAACTCGGCGGGCCAGGCGGTGGTGTTCCTGTCTTCAATCGTCAGCAAGTTATGGCTGCTGCTGCGCGGCAAGGAGCTCGCCAGCAAGATGTCGAGCTACCTGGTCAATCGCATCAGGGGCCTCGAAAACGTGGAAGTGGTGCCCGAGGCCAACATCACTTCATTGGAGGGCAAGCATGGATCTCTCGAAGCGGTTTGCTGGCGCCAGAACGGCATCGAGGTAAGACGCCCGATTCACCATGTCTTCCTGTTCATCGGCGCAGAGCCCAACAGCGGCTGGCTGGCGAATGCCGGAGTTGCGCTCGATAGCAGGGGATTCGTGCTGACGGGCACTGAAGCCGGTGGGCGGACCCTGGGAACGAGTCGCGCCGGAATCTTCGCGGTCGGCGACATCCGCTCGGGCTCGGCAAAACGAGTTGCCACGGCGGTCGGCGATGGCGCTCAGGTGGTGGCGAACCTGCACGAGTACCTGGCCACCGGCGCAGCGCTCAAGCCCGACGGCCCGGCACGGATGCCCGCAGAGGCACAGGTGCAGCAGCGCCCAACTTGACCACACCTCAGCGAGGCAGCTCGTGCGCGTGAATCAACTAATAGTGGCCGCCATAGTCGCCTTCGGTGTCGGCGCATGCGGATCGGAAAGCGCATCCATGAGCGAGTCAACACGTTTGGCGGATTTTGCAACGCGCTATACGGCTGCGTGGTGCGGCCATGATGCCGCCAAGGTCGCCGCCTTCTATTCTGAGTCCGGTTCGCTCGCCATCAACGATGGAGCGCCTGCCGTGGGTCGCAAGGCAGTCGAGGCTGCCGTGCAAAATTTCATGACCGCTTACCCTGACCTCATCGTGAGATTCGATCGGCTCGAGCCTCGGGGCGGTCGCGTGCTGTACCACTGGACTTTCATCGGGACCAACACGGGTCAGGGTGGTACGGGGAACGAGGTGCGCATCAGCGGCTTCGAAGACTGGAAAATCGGGCAGGACGGACTGATTGCAGACTCTAAGGGACACTACGACGCGCGGGACTGGGATCGGCAGGTAAACCGGCGCTGATGCCCGGTCACCAAGGCAATGGCTCGAGGTCAGCGGCTTGCGCGCGGCGCCGCTGAGTCGGAGTGCGGCTTGCCTGTCCTCGGGCCGTCCGCAAGCGCCATGAGGATGGCCCGGCCATTGACGATCAAGGCTCCTATGAGCGAGGCCGCAGCCGCAGCGAGCGCACCGAAGCTCGCGACGCCGAGGGAGCAAACGAGCACAACTGCCAGCGCACCGGACACGACCACGATACGGATTCGCCGTGCATCCCACTCCACCACCGCGTGCCGCACCGCCGGGCGACCGACGCTATTGGCCCACTGTACGCCGAGCAGAACTGCATACACCGTCAACTGCGAATCGTAAGGGCTGCCGAAGAACGCCAGCGTCCACGGCGCCAATACCAACAGCGGCACGACTATCGCCGAGCTGTAGAAAAGCGCCGCACCGAGCTGCCTGATCAGCAGGTGCCTCGGTGCCTGCTCCGACTGCGCGCCCTTCAAGGTGTCCCGGCAGCCCGACAGATTCAACGCGGGCAAAAAGTAGTCGACGATCAGCGCCGTGCGTGCGGCGACGGCGTACTGCGCCATCTGCAGCGGCGGGGCCCAGACTGCAAGGATCCCCAACGGCCCCCACAGCAGGACACCACGCGCGAGGCCGATGAGCTCGCGCGAGTCGACCTCCTGCAACACATCCTGCGATACCGGCCGGGAGGCCTCTGCCACGGTGGTAGCAGGGAACGTACGCCAGGCGATGAGCGCCACAATCACCGCAGAGACCAGGCTGCCGAGGAGAAACGCCCAGGAGTAAAGCGCGACTGAAGCGTCATGCGGCGCGAGCGCCACTGCAAGCAGGATGGAGACATTGACGGCATAGGCGGCAACGACGATGCCGAGGGTGCGGTTCGCCGCCCGCAGCGCTTCGCCGAGAAATGTCGACACGCTGACGCAAGGCAGGGACAGTACGAAGGGGAAGTACGTCTGCAATACCGTTTGCAGCTGAGGCGCCTGGATGTCCAGGTCGGCCGTCACGACGAGCAACACACCGCAAAGCAGGCTGGACCGCAACAGCATCCGCCGCGCCAGCTGCATCAGCAACACTCCGTTGAGCGTGCCGGTTGGTGCAGCACACCGCCCGATGATGTGCTGCGCCATGTAGATCTCGTACTTACCGCGCAGCAGCGTGCTCAATCCCAGCGCGATGACGAACCCGCGGAAGTAGATGCCGGCCTCATCCGGTGTCAGCGCACGTATTACTGCCCAGGTCGCCCAAAACTGCAGCACCGCGCCCATCAGGCGCAGCAATGCCTCGCCGAGCCAGGAATGCTCGGCGGCCCTGTGCCAACCGGCTGGGACAGTCTCCGGCATGCCGTTTCCTGGATTGCTCGGTCTCAAGATACACCCCGCGCGGTCGGCGCGGCCAATGCGTGCCGAATGTGAGGCTCAGCTTCCCGCGGATGGTTGCGCGGCGTGCGGTCCCGCATCGCTCCGGCGCCGTCCGGGGAACACTGAGCGCACGCTGACGAAGAACACCGGCACGAGAAACACGGCCAGCACCGTGGCGGTCAGCATGCCACCGATCACTCCGGTGCCGATTGCAATGCGCCCGCCGGCGCCGGCGCCGGTCGCGATGGCGAGCGGCAGCACCCCGAGCACGAAGGCCATCGAGGTCATGAGGATGGGCCGCAAGCGCTGGCGCGCGGCCGCGACGGTAGCTTCGGTCAGCTGCATGCCGCTCTCAACATTCTCCTTGGCGAATTCCACGATCAGGATGGCGTTCTTGGCCGAGAGCCCCACGGTGGTGAGCAGACCTACCTGGAAGAACACGTCATTGGCGAGTCCGCGCACCAGCGTGGCCATGATCGTGCCGATGATGCCCAGAGGTACGACCAACATGACCGCGAAGGGAATCGACCAGCTCTCGTACAGCGCCGCGAGGCACAGAAACACGACCGTCAGGGAGATCAGATACAAGGCCGGCGCCTGCGACCCGGAGCGCACCTCCTCGTAAGAAAGCCCGGTCCACTCGTAGTCCAGGCCCTTGGGCAGCTTGGTCACCGCCGCCTGCATCGCCGCGAGCGCATCGCCGGTGCTCCTGCCTGGCGATGGGGAACCCAGAAATTCAAGCGACGGCGTGCCGTTAAAGCGTTCCAGCTTGGGAGAGCCCACGGTCCAGTGCGCCGTGGCGAATGTCGAGAAGGGCACCATCTGGCCGACCCCGTTGCGCACGTACCAGCGATCCATGTCCTCAGGCAGCATGCGCGCGGGCGCATGGCCCTGAAGGAAGACACGCTTGACGCGGTTGCGGTCGATGAACTGATTGACGTAGGCAGAGCCCCAGCCCGCTCCGAGCGTGTCATTGATGTTGCCGATCGAAAGCCCGAGCGCGCTCGCCTTTTCCCAGTCGATGTCGAGCTTGTACTGCGGCTCATCGTCCAGACCGTTCGGCCGTATCAGGCCGATCGCCGGATCCTTGCTGGCAATCGCCAGCAGTTGACCGCGTGCCTGCATCAGCGCTGCATGGCCGATGTTGCCCCGGTCCTCGAGCTCGAAGTCGAATCCGGTCGCGTTACCTAACTCGAGGGCCGCGGGCGGTGCGAACGCCACGATGATCGCTCCGCGGAACTGGTGGAAGCGCTGATTGGCGCGCGCCGCGAGTGCAAACACCGAATTTTTTGCGCCGGGGCGGCTCGACCAATCCTTCAGCCGTACGAATACGAGTCCGGCGTTCTGACCGTGGCCTCCGAAGCTGAAGCCATTGACGGTGAACACGCCACTTACCAGGTCCTTCTCATCCTTCAGGAAGTAATCGCGTGCCTGATTCAGCGCGCGCTGGGTAAGCTCGCTGGCAGTACCCGGTGGCGCGACTACCTGGACGAAAAGAATGCCCTGATCTTCATCGGGCAGAAACGATTTGGGCACGCGCACGAACAGCAGGCCCATCGCCAGGACTATAGCCAGGTATATCAGCAGGTAGCGCCGCCTGCGCCCGGTGACATGGTTGACGCCGTGCTCGTAGCCGCGGTTCATGTGCGCGAAGCCGCGGTTGAACCAGCCGAAGAAGCCGCGCTCGCGCTCGTGCGCTTCGGCAACCCGCGGGCGCAGTAGCGTGGCGCACAACGAGGGAGTAAAGACCAGGGCCACCAGCACCGAGAGAGTCATGGCCGAGACGATGGTGACGGAGAACTGCCGATAGATGACGCCGGTGGAGCCGCTGAAGAACGCCATGGGCAAAAACACGGCCGACAGCACGAGCGCGATGCCGACCAGAGCGCCGGTGATCTCACTCATCGATCTGCGCGTCGCTTCCTTGGGAGAAAGCCCGTCCTCCTCCATGACGCGCTCGACGTTCTCCACGACGACGATCGCATCGTCTACCAGCAGGCCGATTGCCAGCACCATGCCGAACATGGTGAGAGTGTTGATCGAGTATCCGGCGGCCGCCAGGATGCCGAAGGTGCCTAGCAGCACCACCGGTACGGCGATGGTCGGAATCAGCGTGGCCCGAAAGTTCTGCAGGAACAGATAGATCACCAGGAACACCAGCACGATCGCCTCGAACAGAGTCTTTACGACCTCATCGATGGAGACGCGCACGAATGGCGTGGTGTCATAGGGATAGATGAGCTGCAGGCCGGGCGGAAAAAGCGGCGCCAGCCTGTTCATGGTGGCGTGCACCGCGTTGGCGGTTTCCAGGGCATTTGCGCCGGTGGCCAGCTTGATCGCCAGGCCCGCGGCCGGGTGAGCGTTGTATTCGGTGTGCACCGAATAACTCTCCGCGCCCAGGCCGATGGTGGCCACGTCCTTGAGCCGCACCTGCGAGCCGTCGCTGTTGACCTTGAGCAGCACGCGGCCGAACTCATCGGCACTGCTCAGCCGCTGCGGGCCGACGATCGTGGCGTGCAGACGCTGCCCTTTTATGGACGGAAGGCCGCCGAGCTCACCCGAAGGAACTTGCAGATTCTGCGCCAGCAGGGCGTTGGTGATGTCGACCGGCGTCAGCTGGTAATTATTGAGTTTGGCCGGGTCCAGCCAGACGCGCATGGCGTACTGGGTGCCGAACAGCTGATAGTCACCGACCCCACGGGTACGGCTGATGGGGTCCTGCACGTGCGAGGCAATGTAGTCGCTCACATCCTCGCTGGTCATCGAGCCGTCGCTCGAGTAGAAGCCGATCACCAGCAGGAAATTGCGCGTGGCCTTGGCGATGCGCAGGCCGGCCTGCTGCACTTCGAGTGGCAGCAGCGGTGTGGCGAGCTGCAGCTTGTTTTGCACCTGCACCTGCGCGATGTCGGGACTCGTGCCCTGCTCGAAGTAGAGCGTGATGGTCATGCTCCCGTCGGCATCGCTTTCGGACCCGAAATACAACAGGTGATCGATGCCGCTCAGTTGCTGCTCGATCACCTGTGTAACGGAGCTCTGCACGGTGTCTGCCGATGCACCGGGGTAGGTGACCTGGATGGAAATGGCCGGCGGGGCGATGCTCGGATACTGCGCGATGGGCAGAGTCGTGATGGCGAGTGCGCCGGCCAGCATCACGACGATCGCCAGCACCCAGGCGAAAATCGGACGGTCGATGAAGAAATTGACCACGGCCGCCGCTCACTCCGCCGCGGTCTGGGCGGGCACGGCGGCCTGGCGGGTGGTCCTGTCACGCGGCGGTTGGTACTCCTCCGCGATCACCTTGGCGCCAGGCTTGGCCGACTGGATCCCTTCGATGATCACCCGATCGCCGGTGGTCAGACCCGAGGTGACCAGCCACTGATCCCCCAGGGCACGGTCAGTCCGCAGGACTCGCAGCTCGACCGTGTTGTCCGGACTTACGATCAGCGCATTGGGATCACCTTTCTGATCATGGGTGATGCCCTGCTGCGGCGCGAGCACCGCGCCCTGGCGTACGCCCTCCTGAAGCTGCTCGTGCACGAACATGCCAGGTAACAGCAAGCGGTCGGGATTGGGCATTAGTCCGCGCAGCGTTACGGAGCCCGTGGTCGTATCTACCGTGACGTCGGAAAACTCGAGCGTTCCCGGGTGGGGGTAGTCGCTGCCGTCTTCTAGCCGCAGCCGCACCTGCGTCTTGCCCGCCTCGTTCTGCTTGAGGAGTCCCGCAGCCGCCTCGCGCCGCAGTCGCAGCAGCATGGTGCTCGGCTGGGTGACGTCCACGTACACCGGGTCGAGCTGTTGGACCGACGCAAGTGATGTCGGTTGGTTGGCCGTCACCAGGGCGCCTTCGGTTACGAATGATCGGCCGACGCGGCCGGAAATGGGCGACAGCACTTTCGTGTAGATGAGGTTGATGTGCGCGGTCTCGACGGCCGCCTGCGCCTGTAGCGACGACGCCAGAGCATTGTCGTAATCCTGCTTGCTCACCACGTTTGCAGCGACCAGCGGCTTGTAACGGGCCGCGAGCGCGTTCGCGGAAGCCTCCGCCGCGACGGCGCTGTTGTAGGCGGCTTTGTAGGGGGCAGCATCGATCTGATAAAGCTGCTGGCCGGCCTTGACCTCGCTGCCTTCGACGAACAGTCGCTTCAGAATGATGCCGCTCACCTGGGGCCGTACCTCGGCGGTACGGTACGCGGACACACGTCCAGGCAGCTCCGTAATGATGGGCACCGCCTGGGTTTGCACGGTGACGACGACCACCTTCGGCGGTGGCGGGGTCGGCGGCGGTGCACGGTGGTGGCAGGCGGCCAACAGCACCGCGGCGCCCACAACCACAGGACCAGCCTGATGCAGGAGGTGAGCTTGATATCGGATTCTGAGACGAGCCGTCACGGCAGGCATGGGTAGCCCCTCCGTGGGTGATCATTTTTAGCGATTATGGCGCGAACGGCTCGGCCGTAACAGCTTCCACTGCCGCTGAAGCGTCGATGGCCGATGTGAGTGCCGCGCGGCTCAGTCGTGGTTGGTGTGCATCTTTGAAGGGGACGGGCCTGCCTGGCGCCTGTGCGATGAGAGCGCCAGGCGTGGGTAATACTCGGCGCCAAGTGCCCACAAGGAGTGAGCGACTCCCCTCTGAAACAGCGAGCGGACCGCACTCGGCAGCCTGCCGCGAACCAGCGCCTGCGCGGAGTCCGTTACCGCAATGGCTCCGTACATGAGCGCGCTCGCATGACGATAACAGGCCATTCTGCATGCGTTGCATACGTCCCGTTGATCAGGGAAAGCGTCGAGGTCGAAGACCGAGCCAAGAGGTTGTGTCCAGGCTTCGCAGCGCCAGATAGCCAGATTCCAATCCAGATAAAAGTACTTGTGACCTCCGATGCACGGGATCAACTGCTCCTCGCCGCGGATGGAGCGGCCGACTTCGTCCAGCGACACTGACGGATTGAGCACGCGAAATCTTTTCTTCATGCGCCGGATTGCAGCGAGCGCCTCGAGCAATTCGTGCGGTTGCTGATCGAGCAGCGCTGAGGTCTCGCTGTAAACGAGCGAGTTCGAAGCAAACGGCTCCCGGTTGGGATAGGAGAAGGTTACGGCGTGAAAGCCGAGTTGCTCGAGAACTTCCGGAAGGGCTTCGTAGTCCACCAATCGACTCACGGTTACGCTGGCGGATGTCGGAATCCCAAGCGTGTGGGCGCGGGCGACGCCGTGCGCAATGCGTCGATGCAGACCAGCGAGCCCACGGTTGAGGTCATGCTTGGGCAGGCTGTGGCTGTCGATCGACACCAGCAGGCGCTTGAGTCCAGCAGTAGCGAGCGCCTCGATGTAGTCGGACAGGAACCAGCCGTTGGTGATCAGCCCGCACTGGATACCTGCCTGGGTTGCCACCTGCACGAGGGCAACGATATCCGGATGGACGAGCGGCTCGCCACCCTGGAACGTCATGTACCGGATCCGGCGGCGGCGCAGGATCGGTAACGCCCGCGTGAACCCAACCAGATCGAGGTAGCGCCGCGGGCCGGCAAGGTTCTTGTCGCGCGCGAAGTTACAGAAGTCGCAGGCGGCATTGCAGACATTGGTGACGGACACATCGCAGATCGCGGGAAGCAGATTCCGCTCTGGTGAAGGTGCGACTGCTCGAGAGGAGGTTTCCACTGGCGTCCGTTGCCCACCGCTCGGCCATGCGACCGCGCTCGAATGCTGACGTTGGCAGAAGCTGAAGAGTTAACTCGTTCCAGCTGCGACATCATGCTCTTGCGGCGTTGAGCGCATCAAGCTGCACGTACGCGTCCGGTTTCGCTCCGCTTTCAGGCTTCGAGCTGATCGGACTTGCGCACCCGTACGAAAACTCGCCGGATGCGCGGATGCCGGCGCTTGAGGCGGGCCTCGAGGTGATCGATCGCGTGGCGCCGCCTTCCATCGGAAGACAGCTCCAGGGTCATTGCCACCAGAATGAATTGCGGGCCGACGTGCATCGTGAGTACTTCATGAACGTGCTCTATCCCTTCCACCCGTGCGGCTATGCGCCGGATGTCATCGACGACTTCCCGGTTGGCGCTCTCTCCGATCAGCAACCCCTTGGTTTCGTATGCCAGCCACACCGCCGAGGTACACAGCACGCAGCCGATGAGAATCGAGGCCACTGCGTCGTAGATCGGCTCACCCGTCAGTTGCTCGGCACCGATGCCGGCGAGCGCGATCAACAGGCCAAGGATGGCAGCGGTGTCCTCGAACAGCACCAGAAAGCGCGACGGGTCCTTCCCGTAGCGCACGGCCTGGACGTAGCTGCGCCGCCCCTTGATCTTGGAGAACTGAGTCAGCGCGAACAGCCAGCTGCTCCCCTCGAACAGTGCCGCTATGCCGAGCACAGCATAGTTGATCAGGAAATGTCGCTCGGGTTCGGGATGCAACAGCTGCCATACGCCGCGCAACACGGCGGCACCGGCACCCACCGTGAACAACTCGATCGCCACCACGAAGCACCAAAAATAGAGCTCCTTGCCATATCCGAATGGGAACTGCTGATCCGGAGGCCGGCGAGAGCGCTTCAGTCCATAGAGGAGCAACCCCTGATTGCCCATGTCTACCGCGGAGTGGACACCCTCGGCGGCCATGGCAGCACTGCCGCTGAAGAATGCGGCTACGAATTTGGCCAACGCGATCGCCGCGTTACAAGCAAGGGCTGCGTAGATCACAGGCCGCGGTGACTCGGCACTCAGCTGGCCGTTCGCCGCCGTCTGCGAGTCATGTAGGGGCTGGGCTGTCTCGTGTGACGAGCCGGACCCGTCTGCGTGGCTCTTGCGCCTCAGCGCCCGTGCTGCCTCGGTCCTTTGCGGGCCCTTGCCATCAGACCGGCCAGTTTCAGATGCCACCGAGTATGCCCACACCCAGAAGACCGATGATGATGAGGTAGATCGCGACGATGTAGTTCAGCAGCCGCGGTATCACCAGGATCAAAATGCCGGCGATTAGGGACACGATGGGTCCCGTAGTCACGTGAATGTTCATCGGCACCTCGTGCTCGATTTCCCGCCAACAGCGTCGGCGGCCGTGGTGGAAATGTAAAGCTTGACCGCCGGGTAAACATCGAATCAAAGGCCGCGCTGGTCTTGAGCAGAGCGCGAGCATGGCCGCGCGCATGTGCCAGAATGCGCGCAGTCAGAGCTTCGCAGCGCACGCTCTGGCAGAAGGTGACACGGCGGCGTCTTTGCGCGTTGAGTGCGCCGATCGCAAGTCCAAACGATCAGGATGCGTTTGTGGAGAGACGAATCTCGGGATACCACCAGGATGAGGAAGGTCACTGGGTAGCGGAGCTCGAGTGCGGCCATCGGCAGCACGTACGGCACAACCCGCCCTGGGTGAATCGACCGTGGGTCACAACTGAGGAGGGGCGGACCGCGGCGCTGGGTACCACACTCGACTGCAAGAAATGCGATCTGTCGAAGTAGCCGCTGCGGTTTCAGCCGCGACCGACGTACGGCATTTGATTTGCCATCACCGTCATGAACAGCACATTCGCATCGAGCGGTAGTCCGGCCATATAAAGGACGGCATCGGCGACGTGCGCGACGTCCAAGGTCGGCTCAGCGGAGCGCGAACCATCCGCCTGGAGCGCACCTTGGAGAATGGGTGTGCTGAGCGGAGTTCGCGCGTTACCGATATCGATCTGGCCGCATGCGATGTGGTACTGCCGTCCTTCCAATGCGGTCGCTTTGGTAAGACCCGATACCCCATGCTTCGAGGCCGTGTAAGCGATCATCTCCGGCCTTGGCGTCGTGGCCGAAAGTGAGCCGTTGTTGATGATGCGGCCGCCAGGCGGCTGTTGGCTCTTCATCAGCCGAAAAGCGGCCCGCGTGCACAGGAAAGTGCCGGTGAGATTGGTATCGATGGTCGCGCGCCAGTCCTCCACACTCAGCTCATCGATTCCAACGGGAGCCGTAGCAATGCCGGCATTGTTGAAAAGGAGGTCGAGCCGGCCAAACCTGCTTTTGATCTCGGCGAAGAGGGCCTCGACCGAGCCTGGCTGCGTGACATCCGCGACCAGGGCGAGCGTCGCGCCACCGGCCTCGACTGCGGTCTGCTCCAGTTGGGCTTTGCGCCTGCCGGCCAGCACCATCGCGTAATCTGCGCGTGCGAGCGCGACCGCGACGCTTCGACCAATCCCAGTGCCGGCTCCAGTGACTAGCGCGACGCCCCGTGACATTCAGTGCCTGCAGTCCGGCCAGCCAATACGCGGTAGCATTGTAGTTCTGTGTGCCGAAGTACAAACCTCGCGCGCTCGCGAGTCCCCGTACAGCTCGAGCTACCGCTCGGCGCAGACCCACCTGATATAACCCCAAGGTCCGATGGCCGGCCCGACCTGCCAAGTTCATGATCCTGCGGGGCCTATGGCGGCCCCCAGAAGGGCCTCATGAGCACATCCACGACCGCCATGGCGTCATCCGGCAGCATGAGCACCACCGGCATGCTTTTTGAGCGCTTGTGGCGCACGAGCGGTATTCAACTGGCTGTCCTCCTCGTCGTCGCGTACCTCCTCTATGGTTATCCGCCACCGGTCGGCGCGCCGGTCGATGCGCTCGTGACATTTTACGCCGGGAATCGCACGAGGATTCTGACTGCAGGGGTGCTCACCGGCATGGCCGTGCTTTATCTCATGTGGTTCGCGGCCGCACTCAGAACCACCCTGGCGGATGCGGGTCAAGACGGTTGGGGCGCGGCGGCGATCGCCTCCAGTGCGGCCGCCGGCGGGTTGTTCCTGCTGCTGATGGGAATGGGCGCAGCGCTTGCGTACTCGATTGCCGGTTCCGGAAATCGGCCACTCATCGCCGGAATAAACGACCTGGCGTGGGCCTGCCTCGTGCTGACCTCGTTCCCGCGCGCAATGCTGATCATGGCAGGCACCTTCGGGCTGTGGCGGGCCGGACTCATCTCGAACGCGCTGTTCGGCGCGGGAGCCGCAGCCATAGTGCTCGTCCTGCTGGGCGGCACCACTTGGCTGAGCGGCGGATTCTGGGCGCCGGACGGCACGTATTCGCGGTTCATCTCACCGCTGATCGGCCTCGTGTGGATCGTGATTGTGAGCTGGGTGCTGTTGACGCGAGCTCCTGCTACGCGTAGCGGATGGTAATGGGCACCCCACCGATCTCGACGAGCACTGTGCGAGTGCTGCACCGATCGCTCACGATCGATAGAGAATTCGAGCCCTTCACCGGCACACTCGAGAAGATCCTGGTCACTTTCCCGCAGGAGTGCAGCAGGACATTCTCGAGCGCCCGCAACAGGCCGCACAACGCCTCAAAGCCGCAGAAGGCGCCGAGGAGCTGATGATTTTTTCGGTGCTCGATCACGGTGCAGCGCTCAACATGCTCGGCGCCCGAAGAAATGCCAAGCAGTACCTGATTGGAAATCCTCTGACCGCGATTCAGATGAGCCAGCACGACATCAGAGCGGCACTCTATGCGCCACTGCGGGTACTCGTGTACGAGCAGAGGCCAGGGCGGACGATCGTCGAGTACGATCAGCCCTCGTCCCTCTTCGGGCAGTTCGGGCGGGAAGATGTTACGCAGGTTGCCTTCACGCTGGACACAAAGCTCGAGCGTGTGATCGCCCAGGCGGCCCAACTGGCGCGTCGCTGACTCGCTGCGGACCTTGCATCGGAGCTCGCCATGTCGCTGAATTTCGAGACTCTCGGAGTGCGCAGGGAAGGGGCCGTGTTGTTCGCGGAAATTTCAGCGCCGCCCATGAATCTTCTAGGACCCGAACTGGTCCGTGATCTTGTGGCGCTTATCGAGCACGCAGAGGCCGATGATGGCACTCGGGTGCTGGTGTTCAAGAGCGCTGACCCGGACTATTTCATCTCGCACGTCGATGTGACACGCGTCAAAGAGTACCGCGCGGAGGCCGCGAAGCTCGCCGGGGAGGCGTCGCTGGCGCTGCTGTTTCGCCGCTTGAGCACGAGCCGCCTCGTGACCATCGCCCAGATCGAGGGCCGCACTCGTGGGGCCGGAAGCGAGTTCGTGCTGGCATGCGACATGCGGTTTGCGGCGCGCGAGTCGGCCATTTTCGGACAGATAGAGGCGGCATTCGGTCTGCTTCCCGGCGCTGGCGCCGCTCAACACCTCACGCGCCTCATGGGGCGCGCCCGGGCGCTGGAGGTGTTGTTGAGCGCGCAGGACTATGACGCGGAGCTGGCGGAGCGCTACGGCTGGATCAATCGGGCGTTGCCGGCTGCCGCACTCGGTGCATTCGTGCGATCGCTGGCTCATCGGATCGCGGGCTTCCCGCCCTCCGGGCACGCCGTGGTCAAGGATCGCGTGAATGCCATAGCTCTTCCTTCCGTGGAAGAGTTCCGTCGTGACTCGGACCTCTTCGGCCAGGGCGTGCGCGAGCCGCAAGCTCAAAGCCTTACCGAGGCTGCGATGAAGCTTGGCTTCCAGACCCGTGAGGGAGAGATGGCTCTCGGGCGAACGCTCGCGCGGCTTGGCTCAGGATTGATGCCTGATTCTCAGGGTGTAGTACCCTGACAACTGATCATCACATGCTCTCCTTGCTTAAGGTTATCGGCCATGCCTAACGAAACTTTCCCCATCGACCTGAGCGCGCTTCAACCGTTGAAGCTCGATCCCGTGGTCGCATCCCTCAGCGATACGCAGAAGGCGACGCTCAAGCACAACATCCAGCTGTGCCGGGACGCCATCGTTTTCTTCACTGCACTGGCCGGAGCGAAGGGCTTGTCCGGGCACACCGGCGGCGCCTACGACACAGTTCCTGAGGTGACGATCATTCGGGCGTTCATCGCCAACGGCGCACCCATCGTGCCGATCTTCTACGACGAGGCCGGACATCGGGTCGCGACGCAGTATCTGCTGAGCGTGCTCGACGGAGCGATGCCGGCGGAGCGATTGCTCCACTATCGGGAATACGAGACGGGGTTGCCGGGCCACCCTGAGAAGGGCATGACCCCTGGCCTCGAGTTCAGCTCCGGGCGGCTCGGACACTTGTGGGCCTTCTGCAATGGTGTGGCGATGGCCCATCCGGGGAAGGCAGTCATCATGCTCGGCTCCGATGGCGCCCAGATGGAGGGTGACGATGCCGAGGCGGCGCGGCTTGCGGTCGCCAAACGCTTGAACGTCAAGGTCGTGGTCGATGACAACAATGTCACCATCTCGGGACACCCTCAGGAGTACCTCGATGAATACGACCTGACGCGCACGTTGGTGGGCTACGGCCTGCAGACCGCGACCACCATGGGTGAGGACCTCGACGCGCTCTACATCGATCTGTGCAGGGCGTTCTCTGATCCGCTGCCGCGGGCGCTCATCGTCAAGCGCCCCATGGCACCCGGGATCGAAGGTGCTGAAGGCAATCCCAAGGCGCACGAGGTGCTGGAGGTGGAGACCGCTATCGGCTACCTCGAGAAGCGGGGCGGGTACGAGGCGGCGATCCAGATGCTCAAGGCGGCCAAGCCGCACAAAAGCCCGCTCACCTATCGTGGCTCCTCCGGCGTCGGCAAGAACCGCGATGACTTCGGCAAGATCATCAACGAGATCCTCGACGGCATGAGCGAAGCGGACCGTATCGCGAGCGTGCGCGTGTTCGACAACGACCTCGAGGGGTCATGCGGGCTACACCACATTCGCAAGAAGCATCCGGAAGTATTCGTGCGCGGCGGCATCATGGAGCGGGGCAACTACTCAGCGGCCGCCGGTTTCGGCTCCTGCCAAGGCAAGCAGGGCATCTATGCCACTTTCAGCGCCTTTCTGGAGATGGCCATCAGCGAAATCACGATGGCGCGACTGAACTTCTCGAATGTGCTCGCGCACTACAGCCACAGTGGTGTCGATGACATGGCCGACAACACCTGCCATTTCGGCATCAACAGCATGTACGCCGACGGCGGCGTCAAGCCTGGCCATGGCGAGGACACCACGCGGCTGTATTTCCCTGCCGACCGGCACCAGTTCGCCGCATGCGTCAAACGCATCTTCTCCGACCCGGGTCTGAGGTTCCTGTTTACAACCCGCGCTCCGGTTCCTGACATCCTCGATGGTGACGGCAAGCCGCTGTACGAGGGTAAGCCGTTCGAGCCGGGCAAGGACGATATCGTGCGCCAGACGCCGAGCGGTGGCGGCTATATCGTCGCCATGGGTGAAATCGTGTACCGCGCGCTGGATGCGGTCATCCGCCTGCAGGAGGAGGGCGTCGCGGTCGGCCTGATCAATAAATCAACGGTCAATGTCGTGGACGCCGCGATGATGAAGAGACTTGCCGGCAGCGCGTTCGTGCTCGTCGCGGAGGGCTGGAACGTGAAAACCGGCCTGGGCAGCCGATTCGGCAGCTACCTGCTGCAGGCTGGATTCAAGGGACGGTACCACCACATCGGTACGCATCTGGAAGGAAGCGGCGGTCTGTGGCAGCAGGTCGGCTATCAGGGCCTCGACCCCGATGGGATCATGAAGGCGGTGAAGAGCCTCACATGAGTGCTCTCATGACCGAGAGCGCCGCCCGGTTTCCACCGAACGGCGCTTCGGTATCGACGGTGCGACTCCACGCCTAGGGCGCGTCGCGTCGTGCAGTACGCGGGTTCTTGGCTGCGGCCAGGGCATCAGCTTGCGCCAAAGCGCCACGCAACGTGTCGTGCAGGCAGGCAGCGTAGTTCGGCGGATATGAGAGATCCTGGCGCCTGGCGAGCTCATCGCATAGGCGCCGGGCGGTCGTTTCCAACCGCTCGCGCGCGATGCGCGCTCCTTCGAGGGTCGAAAGATCGAGATCCGCGAGCGACACGCTTGCACCGAACGTCACCGCATTGAGCGCGGTCAGGTGGCTCTGCCTGAGCGCGTCGATGTGCCGCACCGCGCCTGCCACGGTGCTATCTACGCAGGCGTTGAACGCCGGTTGTGATGAGAGGTCCCGGCCCTCGCCCCGATCGGCGCAGACCTGCTCTGCCATGGTGTGCAGGCGCTCCCGTGCCACGCGCATGCCCCGCGGGGTGGAGAGATCGAGGTCTGAAAGCGGTACATCTGCGACACTGCCGGCGCTCGCTGTCGCAGTCGGCTGACCCGCGATTGTGGCGCCGGGCATTACCCCGAGCAGCGCGATGAGGATGCTAGCTCCGGCTACGCTCGCGCGCGCAGCAAGACTGCCTGAGACGATTGACCGAGTGTTCATGTGGCAACCTCCGTTGCGAAGTCCATTGGCCAGCGAGGGGCACCAGGAATAGAGTCCGCGATTGATACGCGCCTCCGGGCTGCAGGGTTTCACCGGGGTGCCAAAAAGAAGCTCACCCTGAAACCCGGCGAGCCGCAGCCGCGTATAAACCCTGTAATGGACGAAAATGACTGCGCCACAGAATGGCGATGACCGATACGCTGTCAGCCGCTGTCATCGGTGCGATCGCGGGCTATCTCATCGCGCGGCACGCTGCAGAGCTCGAGTGGATCCTGCACACAGTGATCGGCTGAAGAGAGGTTGTGACCATGCGAAGTGAAGATCTGATTCCGGCACTGGGTCTGCTGATTCCCATTGTCACGGTCACAGTCAGTTTGCTTGCATTGATCATCTGGATCGTGGTGGCGCACCGGCGCAGGATGCACGAGGTGGACTGCCGTCATAAGGAGCGAATGGCGGCCATCGACAAGGGACTGGAGCTGCCACCGGAGTCAACACCCCCGCAGCCCGAGCAGATCGAGCCGCGTTCACGCTATCTCTTACGGGGTCTGGTCTGGCTCGGTGTGGGCTTAGCCATCACATTCGGCGGGCACGACTGGTTGCGGGCTCCATTAGGTGGATCCGGCTGGATCGCGGTCGCCATCGGCGCCGCCTACCTCGTCTTCTATCTCGTGGAAGGGCGCAAGGCTGCGTTGCCGAAACGCGAAGAGCCTGCGCCCGGCGGCGATCAAACGCCTTGACGTAAGGGCAAGCGAACATATCGGGGTGGACGAAGCGGGCAATGCGATGCCGTGGTGACCGATGCCAGAGTCATGGAGCTCGTGCGGGCGGAGCGCCGCGATGAGGCGATCGCGCTGCTGTTGCCTGCCTTTCGCCGCAAGGTCTTCGGGCTGGCGTACAGCTTTCTTCGCCACCGCGAGGCTGCAGAAGACGTGACCCAGGAAGTGTTCATCAAAGTATGGCGAGCTTTGCCCGGGTATGATGGCCGCGCCGCGATGTCGACCTGGATCTACGCGATCGCCCGCAACGCGAGCTTGTCGGCGCTGCGAGCACGGCGGGCGCAGTCCTCGCTCAGCGACCCGGAGGTGATGTCGGCGGTCGAAGCGATCAACCCAGTGCCGTCCGCCGATGAATTCGTCGAGCGCGCTGCCGTGCGGCGGCTCGTCGATCAGCTTCCCGCGAAGCAACGGCAAGTTATCATGCTCTTCTACATGGAAGCGCAATCCCATGAGGAGGTTGCCAGCATGCTGGCGATGCCCGTGGGCACCGTGAAGACGCTGTTACACCGCGCACGGCTCCGGCTGAGCGCTGCGGTAGGCAAAACGAGTGTGACCGCATGAGCGAGCCTGATTCCGAACTCGACAAGCACCTCAAGGCGCTCTACGCCGGACTCGACACGCGACCGGATTTCGACGTCCGGCTCATGGCGCGTCTGCGGGTGGAATCGCAGAGTGAGGCGACGCAGCGGGCTATGCGGGTGCAGCAGGAACGCGCACGGTATCGCAGAGCGGTCCTGGAGCTGCAGAGCTGGCGCCAGCGGACGCTGCGCCTGCTGACGCTCGACACAGTGGGAGTCGCACTTTTACTGCTGGTGGCCCTCATCACGGCGTGGCCGCATCTCAGCCCCGCGGTCCTGGACACGGCGCGCCAGTACGGCCCATACGTTGCGCTGTTGCTGGCGATCCTGATCGCAGCCGTCCCGCTCTGGGGAATGTGGGCCGAGCAGAATCGCAGAGTGCTCCGATTGCTTTGAGTCGGGCAAAGCCCCGTCAACGGGGTCCCGTGCGGGCCCGGTCGCTCTTACGATGTTTCCACCGGTCGTAGCTGCCGGGCATACAGGCTCCGCAAGGTCGGTATCCCGCGGCCTGGGCATCTGCTTCGTTGAGAAAAAAGACGCGCTGCGAGAGATAACCGCCGCGAGCGATGGCGCGCAAAGCCGCACTGCAGTCGAGTCGCCCGTAGATCCTGCTACCGCTGTGACCGCCAAGCGCACCTGGCACCGTGCTCTGGTACTTTTTCCCGTCCGGCCCCACGAGCGTCCAGACAGCGGTCATACCAGGCAGCCCTCGAGAGAAGTTAGGCTGAAGTTCTCGAGGTACTCGCGCTCGAGCAACGTGCGCTTGCGCCAAACACCCCAGCGATAGCCGGAAAGCTGGCCGTTTTTCCGCAGGACCCGGTGGCACGGAATCACCACGGCAATCTTGTTGGCGGCGCAAGCCTCTCCGATCTTCTGCGCCAGACTCGGGCTACCGAGCCTGCAGGCCAGCTCGAGATAACTGACGGTTCTTCCGCTCGGGATCTCCTGCAGCGCCGACCAGACCTCGCGCTCGAACTCCGAACCGCGCATATCGAGCGGGATGCTCGTGCCTACGGCTGGATGCTCGATCAGACCGACCGCTTTCTCCACGATCTCCTCGAGCCGTGCGGGGTCCTCGATGAGTTCCGTATTGGGATAGCGGCTCGTCAAAGTGGAGGCGGGCGAACGCGTGCGCTCTGCGAACTCGAGTGCAACGAGTCCGCGCGCGGAGCTCGCGGCAACGAACTCACCGAGTGAGCTCCTTCCCCAGGCGTAATGAATGGTTTCTTTCATGGCACTCCTGCGACGTAACGCTTGGCTCGCGCAGTGAGAAATTGTCTGGCCGTGCACTCTAGGCGCAGGGAAGCAGGCGCTCATTCCGTTTCTTGCTTTCTGGAGCGCCGCAGGAGCAATCTGGGCCATGCGCACGGTCACCCTCGACACGCGCCCCGAACCACTGGAGATCGATCTTGCACGCACTGCCGTCGTGGTTGTCGACATGCAGAACGCGTTTGCGAGTCCCGGTGGCATGCTGGATCTTGCCGGGGTTGATATCTGCGGGGCTGACGTCGTAGTACGAAGGATTGCCGAGCTCCTCGAGGCGGTGCGCGCCGCCGGTGTGCAAGTGGTGTACCTCCAGACCGGTTACAAACCGGACTTGAGCAACGGCGGTGGCGCGGCCTCTCCAAATCCACGCAAAGAGACCGCGCTGTGCCTGATGCGGGCACGGCCCGAGCTCAAGGGACAGCTACTCGTGGAGGGTACGTGGGATTTCCAGATTGTGGATCAGCTTGCGCCACGGGCTTCGGACATCGTCGTGCTGAAGACACGCTATAGCGGGTTTGCCGGCACGCAGCTCGACTCCGTGCTCAGAGCGCGGGACATACGCTATCTGGTGTTCGTTGGCATCGCGACTAACGTGTGCGTGGAGTCCACGCTGCGCGATGCCTATTTCCAGGAGTACTGGCCGTTGCTCGTGACGGATGCCGCGCTGCAGGCCGGACCGCCGGAAGCGCACACCGCTTCGGTGTTCAATGTCGAATCGTTCTTCGGATGGACGATCGGCGCTCATGCGCTGATCGAAGTGCTCGGCCGAAGACTTACGCCAGCTTGAGCGGTATGTCCCGAAGGCGAACGCCGGTTGCATCGGCGATGGCGTTGGCTATCGCCGCGGCGGTCGGTCCTTGTGCGGCTTCACCCGTGCCGAGGAAGGGCGCGCCGGGCTGATTGACGACGTAAACCTGGACCTCATCCGGCATCTCGGTAAAGCGCAGGATGGGATAGCTGTTCCAGTCGCGGCTGGTGATTCGCGTGCGATCAAAGTCAACGCGCTCATGCAGCGTCCAGCTCGCCGACTGCAGGACCCCACCCTGGATCTGATTCTCGATGCCATCGGGGTTGACCGCCTCACCGCAATCCACGGCTGCGATCACGCGCTTGAGTCGAAGGTGGCCGCTTTTCCGGTCGACCTCCGCTTCAGCGGCCAGCGCAAGATAGGCCGCGAGGTTCTTGTATCGGGCAAAGGCGAAGCCGCGCCCGTGGTCCTGCCGCCGCTGGTAACCGCTCCAGCCGAAGCGCTCGGCCGCCGTCTTTATGACAGCACGCGCCCGCGGATCCTCGAGATGCCGAAGTCGAAATTCGACCGGATCAGTCCTCGCAGCCTGCGCCAGCTCGTCCATGAAGCTCTCGATCGAGAAGACGTTCATGTAGGCGCCGAGGCTGCGCAGCGCCGAAACGCGCAGCGGCATTGCGGGCACAAACTCATACGCGGCACGCAGATTGGGGATCGAATAGAGCGGTGCCGCGTTGCGATCGCCACCGCCTTCGGGCAGGGGAAGCGGCCGCGGCGGCGGCGGTGTACTCGGATGCGCGAGCAGCCAAGCGGGAAGCAGACTGCCAGCGGGACCAGCGCGGGTGGCGTGTGTGCAGCTGCGCACCGAATAGTCCCAGCCGGTGATGCGCCCTTCAGTTCCCAGGGATGCACGAACCTTCGTGATCATCCCAGAGCCATACGGTTCCCAGGCGTGTTCCTGTTCCCGCATCCATTGGACGCGCACCGGACGGCCTGGCAGCGCCATTGCCAGAAGTGCCGCGTCGGCTCCAGCATCGTCAGCGCCGTTATGGCCATAACAACCTGAGCCGTCGACCTGGATGCAGCGGACCCTCTCCGGCGGCAACTGCACCAGCTGAGCGATGGCGGCTCGCAGCGGAAAGACTCCCTGGCTATGTGTCCAGACCGTCAGCTGCCCGTTCTCAAACCGGGCAACGGCGCAGGATGGGCCGATAGAGCCATGCATCTGGTAGGCGCGTCGATAGGTTGCCTCGAGAATCTTCGCGCCCCCTGCCAGATCGCCCGATCCGCCTGCAACTGGGACCCGCTCGGCTGGCTGGGAGGCGAGCCACTCGAAGATCCTGTCGGGCTCCGGCAGGGTTGGAGTCTCATTCCAGCTTGCAGCTGCGGCGAGCGCACGCATGGCTGCCACCGCCTGATATTCGCGCTCGGCGATCACCGCAAGGTAACTGCCGTCGCGGTGCACGGCCTGCACACCCGGCATATTTGCAATGGGCGTCGTGTCGAGGTGCAGCAGCCGCGCGTGGTATGAAGGAGGGCGCACCACGCGCGCATGCAGCATCCCGGGAAGCCGCAAATCGTGCACAAAGGCGGGTCCGCCAGTGACTTTCGCCGGAATATCGACGCGCTGAACCCGCGTGCCAATCACCCGGTAGTGTGCGGCGTCGGTGAGACTCGCTCGGCCATCGGCTACGACGTGCAGCAGTTTCTCTTTTACCAACACCCCGAAGCCGAGGCGCCGCCCATCGTGCGCCACCACCGCGCCATCCTGCGCTTTGAGGCGCTCCCTTGGCACGCCCAACCGCACCGCTGCCGTGGCGATCAGCAGTGAGCGTGCTTGTGCGGCCGCATGGCGAATCGCAGTGCCACTGTCCTGCATTGAATGGCTGCCCGCGGTGTAACCCTCGTTCGGGGTGAGTCCGGTGTCAGCGGCTACGAGGTGAATAGACTGGGGGGCGACCGCCAATTCCTCGGCAGCGACCTGAGTGAGTGCCGTTTTGATGCCTTGTCCGAGTTCGCACTTGCCGGTGAACACCGTAATCCCGCCGCGCTCATCGATGCGGATCCAGGAGTCGAGCTTCGGATCGCGTTGCAGGCTGCCGGGCAGCTCCTCATCCGCCGGCTGCTCGGTGACAGCCAGTCGCGGCGGCAGCGAGAAACTCACGATCAAAGCGCCACCGCCGAGGAGAAAGGTACGTCGTGACGGTGTCAATCGCTCGAGTGCAATCACTTGTCTGCCTCAGGCTCGTGCGCCACGCTCACGTGTCAGCGTCTCGCTCGCGCGGCGGATAGCGCGGAAGATGCGCACGTGAGTGCCACAGCGACAGAGATTCGGCTCCATGTGCGTGCGGATTTCTGCGTCTGAGGGCGCGGGATTCTGATCTAGCAACGCCTGCGCCCGCATGATCATGCCGGCGATGCAGTATCCGCACTGCGCTGCCTGCTCATCGATGAAAGCCTGCTGCAGGACTCCCGGCCTGCCGTTGTTGCCAAGACCTTCCAGGGTGATCACAGGTCGACCCTTCACAGTCCCGACCGGAATCACGCACGAGTTCATGGCCGCACCGTCGATGATCACCGTGCAGGCGCCGCATTGACCCAGACCGCAGCCGAATTTGGCGCCATTCAGCGCGAGCTCATCGCGCAGCACGTAGAGGAGTGGCGTCTGGGGATCCACATCGACCTCGTGCTTGTTGCCATTGACGGTCAGTGTGGTCATTTACCCTGCTGCGCCGTGACTCAGAAGCTCCGGTTCGCTCGCAAGCACCAAAACGGGCAGCACGCGCGTCTCTGCAGTATACACTTGCATACCTGCGTGCCGTCCGTCACAAAAGCCTGGGAGATCGCGCAGGCCCTCGGTCTCTGCGCCGCTGCCTGTTGTCTGATCCTCTGCGTGCTCGCGGTTCGGCCTCGGACCGGCGCCGCCAGAGCTTTTCCCTTGCGTGGGCACGAGCTTCTCGGCTGGTCAACACTCCTTGCTGCGGCTCTTCACGTCGGCTTATCGCTGGGGGTCGATCACCGCGTTGTCGAGCACGTAAAGCTGACGGCGCCCCGCTACGAATATGCGGGAATGCTGGGGGTCCTCACGCTTCTCTTCCTTACCGTGCCGGCCGGCACTACGGTCCGTTCGCGGCTCTGGCCGCGTCACCGCACCTTCCAGGCGACACACGTGGGCGCTGCGTGCCTGCTGGTGGTCACACTGGCGATCCACGTCATCACGACGGGTCGTTACGTCGAAGGTCGCGCGCATGTTGTGGCGTACGTTCTGCTGTCCGGAATCGTGCTGCTCGCGCTGCTGCGTGCGCGCGCCCGGCGACCGGTGCCTCAGCCGCCCTCGGGCCCTGTTGGCGCACTCGTCTTCGGACGGCATTCGCGGCTCGTGCTCGCAATCGTCCTTGGCGCCGTCGGTGCGCTGCTTTTGTTGCTGCGTGGCGGCACGGCACTCGCCCTGCGTGAGCCATTTGTGCGGCGTAGTGAACCACTGGTCCTGGGCTTTCCTCACGACAGGCACCGGCAGGTGAACTGCATTCAGTGTCACCACAACTTCGTCGATCGCACTGGCGCCGATTCGTGCATCAGTTGTCATCGCAGCAGCCGGGCAGACCTTCGGGTGGGCGCCGAAGCGCGTTTTCACGACTTCTGTCTCGGTTGCCACCGCGACCCTCCTGCGGGCCTCAGTGGTCACGGGCCGGTCACGGGGTGCAGCACCTGCCATACGCCGCTGTAAGGCGGCCCGGCCGGATGTTGTATCATCAAGAGGGACGTCGCTTTCGCCACGAGCGTTCGATAGTCAGCTCAAGCTCGCGCCGGGCACGGCACCGCCCGGGCGTTGGAGCGGGATCAAGTATGTCTACGGATAGCATTCGTCTCAGTAGCATGGCCCACGGCGGGGGCTGCGGTTGCAAGCTCTCGCCGGCCGTTCTCGCGGCGCTGCTCGGCAATACGAGCGCCGCGCAGTCCTTCAAGCAGCTTTTGGTCGGCACCGAGACGGGCGATGATGCCGCCGTCTGGCAGCTCGATGAGCGTACCTGCCTCATCTCGACCACCGACTTCTTCACGCCCATGGTGGATGACCCGCGTGATTTCGGGCGGATCGCGGCAACCAACGCCATCTCCGATATCTACGCCATGGGAGGCAGGCCGATCTTCGCCCTCGCGATCCTTGGCATGCCACTTGGCAAGCTGGCGCCGGAACGAGTGCGGGAAATTCTCGAGGGCGGACGTGAGGTCTGCCAGAGCGCAGGCATTCCGGTCGCCGGCGGCCACTCCATCGACACACCCGAGCCCATCTACGGACTCGCGGTGAATGGCATCTGCGCACCCTCGGAGCTACGCCGCAACTGCGACGCCAAGCCGGGGGATCTCATCATCCTCACTAAGCCCGTCGGAGTTGGGATCTATTCGGCGGCGTTCAAGAAGGAAGCCCTGCCGCGGGCCGATTATGCGGACATGCTCGCGACCATGACGACGCTCAATCAGATCGGCGCCGAGCTCGCCAGGGACCCGGCCGTTCACGCCATGACTGATGTGACGGGGTTCGGTGTGCTCGGCCATGCACTCGGAATGGCGCGCGGGTCCGGCCTGCGCTTTGTCTTGAGAAGCGAGTCCATTCCGCTGCTCCCGAGAGCGATCGAGCTCGCTCAGCAGGGCTTCGTTACCGGTGCCTCGGGACGAAACTGGGACAGTTATGGTGCCGCCGTCACTCTTGCGGCGGATAGCCCGCTATGGCGACGCCAGATCTTGACCGATCCGCAGACCTCGGGAGGCCTCCTCGTTGCCTGCGCGCGCGAGCGCGCTGAGGGGCTTCTCGGCACGATCCGGGATGCTGGCTATTCTTCGGCGAGCATCATTGGTGAGATGCGCGTAGGCGCACCCGGCATCGACGCTTCGTAGTCCGGCCGACAGCCAAGGATCAGACAACCGGTTCCTGCGCATGGCCCGCATCCGGGTAACGTGCAGGCGAGCGTGGCGAGCTCGCTCCGCGCTCAGCCGACAGACGGACCGGCAAGCCCTCGATCCGCAGCCGGCGCCGCAGCGCACGGGAAAATGCATCGACCGACATGGAGAGCACGGCGACACCGACGAGCAGTAGCGCCGCCGTGTCGATTCTGAGCTCCGAGATCGCGGCGTCGACATAGTAGCCAAGGGTCTTGATGCCGAGGATGCCGAAGATGGCGCTCTCCCTGAGGATCAGTTCCCAGCGATACAGCAGGTAGGCGAGAAACTGCCCGTAGAGCGCGGGCGTGGTGTGGTAGAAATAGAGGTTGGCTCCCTTGGGCGCATCGATGCGCAGCGCGAGTTGGTCCGCCTGGCGCCCGAGCAGATAGCCGATGATAGCGCCATTGTGCAGTGAAAGAGCAACGATGGCGGGCAGCATGGAGGGGCCCATCAGCTGCAACAACAGATAGGCCAGCATGTATTCGGGAGTCGAGCGCACGACGACCAACATCGCTCGGCCGAGATAGTGTCCGAGCCGCCCGAGAAAGCGACGCGACACCATCGGATAAACGATGAGCGCGATGGCGCCGGCCGCGATGAGCGCGATCTGCGCGAGGACCAGTGTCTCGAGTGTGCCCGGCCCGATCTGTCGCACCGTAATCCGCCACACCCAGGAGGCGAACCCTGTCCAGGCCGCGCCGTAGGAGAGACTGCCCGAGCGCAAGGGCACTGGAATGATGTCGTGACCGAAAAAGCGCGCGATGTTGCTCCAGATGGAACCGTTGCCGCTGACTTGCGGCAACACGAACAGGCTCGCGAGCACGAGCAGCGGCACGGTCCAGGGGCGTGCCCAGAGCCGGCGCGTGCCGATGAGCACATAGAAGCAACCGAGGAGCGCCGCGGCCTCGGCGTAGTGCGCTTCCTTGAAATACGATTCGAGGTGGAAGCCGATGGTGGGCAAGCCTACGAAGCCGAGCACGAGGGTCGAGCGCATGCCGCATTCGAGCCGGTAGAGCGTGTAAGTCTTCAGTTGCTGCGCGACAACTGGGAGGCGGGCAAAAGCGAAGCGCGCTACCGCGGCGGTGCTATAGGGAAGGACATTTTCGGCGGACCTGTCCGCTTCTTCGAAGATTTCCGCGAATACCTTGGCGAAGATGCCCGCGTAGGGGAGAGCGATGGCGAGGATGCCGGTCGCTGGCGATAGTCCCGTGATCTGCATGAGGAACAGGGCCCAGAAGAGCTCGTGCACGGACCGCAGACAGGCTGCCGCGAGCCGCACGAGGCGCGAGCGATCGAAGAACAGCGCCAGGATGAGCCCTGCAGTACTGCCCGCCGCCACCCCGAGTACGGCGAACGCTACCGTCCACACGACGCTCCAGAGCTCGATCGCCGAGAAGTCCGGGGACAGTATCCCCATCCACAGCCGTCTGAACTCGGCGCCGGGGTGGACCGCGGTGATGGAGAGATCAGCGAGTGGCAGTGCGATGATCGCAGCCAGGAGGAACGCACGAGTCGCCGATCCATAGGTCAGCGCGGGAAGGAATCCGGCTTTCTTCATTGCACCTCCCCCTCGAAATGAGGGAGGAGACGCTGGTAGTTGAGATGGCTCGCTGGCTCATCGAGGATGATGCGGCCGCCTTGCAGCAGGATGATCCGATCCGCGTACTCGAGCGCCAGTCGGATGTCGTGCATGGCGAAGATCTTGGTTTCGTGCCGCTCGCATATGACACGCAAGACATCGCCTGCTTGCACGCGGTCGAGGGCCGACACGGGCTCGTCCCCAAGCACGAGCGGCCGTCCGTTGAACATGGCGCGCGCGACCGAGGTGCGCTGTTGCTGTCCCCCCGACAGCTCGCCTGCCTTGGCGAAGAGCTTCTCTTTGAGCCCGACCGCTTCGAGCACGCGCACGACCGCTGCGATCTCCGCTGCCGGCGGCCAAATGAGTGTGCGCAGGTTATACAGTGTCGAATGACGGTCGAGGCAACCCATGAACACGTTGTGAAACACACTCAAATTGGCAACGAGCGAGCTCGCCTGCGGGATCAGGGCGGCGCACTGCGCATAACGACGGTATATGGTGTTGAGCAGGGTCGACTTGCCGGCACCAGAGCGGCCGAGGACCGCCACCCGCTCTCCGGGCTCGACGCATAGCCGGATGTCGTGCAGCACGGGTGCGCCGTGGTAGCCGGCACTGATGCCTTCGAGCGTGATGGCGGCAGCCATCGCGGCACCGCTGTCAGTCGAGCTTGGTCGCCGCAGCAACTTCCTCGATCGGTGCGTATTGCGCATTCGACGCCGGGATGAATTTACTGCGCGCGAAATAGCCGAGGATCTCGGGATCGGCGAGGCTCAGGATCGCCTGCCTCACCTTGTCCTTGAAGCCCGGACCGAACTGCTTGTCGACATCGCCGCGGATGGTGAACTGATAATCCGGGAATGTCGGGCTTTCCCAGATCACCGATACGCGGCTTTCATCCACCCGTCCGGCCTTCTTCTCGACCTCGTAGACCGTGTAGTCCATGACGCCGATCTGATAGGCACCCGATTGCACCAGCTGCAGTGTGCGCGAATGATCGCCCGAGAAACCTACCCGGCTGAAGATCTCGTCCGGTTGTTTGCCGGAAAAATGCTTGCGGATGAAGTACTCGGGCATCACCCGTCCCGAGGTGGAGGAGCGTGAGCCGAAGGTAAGTGTCTTTCCCTGGATGCCGGCCGGGAAATCCTTGGAAGGCTTCAGGCCCGTCTCGCTGTTGGCGATGAAGTAGCTTTTGAAGTTGACATCCTCCGCTCCCTGAGCGATGGCTTCGGAGCCGGGAACCGCATGGCGGGCCTGGACCCCGGTGTAGCCGCCAAACCAGGCGAGCTGGACATCGTTATTGATGAAGGCGGTAACCGCCGCCGGATAGGTCTTCATGGGAACGTATTTGACAGGCACGCCAAGCTTGGGCTCGAGATACTTGGCGAAGCGATTGAAGCGCTCGATGAGGCGCGTCTCATCCTGGTCCGGGATGGCGGTGAATGTGAAGGTGGGTGTTTGTGCGGCGGCGAAAGCGCTGATGAGTAGCGTAACGAGCGCACCTATGCGCAGTAAATTACGGAACATCGTAAAAGCCTCCCTGATTGGCAGTAATTGTCAGGTGGAAGACCTTCAGCGCGGCGCAACCGTCACCGAGGCGACATAAGCGCACCCCGCAAGCGAGATGCGCCCCGTCCCGCGCTGCGCTTCCAGGCGCTTGCGAAACGCTGCGATCACCTCGGCCTTGGCTGGTCCGAATCCCTCCA
Source organism: Steroidobacteraceae bacterium (assembly GCA_035495655.1). GTDB lineage: Bacteria > Pseudomonadota > Gammaproteobacteria > Steroidobacterales > Steroidobacteraceae > 13-2-20CM-66-19. The sequence goes on from DATJFM010000017.1 coordinate 62,578, forward strand.
AGAGCGCCGCCATGCCGGGAGCAAAGGCGAGCCGCTCGGAGAGCCACGCAGGCGATGGTGCGTCCAGCTCTGCGGTGACTTGCGAGATCGCGGCCGCCGGCAGGCCGGCAGCCGCGAACAGCGCCTGAAAATCCTCTCTCTCTCTGAAGCGCAACTGCGCGGGAAGCGGACGCGCCGGAAGTGCCCCGAGCACCGAAAGCGCCGCGGCGCGAAGTTCGCCAACGAGCTCATATGATTCGGGCGCCGTCCAGGTGACGAGTGCGATACGCCCGCCGGGCCGCACGACGCGCCGCATCTCGGACAATCCGCGCATAGCATCGGGAAACAGGATGACCCCGATCACGGACAGGGCGGCGTCGAAGCTGGCATCCGGAAAGCTCAGGCTCTGCCCATCCATGGTCTGCGCCTCGATCACGACCCCCATTGCGGACGCTCGCTCCCTGGTGCGCGCCACCATGGCCGCAGAGGCATCGATGGCGGTGACTTGGTGGCCGCGCCGGGCGAGCTCCAAGGCCGCACCTCCCGTGCCGGCTGCGGAATCGAGCACGCGTGACCGGGGCTCGGGTGCGAGAGCCTCGATGGCGGCCAACGAGAAACGCTGCGTCAGTGGCTCGAACACGTCCTCGTACAAGGCAACGTGCTGGTCCCAACGAAGCGGTTGCTGGTCCGGCTCCAGATCGCTCGTGGTCGTGACCGCCTGAGTCATGTGCGATAATTTTGGTGTTGGCGGACTAATAAGGATGACGTTACACGCATCGACAGACAAGCAGGTAGCAGGGCGGAGCTCCTTGGCCTTGGGGCTCGGGCTCACCAATGAGTGTAATCTCGCCTGCGCCTTCTGCTATCGCGATCCGACACGCACCGATCGGCTCGATCTCGAGCAGGTGCGCCGCATCGTCGAGAGCGTACCGCTGCGCTCGGTCAACCTTGGGACCGGCGAGAACGGTCTTCATCCTGATTTCCGGGCGATACTCAGTTATCTCCGGCAGCAGCCGCTCAAGCTCACCATGACCTCGAACGGGCACTCCGTGCGGATCCTGGCGGATGAGGATCTGCGCGCCTTTCACGAGCTCGAATTCTCGCTCGACTACCCCGATGAAGCTGAGCAGGACGCCCAGCGGGGTGCGGGCAACTGGGCCCTCATTCACGAGCAGGCGGCCCGCTGCCGTGCGCTCGGCCTGCCCGTGACTTTCATCGCCGTGATGATGCGCAGCAATTTCGATCGGCTCGCCGACATCGCCGCCATCGCGGGCAGGTATGACGCGCCGCTGCGTCTCAACGTCTACCAGGCGGTGCGTTCGGATCGCTACTCGCTCTCCTACGAGGAGTACTGGAGCGGGTTCCAGCTGCTTTTCGATCGTACCGATGTTCTCGCCATCGGCGAGCCCCTGGTGCGCGCCATGGCCGGACTGCCACCACGCCAGGGAGGCTGTGGCGTCGCCACGATCCGCGTGACGCCGCGCGCAACCGTTCAGCCCTGCGTCTACTGGCCGGGCCATGGTGCGCCGCTCGATGTGCTGCTCGAGCTCGGGGAAGAGATTCTGACCGAGGACGCCTTCGTCGGTGCCAGGTCGGTACCGAAGGCCTGTTCTGGCTGCGACTATCTTGCTTCCTGCCGCGGTGGATGCGCGGGCCGCAGGCGGCTGCTCGATCGGCTCGATCAGCCAGACCCGTATTGCCCGATCATTCGCAATGAGCGCCGGCCATTACAGGTCGCGCTCGCACAGGGGCGCGTGCTCGCCAAATCCGACAGCGCCTGCACGACGGTGGTCATGGCCCGCTCGAACCCGTTCTAAGTCCGGTCCTGTCCTGGCGGCACTGTGGCGTCGCCGAGATCGATGCTTCGGGCTCCAGTGGGAACTTCAACCTGCAGGTGTATTTGCTCCTACATCACGCATACAATCTACGACACGTTACGTAGCAGGCGCAACACGCGCTACCATTACGCTCGAGGCGCTCGAGGCGCTCGAGGCGCGAGGCTCTGCGGGAGGCGTTGATCGAGACGGCGAATCGATGACGGCGCTGTAAAGGACACAACTGATGCAGGAACATGTGGCACCGGCGGTGTACTACCTCGAGGTACACCTTCTTTTTGCTTCGCTCGTATGCCTTGGGGCGTGGATTCTGACCTCGCTCTGGAGCGGCGCCGCTACCGCGAAGTACTGGATCTGGGTAGCGACCTCGGTCAACTTCCTCGTGCCGCTCGCTGGTTTCTTCAACGGGTTCGGCGGCACGCGTGTGGTTTGGGCGACCCAGCTCGGTGGCCTCGATGAGGTCGGCATCGAGATCTCCCGCAATCTGAGCGCCGGAGCGGTGCTGCTGGGAGTGTGGCTATGTGGAGCGGCCTTCATGTTGGCGCGCCTGTTGGTACGCCTGCACCACGTCCGCAGGACCGAAAATGCCATCGGCGTTTCCGACACCGCACAGCTCGAGCGACACTTCCTGGCGCATGGTATTCCCGTTATCTTTTCCGCGGCCGGGCAGGGGCCTTCGGTCGATGGAGTGCTGCGCCCACATATCTCGCTGCCGCGCGGCATCGAATGCGTGCTGAGCGACAGGGAGCTCGATGCGGTGCTCCTCCATGAGGTGACTCACGCGAGGCGGCGCGACAATCTGATTGGTCTCATTCACGAGATCGCTCTTTGCGGGCTGTGGTTCCATCCACTCGTATGGCTCGCGGGTGCCCGCCTTGCCATGTTCAGGGAACTGTCCTGCGACGACTCGGTGATCGAGCGCTCGCGCGGTGCGGATCTCGTGAGCGCGCTCGCAAAGCTGGCCGATCCCGGGCGCTCGCAGCTGCTGCGCGCCGGGGTGGCGACTCACTTCCGGCATCGCCTGGCTCGTCTGACGACCGCGCAGCCGCAGCGCCCGCGGGGCGCCGCGGACCTGGTACTGATCATGATCTATGCTGCGGTGCTGCTCGCGTGCGTGGTCGAGACGATCGC
>DATJFM010000018.1:0-58766 GCA_035495655.1 Steroidobacteraceae bacterium
CGGGTACCCGGAGCCATTTCCGCTCTGGTGCTCGGGTGTGCGTGCGGCGTATTGCGGCGGGTGAGCGGGAGCGCGCGGCTCCGCCGGTGCGCTCACATGAGCCTGAGGCGGGGTATGAGGCTCGGCAGCCGGAACCGGGCGTTCAGTGCGCGGCGAGCCTGATCCAGGGGTCCTTTCCTCGACCACGCGCGCTGCGCCGAGGGTGTGCTCCGCGCCGCGCGCTGCGAGCGGCGGTGTACCGCGCTCGGCGCCGCGCGCTGCGATTACTCCATGACCGGAGAATTCACCCGCTCGCGGCGTCGCGGCGATGCCCGGGTGTCCATTGTTGACGGCGGCCCGCAGTGCGGAGTTGGCATGTGCCAGCTGCTGCTGCTGGCGTTGCACCGGTGTGAGTCCGAGGTGCCGCTCGTGCTCCGCGGATAACTGCGCGGCTGTGGGCCGGGCCGCGACGCCACCTGAACCACCGTTGAAGCTCACGCGCGTCACGTTGACGTTGTTGATCACCGTGCGGCTGTAAACGTTGGTGATTTGGGTGCTGTTGATGTTGGTTACGGCGCGGTTGTAGTAGAACTCATGGCCGTGCCAGTAACCGCCCTCGTAGCCGACCCCGCTGTAGCCGAAGCCATAATTGATGCCGCCGTAGAAGCCGACGTGCGGCCCCCAGTAGCCGGCATGCCACAGGTAGGCGCCATTCACCCAACCCCAGTATCCCGGCGTCCATAGCAGCCCGACCGCGGGCGCCACCACCCAGGTGCCCGGCACCCAGTAGTAGCCATCATCCCAGGCCCAGTATCCGGGCATCCAGATGTAGCCGGGCGCCGGACAAGGCGGCTGCACGTACACGGGAAGCGCCGGAGGCGGAATCCCGACCGACACTCCAACAACCAACTCCGCCTGCGATATGACCGGCACAGCGGTCAGTGACAGGGTTGCGATGAGAGCGCGTACGAGGTTGCGCATGGGGGCCTCCTGTTGGTGGAGACGGTGAACGACCAACACTGAACTGCTGCTGAATCCTGAACTGCGCCTGAATCGGTAATCGGCGGTTGGCGGCAGCGTGTGCCGCTTTCCTACACATGAGGAACGTGCGCGCAGGAAGCGCGTTGACGAGGCGCGCTGGAGGCCGTTAGAACCAGCTGTAATTGAAACTGATGCTGACGCGCTCGCGCGGCGCGCGATGTGGCAGCACCTCGTGGCGCAACCAACTCTCGAACAGCACCAGTTGGCCTGCGCGCACCGCGACGGTGACCCAGGGGCGATTGCGGCGGCGCGCAGCACGCACGCGCGGCGGCGCGGCCATGAAACGCTCGAGCCGCGGATCTTCGAACTTCAGCCCCGGCGAGTCCGCGGGCACCGCGACATAGTAGACGCCACTCAAGGTCGACAGCGGATGCAGGTGCAGGCCGTGCACTGCGCCGCGACCCATGATGTTGACCCAGCAATCGGTCATCGCCAGGCTGCGTCCGTCGAGTGCGAACTGCAGCGTGCGTGCAAAGCGTGCGACGTGCAGGTCGATCTGCTGCGCCAGCGCCGCAAAGGTCGGCGAGAGCCGCTGCATGCGGTGGGCCGAGCCGTAAGAGGTGTAGCCGTTCTGGTAATGACGCGCCGACCAGCGCCGGCCCGCGGCATCGTCGAGGCGCAGCTGCCGACACTCCCGCAGCAGTCGCGCGTTGAGCACCGCGGTGGCTCGCGCGCCCCGGCTGCGCAGCGGTGCACGGTACACCAGTGTCGGAAAAAGCAGCTCGGTAGTCATTGAACGGCGCGCCAGTATGGGGGGCGGTGCGCAACTGGTCTATGATCGTGCGGCAGCACTTCCGCGCGGACTCGACGGACAATTCTCATGGCAGCCACCACGCTCAACTACCCTGATGTCGCCGCACGCCCGGCTACGCCGGAGCTCGTGCCCCACTGGATCGGTGGACAGCCGCTCGAAGGCGCGGGCGCGCGTCTGGCCGTGCTGAATCCCGCGACCGGCGCAACGCTGCGCACGCTTGCCCTCGGTGGGGTGGAGGATGTGGATGCTGCGGTCGCGAGCGCAAGTAACGCCTGGCGCGGCTGGGCGAACACGCCACCGCTGCGGCGCGCGCGGGTACTCGCTGGCTTTCTCGCACTCCTCAATGAGCAGCGCGACGCCCTCGCCGCTCTCGTAACCAGCGAGCATGGCAAGGTGTTCTCCGACGCGCAGGGAGAGGTGGCGCGCGGCATGGAGATCGTCGAGTTCGCCTGCGGCATTCCGCAGCTCCTCAAGGGCGCGTTCACCGATCAGGTGTCTACCGGCATCGACAACTGGACGCTGCGCCAGCCGCTCGGTGTGGTGGCGGGCATCACGCCGTTCAACTTTCCGTGCATGGTGCCGTGCTGGATGTTTCCGCTCGCGATCGCCTGTGGCAACGCCTTCGTGCTCAAGCCGAGCGAGCGTGACCCGTCCGCTTCCATCTTCATGGCGCGGCTGCTGCAGCAGGCTGGACTGCCGGCCGGCGTGTTCAACGTCGTGCAGGGCGACAAGGCTGCCGTCGACGCGTTACTCGATCATCCCGACGTGCGCGCCGTGAGCTTCGTCGGCTCGACACCGATAGCGCACTACATTGCGCAGCGCGCCGCTGCGGCCGGCAAGCGCGCTCAGGCCCTCGGCGGCGCCAAGAACCACATGGTGGTGATGCCGGATGCCGATCTCGAGCAGGCGGCGGATGCACTGATTGGCTCGGCCTACGGCTCGGCCGGGGAGCGCTGCATGGCGATCTCGGTCGCGGTAATGGTCGGCGACACCGCGGACACGCTGATACCGAAACTCGCCGAGCGGGCGCGGCGGCTGCGCATCGGCCATGGCATGCAAAGCGACGCCGAGATGGGACCGATCATCAGTCAGGCGGCGCTCGAGCGCATCCACGGCTACATCGAGGACGGCGTCGCCAGTGGCGCTACGCTGGTGGTGGATGGCCGGCGCCATCCGCAGACGGGTGCACCGTTCGGGGTCGCCGGTTGCGAACAGGGCTTCTGGCTCGCCGCCACGCTGTTCGATCACGTGACCCCGCAGATGCGCATCTACCGCGAGGAGATCTTCGGGCCGGTGCTCGCGTGCGTACGCGTGCCGGACTTCGCCGCCGCAGTGGAGCTCGTGAACGGCCATTCTCTCGCCAACGGCGTCGCCTGCTACACGCGCGATGGCAACATTGCGCGCGAGTTCGGGCGCCGCATAGAAGTCGGCATGGTGGGCATCAACGTACCGATCCCGGTGCCCATGGCCTGGCATGGATTCGGCGGTTGGAAAAAGAGCCTGTACGGCGACATGCACGCCTACGGCGAGGAAGGCGTGCGCTTCTACACGCGGCAGAAATCCATCATGCAGCGCTGGCCGGAGAGCACGCCGAAGGGGGCCGAATTCGCCATGCCAACGACGAAGTAGGCGACCGACCCGCAGACGCGCCAGGCGGTTGCGCGACGCTCAGCGGACCGCCACCTTCTGCGGAATCCCGGCGAGCGCACGCGCGACGCTCGCGGCACTCACCGGTTTGATCAGGTGCTCGTCGAACCCTGCGGCTTGCGCGCGCGCACGATCCTGTGGCTGGCCATAGCCGGTGACCGCGATGAGCCGGGCGGCACCCAGCTCCGGCAGGAGTCGCAAGCGCCGCGCGACCTCGTAGCCATCCATGCCCGGCAGTCCGATATCCAGCAACACGACCTGCGCGCGGAAAGCCAGCGCGCAGCGCAACGCCTCGGCGGCGGAATAGGCGCGCTCGACCGTATGGCCCTCGAGAGCCAGCAGCGCAGCGAGCGAGTCGGCTGCGTCGCGGTTGTCGTCCACGATGAGCATGCGCACCGGCGGCGGCGTGATTCCGGAAATCGGCGCCTCCTCCACCGCGCTCGTCTGCTCTATGAGCGGCAGGCGGATCTCGAAGGTTGCGCCCTGCTCGAGTCCATCGCTGCGCGCGCGCACGCTGCCGCCATGCATCTCGATGAGACGTTTGACCACCGCGAGACCCACGCCGAGACCGCCCTGCGAGCGGTCCGGTGAGCGGTCGCCCTGGACGAACAGATCGAACATGCGCGGCAGCAGCTCGGCAGGAATGCCCACCCCGGTGTCGGAGATCTCGATCAGTGCGCTCGCGCCTTCGGCGCGCATCTGCACCGTGATCTGTCCGCCCGGATCGGTGTACTTCACCGCATTGCTAAGCACGTTCACCACGCATTGCATGAGGCGCGCCGGATCCGCGTTGACATACAGCACGCGCGGCTCGGCCGCGTGCACCGTGACCAGCCGGTGAGTCTTCTCCCGCAGCATCGGCTGCACTGCCTCGATCGCTTGCAGCACGACGTGCGACATCTCGAGCGGCCGGCGTTGCAGCTCGATGCGTCCCTGGGTCACCCGCGAGACATCGAGCAGATCATCGACCAGGCGGGTGAGCTGGATGACCTGGCGCCGCGTCGCTGCGATCGCGCTCTGCACGCGCGGATCGGAACCATCCAGCAGCTTGGCGAGCAGCTCGTTGGCATTGCGTATCGGAGCCAGCGGGTTGCGCAGCTCGTGAGCGAGCATCGCCAGGAACTCATCCTTGCGGCGGTCCGCTTCGCGCAACGCTCCGCGCATGCGCGCCAGCGCCAGCGTCCCGCCGATGCGCGCCAGGAGCTCGCGCGCAATGAAGGGCTTCACCAGGTAATCATCGGCCCCGGCCTCGAGGCCCTCGATGCGCGATTCTTCCCCGGCGCGCGCGGTGAGCAGGACGAAGGGAATATCGCGCAGCGCCTCATCGGCACGCACCGCCTGCAGCAGTCCGAAGCCATCGAGCCGCGGCATCATCGCGTCCGAGAGGATGAGATCCGGGCGCGCGCGGCGCGCCGCAGCCAGCGCCTGCTCGCCATCGGCTGCGAGCTCGACCGTATAAAGCGGTGCCAGCAGCTCACTGAGATACGCACGCATGTCCGCGTTGTCGTCCGCCAGCAGCACGCGGGCACCGCCGGTGCTGCGCGCCAGCGCTCCCGCGATCTCCGCCGTATGCTCGCCGCCCGGGGAATGTGCGCTGTTGATGTCAGCGGACTCCGGCAGCCAGCGCAGCGCTTCCTGGACGTAAGCCTGCGCACTCGTCGCAGTCGAGCTCGCCGTGCGCGGCGCCTTGATGCGCTCGGCGGGAAGATGCGCGGTGCCGAATGGGATGCGCACGCGGAATACGGTGCCGCGCCCGAGCTCGCTCAGCGCCTCGATCGTGCCCCCATGCAGCAGGATGAGCTCCTGAGCCAACGCCAGGCCGATTCCCGATCCCTCCTGCGTACGCCCCGCGGTGCCCTCGATGCGGTGAAAGCGCTCGAACAACCGCGGCAGCTCATGCTGCGGAATCCCGACACCGGTATCAGCGACTTCGAGTATCGCCCCGGTGACCTCCGCGCGCACCGCGACGGCGATCTCTCCCTCCAGGGTGAACTTGAAGGCGTTGGAGAGCAGATTCAGTACGATCTTCTCCCACATTTCCCGATCGAGATACATGAGCTCCGGCAGCTCCACGCAGCTGACCGCAAAACGCAATCCCGCCCGCTCGATGGTGGAGCGAAACGTGCTGGCGAGATCGCGGGTGAGCGCTGCAATATCGGTGGGCTCATAGGAAGCCTGCACCCGCCCGGCTTCGATGCGCGAGAAATCCAGCAGGCTGTTGACGAGCTTCAACAGCCGCAGCGAATTACGGTGCGCGAGCTCGAGGTGCGTACGCACGGGATCGGGCGTTGCCGGATGCGCGACCGCTTCCGCGATCGGGCCCAGCATGAGTGTGAGCGGGGTACGGAACTCGTGACTGACATTGGAGAAAAAGATCGTCTTGGCACGATCGATCTCCGCCAGCGCCTCGGCTCGCCGCCGCTCGGCCTCGTAAGCCTGCGCATCTGCGATCGCGGCGGCGAACTGCCCGGCCACCAGGTCGAAAAATCCAAGGTAAGAATCATCGAGCGCACGGCGCGGAGAAACCCCGGCCACCAGCATGGCGATCGGGACCGCCGATCCTTGTCCCTGGATAGGTAGAACCACCGCCTGGTTCAGCAGCTGCTCCGGCCACAGCGGAGAGGGAATGGTCTCACCAAACTCATGCAACGAGACGATGCGCGACTCTTTGCGCAGCGCATTGGCGAGCCGCCAGGGATCCTCGCTCCGGGTCGGAGCGGCAGGCCGCAGCCGCGCGGGAATGTCACCGTGGTGGCTGGCCAGCCGTCCCTGCGGTGACACCTCATCGAATAGGTAGAGGCACGAGAACGGCACATCGAGCGGATTTCCCGCGAGCACCGCGACCAGACGGTCGCAGGCCTGCTGCACGGTCTCCATGCCCGAGGCTCGCGCGGCGAGATCGCGCAGCACGCGCAGGTGCCGCTCGCCGATCACCCGCTCGGTAACCTCGGTGACTACGCAGAGCATGCCCGCGATGTGACTTTCATCGTCATACACCGGGCTATAGGAGAAGGTGTGGTAGGTCTCCTCGGTGAAGCCGCTGCGCCCGAGAAACAGCAGCAACCCTTCGTCCCAGGTCGCCTGTCCGTGCTCGAGCACCTGGCTGATGCGCGGTCCGATATCGGGCCAGATCTCTTGCCAGACCCGATCGGCGCGCGCCCCGAGCACCCAGTTGCGCTTGATGCCGACGGTGGGTAGGTAGGCGTCGTTGCAGAAGAAGGTGAGGTCCGGCCCCCACAGCATCCACATGGCATAGCGCGAGTCCAACATGACCCGCACGATGGTCTTGAGCGACTGCGGCCACTGCTCGGGCGGGCCAATCGCGGTAGTGCTCCAGTCGAGCGCGCGTAGACGCGCCCCGACCTCGCCACCGCCGGCAAGGACATCGGGAATGGGCGTTGCCGTGAGGGCCGGGCGCAGCGCCTGGTACGTCGAGACCAAGAGGTCTCCCTGTCAGTCCATTAACGAGGAACGGCGAGTCTACTCGGACGAGGGCTTCTGTCGTGTCGGCGAAAGCCGGCATTGCAATGGTCAGGGTTGAGTTTGTAGTGCTCCGCTCCGGCGCAGGTTGCCGATCTTGACTTTCGGTTAGTTTGTACTTACCGTAAGCTGTGACTTACGGAAGCTACGCGAAAGCGCTCGAGTGCCTGAGCGACCCGACTCGCCGCCAGGTGTTCGAGCGGCTGCGCGCGGGTCCGCGCTCGGTGGGAACCTTGGCACGTGGCCTACCGGTCAGCCGTCCCGCAGTGTCGCAACACCTCAAGGCGCTGAAGGGTGCTGGACTCGTGACACATCGATCCGAAGGGACGCGCCGCGTCTACTACATCGATCCGCAGGGGCTCGTTGAGCTGCGGCGCTGGCTCGATGCGTTCTGGACCGACGCGCTCGAGTCTTTCCGCAACGAAATTGCGGCGAGCAACGCTACAGGAAGGAAACGACATGAATCGAACGATTGAGATCGCCCCCGTCCGCAAGTCCGTGGTCGTCGAGGCGAGCCCGTCGCAAGCGTTTTCCGTGTTCACCGCGGGTATCGACCGCTGGTGGCCGAAGAGCCATGGCATCGGTGCAACTCCCATCACGCAGTCGTTCATCGAGCCCTTCGTCGGCGGCCGCTGGTACACGCACCACGAGGATGGGAGTGATGTGGTCATCGGACACGTACGCGTCTGGCAGCCGGCCGAGCGGCTCATCGTCTCGTGGGAAATCAGCGCCGAGTGGAAGCCCGACGCGCGGAGCGCGGTTAGCTCCGAGGTCGAGGTTCGCTTCACCGCGGAGGCCGGCGGACGCACTCGCGTCGATCTCGAGCACCGCAACTTCGAGCGCATGGGCGCGGTGGCCGGCGAGAAAATGCGCAAGGACGTGGATGGCGGCTGGCCTCACCTGCTGGATCTTTATGCGCAGCACGCAACGCGCGCGGAGAAAAACCGATGAGCGAATACCTGGTGCACCTCATTCCCGGCAGCCCGTACGCGCGCGCCGTACTGGCGACGCTCGAGGAAAAAAACGCTGCCTACCGGCTCGCGGGCGCCGTGCCCGGCACGCTGCGCTCGCCGCAGCACTTGAGTCGCCATCCCTTCGGGCGCGTGCCGGTGCTCGAGCATGGAGACTTCCGCCTCTACGAGACGCAGGCGATCCTGCGCTACCTCGACCGGGTATTGCCGGATCCGCCGCTCACCCCGCGGGATCCGCGGCAGGCGGCGCGCATGGATCAGGCGATGAACATCAACGACTGGTATCTATTCCCGGGCGCCGGGGCCGTCATCGGCTTCCAGCGCATCGTGGGGCCGCGCCTCATGGGCCTCACTCCCGATGAGGGGGCGATCGCTGCGGCGCTCCCCAAGGCGCGCGCAGTATTCGAGGAGCTCGCGCAGCTCCTCGGCGAACAGCCGTACCTGAGCGGTGAGAGCGTGACGCTCGCCGATCTCATGCTCGCACCGCAGCTGGATTTCCTGGAGCAGACCCCGGAGTGGGCAGCGCTCAGCTCGCAACATCAGAACCTGCGGCAGTGGCTCGCACGCATGCAGTCGCGCCCGAGCCTGCGCGCTACTACCTGGGAGCGGGTTGCGGTGCGCACTGCAGCCTCGGCGGCGGGCGCGCCGCGCGCCGCGGCCACCGGTTAGCTCAGCGCGCGCTTAGTCGCGGTGGGCGCGATCTCGCGGGGAGACTCGAACTGCTGCTCCTCGGTGCTACCGGTGAGAGCCGTGATCGAGGAGCTGCCGCCGCTCACCGCCTGAGTGACCGCATCGAAGAATCCGGCGCCGACCTCGCGCTGGTGCTTGGTGGCGGTGTAACCGGATGGCTCGGCGGCGAACTCCGCCTGCTGCAGCTTCACATAGGCGGTCATCTGCTGCGACTTGTAACCGCGCGCGAGCTCGAACATCGAGTAATTGAGCGCATGGAAGCCGGCGAGCGTGATGAACTGGAAGCGGTAACCCATCGCCGCGAGCTCACGCTGAAACTTCGCGATGGTTGCATCGTCGAGCTTTCTCTTCCAGTTGAAGGACGGTGAGCAGTTGTAGGCAAGGAGCTTGCCCGGGTACTCAGCGTGGACGCCTTCGGCGAACTCGCGCGCCTCCTCGAGATCGGGCTTGGCGGTCTCGCACCACAGCAGATCCGCATAGGGCGCGTAGGCGCGTGCGCGCGCGATCGCCTGGGCCATGCCGGCCTTCACGGTGAAGAAGCCCTCGCTGGTCCGGCCCCGGGCGCCATCGATGAAGGGGCGGTCGCGCTCATCGATGTCCGAGGTGAGAAGCGTCGCGCCCTCCGCATCGGTGCGTGCGATGAGCACCGTCGGCACGTTGGAGACATCGGCCGCGAGCCGCGCCGCATTGAGCTTTGCGATCGCATCCTGGGTCGGCACCAGCACCTTGCCGCCCATGTGCCCGCACTTCTTCGCCGAGGACAACTGGTCCTCGAAATGCACGCCCGCCGCCCCCGCATCGATCAGCTGCTTCATCAGCTCGAAGGCATTCAGCACTCCGCCGAAGCCCGCTTCCGCATCGGCCACGATCGGCTTGAGCCAGTCGATGCTGTCATCGCCTTCGGCATGGCAGATCTCGTCCGCGCGGCGCAACGTGTTGTTGATCCGGCGCACCACGGCCGGCACCGAGTCGGCCGGGTACAGCGATTGGTCCGGATACATCTCGCCGGCGAGGTTGGCATCGGCGGCCACCTGCCAGCCCGAGAGGTAGATTGCATCGAGCCCGGCCTTCACCTGCTGCATGGCCTGATTTCCGGTGAGCGCGCCGAGGGCATTCACGAAGGGCATGTCATTCAGGTAGCGCCACAGCTTTTCCGCCGTCAGGCGTGCAATGGAGTGCTCGACGGGGATCGTGCCCCGCAGCCGCACCACCTCGGCGGCCTGGTAGCTGCGCGAGATGCCGCGCCAGCGCGGGCTCTCGCGCCAGTTGCGCGCCAGATCATCTGCGGAAGGAGCGGTCTTGAGCGGATTCATAGGGGTCCTGTACCTGTGCCTTGGAAGAGTTTGTGAAAGTGCTGCGGTCAGCTGAGCAGCTCGTAAGCGGGGAGCGTCAGGAACTCATCGAAGCTCTCGCTCTTGATCATCTGCTCGAAAAGTCGCGCCGCGGTTGGAAACACCCCGCCGGTCAAGCGCTCGGCACCGACTTCCTCGTGAATGCGGCTGAGCTCCTCGGTGAGGAGGCGATCGAAGCGGGCAACGTTCACCGGCTCGCCATCGCTCGTGCGCGCGCCGTGATGCAGCCACTGCCACAGTTGCGCGCGGCATATCTCGGCGGTCGCCGCATCCTCCATGAGGTGATAGAGCGGCACGCAGCCGTTGCCGCGCAGCCATGACTCCAGATACTGCACCCCGACACGGATGCAGCCGCGCACGCCCTCCTCCGTGATCGCTCCGTCCGGCACCGTGAGCAGATCGCGCGCACCGACCTTCACATCCTCGCGCCGCACCGCGAGCTGATTCGGCCCGCTCATGACTTCGTCGAAAGTCTCGCGCGCGATGGCCGCGAGCCCGGGATGCGCGATCCAGGTGCCATCGTGCCCGGCGCGCGCTTCGCGCAGCTTATCGGCGCGTACGCGTGCCATCGCCAGCGCATTCGCCTGCGGGTCGTCGCGGATCGGGATCTGCGCCGCCATTCCGCCCATGGCGTGCGCGCCGCGGCGGTGGCAGGTGCGGATCAGCAGGTCCACGTACGACTTGAGGAAATGCCGCTCCATGGTCACCGCGGCGCGGTCGGGCAGCAGGAAGTCGGCGCGATTGCGGAACTTCTTTATGAAACTGAATATGTAATCCCAGCGCCCACAGTTCAGTCCAGCCGAGTGCTCGCGCAGCTCGTGCAGGATCTCGTCCATCTCGAAGGCCGCGAGAATGGTTTCGATGAGCACGGTCGCCTTGATAGTGCCGCGCGCAATGCCGAGCGCATCCTGCGCCGCTACGAACACCTCGTTCCACAGCCGTGCCTCGAGGTGACTCTCGAGCTTCGGCAGATAGAAATAGGGACCGGTGCCGCGGCGCGCGAGCGCTTCGTGGTTGTTGGCGATGAACAGCGCGAAATCGAACAGCGCGCCAGAAACCGTCTCGCCGTTGATGCGCACGTGCTTTTCCGGCAGATGCCAACCGCGCGGACGGACGATGAGGGTCGCGGTGCGCTCGGCGAGCCGGTAGACCTTGGAGGTCGCCGGGTCCTCGTAGCTGATGGTGCGCCGTACGGCATCGAAGAGATTCACCTGCCCGCGTACGACGTTGCCCCAGGTGGGCGAGCAGGAGTCCTCGAAGTCGGCCATGAACGCCTGCACCGGCGCGTTCAGTGCGTTGATGATCATCTTGCGGTCGACGGGACCTGTGATCTCGACGCGCCGGTCGTTGAGGTCTGCCGGCACCGGCGCCACGCGCCATTCCGCCGCACGCAGCTTTGCCGTCGCGGCCGGAAACTCCGGCAACGCGCCGTCATCGAATTCGGCCTGGCGCCTGGCACGCGCCTCGAGCAATTCCAGGCGGCGCCCGTTGAAGCGGCGATGGAGGCTACCGAGCAGCTGCAGTGCGAGCGGGGTCAGCACCTCATCCGCCCGCTCGACCTTACTCCCCAGGATCTCGACCCTGGGACCCGGCTGCTCGCGCAGGTGCACCCGTCCGTGTGTCTCGGCATTCATCCCCTGCCAGCATACCGGTATCTGCACGCGAATTTGACTGTGAAAACTTCACATTGTTAATTTCACAGCCTGCTGCACGCCGTACAGCACGGGCCTGGACTGAACATATGGCAGAGCTGCTGCGCAAGGGTCATTTTCTCGGTGCCAAGCTGCGCTCGATACGCAGGCGTAACGGTCTCACCCTGGAGGAGCTGTCGGTACGCTGCATTCAGCACGAGCCCGACATCGCGCCCTCGGTGTCGTATCTGAGCATGATCGAAAGCGGCAAGCGCATGCCCTCGCCGCAGCTGCTCGCGCTGCTCGCGCAGATATTTCAGCGGCCGACCGGTTGGTTTCTCGATGAGAACGCCGAGTTCGATCTGCCGGCGCCCGCCGGCGGCGGCCCCGCGGCGCGCATTCCGCTCGAGCCGGCGTTTCTTTTCTCCAAGAGCCTGCTGCAGATCGCGATCCCCGAGCTCCTCGCGCAGACCGGAACGACCGGGCGGCAGTTCGCGCATCTGCTCATCCGCTCGCACCAGGAGGTATCGCGCAACGATTTTCCCGATCTCGAGCGCGCTGCCGACCACATCGGCGAGCGCCGCTTCCCGCTCTCGGTCGAGGATCTCACGCGGCTCGCGCGGCGGCACGGTCTCGAGATCCGCTGGTTCGATCGCAAGCCGGTACTGGCGCGCGACAAGGACCGTGAGTTGCGCAGCATGGTGCGCTCCTTCTTCGAGCCACCGCGCATCGTGTACGCCAACCGCGCGCTGCAGTCGGATCCGGCGCGCCTGAAGTTCGATCTGGCCGCGCATCTCGGCCACAAGGTGCTGCACGGGGGGGATGGCCTCAAGTCCGCGCACGCCACCGGCGGTGAGATGGGCGGCAGTCCCGAGGGCGGCTCGGGCGGCGGCGGCATGAACGCACAGGATGTGCTGCACGCGTGGCGCGACTTCGAGTGCAGCTTCTTCGCCGGTGCGCTGCTCGCACCGCGTGTGCCGTTTCGCCGCTTCCTGGCTCGCGAGCGCTACCGTGTCGAGGCAGGCGCGCGCCTGGAGCTCACCCCCGCGGTGGTCATGCGCCGCATGACCAAGGTGTCGCCCTACCCGCACTGGCACTTCTTCGACGCCTACCCGCCCGGTTACCTGCGTGCGGTCTATCGCGGCAACGGCATTCCGCTGCCCTGGGGCAATCTCGCGCAGGTGAGCGACCCGTGCCCCAACTGGGCGGTATTCCGCATGATCGACGGTGCGCACGGCGCGAGCGGCTCGCAGATCTCGGTGCTGCGCGATGGGGAGCGCTCGCTGCTTTACTGCTGCCACTCGATCCGCGTCCACGACATGGCGGGAAACCCGCACGTGCTCTCGGTGGGAGTCGACCTGGCGCCGGCGCTGCTCTCCAATGGCATCGAGAGCGATACGGTGATCGAGTCGATCTTTCGCGAATGCCTGCACCGTCGCGGTGAGGCGCGCATACCGAAAGCGGCCAGCCAGGCATTGGGAACCATCGCCAACGTGCTGAACATCGCCTGGATCGACGATGCGCTCGCATCCCCGGCGCGCATCATCTGCCCGCGCAGCAACCGCTGCCCACGGCCGGAGCGCTGCGAGGGCGCGCGCCCCTCACGGGCGCGTGAGATCGCGGACGTGCGCGAGGAGATCCTGGGACGCGAGAGCTGATGGCATCATTGCATCCTGCTCACTGACGGAGATGCCATGTTCTCAGCGCACCGCCCCACTGCCGCACTGTTGATCGCTCTCACCCTCGGACCGGCTGGCGCACTGGCGAGCCCGGAGGCCGTCGTCGATCCACAGGCCGAGCGCGCCGATGTCAGCGAGTGGCGTGCCCGGCGGGTCGAGGCACTCACGAGCGACAACGGCTGGCTCACGCTCACGGGGCTTTTCTGGCTGCAGCAGGGAGATAACACCTTCGGGCGTGCGGCCGACAACAGCCTGGTGCTCGCGCACCCGGCGCTCGCCGAGCACTGCGGTACCTTCAACGTGAGCGGCCACAAGGTGCGCTTCACTGCCGCAACGGGCAGCGGTGTCACCGCGGCGGGACAGACGGTGAGCTCGCTCGAGCTGAGCGCCGATAGCGCCGGAAATCCCACGGTGCTGGCAAGCGGGACGCTGCGCTTCTATCTCATCGAGCGGGCCGGCAATCTCGGGGTGCGGGTGCGGGACCTGAACGATCCGCACCGCACCGGCTTTCGGGGTTTCAATTACTTTCCGGTGAGCACCGATTGGGTGTTCGATGCTCGTTTCGAGCCGTACCGGCCCGCACGTCACATCCGCATCATCAACATTCTCGGCATGGAGGTGGAGTACGCCTCACCCGGCGCGGTGGTGTTCGTAAAGGACGGCCGCGAGTGGCGTCTCGACACGGTGCTCGAAGAGCCCGGCGATCAGGAGCTGTTCATCATGTTCGCCGACGGCACGAGCGGGCACGAGACCTACGGCGCCGGGCGCTTCCTGTACGTCGCACTGCCGAGCGCCGGCCGCACACGGCTCGACTTCAACAAGGCCTACAACCCGCCGTGTGCGCTCAATGACTTCGCCACCTGTCCACTGCCGCCGCAGCAAAATCGCCTGCGGCTGCGGGTCGAGGCGGGCGAGAAAAGTTACGCCGGCGGACAGGCCGCCGAGCACGGCGCGGGCGCAACGAGTGGTGTTATTTCCCGCGCAGACGTTGCGACTGGACCAGGCGCGCCCGCGCCATGACCCGCTGACGTGCGGCAGCGGTCAGCTCGGTACCGCGCGCAGCGGCGGGCGCAGCGTACGGCAGCGCCGCGGCGGCGGCCACGACCGGGGGAAAAGAAATGAAGGTGTTGGTGGCGACCCCGGTGGGCAACTGTGGCTGCGCATAGAAGGGCAGGAACGTCCCGCCGCTGCCGGTGTTGACCAGCGCCTGGTAGTCGCCGAGAAAGAGTCCCTCGGAGTCGGGCGCATGGTAGAGGTTGAAAGACCCCGAGAGGTGCTGCTCGGTGAAGGTTGCACCGCCATCGCTCGAGACCACCATCCAGCAGTCGGCATACAGCGCCGTGGTCGACGGAGTGCTGTTGTTGCGCAGATCGAAATAAGTGACCGCGAGCACGCCATCGGGGCGCACGCTCACGGTGGGCGTGAAGGCCTGCACGCTCGTGTCCGCATTGACCTGCACCGGCGCCGACCAGGTCTGTCCGCCATCGCTCGAGCGCACGAGCGCAATGCCATCCTGTTTGCCTTTGGAGAAGATCGAGTCCTGCCAGGCGACATACACCACACTTGCCGCGTTGCCCACCGGGCTCATCGCGCTCACCGAGACGATGTCCGATCCATCGCGCACCGGAGCGTTGGTCGCGGGATTGGTGGTGCCGACCGGCTGCAGCTGCGAGATGATGACCGGCCCCGACCAGGTGGCACCGTTGTCGAGCGATCGAATGACACGCACCGATGAGGAGGTCGTGTTATTGGCGGTGGTATCGATCTGCGTGAAGACATTCAGCAGCACATCCCCGGGCAGCACGACGATCTGGTTGCCGATGGTCTGACTCGAGGCACCCGGATCGTAGATGCTGCGCGCCTGCTGCCAGGTCGAGCCCTGATCGGCGGTGACTGCGAAATAGGTCGGGCCGGCGGTTTGCGAGGTCAGGCGGTCCCACACCGCATACACGTAGCTGGTATTGACCGGATCCGCAGTGATCGAGCCTTTGTCATTGAAGACCTGCGCACCATCCCCGATGAGCACGTGCGGCAGTTGCCAGGTCACGCCGAAATCGGCCGAGCGCGCGACCAGCATGGCACTCGATGAGCCGGGCGCGAGCGTGGTGCCGGTGAACGACAGCGCCAGCGCGTACGCGTAGCCGTTCGGTGAGACCGTGAGCCAGGGATCGGTGGCGCGCGCATAGTCGCCGAGATTGCCGGCATTGCCACCGGTGCAGCGCGAGAAGGGCGCACTCGTGAGCGTCCAGCTGCTGCCGCCATCGAAGGACGCGGCGAGCATCAGTCCCTGCGAACCGCCATTCGACCAGCGGTCCTGCTGCCAGGCGGCGATCAGGTTCATCGGGTTGTAAGGATTGAGGACCATCATCGGCTCGACCGCCGTGTTCGGATAGAGCGTGCCGCTCTCTGCTGCGATGCCATCGCATCCGCTCGCGAAGCTCGAGGCCTGCGACACCTGCACCTGCTCTACCGAAGTGAAAGGCGGCACCGGTGGTACGGGTATGACATTCGACCCGCCGCTGCTGCTGCCGCCGCAGGAGGCCACCAGTGTCAGGAGCGCAACGACCCCTACGCCGCGCCGTGCATCCATTTGCTTTGATCTCCGCTTCCCCGCACGAAGCGTAGCACGTCGGCAATCGATCGCCGGAACGGTCGGCGTTATGTCATCTGAGTCGTGTGAGACGCGCGCGAGCGCGCGTCATCGTGCTATCCGCGATGCAGACAGTTAACCGTTTGGTCCACTGTCGACGCAGCTACTAGCCGCGGCGGAGCGCGGACATTCGACTCAGTCGGATATGAAGATAGTCGCCGGATGCTCGAGGCACTCGCGCAGTGCCTGAATCATCGACGCCGCGTCGTAACCATCGACGAAGCGATGGTCGAATGAGGAGGATAGATTCATGGTGAGACGCACCGCGACCGCGCCATCGATCACCAGCGGCCGCTCGATGGCACGGTTGACGCCGATGATGGCCACCTCCGGCGCGTTGATGATGGGCGTGCTCGCAATGCCGCCGAGCTTGCCGAGGCTCGTGATGGTGATCGTCGAGCCGCTGAGCTCCTCGCGCTTCGCCTTGTTGGTGCGGGCCGCCTCGCTCGCCCGGCGCATCGCCGCGGCAAGCTCCCACAGCGTGAGAGCCTGCGCATCGTGCACCACCGGCACCTTCAGCCCGTCCGCGGTCTGTGTGGCGATGCCGAGGTGGACGGCGGAGTAGCGCACGATCACGCCGCGCTCGGCGTCGTAGTGCGCATTGCACTGCGGGAAGTCGCGCAGCACGCGGATCAGGCCGAGCGCGAGGAACGGCAGGTAAGTCAGCGCTGCCGCACCATCGGGCAGCCGGGCGTTCAGGTGACGGCGCAGTGACTCGAGCTCGGTGATGTCGAGCTCCTCGACGTAGGCGAAGTGCGGGATCGTCCGCTTCGCCTCGCTCATGCGCTGCGCGATCACGCGCCGCAGGCCGATCACCTTGATCTCTTCGGTGGCCGCCATGGCAGCGGCCGGCCGTGGGACGGCAACTGGCTTCGGCCCGCTGCGCAGCGGGGTGGGCTGCGCACGCCGTGCCACGTGCGCTTCGAGATCCTTCGACACGATGCGGCCGTTCGGCCCCGAGCCGGCGACCTGGCGCAGATCGATACCTGCTTCGTGCGCGCGGCGGCGAATGGCCGGCGAGGTGGCAACGCGCGTGTTGGGTGTCGCCGCTGCCATCGCGGGTGCGGCGCCGCCGTTGGCGCCTGCTGGAACGGCGCGTCCCGAGGTGGCCGCAGCGCTGCGCGCGGCGACCGCCGCAGGGGCCGGCGCAGCCGCGGTATTTGCGACTTCAGCGGGCGCCGCCACGCCCGCCCCGGTCACCTCGGTCTCGAGCACGATGAGCTCAGCGCCCACCGGCACCATGTCACCGGGCGCACCGGTGGTCGAGACGACTCGGCCGCTCACCGGCGCTGGAACCTCGACGGCGGCCTTTTCGGTCATCACCTCGACCACCACGTCGTCTTCAGCGACGGTATCGCCGGGCTTCACGCGCCAGCCGACGATCTCGGCCTCCACCGTGCCCTCTCCGAGATCCGGCAACTTGAAGACGTAGCGGCTCATTGAGTCTCCATCACCTGTTTGAGTGCCGCCGCGATGCGGGTCTGTCCGGGAAAGTATTCCCACTCGAAGGCGTGCGGGTACGGCGTATCCCAGCCCGCCACGCGCTGCACCGGCGCCTCGAGATTCCAGAAGCACTGCTCCTGCACGGTCGCCACGAGCTCTGCGCCATAGCCGCCGAACCGTGTGGCCTCGTGCACCACCACGCAACGCCCGGTCTTGCAGACCGAGTTGCAGAGCGTGTCGGCATCGAGCGGCGACATGGTGCGCACGTCGACGATCTCCGCATCGATACCCGTAGTGCGCACCGCCGCTTCGGCCACGTGCACCATCGTGCCGTAGGTGATGACGGTCACCTCTGTACCCTCGCGCACCACCTGCGCACGGCCGATCGGCACGGCGTAGTGCCCCTCGGGCACTTCACCTCGTGGATGCACACTCCAGGGTACGGCAGGTTTGTGTGGATCGCCGTCGAACGGACCGTTGTAGATGCGCTTGGGCTCGAAGAATACGACCGGATCTTCGTCCTCGATGGCGCTGATGAGCAGCCCCTTCGCGTCGTAGGGGTTGGAAGGCATGACCACTTTGATGCCGCAGACGTGCGCGAAAATGGCCTCCGGGCTCTGCGAATGCGTCTGGCCGCCGCGGATGCCGCCGCCGCATGGCGTGCGGATCGTAACCGGCACATGGAATTCGCTCGCCGTACGGTAGCGGACGCGCGCCAGCTCGCTCACCACCTGGTCGAAGCCCGGGTAGATGTAATCGGCGAACTGGATCTCCGCGACCGGCTTGAGGCCGTTGACACCCATACCGATCGCGGCCGCGATGATGCCGCCTTCGGCGATCGGGGTGTCGAGCACGCGATGCTCGCCGTACTTGCGCTGCAGACCATCGGTCACGCGGAACACGCCGCCGAAAAATCCGACGTCCTCGCCCAGCACCACGACGCGTGGATCGCGGCCGAGCATCACATCCATCGCGGAATTGAGCGCCTGCACCATGTTCATCCGGGCCATGCGCTCAGCCCTCGTGCGCGCGCGTCGACGCGCCGGGAACATCCTGCTCCGGGGCGCTGGCCGCGGCGCTGCGCTGCGCATCGAGCAGCGCGCGCATCTCCTCGCGCTCGCGCTGCAGGCTCTGCGGCATATCGCGGAATACGTCCTCGAACATGGTGAGTGGATCGAGGAACGGCCCGTGGGTGAGCGTTCCGTAGGATTCAGCTTCTTTCCAGCAGCCGGTGACGTGGGCTTCGAGCTCCTTGTGCAGCTCGGCGTGGCGTTCCTCGGACCATTCCCCGAGCGCGATCAAGTGCTGCTTGAGGCGCGTGATCGGATCTCCGAGTGGCCAGGCGCGCCATTCCTCCTTCGGGCGGTAGCGGGAGGGATCATCGCTTGTCGAGTGCGCGGCGGCGCGGTAGGTCACCTGCTCGATGAGGGTTGGGCCGGCGCTCTGCCGCGCCCGCTGCGCCGCCCACTGCGTCACCGCATACACCGCCAGGAAGTCGTTGCCATCCACGCGGATGCCGGGAATACCGTAGCCCGGACCGCGCTGCGCGAAGGTGCGCTGCTCGCCGCCCGCAAATCCCTGAAACGTCGAGATGGCCCACTGGTTGTTCACGAGATTCAGGATCACCGGCGCCTGGTATACGGCGGCGAAGGTCATCGCATAGTGAAAATCGGCCTCGGCGCTCGAGCCCTCACCGATCCAGCTCGCCGCGATGTGATCCTCACCTTTGATCGCAGCCGCCATCGCCCAACCCACCGCCTGCGGAAACTGCGTGGCGAGGTTGCCGGAGATCGAGAAGATATTGCCCTTGCCGAAGTGGTACATGATGGGCATCTGCCGGCCCTTGCACATGTCGTGCGTGTTGGACAGGCACTGGCACATCAGGTCGACCAGATTGCGCCCGCGCACCACCTGCAGCCCCTGCTGCCGATAAGAAGGAAACAGCATGTCTCCGGGCTGCAGCGCCATGCCGGCGGCGACCGCCACCGCCTCCTCGCCGGTCGACTTGATATAGAAGGAGATCCGGCCCTGACGCTGGATCTTCTGCATGCGATCGTCGAACAGCCGCGTGAGCAGCATGTGGCGCAGCGCCACCTGCAGCTCCGGCGGCTCGAGATGCGGATTCCACGGGCCCACCGCATGGTGCTGGTCGTCGAGCACGCGCACGAGCTCGAGAGAGAGGTTCTCGATGTCCCGCGCGCTGGCGGTCACATCGGGCCGATAGACCGACCCAGCCGGCGAAAGCTGCAGGTAACTGAAGTCAGGTTCCTGCCCCGGCCGGGCCGGCGGCGAGGGAACATGCAAGCGCGACCGAGGGGTCATGAGGTGAGTTCCGTCTTATGTGTGTTACGGTGCAGCAGCCGATGCAGGCTCGAGTGGATTGTAGTCGCCTGACCTTGTTAACACTACGATGAAGCCCAGACACACCTACCGAGGTGTCGTGCTGCGCGGCGCCTCGGCGGCAGCACGGGCGCGCACGGCTCCTGGCTCGTCGGCCCTGCCGGCCGCGGCGCGCGTGCGCGTGGGGCGCGAAGTAGCCGGTCGCAGCGGCAAGGGCGTCACGGTGATCAGTGGACTGCCGCTGGACCCCGCGCGGCTCGATGAGCTCGCCGCACGCTTGAAGAAGCTGTGCGGTGCCGGCGGCGCGGTGAAGAATGGCTGCATTGAAATCCAGGGCGATCACCGGGACCGGCTGGTGGCGGAGCTGTGCCAACTCGGCTTCGAAGCCAAACGCTCGGGCGGCTGAAGCCGCGCCGCACCCCGCCCGCAAAGCCCTGCCCCGCTAGCGCCACCGGCTTCGGAGTTGGCTTCGCGGCGCGAATATTGCTATAGAGTGGCGGTGGCACTGACCTGGGGACAGAAAATGAACAATAAACCTGCAGACCCACCCCGGGCGCGGGGCGGTAACGTGCTGTTGTTCGCGCGGAATTTCTTCCGCCATCCGCGCATGCTCGGATCGATCGTGCCCAGCTCGCGTTTCCTCATCAAGCAGCTGCTCGAGCCGATCAATTTCGCCCGTGCGCGCGTGATCGTGGAATACGGACCCGGTGTCGGAGTGATCACGGCGGAGCTGCTGCGGCGCATGCGCAGCGATGCGGTGCTGATCGCCATCGAGATGAACCCCGACTTCGTGAGCTATCTGCGCGGCGCCTTCACCGACAAACGCCTGCAGGTGATCCACGGCTCCGCGGAGTCGGTGGATGAGATACTGCGGCGCTTCGGTCACATGCAGGCCGATTACATCATCTCCGGGATCCCCTTCAGCACCATCCCTGCCGCCTTGCGCGAGCGCATTCTCAACAAGACCCGCGACATGCTCGAGCCCGGCGGGGCTTTTCTCGTCTACCAGTTCTCGACGCGCGTGCTACGGGACCTCAAGCGCACCTTCGGCTACGTCGCGCGGCGGTTCGAGCCGCTGAACGTGCTGCCGGCGCACTTATTCATCTGTCAGCCGGTCACCGCCTGAGCCGGCGCGGCGGCCGCGCGCCGCCCGTCTTTCAGCCGATGGTGATAACGTGCACCCGATGAGTGCACTTCCGGAGGCTCGGATGAGCCTGTCTGACAGCGAGCGCGAGCGCTATCGGCGACACCTGACGCTCGGCGAGATCGGCGCCACGGGACAGGAGCGTCTCAAGGCCGCGCGCGTGTTGATCGTGGGCGCGGGCGGCCTCGGCTCGCCGGCGGCCTTGTATCTCGCGGCGGCCGGCTGCGGCACGCTCGGTCTTCTCGATGACGACCGCGTCGATCTGTCGAACCTGCAGCGTCAGGTGCTGTTCGACAGTGCGCACCTCGGCGAGCTGAAGGCGGAGAGCGGGCGCGAGCGCCTCAGCGCGCTCAATCCCGAGGTGCGCATCATCGCCCATGCGCTCGAGCTGCGCGCAGCGAACGTGCGCGAGCTGTTCGCGCAGTACGACCTGGTGCTCGATGGCACCGACCGCCTCGCCACGCGTTACCTCATCAATGATGCCTGCGTGATTCTGCGCCGGCCGCTGGTGTCGGCAGCCATCCATCGTTTCGAAGGTCATCTCATGACCTATGTGCCGGGTCAAAGCGCCTGCTATCGCTGCGTTTTCCCGCAGGGCGGGGATGGCATGGTGGCCAACTGTGCCGAGGCCGGGGTCCTCGGAGTGCTGCCCGGCGTGCTGGGTACGCTCCAGGCGACCGAGGCCATCAAGCTGATCACCGGCGTCGGTGAGCCGCTCACCGGGCGCCTGCTGACCTATGATGCGCTCGCGATGCGCTTCGCGGAGTTTCGGGTAAAGCGGCGGCGCGATTGCGCCGTTTGCGGCGATGCGCCAACCATTACGGAGCCACGAGACATGGCAACTCAGGCTGTGACCCCAGAAGGCGTGCGACGGCTCACGGCTGCGGAGCTGCACGAGCTGCTGCAGCGTGGTGAGCGTCCGCTGCTCGTCGATGTACGCGAGGATGCGGAGTTTGCCGCCGGCCATCTGCCGGGCGCCGTGCACATACCGCTCGGGCAGCTGCCGCAGCACCTGGGCGAGATCAAACCGCAGTCAGATCCGGTCTTCATCTGCCGCAGCGGCGGACGCAGCATGATGGCCTGTCAGCTGGCGCTGCGCGCCGGCATCCGCTCGCCCGCCAATCTCGAAGGCGGCATGTCGGCATGGGCGGCAAGCATCGATCCCTCGGTGCGCGTTCTCTGAGGACGCGGGCGCGTTGCCGCGCCTGGCGAAGTGCCTCGAGCTCAGGGCTCAGGTCGCAGGCGGACAACGCGATTTCGCGAACGCTACGCGCGGCTCGGCCGGGGGCGGCGGCATGCGGCTCTGCAGCCGTGCGAGTGCCGCGTGCGGCTCGTCGACGAACTCGAAGAGCTGCAGATCCTCCGCATCAATGGTGCCGTGGCGCACCAGGGCCTGGAAGTTGACCACCTCGTTCCAGTACGTCGAGCCGTAGAGGAACACCGGAATCGGCCGATCGAGCTTGCGCGTCTGTGCGAGCGTGAGGATCTCGAAGAGCTCATCGAAGGTGCCGAAGCCACCGGGGAAGGCGATGAGCGCATGCGCCAGGTGTGCAAACCACAGCTTGCGCATGAAGAAGTAGTGGAACTCGAAACCCAGGCCCGCGCTGATGTAGCGATTGGGACGTTGCTCATCCGGCAGCCCGATGTTGAGCCCGATGCTGCGCCCGCCGGCGAGCTGTGCGCCGCGGTTGGCGGCTTCCATGATGCCCGGACCTCCGCCCGAGCAGACGATCAGCCGTCCCGCGCACTCCTTGCGACTCCACTCGGTCACGAGCCGAGCCAGCTCGCTCGCCTCCTCGTAGTAGCGCCCCAGCGCTCCATGTGGACGCACGCGTGACGAGCCGAAGAACACCACCGTGGCGCTCACGCCGGCATCGCGGAATGAGCGCAGCGGCGCAAGATACTCGGAGACGATACGGATCGGCCGGCCATCTTCCGACTCGATGAACTGCGGGTCGCGGTAGGCAAGCAGCGGCGTGTGCACCGTGAGCTCCTCTCGAGACGCGCAGCGCGCGTGCCAGACACTGTAACGAAATCCGCCGCGCGGCGTGCAATACTGCGCGCCATGCGCGCGGCGGCGACCTGTTGGCTGGCTTCGCTGCTGTTGGGCGCACCGGCGGCTCAGGCGCGGGGCGAGCTCGCAGCGCCCGCCGCAAGCGCCGACTCCGCCGCGCTGCCGCGCATCGATTCCGCGGTTTCATTGCTCATCGTCGCGCCGCACCCTGACGATGAGACGCTCTGCTGTGCAGGCGCTATCCAGCGCGTGGTGCGCGCCGGGGGCCGCGTCACCGTAGTGTGGCTCACGAGCGGCGATGCGGCGCGCGGGGTGCTCATGCTGATGAGCCGCAGTCTTTTTCCGGGACCTGCGGTGGCACGCGAGCTCGGGGCGCAGCGCATGGGCGAGGCCCGCATTGCCACCGAGCGGCTCGGAGTGAGCCGCGCGGGGCAGCTCTTCCTTGGTTACCCCGACGGCGGATTGCTCGAGCTCCTCGGCGAGCACCGCAGCACGCCCTACACCTCCGCGACCACCGCTGCCGCTGCCGTTCCCTACAGCGATGCGCTCTTTCCCGGACATCCCTACACCGGCGCGAGTCTCGAGCACGATTTCCTCGCCGTGCTCGAGCGCGCGCAGCCCACTGTCATCCTTGCGCCGACCCCGCTCGATGAGCATGCGGACCATCGCGCGGCGGGAATCCTCGCGCAGGCGCTGGGCACTCGCTACGCGCCGCTGCGCTACTGGATCGTGCACGGCGGCGCCGGCTGGCCGGCTCCGGCGGATCTGCTCCCGGGCTTGCCGCTGAGGCCCGCGCCGCTCGCCAGCGCGCTCGCGCCGGCGGCGTTCGAGCTCGGGCCCGCCGAGGAGGATGGCAAGCTGTCCGCACTGCAGGCTTACCGGACGCAGCTGCGCCTGACGGCCCCTTTTCTGCTCTCCTTCGTCCGCACCAACGAGCTCTACTCGTCGCGCGCCCGCTGACGCCGCGGCCGCTGCCAGCGATCCATGTAGCGATCGATGGCGCCGGCAATGTTCTCGCGGATGCGATCGAGCCAGGCACGCTCGTGCCAGTGGCGGCGGCTGATGAGACGCGACACGGTGAAGTCGCGTTCGAACAGCGCTGCGGCGGTATTGGCGAAGCCGATGTCGGCGACTTCCTGGTTGGCCTCGAGATTCCAGCGCAGGCTCCAGCGATCGAGATTGCTCGAGCCGACCGACACCCAGTCATCGCACAGAATCACCTTCCCGTGCAGCATCGCCGGCTGGTATTCATAGATGCGCACGCCGCTGCGCAGCATGCGCGCATAGAAGCGTCGTGAGGCGTAACGCACCCACGGATGATCGGTGCGTGCTCCGGGCACGAGCAGCCGCACGTCCACTCCCCGGCGCGCCGCGCGTCCGAGCGCTCCGCGGAAACGGCGCGCCGGCACGAAATAGGCACTCATGATCCAGGCACGCTGGGTGCTGGTGTCGAGACGCCGCAGCACGCCATGCGCAAGCACCGAGCGTTGCCGCGCTTCCGAGAGCGATAGCCGGCCCGCTGCGCTCGTGCGTGGTGCGTATGGCGCTGGCGGCGGCAGCTCGAGCGGCGCGCCACCGCGGCGCCAGGTGCGCGCGAACGCGCGCTGCCAGTCGGCGACCACCGGTCCCTCGATGCGCACCATGACCTCACGCCACGGCGCGCGCGCGCCGCCGGGCGCGAAGTCATCAGTGAGTCCGGTGCCGCCGACGAAAGCGGTGCAGCCATCGGTAATCAGAAGCTTGCGATGATCGCGCAGCAGATTGCCGAGGCGCTTGCGCAGCTGGAGCGGATTGAAGAAGCGCAGCTCCACGCCCGCCTCCAGCAGGCGCCGGCGGTCGGCGCGCGCGAGTCCGAGCGACCCGAAGGCATCGAAGATCACACACACGCGCGCGCCGCGCCGCGCCGCGGCCGTGAGCGCGGCGATGAAGGCGTTGACGATGACCCCCGAGCGCACCAGGTACATCTCCAGCAGCACCGAAGCGCGCGCCGCATCGATTGCCGCGAGCAATTCCGGAAAGAACTCACCGCCCCCATCGAGCAGCCGGAACGAGTTCCCCGTTCGCCACGGCCAACCCGTTGTCGTAAATTGCTCGCCCTCGTTTCGCGCCATTGGCGAACAATGACTGAGCCGCGCAAGAGTTGCCATAGAGCCGTAGGGTCGCTGCTCGCGCTGCTTGCACTGCTCGCTCCCGCTTGGGCTTGCGCCGATGTCGTCAACTCGGTGAACACGGTGCGCAGCACCGGCTGCGATGGCCGCCATGCCGCGCTGCCGCCGCTGCGCGCCAATTCCCGGCTCGACCAGGCCGCGCGCCGCCTCTCGCAGGGGGCGGACCTGCGCGCGGCACTGCAGGCGGCCGGCTACCACGAGGTGAGCTCCTTTTCCGTGAGCATCTCCAACGTCCCACCGGACGGCGACGTCGAGCGCACACTCGCGCAGCAGTTCTGTCCTCAGGTGACCGACCCCGCCTTCCGCGAGATCGGCACCTGGCGCAGCGGCGACCGCGTCTGGATCGCGCTCGCCGCCCCCTTCACACCGCCTGCGCCCAGGGATCAGCAGCAGGTTGCGCTCCGTGTACTCGCGCTCAGCAACGAGGCGCGTGCTCATCCGCGCCGCTGCGGTGCCACCGCGTACGCTGCCGCGCCGCCGCTCGCAGCGAGCGCGCTGCTCGCACGTGTTGCATTGGCGTACGCGCACGACATGGCTACCTTCGGCTACATGCAGCACACCGGCCGCGACGGCAGCTCGCCTGCCGAGCGCATCACGCGCAGTGGTTACCGGTGGAGAGAGGTCGGTGAGAATCTCGCGAGCGGCGTCATGACGCCGGACGAGGTGGTCGCCGGCTGGCTCGCGAGCCCCGAGCATTGTGCGAACCTGATGGACCCGGCGTACCGCGAGATGGGCGTAGCGTTCGCCGTGAATCCGCACGATAAGCTGGGCGTTTACTGGGCGATGGAGTTCGGCACTCCGCGCTGAGCCGCGTGCCGTCAGCGGCGCGCGCCGGGCAGCTGCGGCGCGTCGTGCTCGAGAGTGAGCACGACGCCCGCGGTGAGATACAGCACCGCAAACCACTTGAGGGCATCGGTGCAGAAAACGTCGAGCATGTGATAGACACTCGGCACGTGCGCGAATTGCTGCAGCGCCTGCACCCCGCCGATCAGCACGGCGGCCGTCACGACCAACAGCAGCACCGGACCTGCTGCGGAGCGCGGCGCGTCCTCGGGCGCGCCTGGCACCGGAGCGGGCAGACGGTCGTACCACAGCACCAGCACGCACAATCCGACGATCGAGCTCAGGTACTGCAGCGCGTGGTACACCGTGCTGTTGTAAGAGCCCCAGGTGAACGACGCGCTGAGCTCTGGAACGCGCCGCACGATCCAGCCATCCGGGTGCGTAAAGGAATCCCACAACAGGTGCGTCCATATGCCGAGCAGAATCGCCGGTGCCGCCCAAAGCCAGGCGTAGGGCCGCCGCAACGGTTCGAGGGCCTGCAGGCACAAAGTGCGCGCCCGCGGCCACAGCGGCGCGGTGAGCGGATGCTGCAGCAGGAAGATGACGCCGAGGGCGAGGTAACCGATCAGCAGGTCGACGGTGTAGGAGTGTGCGAATACGTGCGTCACGCGCACGTAACGGTGGATACCGCCCGGGAGGAAATCCGGCAAGTCTGGACTCATGGCGCCGATCATGAGCGGCGCGGTGCGCAAGCGCGCCACACCGCGCAGGGGCAGGACGGCCGCCGGATGCGCGAGCGTGAACGGCATGCGCTCTCAATCCGACTGCGGGGTGGGCGGCACGACCTGCACGTGGAAATCCTTATCGACCCAGCCGGCACCGGTGCGGTAGGTGAAATCGATGCAGCGTCCGGCGGGAAGCCGCTGCGCATCGAGCGCCAGCAGGTGCAGCCCGAGTGGGTTGGCGCGCGTACTCTGCTCGCGCACGTTCTGCCAGCCATCGACTCCCCAGCGCACCGTGCCGGCCTCGCGCAGCAGCAAAGTGAGCGCACAGCCCTCCGGCAGTGCGTTCGCCGGCGCCTGCTCCGTCCAGAACACCTGTGTGAGGGCGGGCCGCTTACCTGCGTAGCGCTGCCAGACCGAATCAGGCCGGTCGAACGGGCGGCGCAGCTTGCGCGAGGCGACCAGCTTCAGGAACTCCGCGTGCGCCCACACCAGCGGCATGGCCGAGCCCGTCGGGCGACCCAACGTGAGACCGCGCGAGGGAATCGGCGCTGCATCCCACACCTGCTCGGGCACCATGCCACCGGCGGAGGCCACGCGTGTCATGGTGCG
The DNA here is from genome assembly GCA_035495655.1 of Steroidobacteraceae bacterium. Lineage (GTDB taxonomy): Bacteria > Pseudomonadota > Gammaproteobacteria > Steroidobacterales > Steroidobacteraceae > 13-2-20CM-66-19. The sequence continues at coordinate 27,101 of DATJFM010000018.1, forward strand.
GAGAAAGGGCAGCGGATCGTGCCCGAGGCACAGCTCGTAGTGTCCGCGCTCGCCCGTGAGCAGCGGCCAGCCGCGCCCGCGTCCGCTGCCGTTGTACGCACTGCCATCGTCGTGCTCGCCGTACCCATCGTGGTTGTAGCGATGCCAGACCGGCCCCGAAGGGGTATCCACCTTCAACAGTGCATCGACCAGCTTCACGCTGGCCACCACCAGCGGATCATCGGCGCGGCGCAGGCCATAGCGCACGAGTTGCAGGAAATCGACCCCCACCTGAGCACCTGCCGGTAACTGTGGGTCGACCTGCTGGTTGCGAATTGGAAGCACGCCCTCGGGTCGCAGGGTGAGAAGGGTCTGCTCGGGCGCGACACGTATGTAATAGCCGGGCACGTCGTACTGGTGCGCAAGCGCTCCATCCTCGCCCACCGAAGTCCAGCTCTCCAGGCGCGCATTCCAGTAGTCGGCGATCGCGAGCACCAGCTCCCGCCCCTCTGCGGGGAGATAGGCGGCGCCGGCCACGAGCGCCGAGATGCACACTGCGAGGGTGAAGGTGTTCAGCCCTGCATTCTCCTCCCAGCGATCTTCCTGACTGACTGGCCCGTTACGGATCAGAAACGACAGCGCGCGCTCGATCATTCCCCGCACCTCGGTACCCTCGAGCGCGTCGCGCTCATCGAGCGCCACCGCGAGCAATACCGGGAAAGCCGTCTCATCGAGCTGCAGTCCCTCCCAATAGGCCGTTCCGCCGAGCCACTGGTTCTGGCTCCAGTGTCCATCCGCGTGCTGCGTGGCCAACAGGTAGCGCAGCACGTTGCGCGCTTCCTCCAGCGCACCCACCGCGAGCAGCGCACCGGCACTCTCGACCAGGTCGCGCGGCCACACCAGGTGATAGCCCGGCCGCTCCTCGCTGGTATTGCCCCAGGGGACACTGAGCGATGCGACGATGGCCCCCGGGTAGGTGCGATCCTGGTGCACGCGCAGCACCATGGTGGAGAGGCGCACCTGGTCGGCACACTCCGGGGGCAAGCCCATGCACAACACATCGTGCGCACAGCGCGTGTGCCAGTTCGTCCAGGCGGTGAGCTGGCGCTGCCAGGCGATCGTGAAGGGTTCCGAAAGCGCGGTGAGCGCGAGCGTCGCCGCGGAATCTGGGCTGCTGCCGAACCCGAGCGCCAACACCGCCTGAGGCGGCAGCTCGCCGATCAACGCGACGTTGCCCGGTCCCGCCTCGTCGTATTCCCATGTGAGCCTGCCGTTGCGGTCAAAATCCTGCCACCCATCGCTCACTCCGACGAAACCAGCGCTGGCGCGACCGAACGCGTCCTGCTGCTGAGCGGTGACGGCGGCCAGCGCCAGAGCGAATGGGCCCTGCTGCGCCCACAGCAAACGCCGCCCGCGGTGGGTGACGACCGCGGCGCGATTGGACCAACCGCTGCCACCGAGGTGCGGAGCAAGCAGTACGTACGGCTTGAGTGTCTGATCACCGCTCAGGCTCACCTCGATGAGCAGTACGTCACGGCTCGCGCACGGCGTCACGCGCAGCGCGAGCTCGAAACGCTCGTGATGGTGGACGATGCGTACCGCCGGAACACCCGGACCGGCGAGCTCGACGCTGTGCTGCCAGAGCCGCTTTACCTCGACCCAGAAGCCCGCACCATCGCCGACGAACAAACCGAGATCACGAATCTGAGGAGTGTCGACGCGCGGAAAGTAGACCTCGTTGACGATACCGCCGCCGATGGTGAACCACAGCCTCGATGTGCCGAGTGAGCAGCCCACCATCTCCTTGTTGCTGCTGCACCAGGTGGGTGAGAGTCCGGGAGCACCGGGCGCCTCGCTCATCGCCGCGCGCGCGCCGCGCGCACAGCGCTGGAGGGTGATGTGACGATCCCGGAGCGCGGATCCCACAGCCGCAAGCCGCCGATGAACGCATGGAGATTGCTGCCCAGGCGCACACCGCGCGGGAGCTTCTTCAGCCGCCTGGCGTTGCCGCCGCCCAGCACGATGTAGTCGGCCTCGAACGCAGCCGAGAGGTCCGCGATGACCTTGCACACCGTCTTGCGCCAACGGTGATTGCCGAGACGCTTGCGGCCGCGCTCGCCCAGATAGTCCTCGAAGGTCTTGCCGTGCTTGTAGGGCATGTGGCCGAGCTCGGTCGGCTCGACTATGCCATCGACGATGAGCGTGGCACCGAGTCCGGTCCCCAGCCCGAGAAAGAGCATGCGGCCGCCCCGATAGCTACCGATGGCCTGCATGGCCGCATCGTTGATGAGGTGTACCGGCCGGCCGAGCGCCGCGGCAAAGTCATATCCCACCCAGCCCGTGCCGAGGTTGTGCGGATCGGCAGCGATCCGCCCGTGAAACACGAGTCCCGGATAGCCGGCAGATACTGCGTCGTAGCGTTGGTCGCCGAGCAGCTCGCGCAGGCGACGCGTCATGCGCGCCGGGGTCATCTTCGGGCCGGAATCGAATTTCCGGATTGCACCGTGCGCGCCGATGCGGAATTTCACGTGCGTGCCGCCAATGTCGATGACCAGGATGTAGCGGCGGTCCGGGGCGGGGTGTCCTTTTCTTTTTGCGGCCATCGCGCGATTCTCCCTGTATTCCGCGTGCCTTCATACCCCGAACGCTCGTGCCAGCATGGCACGTGCGGCCCTGCCCGCCCCGAGCTCGTGGCAGTTCACGATGGCCAGGCGGAACCCTCCGGGCGGCATGGCGTGCGTCGCCGCCGGACGGTCGGCATGAAATGTGATCTGCACGCTGCTCACCTGGGGCATGCGGCGTACCTGCTCGACGAGCTCCATGGGCGGAGGCTGGTACTCGCGCCCATGGGGACCGAAGAGCGCCACGCTGTAGCCATCCGTGCGCCGCGGCTCATCGAAAGCCCATGAGCCCTGCTGGTACAGAAACACCACCGCCTCCAGCCAGCTGCGGCCGTAGAGATCCGGCCACTGATCCGCAAAACGCAGGTGCGCATCGATGATGCGGCCGCCGATCGACTCGAAGTTCATCATCCCCGTGTAGGCGCGGATGTTGCCCGCCAGCCAGTCAGCGAGATATCCCTCCAGCTCCGGCCGGCATCCCGCCTCGATCGTCCAGTAATCGAAGGTGCCCTGCCCCGCGGGTGTGCCGCAGGCGTGACGCATCCACGCGGCTTTACCCTCCACCACCGCCACATCCGTGCTGATGTGCTCACCTTCGAGGCGCGGCATCCAGAAATGGCCCGCCGTCAGGTGGCGGCGGTAGTCCGCGTACGTGCACAGCAGCCGGCTGCCGACGCCCATGCCGCGCAGATTGGTGATCGGCTTGCTGAACACCGGGAAGCGCGGCGGTTCCACCCCGTGTGGCGCGCAGACGATGCCCTGCGAGGCGCACAGCCGCAGCTTGTCGTACACCCAACGATGCTCCGGATACCACTCGTAGGCATCCGGATCCTCGGTGGTGATGCGCACCTCGGGCGGACACGGAATGCCCTCGAAGTATTGCCGCCGCCACGGGTCGGCTTCGCAGAATGGCACCGGCTGTTTCCCGACGGTCAGGAACAGCTGCGCTCAGAACAGTCCGGTGATACGTCCGTCGCTGTCGACATCGATATTGTTCGCCGCCGGCACCTTCGGTAGTCCGGGCATGGTCATGATGTCGCCGCAGATCATGATGACGAACTCGGCACCGGCAGCGAGCCGCACTTCGCGGATGTTGACGACGTGGTGCGCCGGCGCGCCGCGCAGCTTCGGGTCGGTGGAGAATGAGTACTGCGTCTTCGCGACGCACACCGGATAGTGGCCGTAACCGCCCTCCTGGAGCTGACGGATCTGCGCCCGCACCTTGGTGTCCGCGGTGATATCGCTCGCGTGATAGATCTCGGTGGCGATGGCCTTCATCTTGTCCCACAACGACGCATTGTCGGCGTAGACGAAGCGGAAACGGTTCGGTTGCTCGGTGAGGCGCACTACCTCGCGCGCCAGCTCCAGTGCCCCGCGGCCGCCCTCGGCGAAATGCGTCGCCGCGACGACCCGCACGCCGCGCGCACCGATGCGCTCGACGAGCAGCTCGATCTCCCGCTGGCTGTCTTCGGCACGGCGGTTGATCGCCACCACGCACGGCAGGCCGTAGCGGTTGACGACGTTGTCGATGTGGCGCTCGAGATTGACGACGCCGCGATCGAGCGCCTCGGTATTCTCCGACTTGAGGTCGGCAAGCTCCACGCCGCCGTGATACTTGAGCGCGCGCACCGTCGCGACCACGACCGCCGCGGACGGCTTGAGGCCGGCCTTGCGGCACTTGATGTCGACGAACTTTTCCGCACCCAGATCGGCGCCGAAGCCCGCCTCGGTCACCACGTAGTCGGCGAGCTTCAGCGCGGTGCGCGTAGCGATCACCGAGTTGCAGCCGTGTGCGATGTTGGCGAACGGGCCGCCGTGCACGAACGCGGGGTTGTTGGCGAGCGTCTGTACGAGATTTGGCGCCAGCGCCGACTTCAGCAGCGCCGTCATGGCGCCGTGCGCCTTGAGTTCGCGCGCCCGGATCGGCTCGCCGTTCGCACGGTAACCGGCCACGATGCGGCCGAGGCGCTCCTTGAGGTCGCCGAGCGAGCTCGCCAGACACAGGATCGCCATGACCTCCGATGCCACGACGATGTCGAAACCGTCCTCGCGCGGCACCCCATTGGCGGTACCACCGAGCCCGATGACGATCTCGCGCAGCGCACGGTCGTTGATGTCGACCACGCGCCGCCAGGCGACCCGCCGCACGTCGAAGCCGAGCTGATTGCCCTGGTAGATGTGATTGTCTATCAGCGCCGCCAGCAGGTTGTTGGCGAGCGCGATGGCGGCAAAGTCGCCGGTGAAATGCAGGTTGATGTCCTCCATCGGCACGACCTGCGAGTAGCCGCCGCCCGCAGCACCCCCTTTCATGCCGAACACCGGTCCGAGCGCCGGTTCGCGCAGACACATGATCGCGCGCTTGCCGAGGAGGTTCAGGGCATCGCCGAGCCCGACCGTGGTCGTGGTCTTGCCCTCCCCCGCAGGAGTCGGCGAGATCGCGGTGACGAGCACCAGCTTGCCATCGGGTCGGTCGGCGAGCTGCGCGAGGTAATCGAGCGACACCTTCGCCTTGTAACGGCCGTAGGGCTCGAGGCTTTCCTCGGGGATCCCGAGGCGTTCCCGCGCCAGCGGGATGATCGGACGCATCTGCGCGCGCTGTGCGATCTCGATGTTGCTCGGGAAGGGCGTAGCTGGAGAGGCCGCGTTGTCAGGCATGGTGGTGGGGCGGGTGGTGGAAAGAGCGTGATGCTACCCTACAATCGCCGGCGATGCTGTGGCTGAAGGCTTTGCACGTGGTGTTCGTCGTCACCTGGTTTGCGGGGCTGTTCTACCTGCCGCGCCTCTATGTGTACCACGCAGTCACCACCGACGCCCCGGGGCTCGCCCGCTTCGTGGTGATGGAGCGGCGGCTTTTCTTCCTCATGAGTGTCGGCGCGATGCTCGCCGTGCTTTTCGGCCTGGCGATGATCCTCGCCTCACCCGCTTACCTCACGCAGGACTGGTTGCGGCTGAAGCTGCTGCTGGTTGCGCTCCTCGTCGGCTACCACTTCTGGTGCTACCGGCTGATGCTGGCACTGCGCCGCGGGGCGAACCCGCACTCGCAGCGCTGGTATCGCTGGTTCAACGAGGTGCCATCGCTCCTGCTGATCGCCATCGTGATACTGGCGGTGGTGAAGCCGTAGCGCGCACACCAGCTCTCACCATATGCGTACACGGTCTGCGGGCTTGAGGTAGAGCCTGTCCCCGGGCTGCACGTTGAATGCGCTGTACCAGTCATCGATGTTCGGCAGCGGTCCATTGACACGGAACTTCGAGGGACTGTGCTCGTTCGACATCACCATCTCGCGCAGCGCGCCCTCGCGATACTTTTCCCGCCACACCTGCGCGTAGGCAAGGAAGAACCGCTGATCGCCGCTGAGACCATCGAGCACCGGCGCCGGCTTCCCCTTGAGCGAGATGTGGTATGCCTCGTGGGCCACGTTGAGCCCTCCGAGATCGCCGATGTTCTCCCCGACGGTGTTGGCGCCGTTCACCTTCAGTCCGGGCAGAGCCTCGAAATCCGAGAACTGCTTGATCAGGCGAGCGGTGCGCGCCGTGAACACCTGCGCATCCGCAGTCGTCCACCAGTCACGCATCGCGCCATCCGGCCCGAACTTGCGGCCCTGGTCGTCGAACCCGTGCCCCATCTCGTGCCCGATTACCGCGCCGATCGCGCCGAAGTTGACGGCAGCATCGGCGTTGGGATCGAAAAATGGCGGCTGCAGGATCGCGGCCGGGAACACGATCTCGTTGTTCGAGGGGTTGTAGTAGGCGTTGATCTCCTGCGGAGTCATCTGCCACTCGGAGCGGTCCACGGGCTTGTCGAGCCGCTCCACCTGGTAGTTCCATTGCCACTCGGCGGCGCGGCGCACGTTGCCGAGCAGGTCATCGCGCCGCACGATGAGCTTCGAGTAATCCTTCCACTTGTCCGGGTAGCCGATCTTCGGTGTGAAGGCGGCGAGCTTCTCGTGGGCCCGCGTCTTGGTCTGCGGCGTCATCCAGTCGAGGGCGTCGATACGCTCACTCAGTGCCACCTCGAGGTCCGCGACCAGCTGCTGCATCTTCGCCTTGGATTCGGCCGGAAAGTATTGCGCCACATACAGCCGGCCGACTGCCTCGCCGAGGGAGTCATCGACCGCGTCCACCGCACGTTTCCAACGCTCGCGTTGCTGCGGCTGTCCGCGCATGGTCTGGCCGTAGAAGGCGAAGCGCGCTTCATCGAAGCGCTTCGGCAGATAGGGCGCGTGGCTGTTGAGGTAGTGGAAGGTCAGGAAGTCCTTGAGCGTCGCCACGTTGGTGCGCCCGAAGAGCGCGGCGAGATCGCGAATCGCCGTGAGCTCGCCCAGCACTACCTCGCCGCGGACCCCGAGCTGCTGGGCATCGAGGAACGGCTGCCAGGGAAAGCCCGGCGCGTAACTGAGCAGCTGCGCCTTGCTGCGCGGGTTGTAGATGGCATCGACATCGCGGCGCTTCTCGAGCGGCCACTGCACCTTCGACGCCTCGGTCTCGAAGGCCATGATCTCGCGCGCCTTGGTCGCCGCATCTGCTACGCCGCCGAGTGTCAGCATCTGCTCGATGTAGCTGACGTATTTGGCCCGCAACTCCTTCAGCGTGGGATCGTCCTTCAGATAGTAGTCGCGGTCGGGAAGACCGAGGGTCGACTCGCTGACGAACACGCTGTAGCGATCGGGGTTCTTGAAGTCTGGCGGCAGCTGCACATCGAAGAGCGTGGCGAAGCCCGGCTCGCCGAAAAGATGAGCCACCTCCTCGCGCGTACGTACCGCCGCGATGCGCTGCAGGTCCCCCAGGGCGGGAGCGAGGCCGTTGCCCTCGATCGCTGCCTGGTCCATGTAGGCCGCGTAGTAGTCGCCGATCTGCTGCTCGGGGCTGCCGGCCGGAGCATGTGCCGCTGCGGCTTTCTCGATGATCGTGCGCACACGCTCCTTGGAAAGCTCATCCAGCCGGTCGAACGGACCGAAGCTCGATTTGTCCTCCGGTATGGTGAAACGCTCGTACCAGCCGCCATTGGCATAGGCGAAGAAATCGTCGCCCGGTCGCACGCTCGCGTCGATGGCGCTCAGGTCGAGCCCGAAAGCACCGATGGCCGCCTTCGCTCGCTGCGGCGCAGCGCCCGCCGGGGAGCTCGTCGCGGCAATTGCGCCGGGCGCGGGCGGGGCGGATGCGGTGTTGGCGGGCACGGACTTCTCCTCGATCTGCTTGGTGGCGCATGCCGCGAGGGCCAGGAGCGCAGCTATCCACAGGGGTCTCATGGTGTCGAAGGCCTGCGATTCATAGGGGGCGCGCAATGATACGGGAGTGGCGCGGCCGGCGGTGCACGGGTGGACGCGCGCCGGCTGCGGGCCGGCGCGCCCGCACGCGTCGGGCCGCCCGGCGGTCCTCCGCTCTTCGTGTCAGCCGGGCAGCTCCCTCACCCGATCGCGCCACTCGGTGCGTGCGGCGGGCGCGCGCTCGCCGCTCTCGGTGCCCAGATACAGGAAACCGACTATCGCATCCCCAGCCTCGAGTCCGAGCGCCTGCTTGACCGTGGCATCGTAGGCCGCGGCACCTGTCTTCCACATAGCGTTAAACCCGAGGGCGAATGCCGCGAGCATCATGGCGTGCGCGGCCGCACCGGCGGAGAGCGTCTGCTCGATCGCCGGTATCTTTGCGGAGGGCTCGCAGTGCGCCGCGACGACGATGATCAGCGGCGCCCGGAAGGCCTTGAGCCGCGCGCGTTGCAGGGTCTCCTCCACGGTGTGTGGGTGAGTACGGCGCAGTTGGTCGGCGAGCAACGCACCGAGCCGCTCGCGGGCCGTCCCCCGCACTATCACGAAGCGCCACGGTCGCAACCGTCCGTGATCCGGAGCGCGCGCCGCTGCGGCAAATATGAGCTCGAGTGCGCCGCTATCGGGGGCCGGCTCGGCGAGCGTGCGTGCCGAGCGGCGTGTCAGCAGTGCGTCTATGGCTTGCATGGCTGCATTGTCGCAGACTCACGCGATGCTCACCCTGTCGGAAGCCTGCGAGCGCAACAAGGCGCCAATCCTCGAGGTACTACGACAGGAGCTCGACGCCTGCAGCCGGGTGCTCGAGGTCGGCAGCGGCACCGGGCAGCACGCTGTCTATTTCGCGGCCGCCCTGGCGCAGCTCCGCTGGCAACCGAGCGAGCTGGCCGAGAACCTGCCCGAGCTCGGTGAGCGCATACGGCTCGAGGGCGGCGCGAATCTGCTCGCGCCCGTGGAGCTCGATGTGCACGCCGATCCCTGGCCGGTCGCACCGGTCGATGCAGTCTTCAGCGCCAACACCCTGCACATCATGGGATGGGGCGGGGTGCAAGAGTTCTTTCGCGGCGCAGCCGCCGTACTGGCGCGGCCCGGTGTGCTGTGCGTCTACGGGCCGTTCCGCTTCGACGGACGCCATACGAGCGAGAGCAACGTCGCCTTCGATCACTATCTCAGACAGCGCGACCCCGCAAGCGGAGTGCGGGATTTCGAGGCGCTCGATCGCCTTGCACAGCAGCGGGGACTCACCTTCGCGGCGAACCACGCGATGCCGGCCAACAACCGCACACTGGTGTGGCGGATGGCGTAGAGTTTGTCGATGGACCCCGAGGTGCAGCGCGCCATCCGCGAGGCGATTCGCACCATTCCCGATTATCCCAAGCCCGGGGTGATGTTCCGTGACATCACCACGCTCCTTGGCAACGCGCAGGCTTTTCACCAGGTGGTGGAAGAGCTCGCCCGCCCCTGGCGCAACGAACAGGTGGACCATGTCGCAGGAATCGAGGCGCGTGGCTTCATTCTCGGCGGCGCGATCGCCCATCAGCTGCGGGCCGGCTTCGTGCCGATCCGCAAAAAAGGCAAGCTGCCCCACACGACGGTCCGCGTCGCCTACTCGCTCGAGTACGGGCTGGACGAGATGGAGATGCACCGGGATGCGGTCGCGCCCGGCGAGCGCATCGTGCTGGTGGACGATCTGATTGCGACGGGCGGCACGGCGGAAGCGGCGGTGAAGCTGCTGCGCTCACTCGGCGCCAGCATCCTCGCCGCCTGTTTCATCGTTGACTTGCCGGACCTCGGCGGATCGGCGCGCCTCGCGGCGCTCGATGTGCCGGTGCGCACACTTGTTGCCTTTCACGGACACTAGGCGCCCGGCACGCCGGCGGTGCTACCTGCGGAATTACATTTTCGATCAGAGGCTTACGCGCAGACCAGCGTCAACATTACGTTGCGGTCATATGCCGCTTCGGGGTGGATATTCCAGTCATAATAGTAACGCCTTGGCACGGGGGCGCCGCTCCAACTGACACACCAAGGCAGTGCATCCCTTACTTTTGGAGACCATATGTTCAAGAAGCTCGTCCCAGTCATTGCTCTCGCCCTGCTCGCGGGTCCGGTCTTTGCAGCCGATGCACCGGCCACCACGCCCTCCGATCAGTCGAGCACGGCTTCGTCCAAGCATCACAAGAAGAGCCATAGCAGCAAACACAAGAAGTCGACGACGACCGACTCGTCATCGACCGCCCCCGCCAAGTAACGGTCAGCCGACCGGCGTTGTGAAAGCCCCGCCCCAGGCGGGGCTTTTGCTTTTGGGGCTTGCGGCTTTCGCTAAACCAGTTCAAATTTCCATCCATGGATGGGGCACAACAGGCCGCAATACATCAGGCGCTGGTTTCCGTTCAACTTGCCGTTACGAGCATGACCTTCCCGAGCTGCGATCAGGACGATCTGATCGAAGCCATCGATCGCGTCGAAGAGCAACTCCATTTGCATCATCCGAACCTGGCACTCATGTGCCGGTTCCTCAACTCGATCGCGAGAAGCCTGCGCGCGCAGCCGGAAGCGCGTGACGCGTGCCTCCTGATCGAGGACGCGATCGGCAAGGCCGGAATGCCCAGCACCTGGCAGTCGGGGATCTGACCGCCCCGACGCGCGCACCCGCCTCGCGCGCCGCCGGTGCGCGGCTCATCAGCACGCGTCGCGCAAGCCGCGCCTAGCAAGGTAGCCAGTAGCCCAGCCGATAGTTAACCATTCGGTTCACTATCGCCGAAGAGGTCATGACGCTCGCGGATCTCGAGGATCTCGCGAGCTCCGGGGTTCGGAGACCGGGGGAAGTCCCGCGCTGCAGCGTTGCACCTGCACACACACGCGGTCTAAGTTCATGACATGTTCGCTCCTCTCGCGCAGGCGCTCATTCTGCTGGCGGGCTCGGTATTCCTGATCACGCTGGTGCGGCGGCTGTCGCTGCCGACCAGCCTCGCCTACCTGCTGGTCGGACTCGTGCTCGGACCACACGCGCTCGGAGTGGTGTCCGATTCGGGCACGACCCGGCTGCTGGCGGAGCTCGGCGTGGCCTTCCTGCTGTTCACACTCGGGTTGGAGTTCTCGCTGCCGCGCATGTTGGCAATGCGGCGCGAGGTCTTCGGGCTCGGCGCGCTGCAGGTGCTCGCCACCACGGCAGTGTTCGCAGTGATCGGCCACCTGCTCGGCGTGCGCTGGCTCATATCGGTCGTGCTCGGCGGGGCGGTCGCGATGAGCTCCACGGCCATGCTGTTGCAGCAGCTCACCGAGCGGGCGGAGCTCAATCGCACCCACGGCCGCCTGGCCTTCGCCATGCTGCTGTTCCAGGACCTGGCGTTCGTACCGTTCTTTGCACTCGGCGCGCTGCTGAGCGCGGGCCGCGAGCGGTTCGCGCTCAGTGAGAGTCTCGAGGCACTCGGGAGCGCGGTGCTCGCCCTCATCGGCGTGCTGGCTGCGGGCCGCTGGCTGCTGCGGCCGCTGTTTCACGAGATCTCACACAGCCGCCTGCGCGAGCTGTTCACGCTCACGGTGCTGCTGGTGGTGCTCTCGTCTGCCTGGGTCTCGCACCTGTCCGGCCTGTCCTTCGCTCTTGGTGCTTTCCTCGCCGGCATGATGCTGGGGGAGACCGAGTATCGCTATCAGATCGATACGGCCATCCGGCCGTTCCGTGATCTGCTGCTCGGGCTGTTCTTCATCTCGGTGGGAATGCTGCTCAACCTGCATCTGCTGTGGCACCCGAGTGAGCTGGCGATCGCGCTCGCCATGCTGGTGACGCTCGTGGTGCTGAAAGCGGTGATTGCGGCGCTCGTCACCTGGCCGTTCACGCACTCGCGCTTCAAGGCGCTGCGCACCGGTATCGTGATGTCGATCGGCGGAGAGTTCGGCATCGCGCTGTGCACGGTGCTGCTGCAGGCGGGACTCGCGCCCGAAGGACTCGTCGAGCCGCTGCTGGTGGCGATCGTGCTGTCGATGGTGCTGAGCCCGGTGATCCTCAACAACAACAAGCGCGTGGCCCGCTTCCTGCTGCACGAGCACGCGCCGGCGCTCACCGCCGTGGAGCGCGAGGAGGAAGCGACCCAGGAGATCGCGCAGCGCGAGCACGTCATCCTGTGCGGCTTCGGCCGTGTCGGCCAGAACGTGGCGCGCGTCCTCGAGTCGCAGGGCTTCGAGTACATCGCGCTCGATCTCGACCCGGCGCGCATCCGCGCCGCGCGCCAGGCAGGCGACCCGGTGATGTTCGGTGACTCGGCGGATGAGGAGATGCTCGCCAGGGCCGGCATCGCGCACGCCAGTGCCGTAGTCATCAGCTTCTCCGATCCCGCCACCGCGCTCGGCATCCTGCGCAGCGTGCGGCGCATGCATCCGGACCTGCCGGTGCTCGTGCGCACGGCGGACGATGCCCGGCTCAAGGAGCTGAAGGATGCGGGCGCGACGGATGTGGTCCCCGAGACCTTCGAGGCGAGCCTGATGCTGGTGTCGCACGTGCTGATGCTGCTGCGCGTGCCGGTGTCGCGCGTGGTGCGCGCGCTCGGCGAGATCCGCAACAGCCGCTACGCGGTGCTGCGCAACATCGTGCGCCCCGGTGACTCGGGCATGGTGGATGAAACCAGCGAGCAGCGCGAGGAGATCAAGTCGGTGGTGGTACCACCGGGCGCCTGGGCGGTGGGGCGCAGTCTCGGCGAGGTGCGCAGCCGTGGCGTCGCCGTGACCTTCACCGGTGTCCGCCGCCACGGAATCCTCGGCCGCGAGCCGGCGGAGAACACCGTGCTGCGCGATGGCGATATCGTGGTGATCTATGGCCAGCCAGATGAGCTCGAGCGCGCCGAGGCAGTGCTGCTGGCCGGGTGAGCCGCCGGAAACCGTTAGAATGCACACTTCTGCGCCGGCTGCGCCAACACCGCCAACCGCCCGGCAAAGGATCAAGCCATGCACAAGAGCCGCCTCGCCGGATTCATCATCGATTGCCGCACCGCCGACCTCGATACGGCGGCCACGTTCTGGTCCGCGGCGCTGAAACTTCCGGTGCGTCCCGCTGCGAACCAGGAGCCGCTTTATCGCATCCTCGAGACCGCCCCCGACCAGCCACACCTCGAGGTGCAGCAGGTGACTCACGAGAGCCGGGTGCATCTGGACATCGAGAGCGATGACATCGAGGCGGAGGTGCGCCGGCTGGAGAAACTCGGCGCGCGCCGCATCGGCATGGTGAAGAGCTGGTGCGTGATGGAGGCGCCGACCGGGCAGCGCTTCTGCGTGGTACGCCCGCAGCGCCCGGACTTCGCCGCCCAAGCCAACAGCTGGAACGACTGAGTTGAATCGCGACGCGATCCACTTTCCGCCCAAGCACGAGCCGCTGCGCGATGACGTGCACGCGCTCGGCGCGCTCGTCGGCGAGATACTGCGCGAGCAGGGTGGCGAGCAGCTGTTCGAGCTGGTCGAGCTCGACCGCGTCGCGGCCATCCGCGGCCGCGCGGGCTCGCGCGAGGCGCGCGCCGAGCTCGCGGGATCGGTCCGCGACCGGCCGCCGCAGCTCGCCCGCGACCTGGTGCGGGCCTTTGCCACCTGGTTCCAGACGGTAAATCTGGCCGAGCAGGTGCACCGCATTCGCCGCCGCCGCGATTATTTCGTCAAGGAGAGCCAGCGCCCGCAACCCGGTGGAGTCGAGGATGCCATCGCCACACTCAAGGCCAGTGGCTGGAGCTACGAGCAAGTGCTCGAGCTGATCGGAACGCTCTCGATCCAGCCGGTGTTTGCTCCGCATTCCACCGAGGCGAGCCGCCGCACGCTGTTACGCAAGCAGCAGCGCATTGCACAGCGGTTGCTCGAGCGCCTCGACCCGAGCCTGACGCCCAACGAGTCGCGCAGCATCTGGAGCAACATCCGTATGGAGCTCACCGCGGCATGGCAGACCGAAGAGCTGCCGCGCGAGCGACTCACGGTTGCAGATGAGCGCGAGCAGATTCTTTTCTATCTGGTGGAGATCCTCTACCGGGTCGTGCCCGCCTTCTACGAGGAGATTGCCCAGGCGCTCGAGAAGCTCTACGGCGCTCGTGGGGGTGTGGCGCGCCTGCCCTCCATTCTGCACTTCGGCTCCTGGGCCGGCGGCGACATGGACGGCAATCCGGATGTGCACGCCAAGACGATCCGCGAGACCCTTGCACGGCACCACCAGGTAATCCTGCACTGCTACTCCATCGAGTGTCACGAGCTCGCACAGCGCCTGTCGCAGAGCGAGAGCCGCGTGGCCGCCTCCGCCGAGCTCGGCAAGCGCGTCGAGGAATACATGCGGCTGCTGCCGGGCGCGCGCGCCATCACCCCGGCGCGACACGACCGCATGCCGTACCGGGTGTTCCTGGCACAGATCGGCGAGCGCTTGCGCAACGCGCGTGAAGGGCGTGCCAACGGTTACGAGAATGCGCACCAGTTCCGCGAGGACATCGCGCTCATCGCGCTCAGCCTGCGCGCCAACAAGGGTGCGCATGCGGGATTGTTCTACGTCGAGCGGCTGCTGCGACGGATCGAGACCTTCGGCTTCCATCTGGCGACGCTCGATGTGCGCCAGCACGCGAGCGTGCTGCACGAGGTCATCGCCCAGGGCTTCGATGATCCGCAGTGGCTCGGCCGTGACCGGGGCGAGCGCCGCAGTCTGCTGGTGCAGGCGCTGGAGAAGGATCGTGGACCGCTCGCCGAGCTCGGCGCACTCGGGCGGCGCACGCTCGCGGTTTTCGATGCGATCCTCCAGGCGCGGCATCGCTACGGGCCCGAGGCCATCGGCTACTTCATCGTGAGCGGCGCCGCGGGGGCCGATGACATGCTCGCCGCGCTCCTGCTCGCGCGTTGGGCGGAGGTCTACGACAAGCGCACCGGCGAGATCGCCCTCGACATCGCTCCGCAGTTCGAGACCAGCGCCGCGCTCGCCACCTGCGGCGACACCATGCAGCAGCTGCTCGCCGACCCGCTGTACCGCCGTTACCTCGAGGCGCACAGCCGCAAACAGTGCGTGCTCATCGGTTACTCCGACAGCAACAAGGAAACCGGGATCTGCGCCTCGCGCCTCACCATTCACCAGGCGCAGCACGATGTCGCGGAAGTGCTGCGCAACGCCGGCGAGCAGCCGGTGCTGTTTCACGCGCGCGGTGGCAGTCTCGCGCGCGGCGGCGCGCGCATCGAAGCGATCGTCAAAGCCGCGCCTGCCGGCGCCGTGGACGGTGCGCTGCGCGTGCGCGAGCAGGGCGCGACCGTGAAGCAGGGCTACGGCCTGCGGCCGATCGCCATGCGCACGCTCGAGCGCGCCTTCAACGCCGTGAGCCTCACGAGCGCCTCACTGCGCCGCCGCGAGCTCGCCCCGGACAGCGCCGCGCACCTGGAGATCGCGGCCCATCTCGCCACCGAAAGCCGCGCAGCTTACCGGCGGCTGGTTTACGGCGAGCCGCAGTTCTACCGCTTCTTCGAGGCGGTCACCCCGATCGATGTGATCGAGCGCATGCAGATCGGCGCGCGCTCGGTGCATCGCTCCGAGCAGGGGGGGCTCGAGGCGCTGCTGCCGGTACCGTGGGTGTTTGCGTGGGCGCAGACGCGCTACATGCTCCCCGGGTGGTATGGCGCCGGCACGGGGCTTGCCGCCATCGTCGACAAATTCGGCCTGCAGCTGGTGCGGGAAGCGTGCACTTCCTGGCTGTTCCTGAGCAACCTCCTCGATGACATCGAGACGCTGCTCGCGCGCGCCGACCTCGAAATCGCCCACTACTACGACGCGCTCGCCCCGCAGGAGCTGCAGCGCTTCTCCCCGCAGCTGCGCGAAGAATACGCACGCGCCTGCACGCAGCTGCTCACCATACGCGACAGCCGCGAGCTGCTCGATTTCGATCCGACCATGCAGCGCTCCATCCGTCTGCGGAATCCGTACATCGACCCGATGAATCTCATGCAGGTGGACCTGCTGCAACGCTGGCGCGCCGGCGGCCGCGAAGATCGCGAGCTGTTCGCGGCGCTGCTCGCGAGTGTTGGCGGCATCTCCCAGGGTCTGCAGAGCACCGGCTGAGACGCGTGCGCGCACTCGATGGCTAACCCGCGGATCCTGCCCTGCGACAGCGGCGTGATCCGCGCCGCGGCCAGCGTGCCCGCCTGTGCCGCGCGGCGCACCTGGGTGCTCATCGCCGCGGTCCTCGGCTCAACCCTGGCCTACGTCGATGAGTCGGTGGTCAATGTGGCACTGCCCACACTCGAGAGCGATCTGCACGCGACGCTCGCGGCCATGCAGTGGGTGATCAACGCCTACACGCTGTGCATGTCCGCACTGTTGCTGATCGGCGGCGCAGCCGCCGATCAGTTCGGCCGCCGGCGCGTATTCGTGATCGGCATCGCGGTGTTCGCGGCTGCCTCGCTCGGCTGCGGACTGGCACCGGACGTGCGCACCCTGATCGCCGCACGCACGCTCGAGGGGGTCGGCGCGGCACTGCTCGTACCCTGCTCGCTCGCCCTGATCGCCGCCGCCTACGGTGAGAAGGAGCGCGGCGCCGCCATCGGCATCTGGTCCGGTGCCGCTGCCATTGCGGCCGGCGCAGGTCCGCTGCTCGGCGGCTTCCTGGTGGATCACGTTTCGTGGCGGGCGATTTTTCTCATCAATCCCGCGCTCGCCGTCCCTGCTCTCTGGATCACGCTGCGCCACGTGCCCGAGAGCCGTGACAGCGAAGCGACCGGCAGACTCGACTGGCCTGGAGCACTGCTCGCCGGCGCGGGACTGGCCGCGCTCGTGTACGCACTGATCGCCGCTGCCACGCTCGGTTGGAGCGACGGCCGCGTGCTCGCGGGTCTCGCCGGCGGCGGGCTCGGGCTCGGGGCGTTCGTGTTCACCGAACAGCACAGCCGCGCGCCGATGATGCCGCTCGAGTTATTCCGCGCGCGTACCTTCACCGGCATCAACCTCCTCACGCTGCTGCTGTACGGCGCACTCGGCGGCGCGTTCTTTTTCCTGCCGTTCCTCTTGATCCAGGCGCGCGGATATTCCGCCACCGCCACCGGAGCGGTCTACCTGCCCTTCACGCTGGTGCTCGGGGTGCTCTCGCGCTGGTCCGGTGGGCTCATGGACCGCTTCGGAGCGCGCGGCCCGCTGATCATCGGGCCGGCGATCACGGCGGCGGGCTTCGCGCTGCTGTCGTTGCGGGCGGCTTCCTACACCGCGGTGCTGCTCGCGATGACGGTGCTCGGTTTCGGCATGGCGATCACCGTGGCCCCACTCACCACCACCGTGCTCAACGCGGTACCTGAGCGCCGCACCGGGGTCGCCTCCGGAATCAACAATGCGGTCGCGTCCGTGGGAGGTCTGCTGCTGATCGCGCTGCTCGGCACGCTCGCGCTCGGGGTGTTCGACCGCGCACTCGCGCGACAGTTGGCGATGGCGCGGCCCTCGCCGGCGCTGGCGCAGGTGGTAGAAAGCGCCGCTGGCGGGTTGGTGATGCCGGCGATGCCCGCGAGCCTCGCGCCGCAGGAGCAGCAGCGTGCACGCGCGCTCGTCTCTGCCGCGCTGGAACACACCGTAGCGCTGGCACTGGGGATCGCCGCCGCCCTGGCACTCGCCAGCGCGCTCGTCGCCGCCACCACGCTCGCGCCGCGCGCGGCACTCACGGCCGCCGGTAAATCACTCCATCCTTCATGACGAACAGCACGCGTGCCAGCGCATCGATCTCGCGGGTAGGATCCCCCGCGACCGCCACCAGGTCGGCGAGCATGCCTGCGCGTACCCGGCCCAGGTCCGCTTCGTGACGCAGGATTCTGGCGTCGGTGGCGGTCGCTGCGGTGAGCGCCTGCAGCGGGGTCATGCCATCACGCACCATCCAGGCGAGCTCGCGGTAGTTGGTCCCGTGGGCGAACACCCCGACATCACTTCCGCAGCCGATGATGACGCCCGCCTTGAGCGCGGTGTTGAAGGCGCGTTTTGCCTGCTCCATGCCCGCAGTCGGCGCACTCTTGCCGGGCACGTAGTGCTCGAAGTACTCGCCGTAGGCTTCCTCGGCGGTGAGCGTCGGCAGGTACGCTACACCGCGTGCCGCCATCAACCGAAACACCTCGGGCGTGCCGTTGAAGCCGTGCTCGATTGAATCCACCCCGGCGAGCACCGCGCGGCGCATGCCTTCGGCGGTAGTGGCGTGTGCCGCCACCGGCCGGCCCGAGGAGTGTGCGGTCTCGGTGAGCGCGCGCAGCTCCTCCTCCGAGAAAGTCGGCTGCTGGGAGCCATCGGGTCCCCAGCGATAGTCGGCATAGACCTTGATCCAGTCGGCTCCGCGGCCGGCCTGCTCGCGCGCCGCGCGAATGACTTCGGCAACTCCGCTCGCCTCCTCGGCTCCCTGCGGTGTGCAGCACACATCCGGGCGCAGCCCGCGCGGTGCCGGCCCGTAAGATGCAGTGGCGACGATCGCGCGTGTCGCGACGAACAGGCGCGGCCCATCGATCAGGTGCTCTTCGATGGCGCGCTTGACCGACACATCGGCGTACTCCGCACCCTCCGTGCCGAGATCGCGCAGCGTGGTGAAGCCGGCGAGCAGCGTCGCGCGCGCCTGCACGCCGGCGCGCAGCGTGCGATATGGCACCGGCTCCTTCAGCACCTGATCGTTCCACAAGGTCTCGTTGTAGGGATGCAGCAGGAGGTGCGAATGGATGTCCATGAGCCCGGGCAGTAGTGTCGCACCCGGCAGCTCGATCACGGTCGCACCCGCTGGCACCGACACCGCGGCGGGCGGCCCGGCGGCACGAATGCGGTTACCCTCGATGAGCACCACCCAGCCGCTGTGCAATGGCTCACCGGCAGTCCACAGCTGCGCCGGCCGCAGCAGCAGTGCCTCACAGTGAGCGCTCATCGGCAGTATGTGGAAAGCCAGCGCTGCGGCAAGCCAGCGCGCCCGCGTCGTGGTCATTGTTTTTCTCCAGAGCAGCGCCCGGGTGGGCGCGCAGGACCGACTCAAGAGCCCATCAACACCGTCGTATCGTAGCTCTCGAAGCCCTGGATCGCGCGGCCATAAGCGTTGAATACCAGCCGCTCGGCCACCTTGTCGGCGCGCGGCGCGAGCAGCATCCGCAACACCACATCGTCCGCGGGACGCGTGGCCTCCTCCGCGAGCAGCTGCTCGATGACACGCGTCAACCGATGATAGAGCTCGTTCACGAAGCGCAGATGCACGCCGTCGTGCACCTGCTCGCCGGCGCCGTAGGTGCCGCGTGCCTCCTGCGCGAGCTCGTGCAGGAATAGGTTCAGCAGCCGCGCCTTATCGACCGGCCGCAGCTCCTGGTAGAAGGCGATTTCGGAATTGAGGTTCATGACACACTCATGGCGGCATCCGCGCTATGCCGGAAAGAAATCGATGGGCTTGGTGGTGGTGATCGAGTCGACGTCTTTGGGGTCGAAGCGGAACAGCCGCACCAGGGCGATGATCTTGCGCTCCAGGTCCGGATCCTTCAGCTCGCTCGAGACCACACGGCACATGGTCACTTCGCCGTTCGGCGAGATGGTGAACTCGAGCACCAGCTTTCCCTGCAGCTCCGCGTTGTCGCGCAACGCGCGCGCATAGAGGCTGTAGATACGACCCTTGTTGCGATCGAAGACCAGCTCGATCTCCTCGCGCGAGCGCGCGGGCTTGCCCCCGCCGCCGCTCGTGGCGGGCCCGCGGGCATTGAGGCCCGACTTGGCGATGCCGGAGCTCACCGCCGTGGTCTCGTGGCCGGTGAGCGAGCCCGCCCCGCTGCCGAAGCCGCGGCTGGAATTGGCCGAGGTTATGCCGCCAGAGCCGGCGCCCACCTTGGAGGTGATGAGCGAGCGCTCGGCATGACTGTCCGCGCCTACGGCACCGGAAAGGTTCTTGGTCTCGAGGTGGCTGAGGTCCATGACATCGCGCAGGTCGGCGAGCTCGTCCTTGACCTGATTCAGCTGCTTCTGCGCCTTCTCGTGGGCGCGCTGGTGCTCATCGACCGGCGGCGGCTTCACCATGGCCACCTTCGGCTCGATCTTCGGCTTCTCTTCCTCCTTCGGCTTGGGCGGCGGCGGCGGCGGTGGCGGCTTGGGCGTCTGGGTCATGACGCGCGCCAGCCGCTCGGGCACTTCCTCGGCGATGGTGTGCTTCGGCCGCGGCAGGAGCGGGAAGAGGATGCCTAACAGCAGCAGAATGATGAGCAGCGCCCGCAGGATCTTGCGGTAACGATCGTCCGCCTCGGGATCCGCCTCCCAGGGCAGCTCGAATTCACGGTAGTAAGGCGCGAGCAGCATGGGTCCCCTACACCGGCTTGTACTGGCCGGCCGCGACCGGCTTTTCCTTCTGGATGACCGCCAGCGAGATGCGGCCGTAGTCCGCAGCCGTGCAGGTCGCCATGACGCGCTTGAGCACCTCGTACGGCAGCGCCTTGTCCGCCATGACGGTGATCTCGCGCTGCGCGATATCGCGCTCGCTCACTTCCTGACCCACCAGCAGCGGGCGCTGCAGCGCCGCGCGCAGCGGCTCGACCAGCGCGCCGGGAGCGGCCTTGATGTCGGCGACCGTGGTGATGAATTCGCCCTGCACGAACAAATCATTGCGCGTCACCATCACCACCACCGAATGCTTCGGTGAGGTCTGGGCGATCGACTGCGGAATCTCGATGCCTTTGGTGTTCTGGATGATCTCCACCTCGGTCGAGTACACCAGCAGGAACGCCACCATCACCGACAGGATGTCGATCAGCGGAATGAGATTCAGGGTGGCGTCCGCACGATTGCGCACGTGGTGCTGCGCCATGCGCAATGCACGGTTAGAGATGCTCATGGTTTGGATCCCCTGCCACTTGGCTGCCCGGAGGCCGGGGCGGTTGCCGGCGCCGCTGGCGCGGCCGGTGCCACTGTTACCGGTGTCGCGCCCTCCGGCGCGGCTCCGGGTGCCGGTGCATCGCCGATGGAAATATCCGGGAACAGCTCCGCCTGCACGGTGTTCACGCCCTGGCCCGCCTCGAACACACGTACGTGGTCCATGACCTGCACCAGCGTGTCATAAGCGGTATCGGGCTCGAGCAGGATGCTGGCCTCGGTCTTCTCCGGGAACTTCGTCTTCACGAACTTCAGATACTCGGTGAGCGCATCGTAGTCGTAGCCGCTCGAGGTGTTGGGAACTGCGTGCAGCGGCCCGGTGTTGCGGTCCGCCACCATCAACTGGTCCTTGCGCACCATCACCTCAAGCTGCAGACCCGGCGGAGGCTCCTTGAATTCGGTCTGCGGGGCCGGCAGGTTCAGCTGCAGGATCACGGTGCGGGAGAACACCGCGGTCATGAGCAGAAAGGTCACCAGCACGGTGAAGATGTCGATCATGGGCACGAGCAGCAGCTCCGCGGGCTTGCGGGTATGACGCTCGAGCTTGCGATACTGATAGGAGCGGCGCATGCGGGACCTTCAGTCCTTCGAGGGGCGCTTACCGTCGCGGGACGGTCAGGCCGCCGCCGCCGGCTGCCGCTCGGTGATCGCGTTCAAGAACTTGACCGACGCCATCTCGAGGCTGTCGATGAGCTCGGTGGTCTTGGTCTGCAGGAACGCATGAATGAACAGCAGCGGCACCGCGGTCATCAGACCGAAGGCCGTGCAGTTCATCGCTACCGAGATGCTCGCCGACAGCAGGTTGGCCTTCTCCGCCGGGTTCACCGTGGCGACAGCGGCGAAGGCCCGGATCAGACCCATGACCGTGCCGAGCAGTCCCAGCAGCGTCGCCAGGTTGGCGAAGGTCGCGAGGTAGTGCGTGCGCTTCTCGAGGCGCGGCACGATCTCCATCAGGCTCTCTTCCATCGCCTTCTCGATGTCATCACGGCGGCGCGCCGACTGAATACGCGCCAGTCCGTAGTTGAGAATGTGGCCGATCGCCGAATCGGACTTCGCGGTCGTGGCAGCGACCTGACGGAAGTTGCCCTGCGAGAGCAGCGGCACGATCTGGTTCCACAACCCGCGGTTGCGCACCGCGGCCTGGGTTAGATAGATGTAGCGTTCGATGGCGATCGCCAGACCGAACACGAACACGATGGCGATCGGGTACATGAAGTCCCCGCCGCCCTGAAAGAACCGCACAATCAAGTTCCAGAGGCCCATCTGACACTCCCGCTCACAATGACCATCTTAGGGACACAAGCCTTACCAAACTGAATGACATAAGCTCAAAAAGCTGCGATCTGGCTCTCATCTGCGAGGTCGGACAGGGGCATTCTCAGGGCTTGTTGGGAGAACCCTGGGCCGCGCCCGCTTTGCCATCGCCCGCACCCGGCTGCAGAGCATCGTAATAGCGGTTTTCCCGCCGAAACACATCCCGGTCGAGGGGTTGCAGTACCTCATCCAGGAGGCTGTTGACCGGCTTGCCGACCACATCGCCCAGGTCCGAACGCTTCCACGGCACGATATACAGCACCTTCGGCAGCTCACGGTTACCGGTGATGTCGGTCGTATCGAGCTCGAGGCGGTCCGGGCCCTTGCGCGTCGCCCCGCCCGCCTTCGCTCCACCCGCGGTGAGAGCCGCTTTTGATGACGGCGCCGCGCGTGTTGCCGGCGCCGAGGCAGTCGAGGGCGCCGGTGCAGGCGTCGCCGCCGGTGCTCGAGTCGCCACCGGTGCTGCGGACGGTGCATTGGTGGCGGTTGGTCCCGGTGCCGTGGAGGATGAAGGTGTGGTATTCACGCCGGGCTCGAGCTCCTCGGGACGCGGAATTGCGCGGCCGCCCGGAGATGCTGCAGCGGGTGCTGGAGACTCCTGCGCGGCGAGCAGGCAAGGTACTCCGAGCATCATGGCAAACATTACGCAGAGCGCCCGGCTGCACCGGCGCGTTTCAGGTATGCGCGCTTCCTTCATGCTCAACCTCCTGTGCCATTCCCGGCAGCGGCGGTCCCTGCATTCACCGGGCTCGACGCGGGCTCCGGGTGTGAGGGATGGTCGCCGGGCGCCTTCTCAAGCGGCGGCTCCTTGGGGGGCGGCGTACCGCCGGGCGCGGCCGGAGTCGAGCCACCGTCTCCGGGGCCAGAGTCTCCCGCCGGCCGTTTGGCCGGTGTCAGACCCAGTCGTTGCCGCAGCTCCGCGATCCAACCGCTCACCGGCTTGTCCTCGCCGGTAAGCTGCTTGTACTGCTCGAACGCTTTGAGCGCGCGGTTGGGGTCCCCCAGATAGAGATCCGAGACCACCCCGAGGTTCCGCCAGGCAGGCGCGTAGCGCGGATCGGCAGCAATCGCCTGCTCGTAGGAGGACGCCGCGTCGCGGAACTCCCCGCGCATGCGTTGCGTGGCGCCCAGCTCGGTCCATGCGATCGCGCTGCCATTCTCGTGCTGGACGGCGCTCTTGAGTGTGGCTTCGGCCTGATCGAGGCGGCCGTCCTTGCGCTGCATGATGGCGAGGTTCACGAGCGGCGCGGAAAACTGCGGGTACTGCACGGCGATCTGCTTGAAACCGAGCTCCGCCTCGGTGGCGTTGCCCGACCGCATGTACTGCACGGCGCGGTCGAAATCGGCGCGCGCGGCGGGCGGTACCTCCGGATGCACCACCGGGGCTGGGGATTCGGCACCGCCGGTGGTTGCGCCAGCTGCGGCTTTTGCGGTTGCGTCGGCTGAAGCGCCCGTTGCGGCCGTTGCCGCGGCAGCCGTCTTACCAGCAGGCACCGCCCCTGCCGGATGTGCCGAGGCACCTGCCGCAGCCGGTGCCTTGCCGCGGGAGGGAGTGGAGCTGCAGGCCCCAAGGCCGATGAGCGCGAGCGCGACGAGTAGCGCGGCTGCGCCCACGTCACAGCGCGGCGGCTCGCGGAGCGCCTCACTCGAGGCTCGTGACCACATCGTGTGTCATCTCCGTCTTGCCGTAACGCGCGGGCTTGAGCTCGGCGAGCGCCTGAAAGCTCTTGCGCACCCATTCGTCGTAGACGCCGTCCTTGGCGCGCGCGGCATTCAGCTCGTGCGCTTTGATTGCCTGCTCCTCGAACGGGAACACCTGCTCCTCCAGGAGCGAGTTGTATTCCTCGAGTTCATCACCCTTCAGGTTCTTTGGCCGCTCCGAGGCCATAACGTCCTTGGCGAGCCTTCGGTACAGCTCGGCCATCTCGTAGGTTGCGGCGGTGGTGACCTCCGCCACCTGATAGTCGGCGGCTTTCTTGTAGCCGTCCATCGCGGTCTCGAGCGCGTTGCGCTTCACGATCAGGCTCTTCTTGAGCGGCGCGGTGAGACGCACCTCGCGGAACGCATCGCGTGCCGGCTGCGCGAGCGCCAGCTGTGCCTTCGCGGCGAGATAGTGACTGCGCTCGGTACGCTGCGCCCCTGCCTGCTCGTCGGCGCGAATGATCTCGTGGTACCAGCGATCGCGCCGCGCGACGTCGCCGCTTTTCTGCGCGTATTCCGCCAGGCGCTGCCGCGCTTCCATCGCTTCGTTGAGCGGTGTCGGATTGGTGTCGACGAACTTCTCCAGCATGGCCGTGGCCTTCGGCGTATTGCCGGCCTTGGCGTACAGGTCCGCCGACTGCATCAGGGCCTCGCGCTGCACGCCCTTGTCCTCGGTTGGAGTGGCGGCGATGTGCTCGAACTCCGCGGCGGCTGCGCCGGGGCGGTTGGCAGATGAGTACGCCACCGCGAGTTTGGCGGTGACATCACGCTGCAGGGGGTTCTGTGGGAATGTGCGCCGAAACTCCTCCAGCACCACGATGGCGCGATCCCACTGCTTGAGCGCAATGAGCTGAGCGGCGGCGTCGTACTCCGCATTGGCACGGATCTTCGACTCCGGCGCGACGCGCTCGACGCGCAGGTAATCCTCGACCGCGCCCGCTGCGTCCCCGGCTTTCTGCTTGGCCTCGCCCTGCTTGTAGACGCTCGCCGCGAGACGCTCGGTCAGATCGCTGCGCTGTTTCTCATCGCCGCCGGCGAGCTGACGTGCCTGCAGATAGGCGGGCTCGGCCTTGGCGTATTGCCCCTGATCGAAGTAGGACTGGCCGATGATCGTCCAGGCAATGCGCTGCTTGGCGGGATCCACCGGCGGCTGCCGCGCGAGGATCGCCTGCGACACGCCGATGGCGCGCGCCTGGTCGCCGCTCGCGAAGATCTCCTCCGCGGCGCGCGTGAGCACGCCGGCGCTATCGGGATGCTCGGGGAAGGTCTGCGCGAATTTCACGCTCGCGTCGGTGGCTCGCCGGTGCCAGGCTTCCTTGTCGGCGCCGTTCAATCCCTCTTCACCCTTCTTGTAAGCGACCAGTGCCGCGTAGGCGGCGGTTGCGGACTTGTCGTTGCGCGGATAGCCGTAGGCGGTGTGCTCGTACTCGGTCGCGGCTTCGCTGTACTCGTGCCCCTCGAACAACGCCTCCGCCAACAGGTAGTTGGTTTGCGCCGAGTCCGCGTCGCCCGGGAAGGACTTCAGGTAATCGCGATACCAGCGCGCCGCCTCCTGGTAGTCGGCGACCCGTCCCGACTTCTGCGCACTGGCGTGGAAGTAGGTGGCGACGTCCTTGAGGTTGGTCTTCAGCTCCTGCACCACGCGCGGGTTGCTCTCGCGGCTGCGCGTCTTCCAGTAGGGAGAATCGAAGTTGTAGCGCTCGACGAACTCGTGCTTGCCATCGAGCACCAGCTGGCTGAAACCGCCCTTGCCGTAGGCCTCGATGGCTGCCATGTCGAGATCGGGTGCATGGTCGCTGTACGGATCGCGTGCTACGTAGGCGCGGTAGACGCTCGCGCCGTCCTGGTAACGCTGCTTGTCGACGTAAAGATCGCCGAGCCGCTCGTACAGCATCCAGTTGTAGGGCCGCTGGCCGTGTTGCTGCACGTACTTTTCCAGCGAGCTCACCCCATCGTTGTAGGAGAAGGTGATGCTCATGACGCGCAGCGTGTCCTCGACCAGCTCGCGGTCCGCGCGCTTGAGAGTCTCGGGACGCACGGCTTTCGCGGGGTTGGTGCCGAGCTCGCGATCGAGCACACCGCCGAAAGACGGCAGGCTCTCGAGCGTGAGCGACTGCTTGAACAGCGACCAGCCGCGCTTGTAGAGACTCTGCTGATAGAACTCCGAGCCGGGCCCGCGCGCTACTACGGCCGCGTAGGCGTGCTCCGCCTCGGGATAGCGCTTCGCCGAGAACAGCAGCTCGCCGCGGCGGAACTGCACCTCATCGAGCTGCGGACTCTGCGGGTAGGTCTGCACGATGCGGTCGAGCGTCGCGAGCGCCGCCTCCGGCTGGCCGGTGGTCTCGTATGCCCGCGACAGCTGGTAGAGCACCTGGTCGTTGCGCGCGTAGTTCGGGTAAGCCTTGAGGAGTGTGCTGTAGAGCTTGATGGCCTCGCCGCCCTGCATGTCGACGGCGGTGAGCTCCTTTTCCATCCGCTCCATCTCCCCGGCGTCGAGATTGAGGTCGCCGAGGCGCCGCATCGCCTCGGCACGCAGCTTCGGATCGGTATTCTGCAGCTCGAGGAAGCGGCGGTAATTCTCCATGGCGCGCGTGCTGCTGCCGCTCGCAGCGGTATCCGTGTGCACTTCGACCTTGCGCTTGTTGAGATCGCCGATGGTCGGCTGCGATGAGCTCTGCGCAAGGGCAAGGTGCGGCACGCCCGCGCACAGCAACAGCGCGGCCGCGAAGCCGCTCAGGCGCCGCGTCCTCATCGCGGTGACTCCGGTGGCGGCGGTGCTTTGCCGGGTGGCGGAGCGTTGCTGTCTGAGCCCTCGCGCGCTGGCTCCTCGGCAGGCTCCGCCGCGCCGCCGCTCTCTTTCTGCGCGGGAGCGGGTGCCTTGCCATGGCTCGCTGCCGCGGCAGCGGCGCGATCGTACATGGTCGCGAGCGCGAAGCGCGCCTGCACCTCGTAGGCAGCGAGCCGCGCCTTCTGCTGCTCGAGCTCCTGCACCGCGATCTGCGCCAGGTAAGTGCTCTGGCGCTGCTCGGTGGCGGCGAGGCGCACCTGCAGCGCTGCGATGCGCTCGCGCAAGCTCGCAACGCGCGCGGCAAACTCGCCGTTGTTCTGCGGCACGTTGTGACGTGCGCGCTCCACTCTTATCCAGCGGCCCTGCGCCTCGTGCAGCGCCAGAGTGAGATCCTTGAGACTGCGGTGCTCCTGCCACACTCGCGCTCCAAAGGCCTCATCCAGGCGGTAATACATTACGCCCTTCACCAGCGCGAGCCGCGCACGCACCTCCGTCGTCTCGGGCGAGTCGGGCAGCCCCCCGAGCCCCGCCTCCAGGTGCTGCACGCGCGCCCACTGCGAGCGCTCGGTCTCGGTACCGAGCGCCGCCACATCGTGCTGCGCCTCGATGGTGCGCAATTCGTTCTCGAGCTGGACCTCGCTCTGTTGCAGGTTCTGCAGCTTGCCCGAGGCAAGCAACGCATCGACCCGCGGCAGCCGCTCGGCGTAGGCGCGCTCACGGGTCTCGATCATGTCCTGGTACGCGTCCATGTTGTCGCCCCAGTGCTCGAGCGTGCCGCCGAGGTACACCATGTCGCGGTAGTTCTTGACCCCTTCCTGGAAGTCGTGTCCCGCGAGCACGGCGTAGAGATACGGCGCCTCGGCGGTGCGCGGCAGGGTGTGCAGGTCGCGGAACCAGCCGTGCAGGAGCGGCGCGTCGGTGGCGGTGGGTGCCGGGCCGCTCGCCAGCACCTCACGCAGCATGTCGCCCTGGTGGATGTGCGCGATCGCGGCATCGAGCCTGGTGTTCTCAGTGTCGAAGGAGGTGACCGCGCTCTCGTAATACTCCGCGGACTGCGCGTTGGCGTTCATCTTCATGAACGCATACGGCACGGCGAGATACGACTCCTGCACCGCCGCATCGAGCACATCACGGCGGCGCAGCTCCATCCACGGGGTGAGCGCGCCCTGGTAGTCGCCGAGCGCGGCCTGGGCCCAGCCGGTGCCGAGCAGTGCCTTGTTGGAATAAGGACCGGTGAGGCGCACGCGCTCGAGCGGTGCACGCGCGCGTTCCGGCTGGTCTGCCTGCAGGTAGGCGAAACCGAGCGCGAGGTTGGCACGGTCCTTGAGCGCGGCTAGCTCCGGATTGGGAGCGAGCATGGTGCCGACTGCGGAGAGAAACGGGTCGGCGTCTGCGAGGCGGTTGGCGCGCACCAGTGCCACCCCGAGATTGAAACGCGCATAGGCCGACCATACCGGTGCGCCGCGCCACCCGGTCAGCTGCTCGATCGCCTCGTCGTACTTCGCCTGGTGCATGAGCACGTTGGCGAGCAGCAGCTCCTTCTGCGCTTCGAAGTCCGGCGACATGCGCCCGTTCACCTTGCGCAGCGCGGTCTCGGCCTTCGGGTAATAGCCGCGCGCGTACCACACCTGCGCCAGGTACAGCCAGGCGCGGTTGCGCACCCCGGACGAGACGTTGTCGGTCAGCAGACGCTCGAAGATCTCGCCCGCCTCGTTGTGCATGCCCTCCTGCAGATAGAGCGAGCCGGCGATGAGCTCGGCATCCTCCGCGTGATGCGGCATGCGTCCCCAGTGCTGGTAGGCGAGCACGCGCGTCAGCGCTTCGAAGTCGTGCGCGTCGTCCTGCTGGAAGTACAGGAACAGCACATCACCGAAGTGCAGATCGCGGATGTGTCCTTCGGAGAGCTTCTCGGGGTCGTGCCGGCGCGCGTCCGCCACCGCCGCGAGCAACATCGCGAGTGCGGCCAGGAGCAGCGCGCGTATGCAGGACGGGCGCCTCAAGGGTCTATTCCCAGTCCTTGATCTCGAACTCCGGCTCGAGCTTGCGTTGCCGGTCGTTGATCTTGAGCTCGAGATACTTCGCACCGACGCCCTTCTCGAAGCGCAGCGAGGCGCCGCGCTTGTAGGCGCGCGCGTTCGGTCCGGAGCCGCTGAAGAACGCGACCAGCTCGTGCGCACCCACCTTGAGATTGCCGAGGTACAGACGCTGCACGCCGCCTTTGAGGAGCGCGTCGCGCTCGCGCGGCGTATACAGATAGTTGATCACTTCCTTCTGATCGAGTTTCAGCTGCACCGAGTCGAGCGCGAAGAAATCGCCGACGTCCATCGACAGGAACACCGCCACCTGCGTGTTGGCGGGAAACAGCAGCTCCTCCTCGAGAATGAACAGATCCTTGTTGAGATCGACCACGTCCTTCTTCAGGCCCTGGATCTCCTGGTCGAGGCCACGGGTGTCGCCGCCCGGCTGCGCCGGCGGTGCGGCGTTTTCCGCCGGCGCGGCCAGCGGATTTTTCGGCGCGTTCGGGAAGAGTTGCTTGCCGACATCGCTCGCGCCTTGCTGCGCGCCGGGCACCTCGGTGGGTGCGAGCGGTGAGGGTACCGCCGGCGGCGGTACCGTGGGCGATGCCGGCTTCACCGGCGCGTTCTGCGCCGCCAGCGGCACCGGACTGAGCAGTAGCGCGGCGCACACGGTCGCCGCGCACAGCCGGCCGAGGGCGCGCAGGCCGCGCCGGCCAGTTGCCAGGGCACGGCGCCGTCGCGGCAGCGACAGCGCCGGGCTCGGATGAGGGGTCGTCTGCAGCATGTTGGTTCCGATCATTCGTTCAGCAGCGTCCGCAGCTGTTGCAGATACACCGTCGAGCTCGCCGCACTGTAGTCGCGCACCACGTAGCGCACCGTGCCATTGCGGTCGATCAGCACGGTCATCGGCAGGTTGTCGACCTGGTAGCTGCGGCTCACCGTCTTGGCCGGATCGAGCAGCAGCGCGAAGGCGACACCCGCGCTGCGCGCATACTCCTGCGCCTGCAGCGAATCGTCATCGACCCCCACGCCGTACACCGACAACCCGGCGGAAGCGTAGGTGGCGAGGCTGCGGTTGAGCGCAGCGAGCTGCGTGCGGCACAAGGTGCAGCGGCTGCTCCAGAAACTCAGGACCACGACTTCGCCGCGGTGTTCCGACAGGCGCACGTTTTCGCCCGCGGCGGCATGCAGCGCAAAATCCGGC
Source organism: Steroidobacteraceae bacterium (assembly GCA_035495655.1). GTDB lineage: Bacteria > Pseudomonadota > Gammaproteobacteria > Steroidobacterales > Steroidobacteraceae > 13-2-20CM-66-19. The sequence goes on from DATJFM010000018.1 coordinate 56,822, forward strand.
GCCTCATGACCGAGCAGCGCATAGGGCGGCTCCGCCGCGTAAGCGAGGGCCACCGCGAGCGTCAGCCCGAGCGCGCCCAGCAGCACGGTCACGCTCGTGCACGCGCCGGCAGACCACCGCAGGGCAACGGGCCGTTGTGCCACGTCATGCCGCGCCGGGTTCGGCTGCTGCCAGCTCAATAAAGGTCCTCAGCTCGAGGGGCACGCTCGAAACACGCGCCAAGGCGGCAAAATTGCACAGCGTCAGCGACACTGTCAACGAAACGAGGGGCGAAATGAGGCCTGCAGCAGCGCAGCGGCTGTGCCGGCCCGCGTCGGCGCGCTGCGACAGCGGGCGCGCATCGGGCGCAGCGCGCCGCCGCGTGGCGGCACGCGCGTGAGGCGCGTCACACGATCGGCTGAAACACCGTCAGTGCTGCGAGCTGGGCGGCCGACCCCAGGGCCTGCGGCATGGAGGTCCACGCCTGGAAGGTGCTGGCGAAGTTCGCGTCGCTGCCGCTGAGTCCCATGTAGTTCAGCAACACGACCTGGACCAGTGAGTCGACCGAGTTTGCCGCGGGGCTCGAGGTGCTCACCACCGAGCCATCCGCGGTGAAGTAGCCGATCTGCTGCGTCGAGGCCGCGCCGCGTGTCGCCGGGCGTCCCTTGGGGTTGTAGACCAGGAAGAAGGTCGAGGCCACCGAGGAGTTGTCGCCCTGCCAGCCGAGCTTGCCGCGGCCGGCGGCGCTGTTGTCGACCATGCTGTTGGAGTTGAGCGAGCCGTCGCTGAAGACGTAGATCATCACCGGCACGCCCAGCGCGCTCGCGTACTGCAGCACCGCACCGATCATCTGTCCGGCCTTGAAGTTGCGCATCTCGCCGGTGGCGCGGGTACCGTCGTGATAGTCGTAGCCACCCATGGCGATCGTGCCGGCGCCGGCGAAGCCGTTCAGCACCAGCTTCATCACGGTTGCGGTCTTGGCGAACTCATTGTCCTGGAAGGCGTTCGCCTGGAACTTGGAGGCGATGGCGGTGATGTTGGTGTCCTGCGTCGGATCGAGCGCCGAGGGATTGCCGAACTGGTTGGCGGTGTTCACCGCCTTCACATAGGCGCAGCGCACCTGATTCTTGAGGGTAGCGTCCTGCTGCGCGTTGGCATACAGCGAGGTTGGCATGCCGAGCGCGCCGCTGAATGCCGCGGTGCCGCCGCTGCCGTCGTTGTACAGGCCGGTGCCCGCGCTGATGCGCGTCTGCGTCTCGAGCACCTCGACCGACAGCGGGTCCTGCTTGCCACCCGGGGGTATCGGTACCAGCGAAGTTGCATCGGACGGCTGGCTGATGGTGCTCGGCTGCAGTGCCGGCCGGATGAGCTCCATGGGAGCCGCCGAGTTGCCGCCGGAGACGCTCGAGTCGGTGCCAATCAGCTGCAGCAGCTGGCCCTTGCGGCCCGCCATGGCGATGCCGTACATCGGGTTGTGCGGGTTCGTCTGGGTGTCGTTCTGCGACATGGCGCAGATCACCGCGCCGTTGGTGCCGGCCGCCGTCGTCGGGGTGATCATGCTCATGATGCCGCGCTTGATGGCGCCATCCGCATGCCACAGGAGACCCAGCGATGCGTCGACGTTGGCGGTCGAGCTCGGCACCATGTTGCCTGGAACGCCGAGCTTGCCGTAGCCCGCCGTGGTGAGGAAGTTGCTCTGGCCACCCTGCTGGCCGACGATCACCTCCGAGCCCACCAGGTTCGCCCCGCCCGCGAGATCGAAGGCGATGAAGGGCAAGCCCACACCGGAGGCCGGCACGTTGCACTCGGCCGCGGCGAGCAGCGGAGAGATGTCGCTGTCGAGCGGCGGTGCGCCGGCGTTGGCGCGGTTCGCCTTGAGCAGCGCGCCGAGCCAGGCGGGCGCCATCACCATGGCCTGTCCCGAGATCAAACCGGCCGCGAGGAACTCACGCCGCGTCCTGGGGCG
>DATJFM010000019.1:0-11587 GCA_035495655.1 Steroidobacteraceae bacterium
GTGCGCGCCTGAGAGCGGGCTGCGATGTTGGAATGAGCGTCCAGGGGTGCCGCGGGCTGTCTGCTAGACTCCCCGCACCGGGGAGGCACCGTGAGAGCATTGACGGCCACATGGTTGTGCGCTCTCGCGCTCATGCGTGCCGCGAGCAGCTACGCCGTGAACCCCGGGACCTACGGCAGCGCCGACACCCAGTACGCGAACTTCGCTTTCGCGAGTGAGGTCGGCTCGGGGGTCTACGAGATCTCCGGCAGCGTCATCACCGTCTACACTTTCGAGCCTTACTACACCCTGCGCAGCGCGCAGCCCAACGGCGGCAGCCCGGGCATCCGCCTGATTTTCCCTTTCACCGTCGGCTTCTTCAATTTCCAGACCAAGGACCTGGTGCATCTCGAGCTGCCGAACTCGATCGGCGCATTGAGCTTCGAGCCCGGCGTCGAGCTCGACTACTGGATCAACGACGTGTGGGACATCTACCCCTACGTGAAGGCGGGCGGAACGATCGCATCGAGCAGCGATGCAAACGCGGTCATCTGGGGCGCAGGCGTGCGCAGCGATTTTCGCTTCGAAGCGCTCGAGAGCGCCGGTTTGTGGCGTGCACAGCTCGCCTATGCCGGCGCGCACTACCAGGGTGACGTGCCCAATGAGTCATTTACCAGGCTGCGCAACGGCGCCGAGCTGCGCCGCACGCTCAACCTGACCTGGCACTCGCGTGCCCTGCAGGTGGCGCCGTATGGGATCGCAGATGTGTACTTCGCGGCGCCTTCGGGTCCTGCCTCGGGCATCAGCCCGCGGACCTTTCAGTACGAGGTCGGTCTGATGCTCGGCGTCTCTCCGCGCTGGGAGATCTACGGCGTACCGATGCCGCGCCTCGGACTCGGCTGGCGTGAGGCCGGCGTGCTGTCAGGATGGCGACTGGTGCTCGGCGATCCTTTCTGAGCGGGGTCAACCCGGTGCGCACGCATGCGTTAGCATTTGACGTTGGAATGCTCGCCCTCCCGAGCTTTGTTGAGGTTGGAACGGCATGAAGGCTGTCATGTGCGCCGTGATCGTGGGATGGCTCGCAGCGTTGACGCTCGCGGCCTGCGCTCCGTATGTGCGCTCGGATGTGAACACGGCCCTCATCGGGCAGGTGCACTGCGGCAGCTTCGCCTGGGCTGGCGCATTCCGCAGCAGCAGCCCTCTGCGCAGCACGATCGCCAACCCGGTGAATGAGGATCGCCTGCGCACCGCGATCGCGTCCCACCTCGGCAGCCCGATTCAGCCCGGGCCCGGCAACGCCGATTGCCTGGTCGGCTATGGAATCGGTGGCTATTACGTGATGAGCGGTGTCTACCCGTACCCCTATGGTTGGGCCTGGAACTATCCGTACGGATGGGGCGGCCCCGGTCCGTACGCGTATGCGTACCCGGAGGGGGTTATAGCGGTCGATCTCTACGACGCGCGCAGCGGTCAACCGCTGTGGCACGCCTCGACCGAGCAGAGCCTCTTTGGCGTGACCGGACCGGAGGCCGAGAAGCGCATCGATTCCGCCGTCGCTGCCCTCTTCACGAAATATCCCTACGCCGGCTGAGATAGTACTCAGCGGAACTCGGGCGGCGTCGGCTCACCGATTGCCCGACTGGTCGTCACCGTCCGAACGCGGCAAGATCCGCGTATGCGGGCGCCCTTTGGACTCGGCCTGATATTCCTCAACGTGCTGCTCGAGCAGCTGGGGGCGCCCGTACCCGCGATTCCCACCCTGGTAATCGCCGGCGCGCTCGCGGCCAACGGGCGACTTCCGGCGCTCGGGGTATTCGCCCTGGCGGTCGCGGCGAGTCTCATCGGCGACAGCAGCTGGTACCTGGCGGGCCGGGCCTATGGCGTGCGCGTCATGAAGCTCCTGTGCCGCATATCGCTCACACCCGACACGTGCGTCAGCCAGACACAGGCGAGCTTTGAGCGCTGGGGTGCGCGCGCACTGGTCTTCGCGAAATTCGTTCCCGGCCTGTCCATGATCGCGCCACCGCTCGCGGGTGCCACGCGCATGAGCTTCGTGCGCTTCGCCTTCTTCAGCGCCGTCGGCGCGGCTCTGTGGGTCGGCGCGGCACTCATCGCCGGTCGGTTGTTGAAATCGCAGATCGCGCAGCTGCTGCCACGGCTTGCGGGCATCGGCGGCACGGTAGTGGTGATCGTGCTCGTGCTGCTCGGTGCCTATATCGCCGTCAAGTGGTGGGAGCGGCGCCGCTTCTACGCACTGCTCGACATGGCGCGCATCGGGGCGGATGAGCTCTACCAGCGCATGCAGGGCGCACCGTTGCCAGTGATCGTCGATGTGCGCTCACCGAGTTCCGTCGGACTCGAGCGCCGGCGAATTCCGGGCGCGCTGCAGGTACCCGTGCAGGAGGTCGAGGGTCGCGCGCGCACCCTGCCGCGCGATCGTGAGATCATCCTCTACTGCACCTGCCCGAACGAAGCGTCCGCGGCACAGGCGGCAAAAGTGCTCATCGGCCAGGGCTTCAGGCAGGTGCGGCCGCTGCGCGGCGGCCTGGATGCGTGGATTGCGGCCGGCTATGCGGTCGAGGAGTTCCCGGTTTCCGCGGCGAGCGTTGCTGCCGATGCGATCACGGCAGCGCCGCTGCACTGAGCCTCACCGCGCCGTTCCTCGCCGCGGATCTCGGCCCACAGCTGCGCGTAGATGAGCGCGGCGGTACTGCCCGGCGCGCTCGCCGGCAGCGGCGCGCGACGCACGCTCATGCGCTCGATCTCGCTCCAGTAGGGCACCTCGGTAGCGAGCAGCTGCGGAAAGTCGGCGCGCGCTGCCGCGATCGTGTCCCGGTGCAGCGAGCGGCGCCGATCGACGAGCGAGAAGAACGGCAGCAGCCTAAGATCCGTCCAACCCTCGCGCGCGATGAACTCGTACAGCTGCCGGAGCATGCGCAACGACAGCGGACTCGGCACGAGCGGCACGATGATCAGGTCCGCCGCACGCAGCACGTTCTCGGAAAGCAGCGAGATACCTGCCGGACAGTCGAGGAACAACGTATCGTAGATCTCGCTCAGTGGCCGGACCATCTTCAGCAGCCGCCCGGTCGGGTGCCGGCGCGCCGCCAGGTGCACGGCGAAGTTGCGATAGGAAAAATCCGCCGGCAGCAGATCGAAGTGTGGATAGTTAGTTGCGAGGATGAGCTCCGGCAACTCCACCTTGCCGGCGACCAGCCGCTTTGCCGAGGCGTGCTCCTGCGCATCGCCCTGGAGCGCATAGGTTGCCGCCCCCTGCGGATCGAGATCCCACAGGAGTGTCGCCGCGCCGTCTGCGGCGCACAGGTAGGCGAGATTCACCGCTGTGGTGGTCTTGCCGACTCCGCCCTTGATGTTCGTGACCGCGATGATGCGCACGGCGTGAGCATACGCGAGTCAGTGCACCTGGCGCAGGCGCGCGGTGAGCCTCAGGCGATCGAGCCTGGCTTGCGCAGCATCTTGCCGATCTCCGCAGCGTGCGCCTCTTCGGCGGCAATCTGCGCACGCGCGTACTCCTCGAGGAGGATGTTGCGCCCGGCGACGATGTCGAGCAGCTTACGGTACTCGGCGAGTCCTTCCTGCTCGTGCGAAAGCGCCTCGCGCAGGATCTCGTCCACGTTGTGCTTATGAGTCTCCAGCAGCGGCCCGATCTTCAGCGATGGATGCTCGCCGAGAGTAGTGATGTGCTCGCCCGCCTGCACCGCGTGTGCCTGTGCCTCGACCGCCTGGCTGCGCAGCCATGCCACGATCGGTATGCGATTGTGGCCAAAGATCATGAAGCTGTAGTGCAGATAGCGCACCAGGCCGGCGAGCTCGAGCTCGAGGATGTGCTTGAGGATCTCCACCACGCGCGTGGTTTCTGTCTTGCTGAGCTCGGAACCGGCCATGACACTGTCTCCCCGGCGCTTGTGCCCGACGATGTTAAGCCTTGCCTTGGTGTATCGTACACGGCGCCGCCAGGTCCCTGAGAGGAGCGAACCATGAGCGGGTTCTACGACATCGCGGTAACCAGGATCGATGGCACGGCGGATCTGCTCGGCGGGCTGCGCGGCAAGGTCACGCTCGCCGTGAATGTCGCGAGCCAATGCGGACTCACGCCGCAGTACCAGGGGCTCGAGGAGCTGCAGCGCGAGCTCGCTCCCGAGGGCTTCAGCGTCGTCGGCTTTCCCTGCAATCAGTTCGCCGGCCAGGAGCCGGGCAGCGAGGCCCAGATCGTCGCCTTCTGCCGCAGCCAATACGATGTGACCTTCCCGCTCAGCACCAAACTCGACGTGAACGGTCCGCAGCGTCACGCCGTTTATGCGTTCCTCACCTCCGCCGCCGATGGGATTCCGGGCGACATCAGCTGGAACTTCGAGAAATTCCTGGTCGGCCGGGACGGACGGGTGCTGCGGCGCTATCCGCCGGAGACCAAGCCGCGCGACAACGCGCTCATGCAGGACATCGCCGAGGCACTCTGAGCTCACCCGCCGGGGCAGCACCATGCCCGAGTTCGATTTCGCGGTACTGGGAGCAGGCGCCATCGGCTCGATCATCGGCGCGCACCTGATGCGCGCCGGACACCGTGTCGCCATGCTGGCACGGGGGGCGCGCGCCGCGCACCTCGAGCAGCACGGCCTCACGATCCGCGGTCTCACCGAATTCACGACTCCGGTGCGCACGCTGCGTGAGCCGCAGGCGCTGCGCAGTGCCGGCGCGCTCATCATCGCCACCAAGACCCCGGGCACGGCCGCCGCGCTCGAGCCGCTGCGCGCGGCACAGTTCGATGTGACCTTGTCGATTCAGAACGGGCCGCTGAAGAACGAGCTGCTCACCGCCGCGTTCGGAGCCGAGCGCGTGCTCGGCGCGCTCGCAGATACGAGCGGCGAGCTGCTGCCCGGCGGTGAGGTGCTGTTCACCCGCAACGTGGGCATCCTGGTGGGCGAGCTCAGCGGTGGCGAAAGCGCGCGTGCCCGGCGCCTCGCACAGACACTCGACGGTGCGGGCGTGCGCGCCATCGCGACTCCGGACATCCTCAGCCTCGAGTGGTCCAAGTTCTGCGGCTGGGTAGGACTCATGGCGCTCTCGGTCGTCACCCGAGCACCCACCTGGAAGTATCTGTCTGACCCGGACTCTGCGCTACTGATCGCGCGCCTGGTACGCGAGATGTGCACGCTGGCACGTGCGCTCGGCATCCAGCTCTCCGATCGCGCAGTGCTGCCGGCCGCGCGCTTGTGCACAGCCACGGAGAGCGAAGCCGTGGCACTGGTCCTGCAGCTCGGGGAGGAGTATCGCCGCAGCGCCCCTGACCATCGCATGTCGGCACTGCAGGATGTGGAGGCGAGCCGGCCGCTCGAAGTGCACGAAACACTCGGCTATGCCTCGGCCAAAGCGCGTGAGCTCGGGCTCGATCTGCCCTTGCTCGCCGCGTTCACGCGTGTGCTCGCTGCGATAGACCGCACCACGCGCAGCGCGCCCACACCGTCTGCGCGGTAACTCCTGCTGCTAACGGCTGTTGGCCGCGCCGACGGCACTGCCACCGCCTGCGCCGGCAAGCCCGCGGTACTCGAGCAGCGGTCCGATCTCAGGTGCGCGGCCGTAGAACTCGCGGAACAACAGCTGCGGGTCCTCACTGCGTCCGCGCGCCAGCACGTGCGTGCGCAGGTACTCGCCGTTGGCGCGCGTCAGCCCGCCATGACTGTGGAACCACTGTCCGGTGTCGCGCGCCAGCACCTCGCTCCACAGGTAGGCGTAGTAGCCCGCCGAATAGCCGCCCTCGAAAATGTGCGCGAAGTAGGTGGAGTGATAGCGCGGAGGCACCGGCGGATAGTCGAGTCCGCTCGCCACGAGCGCCTGCCGCTCGAATGCGGCCACCTGTTGCGCGCCAGGAGCCTGCGCGACCGTGATCTGGTGCCAGGACTGATCGAGCAGCGCCGCCTCGAGGTACTCGAGCGTCGCGTAGCCCTGGTTGAAATGCTGGGCCGCCAGCACTCTGGCGAGCAGTTCCGGGGGCATCGGCGCGCCCGTCTGGTAGTGACGAGCGTAATGCGCCACTACCTGCGGCTCACGCGCCCACATCTCGTTGTACTGGGACGGATACTCGACGAAGTCGCGCGGCACCGCGGTCCCGGAAAGCAACGGGTAGTGCACGTCCGAGAGCAGCCCGTGCAAGGCATGGCCGAACTCATGAAACAGGGTGGTCACCTCCTCGAAGGTGAGCAACACCGGCTGCCCGGGCTGGGGCTGAGGAATGTTGAGGTGGTTGGCCACCACCGGTTTCTGCTGCAGCAGTCGAGACTGGCTGACGTACGCAGTCATCCACGCTCCGCCCTGCTTGTTGTCGCGCGCGAAGTAGTCGGCGAGAAACAGCGCGAGCGGCTTGCCATCGGCATCGAACACCTCAAAGACCCGCACGTCCTTTTGGTAGACGGGCAGATCGTGCCGCTCACGGAAAGTGAGACCGTAGAGCTGGTGAGCCGCGTAGAAGACGCCATCTTTGAGGACGTGGTCGAGCTCGAAGTAGGGAGCGACGGCTGCCTGATCGAAGTCGTAGCGCGCCTTGCGCACCTTCTCCGAGTAGTAGAACCAGTCCCAGGGTTGCAGCGCAAAAGCAGGCGTGCCCGCCGCGGCCGCCTCGGCATCGATTACCTTCTGCATATCGGCCGCCTCTGCGCGGGCGCGCGCGAGAGCCGCGGGCGCCACCTGGCCGATCATGCCGTGTACCGCTTCCACGGTACCGGCCGACTCATCCGCGAGCACATAGGCAGCGTGATCGGGATAACCGAGCAGCGCTGCACGCTCGGCACGCAGCCGCACGAGCTCGGCGATCACTGCAGTGTTGTCCGTCTCACCCCCGAGACCGCGCGCGATCGACGCCTTGTAGATGCGCTCGCGCAATGCGCGATTGGTGAGCCGCGCGAGCACCGGCTGGTTGGTGGTGTTCTGCAGCGCGATCACCCACTTGCCCGAAAGGCCGCGCGACTTCGCGGCCGCGGCAGCGGCGCTGATCTGCTCGGGTGTCATGCCATCGAGCTGCGCCGCATCATCGACCACCACGGCACCTTCGGTAGTCGCCTTGAGCACGTTCTGCTTGAAGCGTGTGGTGAGCGTGGAGATCTGCTTGTTCAGGTCCTTCAGGCGCGCCTGCTGCTCGGCGCTGAGACGCGCGCCGGCACGCACAAAGATCGTGTGGTAACGGGTCAGCAACTGCAGGGACTCGGGATCGAGATGCAGGGTCTCGCGCTGGTTGTACAGCGTATCGACACGGGCCCAGAGAGCTGGATCGAGGTGGATCGCATCGCGCTGCGCCGTCAGGCGCGGCGCCATGTCGGTGTCTATGCGCTGCATCTCGGGATCGGTGTTGCAGGCATTGAGGTTCGAGAAGGTGGTCTCGACGCGCTCGAGCACCCTTCCGGAACGCTCGAGCGCCACGATCGTGTTCGCGAAGGTCGGCGGCGCGGCGTTGTGCGCGATGGCCTCGACCTGGCGCAGCTGCTCGGCCATGCCCGCATCGAACGCCGGGCGGTAGTCGCCATCATGAATGCGATCGAAGGGCGGCAGCTGGAAGGGCAGCGTACTCGGTGCAGCGAACGGGTTGTCGGCCATTGCAGAAGTCCTTGGGCGCCCGCCCGCGGAGGCATCCCCGGCGGCGAGCGCGGTCGTGGCAAACGCGGCGGTTAATACGCCCAGACAGATGATTCTCATGCGGATCCCTTCGAGTTGGCCAGTTGCCGGGGGCTGCGGGCGAGACGCAATGGTATCCTCCGCGCCCCGCCTGGCGCGCGCATGTACCCGCCCGGTGTGGTAGCGGCGCGTTCCCCTCAGATCGGAGCCCACATGAGCATCAGTCAGGACCAGGTCGTCAGCATCCACTACATCCTCCGGGACGATGCGGGCGAGGTGATCGATCGCTCTGTCGCGGACGAGCCGCTCGCCTACCTGCACGGCCACGGGCAGCTGGTCCCGGGACTCGAGCGTGAGCTGACGGGACATGCCGTCGGCGATCGGCTGCAGGTCACGGTCGCTCCGGCCGAAGGTTACGGCGAGTACGACCCGAACCTCGTGCAGCGCGTGCCGCGCCGGGCGCTCAAGGGCATCGGCGACGTGCGGGTCGGTATGCATCTGCAGGCTCAGAGCGCGCACGGTCCGCGTCCCGTCACGGTCACGCAGCTCACGGGCGACATGGTGACCCTCGATGGTAACCATCCGCTCGCCGGCAAGAACCTTCACTTCGAGATCGAAGTGGCTGCTATGCGGGCTGCCACCGAGGAAGAGCTCGCGCACGGCCACGTGCACGGACCCGGCGGTCATCATTGAGCGATCAGCGCGCGTCCGACTGAGCCTCCATCTGTGCCAGGCGCGCGAACACTGCGCGCATCGCATCGACGCGCCGCAGATACTCCCGCGGATCGTGAGCGCCGCAGCGCTGGCCCTCCGTGAAGCGAAAAGCGCGCTGCGCGTAGCTTGCGCCGGCACCCGCACCGCACAAGTGCACCACGGCCGCCAGGTGCTGAGTCTGCAGCGCGCTCACGCTGTGGTACGGCTCGTGCGCCAGTATGGCGTTCACTTTCAGATCGAGATAGGCCGCGGTCAGCTCGATCGCATCGCGCGGCATCACGCGCAGGTAGAGGCTGTTGAACCAGCACGATTGCCAGTCGTTCCACGCCCCTTCCTGCGCGAGTGTGTGGTGGCGAATGCAGTAGTGCCGCGCCTCGGCGAAGGTGCCGTCGGTGATCTGGTACATGCCGACCGCACTCGAGGCGGGCCGATAGAGCTCGAAGGGCTTCACTGCCCACGACCAGCGCCAGTAGGTGCGCACCAGCGGGTTCCCGGAGCCCTCGACCTGGGCGAGCGCCGCCAGGAGCTCGGGCGCGATGAGAGACGTCGCGAAGCGGCGAAATGCACCGCCATAGTCGCGCCAGGTTTCCTGCGGGGTCTTGATGAGTACGCCGCTCACCGGGAAGAAGAGCTCGGTCGGCTTGCGCATCACCTGGTAGATGCCGTTGAGGGCAAGCGCCAGGGTGGCAGCGAGCACTACACCGAGCAGCACCTTTGTGGCGAGAGGCGCGCGCCGCACTCGCCGCAGCCAGCGCCGCCGCGAGGCGCGTGACGGCCCGCGCAGCCAGCGGCGCCGGCGCCGGGGGCTGCTCATGCACTCACGTCTCCACTGCGGTGCGCGGCTGCACTAACATGCCGCGTCTGAGTGCATGCAGCACAGGAGCCGAACGTGTCGACCGACGCTGTGGAGATCGAGACCGGGGCGAATCCCCAGGCCGCCGTGATCTGGCTGCACGGCCTCGGCGCCGATGGACATGATTTCGAGCCGATCGTGCCCGAGTTCGCGCGTCCGGGCGACGCGCCGCTGCGTTTCGTCTTTCCGCATGCGCCGGTGCGCCCGGTGACGCTCAACGGCGGATACGCGATGCGCGCCTGGTACGACATCATCGCGATCGATCGCCGCGCGGCAGAGGATGAGCGCGGCATCCGCTCCTCACAGGCGCTCCTCACCGAGCTCATCCGCCGCGAGAACGCACGCGGCATCCGCACCGATCGCATCGTGCTCGCCGGATTCTCGCAAGGTGGCGCCATGGCGCTTTTCTGCGGAACCCGCTACCCGGAGCGTCTCGCCGGGATCATCGGGCTCTCCTGTTACCAGTTGTTGGCCGCGCGGCTCGATGCCGAGCGCAGCCCGGCCAATCAGGCGACGCCCATTTTTCTCGGCCACGGGCTGCAGGATCCGGTGGTGCTTCCGGTGCTGGGCGAGGCCGCCTGCCGGCAGCTGCAGGCAGCGGGTTACAGCGTCGAGTGGCATGCGTACAGCATGCCGCACTCGGTGTGCCCTCAAGAAGTGGTCGATATCGCCGCCTGGCTGCGGCGCGTGTTGGTTTAGGGCCCCCCTGGCGTCTCACGCACGCCAGGGGTGAGCTGCCGCGGGCGTGCGGCCGTCAGTGCTCGTTTCCTTGCCCGTGCTTCGCGTCGTGATCGTCCTGCGCATCCGTCTTGTGCGAGTGGTTGTCGCCTTGCGCATGGGCAGGCGCACCCTGGTGCTGCTGACCCTGCGATTGCGGCGCGTTGCGATGGTCGTTCTGCACTTGCGGCGCGGGGTGGCCAACATTCTGCGCCTGCGGCGCGGGGTGGCCAGCATTCTGCGCCTGCGGCGCGGGCTGACCAGGATTCTGCGGCGGCCCCGGCCGGTTGGTGTTTTGGGGCTGCGGCGGCGACTTGTGATCGCCCTGAGCCTGCGGCGCCCCCGGGTTTACGTATCCACCCGGATACGGGTGCTCGGAGCGCGCCGACCCGGGATTCCCCTGGGTCTGATCGCGACCAAATGCAGTGGGCGTGGGGTGCGCGGCCTGGGACGGGTTGGCCGTGCCCGCAGCACCATTCTGCAACGGGTGATCGTGATCGTGTCCCAACGCCTCACCATGTGGGGGCGGCAGATTTGCGTTCACCGGCTGCGCATGCACCGGCGGCGGCGTCGGCAGCACCGGTGGCCGGCTGCCCGGGCGGTAGACAGGCAGTGGCTTCAGGCTCACCGGCTCGGGCGCACGCGCCTGCACGAGGGCGGGGCGGGCCGCAGCAAGATGCGGTGCTGCAGGCACCATCGTATCGAAGGCGCGCCCGTTCTTGGTCGCACCCGGCGGTGCCACGATGGTCACGTTGGTGACATTGGTGACTCGCGTGACATTGGTCACGTTCGTCACGTTGTTGTTCACCGTCGTCACGTTGTTCGTGATGCGCATGCCCGGAGCGATGACCGGCGGTGCGCTGGTGACGACGGCGGGGGCCGTGCCGACCGGCGCGGGAACGATGATGCCTGCGCGGGAGCCGGGCGGGGCCGGCACGAAGCAGCCGTCAGGCCCGACCGGACGCGCACCCGGGATCACGCCGTAGGCGGGCCGCTCTGCGACCAGACGCAGGTTCCGTGGCGGCGGCACGAATGCCTCACCCGGCGCGGACCAGTGGCCGTCGATGAAGATCACCGTATCGCCGCGATGCTCGTAGTAGGGGTGTACCCACACGTAGCTCGGCTGCGGCGGCCCCATCCAGTGGCCGTGGGCCCAGACCCAGTTGCCCTGCCAGACCCAGTAGCCGCCGACCCAGACCGCGCCCATGAACGGGCTCGGCGGAGGGACCTCGACCAGCAAGGGCGGCGGGGCCCAGCCGACGACAATCGGCGCGGGCTGAACGACCGGTGGCTCGACATAAACACTCACCGCCGGTGCGGGCGCATCCTCGGAAGTGTCTGCGACCGGGGCGTCGGCGGGTGGAGCCTCGGCCTGAGGCGGGGTTTCGGGAGCCGCGGGTGGCGCCGTAGGCGGCACCTGGTAGACCACGCAGCCGCCGAGCACGGCGAGCACAGCATAGAGGGCAGAACGCATCAGGGAGCTCCCAAGAAGCGACAAATGGTTACAAGCGTAGGGTGACAGCCGGAACGGGCGGATTCTGTCGACTGGTTGGCGGAAAGAGCCGGAAGGCCAGCCTGCCGGGAAGCGTTACCTATCCGCGGCAGGCTTTAGCGCCTGGAAGCCTGGTTCTGCGTGGCTGGCGCTGCCCGCTAGCTCTGCCTGTTGCCGCGCTCCGCGCCGTGCTCAGGCCGCGCAGCCTGCTG
>DATJFM010000020.1:0-20841 GCA_035495655.1 Steroidobacteraceae bacterium
GCATCTCGCGACCGCTTTGCCACAGATGGCGCAGCTGGTAGAACACGAGCGCGGGATAGGCGGTCTCGGCGACGCCCAGCCGCCCCTCGAGCGCGTTGAGCATCTCCTGCACGCGCTGCGTGGCGCCTTCCTGCTGCTTGATGAGATCCTTGAGACGGAAGGTCTCTTCCTGCAGATCCCCATAGGCCTTTTTCAGCTCCGCGCGATTGCGGAACAGGGCCAACACCCGATGGTCCTCTTCGAGCGGGACATCGGGGGGACGCAGGCTGAGCTTGAGAAAGCCGAGTTGTCGCAACGCCTTCATGAGAGGTGCGGCGGACAGCCGCCACTTCTCATGCGCCGGCGTGTTGCTCCGTGCGGGATGAGAAGCGATGACCTCGCTCCACGCAGTACTCCAGCCACTTGTTTAACATCATGTTACGGGCCCAGCGCTGATCCAGTTCACGCTCCGGCAAGCGGCGGCGCTCGCGCGCGGCGGCCTGCGGGCGGTCGCCGCCTGGCGTCGCCGGCGCCCCACGTCGGGTGTGAACGGCGTGCCACGGCTGCGCCTCGACGAGATGTGCGTCATGGTAGATGCGCACGCGCATGTCGGGGTAGCGGTGAGGCCCGTGCGTCTCCGGCAGCAGATAGGTGAGATTGACGGTGCTGGTGTACGGTGAGCGTTCGGTCACGGTGAGAACGAGGTCACAGTCTCCGCGCACCGACGACAGGTATCGCCCGTGAAGTTCACGCAGATTTCCGGCGAGCCATCCGAGCCGTATGAAGTTGCTCTCGTACAGCCCCATGAGCGCGACGAAGCTGCGCGGGCGAGCGCGCCAGGAAACGATCGTTGTGGTGTCGGCAAGCAGCACGCTCCGACTATAACGCACAAGGCTGCTGCTGCAACTACGAACAAGGCGCGATTTGCCGCCGTAACGCGCGGCATAGTGCTTGCAATTTTCGTGCGACCTGCTGCGGTTTGCCCGCGCGCACGGCAAACGTGCAACAATGCGTAACTCGACGGCGCGTGCGCGGCACTAGAGCGGCAAGCGCCGCTCGATGCCCGTGCTGTTCATGATGCGGCTGGCGATCTCCTCGATCGAGGATTCGCTGGTGTCGAGTGTTGGCACGGAATAGCGCTGGAACAGCGCGTCCGCGGCGCGCAGCTCGTACTGCACCTGCGCGCGTGAGGCGTAACGGCTGTCGCGCCGCCGCTCGGAACGGATCTGCTGCAGCCTCTCCGGGCGGATAGTGAGTCCGTAGAGCTTGCGGCGAAAGGGCTCGAGCCGTACTGGCAGCCGTCCGGCCTCGAGGTCTTCCTCGGTGAGCGGATAGTTGGCGGCAAACACTCCGTACTGCAGCGCCATGTACACGCAGGTCGGCGTCTTGCCGACGCGCGACACGCCCACCAGTACCACATCTGCGTGCGCATAGTCGCCGCCGCTGCCATCATCGTTGGCGAGCGCGAAGTTGGTGGCGTTGATGCGCGTCGTGTAGGCGGCGAGATCGGCGATGCCGTGCGCGCGCCCGGCGCGATGCGTGGAGCGGGTGTTGAGCTCACGCTCGAGTGGACCAACGAAGGCCGAGAACAGATCGAGAAACAGCCCGTTGGCAGCCATCAGTACATCGCGCAGCTCGTCCTGCACCAGCGTGCTGAACACGATCGGCCGCACGCCCTCCTCCTGCGCCGCACGGTCGATGCGCCGCACCGCCTCGTGCGCCTTGTCAAGCGTGGATACAAATGGCAAAGTGACCGGCCGAAATTCCAGGCCCTCGAACTGCGTCATGAGGCTGTGGCCCAGCGTTTCCGCAGTGACGCCCGTCTGGTCCGACACGAAAAAAACGGTTCGACGGCTCACGGTTACAGGCGCTTCTCGAGACTCATGCTTCGGGTCCGCAGTGTTCCACCGTGCGGGCGGCGATGGCAAGCGCCCGCGGCCGTCGACTGACCACCGGGAGCATCCGTGAACGCCTATGTCATTCCGTTCGAGCAGCTCGGCATGCATGACGTCGAGCGTGTCGGCGGCAAGAATGCTTCGCTCGGCGAGATGATCAGCGGGCTTGCGCAGCTCGGCGTGCGCGTGCCCGGTGGCTTCGCCACCACCGCCCACGCCTATCGGGAATTCCTCGCCCAGGGCGGCCTCGATGAGCGCATCCGCGCCGAGCTCGCCGGGCTCGATGTCGATGACCTCGCCAGGCTCACGGCGAGCGGTGCCCGCATCCGCCAATGGATCCTCGCCACCCCCCTGCCGCCGCCTTTCAACAGTGCGGTGTTGGAAGCGCTGGGCCGTCTCGGCGCGGGGCGCGCGGACTTCGCAGTGGCGGTACGCTCCTCAGCAACTGCGGAGGACCTCCCCCAGGCGTCCTTCGCCGGTCAGCAGGAGACCTTTCTCAACGTGCGCGGCGAGCAGGCGGTGCTGCGCGCGATCCACGAGGTGTTCGCTTCGCTGTTCACCGATCGAGCCATCTCCTACCGCGTACATCAGGGCTTCGATCATGCGGCCGTCGCACTCTCGGTCGGTATCCAGCACATGGTGCGCAGCGATCTCGGGGCGAGCGGTGTCATGTTCACGCTCGACACCGACTCGGGCTTTCGCGATGTGGTGCTCATCACCGCCTCCTGGGGGCTCGGCGAGACGGTGGTCCAGGGCGCGGTGAATCCCGATGAGTTCTATCTCTACAAGCCGGCGCTGCGCAGCGACAAGTACCCGGTGCTGCGCCGTAATCTCGGCAGCAAGGCGATCAAAATGGTGTATGCGCCGGCGGGCGGCGCCGAGCGCGTGCAGACGGTCGAGGTACCCGAAGGCGAGCGGCGGCGGTTCTGCCTGGACGATGCAGACCTCATCACCCTCGCCCGCCAGGCGCTGCTCATCGAGGAGCACTACAAGCGGCCCATGGATATCGAGTGGGCGCGCGATGGGGCAAGTGGCGAGATCTACATCCTGCAGGCGCGCCCGGAGACTGTGCAGAGCCGCGCGGGACGCACCATTCAGCGCTACGCCCTCAAGCGGCGCGGGCGCGTGCTGGCGACCGGGCGCAGCATCGGCACCCGCATCGGCGCGGGCACCGCGCGCGTCATCACGCGCGCCGCCGAGATGCCGCGCGTGCAGAGCGGCGACGTGCTCATCGCCGACATGACCGACCCCGACTGGGAGCCGGTCATGAAGCGCGCTGCGGCGATCGTCACCAATCGCGGCGGCCGCACCTGTCACGCGGCAATCATCGCGCGCGAGCTCGGTATACCTGCGGTGGTCGGCTGCGGGGACGCGACGCAGCGCATCCGCGAGGGTCAGGAGGTGACCGTGTCGTGCGCCGAGGGCGACAACGGTTTCGTCTACGAGGGGTTGCTGGAGTTCGAGCGCAAGCAGGTCGAGCTCGACTCGCTGCCGAAGATCCCGGTGAAGATCATGATGAACGTCGGCAATCCCGACCGCGCCTTCGACTTCGCCGCGATTCCCAATCACGGTGTGGGTCTGGCACGGCTCGAGTTCATCATCAACCGCATGATCGGCGTGCACCCGAAGGCGCTGCTCGAGTTCGAGCGCCTGGACGCGGACCTCAAGGAGCAGATCCGTACGCAGATGGCGGGCTATTCGGATCCGGTCGAGTTCTACGTGGAGAAGCTCGCCGAGGGCATCGCCCAGATCGCGGCGGCGTTTGCTCCCGAGCCGGTCATCGTGCGCCTCTCGGACTTCAAGTCGAACGAGTACGCCAACCTCATCGGCGGTGGCCGCTACGAGCCCCACGAGGAGAACCCGATGCTCGGGTTCCGCGGCGCTTCGCGCTACATCGATGCGAGCTTCCGGCCGTGCTTCGAGCTCGAGTGCCGTGCGATCCAGCGCGTGCGCAACACCATGGGACTCACCAATGTGCAGGTCATGGTGCCGTTCGTGCGCACGCTCGATGAAGCGCGCGCGGTTACCGAGCTGCTGGCGGCGAATGGCCTCGAGCGCGGCGGCGCATTGCGCATCATCATGATGTGCGAGCTGCCGACCAATGCGCTGCTGGCGGAGAAGTACCTGCAGTATTTCGATGGCATGTCGATCGGCTCGAACGACATGACGCAGCTCACCCTCGGTCTCGATCGCGACTCCGCCATCGTGGCGCAGGCCTTCGATGAGCGGGATGAGGCGGTGCGCCTGCTGCTCGCCATGACCATCGCCGCCTGCCGCAAGCTCGGCAAGTATGTCGGCATCTGCGGCCAGGGGCCGTCGGACCATCCAGACCTCGCGCGCTGGCTGCTCGATCAGGGCATCGAGAGCATGTCGCTCAATCCGGATACGGTGGTCGAGACCTGGCTGTTCCTCGCGCAGCCCAAGGCTGGCGCTAAGACGCACTGACGGCGGCGTTCGCGGCGAGCCGCGCCCGGCGCGGCGCTCACCCGCGCGAGCGGTCGCGGACTCTCGCTTCGGCGGCGGCGCGATCGTTATCGTCGAAAGGCTCGATGGTCACTTGCGCGATGTTGGCGCGATCCAGGCAGCGCAGGTTGACACTGTAGCCATCGGGATTGGAACGCGGCACGTAGAAGGATTTCACCCCGCAGCGCCGGCAGAACAGGTGCCGGGCGGTACCGGTGTTGAAGCGGTATTCACTGAGCACATCCGCGCCGCTCAGCAGATGAAAGCGCGCGCGCGGCACGATGAGGTGCAGAAAGCCGCCCATGCGGCAGATCGAGCACTGGCATTCGCTCACGGTGATCCGCGCCGGCGCCTCGACCTCGAAGGTGACGGCGCCGCAGTGACAGCCGCCGCGGTGCGTGATCAGCGCCTCAGACAATGCCGCCGCTCCAGGGGGGAGCAAACAGCCGTGCGCGGTAATGCCGCAGCTCGCGAATCGACTCGTGAATGTCGGCGAGTGCCAGATGCGTGCCCTGTTTGACAAAGCTCTCTGCCACCGCGGGTGCCCAGCGGCGCGCCAGCTCCTTCAGCGTGCTGACATCGAGATTGCGATAGTGGAAGAAGCGCTCGAGCTCCGGCATGTAGCGGGCGAGAAAGCGCCGGTCCTGGCAGATGCTGCTGCCGCACATGGGCGAGCTGCCCGCGGTCACCAGTGGCATGAGAAACTCGAGCGTGCGCTGCTGCGCCTCGGCGACGCTCACGCGGCTGGCACGCACGCGCGCGACCAGACCCGAGGAGCCATGCTGCCGCTGATTCCAGTCATCCATGCGCGCGAGCACCTCATCGCTCTGGTGGATGGCGAGCACCGGGCCCTCAGCGACGATGGCCAGCTCCTTATCCGTCAGCACGGTGGCTATCTCGATGATGACATCGGAGTCGGGCTTGAGCCCCGTCATCTCCAGATCGATCCATACCAGGTAGTCGCCGCTCGGCATGTCTATGATGTGCGTGGGGTAAGGTGCGTACGGATGAAAGCGTGGCAAGTGTAACAGAGGCGCCGGGCGGAACTGGGTCGTGACGGAGGTATTGCTCGGCTCGGTCATTGCCACCTTCGGCCGTCACATGGTCGTGCGCACCGTCGACGGCACGGAGCTGCGGGCGCGTCCTTTCGGGCGCGCGCTCGTGGTGGTGTGCGGCGATGAGGTGCGCTGCCGTGTGGATGCGCGCCACGAGGAAGTGCACGTCATCGAGGTACTGAAGCGGCGCAGCGCCCTGTGGCGCGCCAACTCGCGGGGCGCAGCGGAGCCCGTGGTCGCCAACCTCACGCGGCTGCTGGTGGTGCTGGCGCCTGTGCCGCTGCCGGATCCGTTCGTGATCGACCGTTACCTCGCCGCCGCCACCGCCGCCGAGGTGCCCGCAACCCTCATCCTCAACAAGTCCGATCTCGGCAGCCCGGCAGGACTTGCACTCGAGCTCGAGGCCTACGCGGCGGCAGGCTTCACCGCCATCGGCTGCTCGGCTGCGAGCGGCGAGGGTATCGAG
This sequence comes from Steroidobacteraceae bacterium, assembly GCA_035495655.1. GTDB lineage: Bacteria > Pseudomonadota > Gammaproteobacteria > Steroidobacterales > Steroidobacteraceae > 13-2-20CM-66-19. The sequence continues at coordinate 5,859 of DATJFM010000020.1, forward strand.
CGGTTGCAGGCGGCACTCGCCCCCGGAACACGCGCGGCACTCGTCGGCCAGTCGGGCGTCGGCAAGTCCTCCCTGGTGCGGCGGCTATTGCCGCAGGCCGAGGTGGCGATCGGCGCGCTCGTGCGCGAGGAGGAAGGCCGCCACACCACCACCGCGGCGCGGCTCTTCGACCTGCCACAGGGCGCAGCGCTCATCGATTCACCAGGGGTGCGCGATTTCGCACCCGCGGTGGGTACGCTCGATGAGCGCACGCTCGGGTTCCCGGAGGTCGCACGGCTTGCCCCCGCTTGTCGCTTCAAGGATTGCCGCCACCTGCGCGAGCCGGGGTGCGCGGTGCGCGCCGCGGCGGAGGATGGCAGCTGGCACGCGCGCCGTTACGAGAGTTACCGCCGGCTGCGACGTCTGCGCACACAACTCAGCGAGACGCGTGGGCGCTGAGAAAGCCAAAAAACTTAACGGCTCATGAACCACTCGTGCAGCACCCAGCGGCGTGCGGTGCTGCGAGCGCGAGCGTAACGGGTTCTGTCAGCCACTACCCACATGAGCTTGAGCAGCCGGCGGGTGGGTCGCAGGCGTGTCGTACGTTAGCCTGCACTCATCAGTAGTAGCTGGAGTAACAACATGCGTTCTCGACTGTTTGGCGCAATGAGCAGCCTGTTGATGTTGTGCTGCGGGTTCATGCTCAACGGGTGCGTCGTTGACCGTGAACACGTCGTCGATCGTGAGCATCAGCCCACCGAGGGCTACTACGACCGCGAACACCACCGTTGGTATCACGAGAATGCGTGGGTGGTGTGCGACGATCGCGATCCGCACTGCCCCACCTAGTGGGCTTAACGCGCAGCAGTGGCGGGCGCACACGCTGCCGCGCATGAGCAATGATGAGCGCACGGTGAGCCGGGTCGGCGGCGACCCGGCTCACCCGGCGTTCTCGATGCGCTACTTGCTGGTATCGATCTTGCTGATCTTGGCGCCCTTCAGCGAGACATCGCCCATGAGCCCCTTCTCGCCGAAGACGAACGCCAGCACCGGCTTATTGAGTGTCTGGGTGTCGTAGCCGCCGCTCGCGCCGCTCTTCACGACCGCTACCGAAGCATCCGCACCGGCCGACCAGTTCTTGCTCGCTGCAAACTTGTTGAGCGCCTCGGGCGTCTTGAACACTATCACCTGGCTGTAACGCGACACCCCGAGGGTGAGCCCTACCGAGGCGGCCGAGGTCGAGTAGTAGCCCATGGTCTTGCCGTTCTCCAGCAGTGCGCCATCGCCATGCAGGCCGCCCACTCCGACTCCGGCTTTGGTGATGCTCGGAAACACCAGCACTCCGGCGGCGCTGCTCACCAGGTTCTTGTTCTGGTCGTTCATGGTGTAGAAGTGCTCGAGCGTAGCCGATACCTCCTTGTCGAGCGCGGCAGTATCGAGCGCGAGTGCGATCGGCACGAGCGAGATGCCGAGCGACAACAGGATGAGCGTCCAGATGCGTGATGTGAGCGAACGAGGGTTCTTGGTATTCATGCGCGACTCTCCGTGACTAACAAACTATGGCCGCAAGTGTGCACGTCGAGCGGGTGTCGACTCAACACAGAGTTGGAAGTCAGTTAGGTCAGCTGTTGGATGGAGCGCCCATCGTCCTGCCACGCTCACGTTCATGCGGTCACAGCGACTGGCGGCCGGCGAGCGCGTGCGCGAGGGTGCCGCCATCGACGTACTCGAGCTCCCCGCCGAGGGGCACGCCCTGTGCGATACGACTCGCACGCACGCCACGCCGCGCGGCGAGCTCGCTCAGGTAATGCGCGGTCGCCTCGCCCTCAACGGTCGAGTTGGTGGCGAGGATGAGCTCCTGCACTGCACCTTCGGCGAGAATGGACTCGAGCTCCCTCATGCCAAGCTGCTCGGGACCGATGCCATCGAGCGGTGAGAGGTGGCCCATGAGCACGAAATAGCGCCCGCGGTAGCTGCCGGAGGACTCGATCGCCACCACATCGGCGGGGGACTCGACCGCACATAGCAGCGCCGCATCACGCTGCGGTGCCGCGCAGATCACGCACAGCTCTCCTTCAGTGAGCATGCGGCAGCGCCGGCAGCGTGCCACCGACTCGAGCGCTGCAGCGAGAGTCTGTGCCAGCGTACGCGCGCCGGGCCGTCCCTCCTGCAGCAGGTGGAAGGCCATGCGCTGCGCGGTCTTGGGTCCGACGCCCGGCAGCGCGCGCAATGCCTCGATGAGCGCGGCGAGGCGCGGTGAATGCTTCATCGCAGCGCGCTCAGAACGGCAGCTTCATTCCCGGCGGGAGCTGCAGCCCCGCGGTGATGCTCGCCATCTTCTCCTGCACACGCGCTTCGAGCTTGTGCACGGCATCGTTGGCGGCGGCTGCGATCAGGTCCTCGAGCATCTCGCGGTCTTCCGCGCTCACGGTAGGCTCGATCTGCACCCGCTTCACCTCGTGACGGCCGTTCATGGTGATCTTCACCATGCCGCCCCCCGCCTCGCCGATCACCTCGATAGTGGCTATCTCGGCCTGGGCCTTCTGCATGTTCTCCTGCATGGCCTGGGCCTGTTTCATCAGGTTGTTGAAGTTACCCCGCATGGAATGACTCACCTGTGGCGCGTCGCGGCGCCGCTGCAAAATCTCATTTTACCGGGCGCACGGTGTCCGGCAGCACTGTTGCCCCGAAGCGCTCGCGCAGGCTCTTGACCCCCGCATCGTCCTCGAATGCACGCCGAGCCGCCGCAAGTTCGGCCTCGCTGGCGCGCCGCTGGGCCTGAGCCGGTGTCTCGGCCGCCGGCGCGGTGGCCGATTGGAATTCCAGCCGCACCGCGGAGCCGAAATGGCGCGCCAGGGCCTGTGCCAGCTTTTCCTCGGTCGCCACGGTTCGCACCAGCTGGTGACGCGGATCGAGCCCGAGGCGGACGAGCGCGCCCTGGCGGCCAATGAACACGCAGTGTGTTGCGAGCTGGCGCGCGGCGCCGGTCAGCTCGAGCTGAGCCACTATGGCGCTCCACCCGGCGCTCTCATCGGTCGGAGGTGGGGGCGCCGCGGCAGCCGCGGCGGAGCTGCCAGCGGCGGCTCCGTGAAGCTCGCTGGACGCCTCTGCTGCGGGTGCCCCCGAGGCGCTGCCGGAAGCCCCGGAGCGCTCTCGCTTCGCGTCCTGCGGGCTCACGCCGGTCGCCGGGCGCAACTCCTGCGCCGCGCCCGCCGGACGGAAGGCAATCATCCGCAGGAGTGTCATGGCGAAGCCGCTCGCCGGGGCCGGTGCGAGCGGGAGATCGCGCCGACCGATGATCGCCGTCTGATAGAAAAGCTGCACGTCCTCGGGGGAAAGTCCGGCGGCGAGTCGCTCGAGCACCTCCGGCGCGTAGAGCTCATCGCCCGCATAGTCCGCAACGGCCTGCCGCAACCCGACGCGTACCAGCAGTCCTGCCAGTGCCTCGAGCACCTGGCCGTAATCCGGAGCGAACTCCTCGAGCGACTGCGCACAGCGCAGCAGCTCCGCGCTGTCACCGCGCGCGAGCAGCTCGAGGATGCGCACGACATGATCGCGCGCCACGGTGCCGAGCATGGCACGGGTCTCGTCCTCGCCCGCGCGGCCGCCGCCAAAGGCGATCAGCTGGTCGAGCAGCGAGAGCGCATCGCGCAGGCTGCCATCCGCCGCGTGCGCGATGAGAGTCACCGCGGCCGCATCGAACGGCACATCCTCCGCTTGCAGGATGACGCGCAGATGGTTGGCGATATCTGCCGCAGGCAACCGCTTCAGATTGAACTGCAGGCAGCGCGAGAGCACCGTGACCGGCAGTTTCTGCGGGTCGGTGGTAGCCAGCAGGAACTTGACGTGGGGCGGGGGCTCCTCGAGCGTCTTCAGCAAGGCGTTGAAGGAGTGCGTCGACAGCATGTGTACCTCATCGATCAGGTACACCTTGTAGCGTCCGCGCGCCGGAGCGTACTGCACGTTGTCGAGCAGCTCGCGCGTGTCGTCCACCTTGGTGCGCGAGGCGGCATCGACCTCGAGCAGGTCGGGAAAGCGCCCCGCGTCGATCTCGCGGCAGCTGGCGCATACCCCGCAAGGCTCGGCCGTGACGCCGGTCTCGCAGTTGAGGCACTTCGCGAGGATGCGCGCGATCGTGGTCTTGCCGACTCCGCGCGTGCCGGTGAAAAGGAAGGCATGGTGCACGCGACCGCTCGCGAGCGCATTGACCAGTGCGCGACGCACGTGCTCCTGTCCGATCAACTCGGAGAACGTTCTCGGACGATATCTGCGCGCCAGCGCCGTGTAGCTCATGAGAGTCCCGGATGAGTGCCAAGCGACAGGAGGCGGCCCGCACCAGCTTGAGCTCCGGCACCCGACATCGCCGCTGCCGCTGCTGCCTTCCGGCCCTGACGGGATTCACGACTGGTCGTCGCGGAGAAACCGATGCGGGCCACCATATCGCGAAAAGCATTGGATGCTATCACATGCAGTGAGCTCGACCTGCGGCTGCAGGGCGTGCGCGGCAATCCCCGCCGTGGGCCGGCACGGAAACGGGCACAATCGCTACGGGACCAACTCGAGTCAGTCAGCATCAGCATGAGCAGAGATGCGGTTTCCATCAAGGCCGCGGACAGCGTTGCGAGCAAGGTTCCAGAAGTCACACTCGGCTTCTGGGTGATCAAGGTCGCGGCGACTACACTCGGCGAGACCGGCGGCGACACCTTGTCGATGACGCTCGGGCTCGGCTATCTCACCAGCACGCTGATCTTTGCCAGCGCACTCATCGTGCTCGCGGCCTGTCAGATCGCAGCAAAAAGGTTCCATCCGTTCCTCTACTGGGCAACGATCATCGCCTCGACCACCGCCGGCACTACGCTCGCGGACTTCGCCGATCGCTCGCTCGGCATCGGTTATGCCGGAGGATCGCTCCTGCTGCTCGCCTGCGTTCTCGGCTCGCTCGGCCTGTGGTATCGCAGCGAGGGGACGGTATCGGTCAACACCGTCAGCACGCCGCGTGTCGAGGCGTTCTATTGGGTCACGATCACCTTTTCACAGACCCTCGGTACTGCGCTCGGCGACTGGGCTGCGGACGCGGGGCTTGGCTACCGTGGCGGCGCGCTGCTCTTCGGTGCGCTGCTCATCCTGGTCGCCATCGCCTATTACCGCACACGCATCGCGCCCGCGACGCTCTTCTGGACGGCGTTCATCCTCACCCGACCGCTCGGCGCCACCGTCGGCGATTTCTTCGATAAGCCGATCGCCGCAGGCGGCCTCAACGTGAGCCGGCCGCTCGCCACCGCGATCATCGCGGCGTTCATCGTGGCCTGCATATTGCTCATCCCGCAAAGAGCGGGAACCCATCCGCGCAGCGCCAGTGCGGGCTCACCGCACCGGTGAGAGCTCGCAGTAGTCATTGGGTCTTCGGTCGATAGTGAACCAAATGGTTAACTATCGCCGGAAGATGCATCGAAGGTGCGGCCCCGGCCTGCCACGGCCGCCGCGACCGCGGCCACCGGCGTCTGGATGACGGATCATCCAAGGGAAGCAACTGGCGGAGAGGGTGGGATTCGAACCCACGAACACCCGTTGAGATGTTACTGGAATTCCAGTCCAGCGCCTTCGACCGCTCGGCCACCTCTCCGATCAACCCGCTGCTGCGAGCCCCGCGCAGCGCGCGTGCTTGCGGTGCCGCGCTGCGGAAGCGGCGCATGATAAGCCATGCGCAGCGACGGGCGCATCCGCATCAGGCCTGTGGGGTTTTCGCGGGGTGCGTCACCTTGAACGGCGGTGGCTCATCGAGACAGGGCTCGGTGCCTTTTCTCGCCGGGGGCGCCGCCTCATTCAGAGTCGGCAGGCGCAGCGCGTTGCTCGTGTCAGGCGCGTCGAGCCCGGCTGGAATTTTCAGCGGCGGCACCGTTCGAGCCTTCTGATATTGCTGCGGGCCGTGACAGGCCCTGGTGCTGGCACTCCTGAACGCATGACAGGCGTTCAGCAGCGGCAGAAGCAGCAGCAGGAGCAGCCCGAGCCTGAGCGTTCGTCCGGCTCTCATGCTCCGCACCTCATCCACAGCTCATCCCTATTCCTCATGCACGATGCTCTTTCATACAGATACAGTTATTCCGGCGCTGCGCGCCGCCGCCAGCAGGCTGGCGTGATGCTCTCGCGCAAGTGGCGTTAGCGGCAATCGTATTCCCGGTCCTATCAGGCCCATCTGCGCCAGCAGCCACTTCACCGGGATCGGGTTCGCCTCGACGAACAGCTCCCGGTGCAGGCCGCTCAAGGGCACATCGAGCTCGGCGGCGCGCGTCGCATCCCCCCGCCGCACGGCGGCCAGCATCTCTGACATCGCGCGCGGCGCAACGTTCGCCGTCACCGAGATGACTCCGCGCGCCCCCGACGCGATGCTCGCGCGCGCCGTGGCGTCATCGCCACTCAGCACCACGAACTCCCCGCCGCAGAGCGCGACCAACTCGCGCACCCGTCCGGACTCGGCCACCGCCTCCTTGATGCCGACGATGCCCGCCACATGCGCGAGGCGTGCGACCGTGGCCGGCTGCATATCGACCGCCGTGCGTGCAGGCACGTTGTACAGCAGCAGCGGCTTGCGCGCCGCGGCGGCCGCGGCGGCGAAGTGCCGATACAGCCCCTCCTGCGAGGGGCGGTTGTAGGCCGGGGTGACGACCAGCAACCCATCGATCGGCAGCTCCGAGAGCCATGTCACGCGCTCGACGGTGGACGCCGTGCCGCTCGTGCCGGCACCGGCAATCACCGTGAGCCGCCCGTGCAACTGCTCGCAGGCGCGCAGCAGCAGCTCACGCAGCTCCGCCTCGCGCAGCGTTGCCGACTCACCCGTCGTGCCGCCGACGACGATCCCATCCGTCCCGTTGGCAGCGTGGAGCTCGAGCAGCCGTGCCCAGGCTTCGAAATCGATCGCGCCGTCGGCGCGCATGGGGGTGACGATGGCAACCAGGCTGCCGGCAAACATACGCTGGGGATCGCTAATGGAAGTAGAGTCTGGCGATGGGAAGCGTGCGATGTTACGGGCGGGAGTTGCGCTTAATCAAGCCTCGGATCGGCAGCACCAACGTACGGGTTCGCAACCCGCCCCCGCTACCGGTACACTCGCCCTGGCGAATGCCGGCACACCCTACCGCCATCGACAGATGAAGCAGCACCTGGCCGTCTCGGCCATCGGCAGCGACCGCACGGGGATGGTCCACGAGCTGACCCGTGTCATCAGCGAGTCCGGCGGCAACATCAGCGAGAGCCGCATGGCGAGCCTCGGCACCGAGTTCGCGATGCTGCTGCTCGTGTCGGGCAACTGGCACTCGCTCGCCAAGCTCGAAACCGAGCTGAAGCGCCTTGCCGACACTTCGAACCTCAGCATCCATCTGAAGCGCACCGAGCCGCGTACCCCGCGGACGGACATGCTGCCCTACTCGATCGATGTGGTGTGCCTGGATCAGAGCGGCATCGTCTCGGGACTGTCGGGCTTCTTCGCGAGCCGCGGCATCGACATCGCCGAGGTATCGACGCGCAGCTACCCGGCGGCGCATACCGGCGCGCCGATGTTCGCGGTGCAGATGATCGTGAACGTACCGAGCCGCATCCACGTCGCGCACCTGCGCGAGGAGTTCATGGAGTTCTGCGACTCGCTCAACCTCGATGCGATCCTCGAACCGGTCAAATCCTGAAAGCGCGATGTCCAAGCTGAAACCAGGGAACAAGGTACCTGACTTCTCGCTGCCCATGACGGGCGGCGGCACCTGGAGGCTGAAGGATGCGGCCGGCAGCAAGCTAGTCATCTACTTCTATCCGCGCGACATGACCTCCGGCTGCACGCGCGAGTCGCAGAACTTCCGCGATCTCGCCGCGGCGTTCCGCAAGGCGGACACCGCCATCGTCGGCATCTCGCGCGACAGCGTCGCCTCGCACGACCGCTTCGCGGCGAAGGAATCGCTTCCTTTTCCGTTGCTCGCCGACACCGAGGAGAAGGTGTGCAAGCTGTTCGATGTGATCAGGCAGAAAACCCTGTACGGCAGAAAGTATCTCGGGGTGGAGCGCAGCACGTTCCTGGTAGACGGCGCCGGCCGTCTGCAGCAGGAGTGGCGCAACGTCAAGGTTCCCGGCCATGCGGAGGCGGTACTTGAAGCAGCGCAGCGTCAATGACCCGGGCCCCACGGCCGCTTCCGGCGAGTCACGCGCAGTGAAAGGCCGCTCGCGCACCGGGCGGCGCCTGTTCGTGCTCGACACCAACGTGCTGATGCACGATCCCACCGCCATCTTCCGCTTCGAGGAGCACGACGTGTACCTGCCGATGGTCGTGCTGGAGGAGCTCGATGCGCACAAGAAGGGACTCTCCGAGGCCTCGCGCAACGTGCGCCAGGTGAGCCGCTTTCTCGATGACATGATGCGCGGAGTCACCAAGGAGCAGATCGACCAGGGCCTGAAGCTGCCGAACGGCTACTCCGGCAACCACGGCAAAAAGCCCTCGAGCGGGCGGCTGTTCTTCCAGACGCGGCAACTCGCCGGCGCGCTGCCGGAGAGCCTGCCGGGCCAGATGGCAGACAACACCATCCTGGAGCAGATGCTTGCGCTGCAGGGCGAGCATCCGGACGCGCGCGTCATCCTGGTCTCCAAGGACATCAATCTGCGCATCAAGGCAGCGGTACTCGGCGTGCACGCCGAGGATTACTACAGCGACAAGACGCTCGAAGACGCCGATGTGCTCTACAGCGGCATCGCGGCGCTGCCGACCGACTTCTGGGAGCAGCACGGGCGCGACATGCGCTCGTGGAAGGAAGGCGAGCGTACCTTCTACGAGATCACCGGTCCCGCGGTGCGCGAGTGGCAGCCGAACCAGGGCGTGTTCGAGGACTCCCCGGAGGGAATCGAAGGCATCGTACGCCGGATCAACGCCGGCACCGCCACCATCGAGCTGACGCGCGACTACCGCAACGAGCGCCACAGTGTGTGGGGCATCACCGCGCGCAATCGTGAGCAGAACTTTGCCCTCAACCTGCTCATGGACCCCGAGATCGATTTCGTCACCGTGCTCGGTCCCGCCGGCACCGGCAAGACGCTGCTGGCGCTGGCAGCGGGATTGATGCAGACGCTCGAGACCAACCGCTTCGTCGAGATCATCATGACACGCGTCACCATCCCGCTCGGAGAAGACATCGGTTTTCTCCCGGGAACAGAGGAAGAGAAGATGGAGCCGTGGATGGGCGCGCTGATGGACAACCTCGAGGTGCTCACCGGCTCGCAGGAGGGCGGCAACTGGGGCCGCGCGGCCACTAACGACCTGCTGCGCAACCGCATCAAGATCCGCTCGCTGAACTTCATGCGCGGCCGCACCTTCCTCAACCGCTTTCTGATCCTCGATGAGGCGCAGAATTTGACGCCGAAGCAGATGAAGGCGCTCATCACGCGCGCCGGTCCCGGCACCAAGCTCGCCTGTCTCGGCAACATCGCGCAGATCGATACCCCGTATCTCACCGAGATGACCTCGGGGTTGACATATGCAGTGAATCGCTTCCGTGGCTGGGCACATTCGGGGCACGTGACACTCGTGCGCGGTGAGCGCTCGCGGCTCGCCGACTTCGCCTCCGACATCCTCTAGGTGGTACCCTAGGCGCTCTACGCGGGCCGCCGCGCGCGTGCGCCGGCCGACGGCGGGGTCCCTTGTAAGGGTCTGTAAACGCTGGAAACCCCGACCGCGGGACGCGGTCCAAAGCACGATGCGCCGCCTCGCCATTTTCCTGATCACCGCGCTGCTCGCCGCCGGCACCATGGCTTCGGCGGATCCACCCCCCTCTGCCCAGCCGCTGCGCAACGGCCCGACCGCGGGCTCGGAGCTGCCGGAACTCGGCAGCCCCGCATCGGCGGTGCTGTCGCAGACCGACGAATATCGGCTCGGCGCCATGGTGACCAAGGAGCTGCGCGACCAGAACGCGCTCATCGAAGATCCCGAGATCAGCGAGTACGTCAACGGCGTGGGTCAACGGCTCGCCTCGCAGAGCGCCGAAGGCGGCCGGCACTTCCAGTACTTCGTGATCAAGGATCCAGTGATCAACGCCTTCGCGGTACCCGGTGGCTTCGTGTTCATCAATGCCGGGCTGGTACTCGCCACCAGCACCGAGTCGGAGCTGGCGAGTGTCATGGCGCACGAGACTGCGCACGTCACGCAGCACCACATCGCGCGCATGATCGCCGACCAGTCGAAGCAGAGCATCACCTCGGTTGCGGCGGTGCTTGCGGCGATCCTGCTGGGCGCGATCGGCGGCGGTCAGGCGATCGAAGGCGGCCTCGCCGCCGCGCAGGGGTTGGCGGTGCAGCACCAGATCAACTTTACGCGCGACAACGAAATGGAAGCCGATCGCGTCGGCATCGGGTTCCTCGCCGGCGCCGGCTATGACCCGAACGCCATGGCGGGCTTCTTCGAGACCATGAGCCGCCACGAGGGCCTCGCCGCCACCTACATCCCCGCGATGCTGATCGATCACCCGGTGACCACCGACCGCGTGGCCGAGGCGCGCGCCCGCGCGGCGCAGTTTCCGACGCATCAGGTGCACGATTCGCAAAGCTACGAGCTGATACGCGAGCGCGTGCGCGTGCTCACGGCAACCGGGGACGTCGATCTTGCCGGGCAGTACGCGCAGAAGATCGCCCATGGCGGCGATACCCTCGGCAATCGTTACGGCGAAGCGCTCGCGCTCATGAACAGCAATCACGCCGACGAAGCGTTGAAGATCCTCACTCCGCTGCTGAAGGAACACGAGGACCTGACATTGCTGCATGCTGCGTACGGCCAGGCGCAGGCGAAGGCCGGGCACGTGAAGGACGCGCTCGTCACATTTCAGCGCGCCGAGCAGCTCTTTCCGCGCAACGTGCCGGTGACCGTACGCTACGCCGAGACGCTCATGGCGGCCGGCCGCCCCGGCGAAGCGCACAACATGTTGCTCGACCTCTTCAACAACGTGGAGCCGACGCCCGATCAGATCCGTCTCACCGCACTCGCCGCCAGCGCCGCAGGGGACGCCGGCGATGCCTACTTCTACATGGGCGAGTATCAGATCGCCGGCGGCGACCTCAATCTCGCAGCGCAGCAGCTGCAGCTCGCCCTCGCCTCCCCGCACATCACGCAGATCCAGCGGCAGCGCTACCAGGCGCGCCTCGAGGAGGTGCGTGAGTATCTCGCCAGTATCCACAAACGCCAGGTCGCCAGCGACAACGGCGACGGTCAGGGTCAGCGCGGCGGGCATTGACCCAACAGCCGGCGCCCGCGCAACTGTCGGCGGCGCCCTACACTCCGGAAGGTGCAGCGCGGCTGTTACAATGCCGCCCTCCTTCCGTAACTTGTATCCCTATGCGATCGACTCCACGGATCTCACTGCTGTCGCTTTGTCTGTTGGTGTTGTGCGGCTGCGCCAGCCTGCCACCGGGGACCAAGCGCGACCCGCGCGATCCCTGGGAGCGCATGAACCGCGCCTCCTACAAGTTCAACGACGCCGTCGACCGGGCCGTCGTCAAGCCGGTAGCGCGCGGCTACACCCACCTGCCCCAGCCGGTGCAGAGCGGCGTCCACAACTTTTTCGACAACCTGCAGACACCGGTCATCATCGTGAACGACCTGCTGCAGGGTCAGGTGAAGTCGTTCTTTTCCGATATCGGGCGGTTGGTGCTCAACACCACCGTTGGGATCGGCGGGCTGTTCGACCCGGCGACCAAAGTCGGCATGGAGAAAAACGATCGCGACTTCGGTCAGACACTCGGCAAGTGGGGCGTGCCCAAAGGGCCCTATGTCATGGTGCCGATTTTTGGCCCCTACGATGTGCGCGATGGCGTCGGCACCCTGACGGTCGATACCTTCGCCAATCCGCGCAACTACACCCCGTTCTGGGTCAACACAGGCTTGTGGCTCGTGAACGGAGTCGACCGCCGCGCACGTCTGCTGCCGCTCGACGCAACGATCCAGAGCGCCTATGACCCCTACGGCTTCATCCGCAACGCCTACCTGCAGAACCGCGATTTCAAGGTGAGGGGCGACCAGCCACAGCAGGAGGAGGAGCAGGAGCAGAAGCTGATGGAGGAAGCCGCGCAGGAGGACAGCGAGGGCGCCGCGCCGGCACCGCCCCAGCAAGGGACCCCGAAGCCCGAAGCGCCGCAACCGCAAAGCGCGCCGCAACCCCAGAGCACTGCACCGCAAGCCCCACAGCCTCAACAGCCGCAGCCCCCGCAGCCGCAGGCGCCGCCGCCGCCTCGCTAGACCCCGCGCTCGAGGAGCTCCTGCACGTCGCTGATGCGCGCGAGCGCCGCGAGGCCCGCCGGCAGCTGCGTGTAGCGCAACGCGCGGCCCGCGCGCTTTGCCACGCCGAGCCACTCGAGCAACACCGCGAGCCCCGCGCTGTCGGAGACGGTGACGCCGGCGCAGTCGATCTCGAGTCGCGCGCCGGTCGCCTCAGCGAGCGCGCGCACGCCGAGCTCGGACGCGCGGCGCGCGCTCGCAAAGTTGAGTGGTCCCTGCGCAGCGAGGCCGCCCGACGGCCCCGGCACCAGGCGGAAGGCGCCAGCGTCAGTGGTACGCGCAGCTTCCGGAAGGCTCATGCAGATGTCAGCTCTTGCCGGAGACCTGTTGTTTGCCGATCGCCCCCGGTTTCTCGCCCGCTTCGAGGCGCTTGATGACCGCATCGATGCCCTGCTGCTCGATCTGCGCGCCAAAGTCGGTGCGGTAGCTGTTGACGTAACTGATGCCGTCGATCACTACGTCCCAGGCCTTCCAGCCCTGAGGGGTCATGTGCATGTAATAGTTGACCGAGACGCGATCACCGTTATCGCGCTTGACCTCGGTGCGTACCGTGGCAATCGACTTCCCCGGATCGACGTTGCTCGGATAGATCTTCAGGCGGTCGGCGGTGAATTCGGTGAGCGCGGCGCCATAGTTGGAGAGCAGCGAATGGTAGAACGCATCGATGAAGTGCTGGCGCTGCTCGGGAGTGGCGGTGCGCCAGTACTTGCCGAGCACCAGGCGCGCGGAATACTCGGTATCGAAGTGCGGCAGCAGGTACTTGTCGACGAGCTGGCCCACCTTGGAGGGGTCGCGCTTGTAGCCCGCGCGGTCCTTGTCGAGGTCGTTCAACATGCCCTGGGCCGCGGCCTGTACCACATCCGATGGCGATTGCGTGCTGGCGGCTCCGGCAGCTGCGCTCGCGCCCGCAGGCGCGCCCGTTGCACTCGGCGAGGGCTGTGGGGTCTGCGCCTGGGCCCAGGCGAATGCCAGTGCCAGGAGCAAGCCGTTGAAGAGCGCCCGTATTGCCCTGCTCATTTATGCGACTCCGTCTTGCCTGGGTTGTCCGTAGCGTTGCCCGGGGTTGCCGAACCTGCATTCTGATCGCTGCCCTTGCCACTCGAGTAGTTGGCGAAGAACTTGTTGATCAGACTCTCGAGCACGATCGCCGACTGCGTCTGGTCTATGCGGCTGCCATCCTTGAGATAGGTGTCGAGACCCCCCGGGCTCAGGCCAATGTACTTGCCCCCGAGCAGCCCCTGCGTCTGGATGCTCGCATAGCTGTCCTCGGGAATCTGGTTGTACTGCGTATCGATACGCATGGTGACCACGGCCTTGTAGTCCTTGGGATCGAAGCGGATGCCCGACACCTCGCCGAGGCGCACGCCCGACATCGTTACCGGGGATCCCACCTTGAGATCGCCGATGTCGTCGAATGCGGCGGTCACGTGGTAGCCGGCTTTGGCGCCACCAAACTTGAGGCCGCTCGCCGGCAACTGCGTGGTCAGAAACAGCAGTGCGGCGAAGCCGAGCAACACAAACAACCCGGTTCCTATCTCTAGTGTTCGATTGGCACGCATAGGTCGAAGTTCCTCTTACAGGAAGGCCGCCGTCAACACATAATCGAGCAGCAGTGTCAGCACCGAGGAGGCGACCACGGTGCGCGTCGTGGCAAGGCCCACGCCCTCGGCCGTAGGCTCGGCATGGTAGCCCTCGTGCACGGCGATCAGGCTGCAGGCCACACCGAACACCACGCTCTTGACCATGCCCTCGCTGACATCGTGCAGATCGACCGCGCCCTGGGTCTGCGACCAGAACGTGCCCCGATCCACGCCCATCAGCTGGACGCCGACCAGCTGCGCGCCGTAGAGCCCGATCAGGCTGAAGATTGCGGTGAGCAGCGGCATGGCGATCACTCCGCCGAGAAAGCGGGGCGCGGCGACATAGCGCAGCGGATCGACCGCCATGATCTCCATGGCGGTGAGCTGGTCCGTGGCGCGCATCAGTCCGATCTCGGACGTGAGCGCGGTGCCGGCGCGGCCGGCAAACAGCAGCGCGGTGATGACCGGTGCCAGCTCGCGCAGCAAACCGAGCGCCGCCGCGATGCCGAGTGCCTGCTCGGAGCCGAAGCGCTGCAACAGGTCGTACCCCTGCAATCCCAACACCATGCCGACGAATAGTCCCGAGAGCATGATGATGATGAGCGAGCGGGCGCCGGCGTTGTAGATCTGCTTCACCAAGAGGCCAGGCCGGCCGAGCGACGCTACCGAGGCCGCCAGCAGCTGCAGCAGAAAGATCGCCACCGAGCCGAGGCGTCGCAGCCCTTCGATCAGGTAATTGTTGCGTCCGCCGCTAGTCATCGGTGTCCGTCAGCAGCTGCGTCGCGTAGTCGAGGGCCGGATAATTGAAAGCAACCGGTCCTTCCGCGTTCCCACTCATGAACTGATGCACCGCCGGCGCCGTGCTGGTGCGCAGCTGCTCGGGAGTGCCGGCCGCGGCGATGCGCCCATCGAGGAGCAGGTAACTGTCGTCGGCGATGTGGGCCAGCTCCTGCACATCGTGCGAGACTACGATGCTGGTGATGCCGAGGGCGGCGTTCATCTGCTTGATGAGCCGCAGGATGACCCCGAGGGAGATCGGATCGAGCCCGACGAACGGCTCGTCGTACATGAGCACTTCCGGGTCCATGACGATGGCGCGCGCGAGCGCCACGCGGCGCGCCATGCCACCGGAGAG
>DATJFM010000021.1:0-17945 GCA_035495655.1 Steroidobacteraceae bacterium
AACACTGAATACACGAGTCCGCAGGGCAGCCACCCCCACAACAATCCCAGCAGGAGCGCCCGCGTTTTGGGCGCGGATGGGAGCGACAGGGGATGCCCGGGCGCGAGCCGTCGCCACAGCCGCCCGCCCCAGCGCTCGGGCACACGCAGCCAATACGCAGCGCTGCCCGTGCCGAGGCTGATATCCAGGCCGATGATGATCACCATGATCGCTGTCCCCAGGCGCAGCAGGGCGCTCCAGCTCGAGGCGGCGAACACGAACCCGACGGAAGCTCCGAGCGCGCCGGCGACGGCGCCTGCCAGCGCGTAACTCACCACTCGCCCGCTGCTATAGAGGAGCGCCTGCCAGGGCAAGCGCTGCCCGGACGCACCGCCGAGTGCGGTCGCAATGCCGCCGCACATCGCCAGGCAGTGCGTACTGCCGAAGAGTCCCGCAAGCAACGCCGTGAGGAAGGTGAGCTCATGCATCGTGAGCATTCTCCGCGCGGGGCGGTGGCGCGCGATCATCATCGAGCAGGATCTGAAGCGCCGGCGAGTCGAGGTCGTCGAACTGGCTGCGGCGCACCGCCCAGAGGAATGCCCACACGGACACGGCAAGCAGCACCAATGCCAACGGGATCAGCAGGTAAAGACTGCTCATACGCTGATTGCCACCGCATCGGGCGGTGCCGCGGACGCTGCCGCCTCCGGCTGCGATGCCCGGAGCAGCCGCATGGCGTTCAGCACGACCAGGAGTGAGCTCAGCGACATGCCGAGCGCGGCCATCCATGGCTCGAGGCGGCCGCTCGCGGCGAGTGGCACGGCCGTGAGGTTGTAGAGCACTGCCCAGCAGAGATTTTGGCGGATGACCCGCAGCATGCGCCGCGAGCTCTCGACGGCGCCTGCCAGCGCACCGAGTCCGTCACCGAGCAGCACGAAATCGGCGTTGACCTTGGCGAGATCGGCACCGCTCGCGATGGCCACCGAGACGTCGGCCGCTGCGAGCACCGGGGCGTCGTTGACACCATCACCCACCATGACGACGCGGTGACCGGCGTGTTGAAGTTGCTCGACGAGGGTGAGCTTCTCCTCGGGGCGGAGCCCGGCGTACGCGGTGAGGCCGCCGAGACGCTGCGCAGCGAGCGCAACCGCTGCGCTCTGATCGCCGCTCGCGATCAGCGGCCTGACGCCGAGGCGCTGGAGCCGCGCGAGCGTTGCGCGGGCATCCACGCGCGGCGCATCGCTCACGCGGAAGGCGGCGAGTGGACCTTCGGCATCGCCGAGCACGATGCGCGCGAGCTCCGCCCCGGCGCGGATGCGCGCGGGCACCGCAGTGCCGGGGCAGGCCTCCAGCACGTAGTCCACCCGTCCGAGCCGATAGCGTGCGCCATCGATGCAGCCCTCGATTCCCCGTCCCGCCGCGCATTGCACGGCGCTCAGCCCGGCCGCGGGAGTGAGGTGCGCAAACGCCCGGGCGAGCGGGTGCGCGGTGCGGCTCTCGAGTGCGGCCGCCAACTCGAGGCAGCGCTCCGCCGAGGCACGTGGGCTGAGCAGAACCACCTCATCGAGCCGCGGCGTACCGAGGGTGAGCGTGCCGGTCTTGTCGAATACGATGCAGTCCGAGTCCGCAAGGCGCTCGAGTGCGCGGCTGCGGGTCACGAGTATGCCTATGCCAGCCAAACGAGTCGTGGCGGCGGCGAGCGCTGCGGGGGTGGCCAGTGACAGCGCACAGGGGCAGGTCACCACGAGCACCGCGAGTACGGCTGGAAAGGCGCGTGCGGCATCTGCGTGCCACCAATAGAGTCCTACCAGCACTGCCAGCACCAACACTGCGCCGACGAATCCGCTCGCAACGCGGTCGGCCACGTCTGCGATGCGCGGCCGTGCGGCATGGCCGCGCTCGAGGAGCCGGGAGACCGTTGCGAGGGTCGAATCCGGGCCGGTGCGCAGCACCTGCATGTCGAGCGAGCCGCTCACGTTCAGGGTGCCGGCGAGCAGCGTATCGCCTCGGGCGCGTGCGCGCGGCGCCGATTCTCCGGTGAGCAGCGATTCGTCGACTTCGGTAGTCCCGCTTTCGATGACTCCGTCGGCCGGTATGCGCTCACCCGGACACAGGCGCACGCGATCGCCGGTGCACAGCTCATCCGGAGTCACGCGCTCGCTCTTTGCTCCGGTGAGCCTCAGCACGCTCTCCGGCAGCAGGCGCGCAAGCGCGTCCTGCTGCATGCCGGAACGATGTCGCAGCGACATTTCCACATAGCGACCAACAAGCAGAAAGAAGGTGAACATCACCACCGAGTCGTAATAGACGGTGCCCTGGCCCCGCACCGTCACCCATGCGCTCCACAAATAGGCGGCCGCGATCGACAGCGCCACCGGCACGTCCATGCCCGGCGCGCGCGCGCGCACGCTGCGGAGCGCGGAGACGAAGAACGGCTGCGCCGAATAAAGCACCACGGGAGTCGCGACTGCGAGACTGACGAAGCGCAGGAACTGCTGCAGATCCGGGGCCATGCCCTGGATGACCCCGGCGTACAGCGACACCGCGAAAGTCATCAGCTGCATCATGCCGAAGCCGGCGACCGCGAGCCGCTTGAGCGCTGCGCGGCGCTCTGCGCAGCCCGGAGATGGGCCGCCGGCGAACGAAAGTGGCTGCGGCACGAAGCCGAGCGCATGAATGCGCTCGAGCAGCCGGCTCAAGGCGATGCGTTGCGGGTCGAAGCGCAGCTCCGCGCGCGCGCTGCCGGCGTTTACCTGGATATCCTTCACGCCGGGCTCGCGGCGCAAGCTGTTCTCGATCAGCCAGGCGCAGGCTGCACAGCGCAGGCCTTCGAGCTGAAGGCTCAGCTCGCGCTCGCCACCTGGGAGCTCGTGGGTATAGCGCCGCAGCGCCGCGGCCCGATCGAAGATCGACCAGTTGTGCACGGCACCGGCGGGAGCCGCTGCGGGCAGCTGTCTGAACTCATAGAAGCGCTCGAGCCGCTGCGACAGGATGAGATTGACTGCTGCCTCGCAGCCAGCGCAGCACACCGGCCGCAGGATGCCGGCGACGCGTACCGCGAGGTGCTCATCCTGGGGCAGCGGGCTGCCGCAATGGAAACAAACCAGGGCGGCGGGAGCGGCATCCATCGCAGTCCTCACTGCGAGGCGTCGGCGTGCTCGACCACCACGTCGGTGGTATGCAGGGCGAAGTACAGAGTGACGAAACTCCCCGTTACGGCGCTGCCCAGCATGGCAATCAGAAACCAGGGCCAGAAATGGCGATACCACTGCAGAGGGGGCAGGCTGCTCATGGCTTGGGTCCTATGAAGCGGGCGTTCTCGTGCACGGCGCTGCCGGAGCCATCCACCGCGGCGAGTGTCAGTACGATGCGATGCACGCCGCCGGAAAGCTCGCGCGGTGCCTCGAGGCGCGCTGCGATGCTGTTGACGCTGCCGGGTGGCAGCGGGACTTCCCCGACGGGAGCTATGAGCTCGAGTCCGCGCATGCCGCTCACCGTCACCCGATAGCGATGCGGCTGGTCGTCGAGGTTGATCATCTTCAGCGTGTAGGCGTTCTCGATGCGATCACCGTGCACCTCGCGATACAGGGCGTTGCGGTCGCGCAGCACATCGAGGATCAGCGGTGTACGCGTCAGCAGCAGGAACGTGAGCGCACCGAGCGCCGCACTGATCAGCACGGCGTACACGAGCAGCCGGGTGCGCGCGATGCGGGTCCGCTCACCGCGCAGCGCGTGCTCGGTGGTATAGCGGATCAGTCCACGCGCCGTGCCCATCTTGTCCATCACCTGGTCGCAGGCATCGATGCAGGCCCCGCAGGCGATGCACTCGTACTGCAGGCCGTGACGGATGTCGATCCCGGTCGGACAGACCTGCACGCACATCGTGCAGTCGATGCAGTCGCCAAGCCCGACGCTTCGCGCCACGCTGCCGCGGCGGCGCGCGCCGCGGGGCTCGCCACGCTGCTCATCGTAGGAGATGATGAGCGTGTCCTTGTCGAACATCGCGCTCTGAAAGCGCGCATACGGGCACATGTATTTGCACACCTGCTCGCGCAGGAACCCGGCATTACCGTAGGTCGCCAGCGAATAGAGAAACACCCAGAACCACGGCCAGGGACCGAGCGAGAGGCTGAGGATCTGTGCCGCGAGTGAGCGGATGGGTGTGAAGTAGCCGACGAAGGTGAAGCCGGTGAACAGCGCCAGTGTCAGCCACAGCACCTGCTTGCCGCTCTTGCGTAACAGCTTTGCGGCCCTCCATGGTGCGCGATCGAGCTTCATGCGCTGCAACCGCGAGCCTTCAGTCCATTGCTCGATCCACACGAACAGCTCCGTCCACACCGTCTGCGGACAGGCATAGCCGCACCACAGGCGGCCGGCGAGCGCGGTAAAGAAGAAGAGTGACAGTGCCGCGACGATCAGCAGCAGCGTCAGGTAGAGAAAGTCCTGCGGCCAGAGGGTGAGCCCGAAGATGTGGAACTTGCGAGCCGGCAGGTCGAAGAGCAGCGCCTGGTGGCCGTTCCAGTCGAGCCAGGCGAAGCCGTAGAAAAGCCCGAGCAGCACCACCACCGCGGCCTTGCGCAAGCGGCTGAAGCGTCCATCGACCTCACGTGGGTAGATCTTGGCGGCGGCCGCATAGAAGCCGGCGGGCGGCGCTGATGGCGGAAGGGGAGTGGCGCTCGCCATGCCGCTCAGCGCTCCCCCGGCACATCCGCGGCGCGCGACTCAGCGCGCGCCGTGCGGATCAGGTAAACACTGATGGCGCTCGCGAGTGCTGCGCTGCCCCAAAAGAACAGAAACCCGAGCGCGTAGCCCGCCTCGCGGTCGAGTCCGGCAAACAGCCGCGGCCCTGCATCGCGCAGCACCACCGGATCCACCGCGGCGAAGAACAGCAGGCTTGCGGCGCAGGCCGCGAGAAAGGACGGCCAC
Source organism: Steroidobacteraceae bacterium (assembly GCA_035495655.1). Lineage (GTDB taxonomy): Bacteria > Pseudomonadota > Gammaproteobacteria > Steroidobacterales > Steroidobacteraceae > 13-2-20CM-66-19. The sequence goes on from DATJFM010000021.1 coordinate 4,906, forward strand.
AGCACGAGCGCCACATCGAGCCCTCTCACGCCGCGCACGGTCGCTGTCCCTCACTGCTGCGGATGCGAGAGGCTGTAGACATAGGCCGCGAGCAGGCGGATCCGATCGTCCCCCAGCCATTGATGAGCGGGCATCTTTCCATGGCGACCCTCCGTGAGAGTCTTGTGCAACGTGACCGGCGATCCGCCGTACAGCCAGATATCCGCCGTCAGGTCCGGCGCACCCACCGCATGATTGCCCTTGCCATCGGCCCCGTGGCAACCGGCGCACACCGCGAAGCGCGCCTTGCCGGCCTCGATCTTCTCCGCGGGCTCGGTGTGGCCGCTGAGGCTCAGCACGTAGGCGATCACCTCATCCACTCCCTGCTCGCCGAGTGCCGCGCCGATCGGCGGCATCATTCCCTCGCGACCGAAGGTGATCGACTGCACGATATCCTTCGGCTCGCCGCCATAGAGCCAGTCGTTATCGGTGAGATCGGGAAATCCCGGCGCGCCGCGCCCGTCTGAGCCGTGGCAGTTGATACAGTTGGTCGCGAACAGGCTGTGACCGAGCGCCAGCGCCTTGGGATCGCGCGCGAGGTCTTCGAGGGTGCGGCCGGCATAGGCAGCGTACACCGGAGCGTAGCGCTGCTGTGCGCTCTGCATCTCCTCCTTGTACTCGCGCAGCTCGGTCCAGCCGAGAACGCCGCGTCCGACGCCGGGGTAGAGCAGGAAGTAAAGCAGCGCAAACACGATGGTGATGAAGAACAGCATCAGCCACCAGCGCGGCATCGGGTTGTTACGCTCACGCAGGTCGCCATCCCACACGTGCTCCTTGACCGCGCCCTCGGCCACTTCGTCCGGCTGCTTCAAGGCCGTCCACCAGATCAGCCAGGCGCAGCCGAGCACGTTGAGGCACGTGAAAACCAGCACGATCGCTTGCATGAAGGTCGACATTCAGCTGCCCCCATCCTGCTGCACGCTGCAGTTGTCGGCCGTCACATCGAGTGGCAGGCGCGCGGCGGCTGCGTACACGCCGCGGCGGCCCCGGCTCCAGGCCCACAGGCACAAGCCGATGAAGGCGACGAACCACACGACCGTCACCACGCCGCTCAGCAATTCGAAGTCCATGTGCAGCGACACCGTTGCGCCCTTCAGCCGCGCGGCCGTGCGAGCCCGAGCGATTGCAGGTAGGCGATCAGCGCATCGAGCTCCGTCTTGTCCTGCACCGCTGCCGGCGCGGCGGCAATGTCGGCGTCGCTATAGGGGGTGCCGAGCATACGCAGCACCCGCAGCTTCCTTTGCAGCACCGGCGCATCGATGCGGTTCTGCTCGAGCCAGGGGAAGCCCGGCATGTTGGATTCGGGAACGACATCGCGCGGGTTGTGCAGGTGTACGCGATGCCAGTCATCGCTGTAGCGCCCGCCGACGCGCGCCAGGTCCGGCCCGGTGCGCTTGGAGCCCCACTGGAAGGGATGGTCATACTGCGATTCCGCCGCCACCGAGTACGGTCCGTAGCGCTCGGTCTCGCTGCGGAACGGCCGGATCTGCTGTGAATGGCACAGATAGCAGCCCTCGCGCTCGTAGATATCGAACCCGGCCTGCTCGAGCGCAGTGCGCGGCTTGATCTGCACGGCGCCCTGCTTGGCGGCGGCGCTCACCGCGAGCGGGATCACCTCGATGAAACCGCCGATGCTGATCACCAGCACGATCAGCACGATCAGCAACCCGAGCTTGCGCTCGACTACGTCGTGGTTCATGACTGCGCTCCGCTCACCGCCGCGCCGGCCGGCAGCGGCGCCGGCGCGGTGATCAGTGGCGCCGCCGGCTCGGGCGCTGGCGCCGGCACCGGGACGGGCCGTGGTTTCTCATGCCGCACGGTCATCCACACGTTCCAGGCCATGAGCAGCATCCCGGCAAGGAACAACAGCCCGCCTGCGAGGCGCACCAGGTAGAAGGGATAGGTCGCCTTTACGCTCTCGATGAAGCTGTACGTGAGCGTGCCGTCATCGTTGAAGGCGCGCCACATGAGTCCCTGCACCACCCCCGCAATCCACATCGCGCTGATGTACAGCACCACTCCGATCGTCGACATCCAGAAATGCACCTCGATCAGCTTCACGCTGTACATCTGCTGACGGTTGAAGAGGCGCGGAATCAAGTGGTACATCGTGCCGATGGTCATCATGGCCACCCAGCCGAGCGCGCCGGAATGTACGTGGCCGATGGTCCAGTCGGTGTAGTGGGAGAGCGCGTTGACGGTCTTGATCGACATCATCGGACCTTCGAAGGTCGACATGCCGTAGAAGGACAAGGACACGATCATGAAGCGGATGATCGGGTCGGTGCGCAGTTTGTCCCACGCTCCCGAGAGCGTCATGATGCCGTTGATCATCCCGCCCCAGGAGGGCGCGAGCAGCAACAGCGAGAACACCATGCCGATCGACTGCACCCAGTCGGGGAGGGCGGTGTAATGCAGGTGGTGCGGGCCCGCCCAGATGTACACCGAGATCAGCGCCCAGAAGTGCACCACCGATAGCCGGTAGGAATAGATGGGGCGCTGCGCGGCTTTCGGCACGAAGTAATACATCATTCCGAGGAAGCCGGCGGTGAGGAAGAAGCCGACCGCGTTGTGCCCGTACCACCACTGCATCATCGCGTCGATGGCGCCCGAGTACACGACATAGGACTTCGTGAGGCTCACCGGAATGGCGAGATTGTTGAATACGTGCAGCACCGCGATGGTGATGATGAAGGAGGCGTAGAACCAGTTGGCGACGTAGATGTGACTGACACGCCGACGAGCGATGGTCGTGAAGAACACCACCGCGTACACCACCCATACGATCGTGATCAGCAGGTCGATCGGCCATTCGAGCTCGGCGTACTCCTTGCCCTGAGTGATGCCGAGCGGCAGCGTGATTGCCGCTGCCACAATGACCGCCTGCCAGCCCCAGAAGGTGAAGGCCGCCAGACGATCGCTGAACAGCCGCACATGGGAGGTGCGCTGCACGACGTAATAAGAGGTACCGATGAGCGCGCAGCCACCGAAGGCGAAGATGACCGCGTTGGTGTGCAGCGGTCGCAGCCGGCTGTAGGTGAGCCATGGCACATCGAAACTCAGCGCCGGCCAGTAGAGCTGCGCGGCGATGAGCACGCCGACTGCCATGCCGACGATGCCCCAGACGACCGTCATGATGGCGAACTGCCGGACGACCTTGTCGTTATAGGTCTCGTTGAGGTGCATTGTTGAATACCACGCGCCGCAAGCTGCTGCAGTCGTGGGCGATGCTAGCGGCGCGATCTGCGTGACCGCGTCAGTAGTTACCGCAATCCGGGCGGCCGGCGCGTCAAATACGTATTCCGCGCTAGCCGCGTACACAACAGCATGCGCGCGCAATGACGGCGGAGCGGACATGGCGAGCTACACGACCGAGCGGGTGACTGCGGTGCATCACTGGAGCCCGAAGCTCTTCAGCTTCCGCACCACGCGCGGCCCGTCGCTCCGCTTCGAGAATGGCCAGTTCCTGATGATCGGACTGGACACCGGCGGCCGCAGGGTGGTGCGCGCCTATAGCATCGCCAGCGCCAACTACGAGGAAGAGCTCGAGTTCTACAGCATCATCGTGCCGCACGGTCCGCTCACCTCGCGCCTGCAGTGCGTGCAGCGGGGCGATGCGATCCTCATCAGCACCAAGCCCACCGGAACCCTGGTGCTGCGGGACCTCAGACCCGGCAAGCGCCTGTTCCTGCTCGCAACCGGCACCGGGGTGGCGCCATTCGCGGCGCTCATCCGGGACCCGGAGATCTATGAGCGCTTCGCACAGATCATCCTGGTGCGCGGTGGACGGACGCGTCAGGACCTCGCCTATGGTGATGAGGTGCTGAGAAGACTGCACACCGATGCCTGGCTCGGGGCGATGGCGCAGCGGCAGCTGATCGACTGTCCGGCACTCACGCGCGAGCCGTTTGCGCGCGTCGGCCGCATCACCCGACTGATGGCGGAGGGATCGGTGTGTGCGCAGCTCGGTCTCCCGCCACTCGACTGCCACGACGATCGGGTGATGATCTGTGGCAACATGCGCATGCTCTGCGATGCGCGCGCGCTGCTCGATGCACGCGGGTTTACAGCGTCCCCGGGTATCGGCAGCCCCGGCGATTACGTGTTCGAGCGCGCCTTTGTCGAAGCGGTGGAATCACTGCACGAGCGGCAGCTGCTGCAGGCGAACTGCGTCTGAGGCAACCCGGCCCGCCTAATTGGCCTCGGGTAAGAAGCGCTCGGGCGACACACGCTCGGCGGGCACTCCGGCTGCGGCGATCGCCGCCGGCACCGCCGCGCGCCGGGCGAGCGCCGCCGCGCGCTGTGCGGCCGCGGCTGCGCTTTGTACGCCGTATCCGCCCTGACCGGCGCACCAGAACAGCCCGGGCACGAGAGCATCGAATCCGATCACCGGCTCATGATCTGCCGTAGTTCGGTGCAAAAAGCGCTGCCGAGCGGCCCGTGGTGTGAAAGCCTGGCTGCGATTCCGCCTCGAGGAGCGCTACTTTCGCCGTGGACGCAAGCGCCGCAGCGACGCTCGTACCCGCCATCCCGGCACCTACGACGATGAAGTCGAATGCCCTGGTACTGCCCCTGATGTCTGCGTCTCCGCGCCATGCGAAACGGTAACGGGTAGGATCATACGGGATCACATCTGTGGGCCAGGTGGCCCTGTGGTGTCATATGAACATGCCGGCAAACGCTTACAGCGAGGCGCACCGCCGTGCGCTCGAGGACCCGCAAGGTTTCTGGGCTGAGCAGGCTGAAGCGCTCCACTGGGAGCGCCGCTGGGACACGGTACTCGATACCGCCCGCGCTCCGCTCTACCGGTGGTTCAGCGGCGGACGCATCAACACCTGTTACAACGCGCTCGACCGGCACATCGAGCAGGGCCGCGGCGAACAGGCCGCCCTCATCTACGACAGCCCGGTGACGGGCACGGTGGTTCGGCTCAGCTATCGCGAGCTGCGCGATCGCGTCGCTCGCTTCGCCGGGGCGCTCGCGGCACAGGGCGTAGAGCGCGGCGATTGCGTCGTCATCTATATGCCGATGGTGCCCGAGGCGGTCGTGGCAATGCTTGCCTGTGCGCGCATCGGCGCGGTGCATTCGGTGGTCTTCGGCGGCTTTGCGCCGCACGAGCTCGCCAAGCGCATCGACGATGCCCGCCCGGTTCTGGTGGTCTCGGCTTCCTGCGGGATCGAGGGGCAACGCGTGATTGCCTACAAGCCGCTACTCGATGAGGCGCTGCGGCTCGCGCGCCACAGAGTCGAGCGCTGCATCGTCCTGCAGCGCCCACAGGTAACAGCGAGCCTCACATCCGGGCGCGATCTCGAGTGGGCGGAAGCCCTCGTAAATGTCGAGGCACTGCCCTGCGTTTCGGTGGCCGCCACCGATCCACTCTATATCCTCTACACCTCCGGGACGACCGGTAAGCCGAAGGGTGTGGTGCGCGACCACGGCGGTCACGCCGTCGCGCTCGCCTGGTCGATGCGCGCGATCTACGACATGCGCCCTGGGGATGTCTTCTGGGCTGCATCGGATGTCGGCTGGGTGGTGGGCCACTCCTACATCGTCTATGCGCCGCTGCTCGCCGGCTGCACCAGCATCCTCTACGAGGGCAAGCCGGTCGGTACACCCGATGCCGGAGCGTTCTGGCGTGTGGTTGCCCAGCACAGGGTGAACGCACTCTTCACCGCCCCCACGGCCTTTCGCGCCATCAAGAAGGAGGACCCGCAGGGAGCACTGATCGCCCGCCATGATCTAGGCAGTCTTCGCACCCTGTTTCTCGCCGGAGAGCGCTGCGATCCGGACACGGTGCACTGGGCTGAATCGAAACTGCGGGTGCCGGTCATCGATAACTGGTGGCAGACGGAAACCGGCTGGCCGGTGGCAGCCAACTGCCGCGGGCTGACGCCGCTACCGATCAAGCCCGGCTCCGCGAGCGTGCCCGTGCCGGGCTACGATGTGCAGGTGCTCGATGATTCCGGCGCGCCGCTGGGGCCCGGCACGATTGGTAACATCGTGCTGCGGCTGCCACTGCCACCGGGCACGCTGACGACGCTGTGGCAGAACGATGCGGGATATCGCGACAGTTATCTGAGCCGCTACCCCGGTTATTACCTCACTGGCGATGCCGGTTACATCGATGCGGACGGTTATGTGTGGATCATGTCGCGCATCGATGATGTCATCAACGTGGCGGGACACCGTCTCTCGACGGGTGGCATGGAGGAAGTGCTCGCCGGGCATCCGGATGTGGCCGAATGCGCCGTGATCGGGGTTGCGGACGCACTCAAGGGGCAGTTACCCCTTGGACTCGTGGTGCTGAAGTCCGGAGTCGTGCGGCCGGCGGCGGAGATCCTGCAGGAGCTCATCGAGCGCGTGCGCCAGCAGGTTGGCGCGCTGGCCGCGTTTCGCCACGTTGCGATCGTTCCGCGTCTGCCGAAGACGCGCTCGGGCAAGGTGCTGCGCGCGACCATGCGGTCAATCGCGGACTCTCACCCTTACAACATGCCGGCGACCATCGACGATCCACGCGCGCTCGAAGAGATCGCTGAGGCGCTCAAGACGCTCGGCTACGCTCACCCGGTCTGAGGTCCAACACATGCGTGCGCTTGCGGTGGCACTGCCAGCCGGCATCCTTTGTGTCGCCGGCGGCTTCTACGCCGGGTCGGTGGCTTGCCACAGCGCGCGCCAGGCCGGTGCGCACGTTGCGCTCCAGCGGGCGACGGAGGCCATGAAAGTAGGCCGACGGGACGAGGCGTTGCAGTTCGCCTTCGCCGCGCTCGATCGGGACCCAACGCTCTATGCCGCGTATGAGCTGGCCGGGGATGCGGTCGCTACTGAGCAGCGCAACGAATTACCCCGGCATTTCTATCGCGCGGCTCTCGGCACTGCCGGCCCCGGAGAACGTGCCAGAATCCAGACCAAGATCGCAGCGCTCGGCGAGCAGTAGTCATCGCCTTGGCCGGCCGTTCGCGCAGAGTTTTGCCGCATCCCCGGCGAACATACCCGGGCCGATTGTCTTCATCCGCACTCCGATCAGCCGCCAACCCATGGTAGGCCGAGGGTCCGATTGTCTGGCGAGAGGCCGTGCGTAGACTGGGTGACTGCCGAAGAGGCCGCGCAGCCAGCGACGCGACAGGCGACTGCAAACTGACGCTCAACCGTGCAAGATGACATGATGGTGCGGCAACGGTCGGGTCGGGAGATGGGGTACCGGCGCCGCTTCGTGTGCCTCATTGCGGCACTTGCGACGGCGGCTGCGGCAGCTCAGCAGCCGACCACACCGCCGCGGGCTGGGGAGGCTGGCGCGCAAAGCGGACAGTCCACAGCTCAGCCGCCCGACGCGATGTTCGCCGGCAAGCGGCCGCGCGTAGGGCTCGCGCTCGCGGGCGGCGGCGCGCGCGGCGGAGCGCACATCGGTGTGCTGAAAGTACTCGAGGAGCTGCGCGTTCCGATCGACTGCATCGCCGGCACCAGCATGGGGGCACTGGTCGGTGGCGGTTACGCCTCCGGGATGCGCGCGGCGGACATCGAGCAGTTCGTCACCAGAGTCGACTGGAAATCGGTCGTGGGCGGCGTGGGTAGCCGCGAGCTCCTGCCAGCGGAGCAGAAACGCTTCAACGATACCAGCGGCTCGGTGGAGCTGGGTCTGAAGGGCGGGCGGATCGTCCCACCGAGCGGTCTCATCGCATCGAGTCGCGTCGAGGACGTGCTGCGCTCATACGTCGCCCAGGCGCGTGCGGTAGCCGACTTCGATCGACTCCCCATCCCTTACCGCGCCGTCGCGACCGACATGCTGACCGGCAACATGGTGGTGATCGGTCATGGCGACATCGCCACCGCCATGCGGGCCAGCATGGCGATCCCCGGCGCGTTTGCACCGGTGGTGGCCGATCAGTACGTGCTCGCCGATGGCTTCATGGTGCGCAACCTGCCAATCGACGTCGTGCGCAACCTGTGCGCGGACGTCGTGATCGCGGTCAATCTCGCCAAGCCGACGGCGAAGCGCGAGCAGCTCATAGGGCCGGGCAGCCTCATCTCGCGCAGCAACGACATCATGTCCGAAGCGAACGAGCGGGTGCAGCTGGAGACACTGACGGATCGGGACATCCGCATCGACGTCGACCTGGGCGAGTTCAGCGCGGCGGACTTCGAGCGTACCGCTGCAACCATTCCCCTTGGGGAGAAGGCCGCGCGTGCAATGAGCGCGCGGCTCGCGACTCTGTCGGTTTCGCCCGCGCAATACGCGGCGTGGCGCGAGCGCGTGACCGTGAGTCAGAAGGTCGAGATCAGAGTGGCCGACGTGCAGTTCCGCGGCCTGAAGTATGTCAATCCCGAGTACCTCCGCTCACTGACGCGCGTGCGCGCGGGAGATACGGTCGACATTACCGCCATCAGTGCCGATGCGGCCCGTCTCGCGGTGCTCGATGACCTCGACAGTGTCGAGTACCGTCTCGAGGGCAACCCCGACAATCCGGTCCTGGTGTGGGAGCCCCGCGAGAGTCAAATCGGGCCGGACGTGCTGCGGCCGAGCATGGGGATCTACGCCGCGGGTGCCGGTGAGCTGCGCTTCGAGCTCGAGTTGCAGTACGTGCGCCGCTGGCTGAATGAATACGGAGGTCAATGGCGCAACCGCGTGCAGCTTGGGACCTCGACTAACTTCCTGACCAGCCTGTACCAGCCGCTCGACACCGCCCAGATCTTCTTCGTCGAGCCCGGAGCGCTCGCTGCGCGCTCCATCGAGGACATCTACAACGACTACAAGCGCATCGCACAGTACTTCTTCATCGATTTCGGCGGCCGGGTCGATGTCGGTATGAACCTCGGATCCAACGGTCAGCTGCGCGGGGGCTACTTTGCAGACCGGCGGCGCGTCGAGGTCGACACCGGGAGCACGCTGCTGCCGACCGGCAAGTACACTGACGCGGGCCTGCTGGCATCGGGATTTTTCGACAATCGTGACGCCGGGGCCTTTGCGACCCGCGGTACGGTGGCCGAGATCCAGTATTTCCGCTCCGATACCGGTCTCGGCGCCTCGCGCAGCTGGGAAACCCTCGAGGCAGCGGCACGCCAGGTGACCCACGCCGGCGTCACCACGCTGTGGCTGACGGCGGCGGGTGGCACGAATCTCGGCAGCACGCTGCCAGCGGACCGCGCGTTCTCGCTCGGCGGCCCGCAGAGCTTCCCCGGCTACTCGCCCGGTGAGGTGCGTGCCGGCAAGTACTGGACCTTGCAGGGCAATGTGCTCTGGCGTGTTGCCGATATCCTGCCGATCGCCAATCAGGCGCTTTACAGCGGCTTCGGAGTGGAGGGGGGCCACGTGTACCAGCGCGTCGATTCCGTGGCGGATGGCGAGCTATATGGCGTGTCGGGCTACATCGGCGGCCGCACTCCACTCGGGACCATCACCCTGGGGGTCGGCAAGGCGAGCGGCGCATGGGCGACCTGGTTGACGCTCGGAACTCCAGTCGGCTCAGGGTCGATTCTCGACCACCCGACATTCCGCTGAAGCCGCGATGTCTGTGACAGGCAGCTCCAAAGCTCCCCTCAGCGGCCTGCGGCGCGTGGCACGGGCCGCGGGACTTCTCATCCTTGGCCTGCTGATGCTCGCTGCGGGCGCCTGGGGAGCCCTGGCGCTCCACTACTGGGATCATGCCAATGCGACGCTGCGCAACACGCTGACCGCTGTCTGGATAGTGGCGTGCCTCGCATTCATCTGCGGAGCCCTGCTGAGCCGCCGGCGTTGGCGGTCAGTCGCTGCGTTCATGGCGCTCTTGGCGGTGTTGCTCGCATGCTGGCGCTCCATTGCGCCTTCCAACGATCGCGACTGGGAGCCCGAGAATGCGGTGCTGGCTCATGCAACCATCGACGGCGATCGCCTCACACTGCACAACATCCGCAACTTCGACTACCGCAGCGAGACCGATTTCACGCCCGCGTATTACGACCGCACCTTCGATCTTCGGCAGCTCGAGGAGGTGGACCTCTTCGCGGTCTACTGGATGGGACCCTCCGTGGCACACGCGTTCCTGAGTTTCGGATTCGCAGATGGCGCGCACGTGGCCTTCTCCATCGAGACTCGCCGGGAGAAGGGCCAGAGCTACTCCTCGGTGCGGGGGTTCTTCCGGCAATTTCCCCTTTACTATGCCGTCGGCGATGAGCGCGATATCGTGCGGTTACGCACCAACTACCGGCACACTCCGCCGGAGCAGGTGTACCTCTATCGCCTGCGCGGCCGACTCGAGGCAGGGCGCCGGCTGCTGCTCGAATACGCGCGCCAGCTCAACTCGCTCAGTCAGCGGCCCGAGTGGTACAACACTCTCACCAGCAACTGCACGAACAGCATCTGGCTGTTGACGCGACTCGATCCCGGTCACCTGCCGTATTCCTGGAAGATCCTGGTGAGCGGCCACCTGCCGGAGTATCTCTACGAGCAGGGCAAACTCGACAGCAGCGTGCCCTTCGCCGAACTGCAGCGGCGTGCCCTCATCAATCCGCTGGCGCAGGCCGCGGACCGGGCGGCGGACTTCTCGCAGCGCATCCGCGCCGGCATGCCCTAGCCTGATGCATGAGTGCGCTGAGGCGGCGCGCGGCCGACACGGAAGGTACCGGGAGTGCGCGTTGCGCTAATGCAGGAATCGGAGCGCGAGCAGCATCAGACACGGCCACAGGTATCGCAGCGTGAAAAACGCGGCCATGGCCGCAAACCCTGCGGTGGCCAACGCCAGCGCTAGACCGATGACCCAGCCGTTGAGCTCGATCGCCGCCACATACACGCCCAGGAAAGCGATGCAGGCTCCGATGATCCCTAGAACGGTGCCAACGCCCTTGTAGAGCCTGACGAGGCCCGCCTCCGCGCCGCGCGCTTCAGAGACCATGCGCAGTCGGCGGTGGGGGGATGTGGCCTGAGGGATGGGTGGCAGCATGTTGTTTCGCAGGACGAGCCCTGGCGGTTGCGGATGAGACGCACATAGAGCCGTTGAGCGGCTCAAGTTAAGGGATGAAGGGGCTTCGGTATGTGCCCTATTTGTTATTTTCACCGATAACCTAACAGAGTGTGCGCCCGTACGCCAGTGCTGAACATAAGGCGTGCAGCGAGGGCCCGAACCAGCCCAAACTCACTGGATGCGTCAATTGGGGAAGCATGCCCGGCTTCTCGTCGGTGCTGGCTGCCAGCTGATTCTGCCTGTCTTCCCACCGGCGTCCGCTGCAGCCGTCTCGTACGTGCAAGGCGCCGCCGAGGTTGCAGCGCGGCGTGAGATCGAGGCGTCGGCGACCTATCCGAGTACGCAGGCAGCGGGCGACCTCGACGTCATATTCATTGCCTGGGCAAATTCCGCTGCAGACGTCGTGTCTGTGACGGACACGAGCGGCAACCTCTACCTGCGGGCCAGCTCGGTATCGAATGCGGGCGTCGCCACGCAAGTTACCTACTACGCGAACAACATCGCTGGCGCTGCGCCACGACGCAATCGAGTCACAGTGAGCTTCAGTAGCCCGGTCGAACGGGCCACCCTGGGGATTGTCGAGTACCACGGAGTCGATCCGCAGCAGCCGATCGGCGCCACGGTTGGCGGGGCGGACATCTCTACCGACGCCGCTACGGGCTCGTTGGCCATCTCGGATCCGGGCGATGTGCTGCTTTCGAGCGCCTTCACCGCCGGGCACGCTCTGGGCCCAGGACCGTTTTACCGGCAGAGACTCCTGCCCAAAGACAGCTCGCTCGTCGTTGCGGACAATGCGGTCACCGGTCCTGGTACTTACAGCGCCAGCGCGCGGCAGAGTCTCGATGGCTGGTATGTGATACAGCTGGTGGCACTGCGGAGCGCCGGCAAGGGGCCTGGCATACGAGCGCCCTATCCGAAAAGCCAGGTGGTACCGGGTGTGCGCTGGGATTTTTCGACGCTTCTGAGCCATCGCAAAGCCATTGGCAGCGACATCTGGCCGACGACCTGGGCTGCGGATGGGAAGCTGTACGCCGCCTGGGGAGATGGCGGCGGCTTCGATGGCACCGAGGAGCGCAAGGGCACCGGTAGAACCAGCCTGGGATTCGCGCGCCTCGAGGGCACTCCGGATATAGCTGACGCCTCCAGCTTCACGGGAAAGAACGTATGGGGACAGGCGCCGGCCTTCGCGGAGGCGCAGGCGACCTTTGGAGGCAAGGTCGTCGATCTCATCTCGGTCGACGGCGTGTTGTACGCGCAGGGCGGTCTTTGGACCGCAGACAACTGCCATTGTGCCGATCCAACCATCATCCCTGAGCAAAACCCGGCCGGGCGCACTCTCGCGTGGTCTTCGGATCTCGGCAAGACCTGGCGGCTTGCACCCTGGGTCAGCGCGGCGGACTCGGGCATCGCACTACAGTTTGGCAGGGACTATGCCGGTGCATTCGATCCGGCCCACGTGTACTTCTACTATCAGCGCGATGTGAAGAGCGACTCCACGCACATTTATTTGCGGCGGGTCCACAGCACCGAGCTTACCGCCGACCCCGCAACGCCCGGCCACTTCGAGTACTGGGCGGGCTTGGAGCGCGATGCGCCGGTCTGGTCGAAGAGCGAAGCGGATGCACAGGCCGTCTTCACTGATCAGAACGTAAAATACGGTACTTTCACCACGGCGAGCGTCCTCTACGACGCTCCGTTAAGCCGTTATCTGCTTGCGGCCTGGCATGGTCCAGCCACCGGTCAGATAGGTTTCTTCGAAGCGCAGACCCCCTGGGGTCCGTGGTCCACTGTCGCCTATTACGAGGATTGGGAGGGTCTGAATGAGACCGCCGGTGAAGCCACCGGTCTGAGTATTCCCACAAAGTGGATGAGCTCCGACGGCAGAACATTTTGGGTGGTTTTTTCCGGCGTGAACAACGGCGCCGATAACGAGTTCGACTCGTTCAACCTGGTGAGAGGGAGCCTTCTCGAGTAATCGCCTCGATGAGGCGAATGCGCGGCGTCACTAACGAGCGCGTGGCGTGCTCCTGCACGGCATAGACCTTGATGAGAAGCTGCAACGTCCCGATG